>NZ_JBXARF010000001.1:379389-962592 GCF_058807955.1 Comamonas sp. GW821-FHT11H03
CCAAATTCAAGCCCCAGTTGCTCACGCAACTGGGGCTTTTCGCTTTTTACAGAGGCGACATTGCGCCGCGCTGCCCTTTCTGCCCGCAGAAATCAACGCAGTCCGCGCCGCCATGCTCCAGCCGCTCAAACCTCCCCTTCAAGGACTTTTCCGTGCCCGTTGCACCTCAAGGATGCTGCACGCACGCTGCGTGCCCGCGCGCTGGTCTTGCGCCCAGCGAGGGCCTGCTTTTTTCTGCAAAAGCAGGCTCACAGGCCCGAAAAGTCCATCGTCGCTCAAGGACTCTCCCGTGACCATACAAACCACAGGCGCCGTGGCAGGCACAGCCGCGCCCGCCGCTCCAACAGAAGTCAACGGATACAGCTGGAAAGCACTCATGGGCTCGGCCGTCGGCTACGCCATGGACGGCTTTGACCTGCTGATCCTGGGCTTCATGCTCTCGGCCATCTCCAAGGACCTGAACCTCACGCCCGGCCAGGCCGGCTCTCTCGTGACCTGGACCTTGATCGGTGCCGTCTTCGGCGGCATCGTCTTCGGCATGCTCAGCGACAAATACGGCCGCATCCGTGTGCTGACCTGGACGATTGTGCTGTTTGCCGTCTTTACCGGCCTGTGTGCTTTTGCACAAGGCTATTGGGACTTGCTGATCTACCGCACCATTGCCGGTATCGGCCTGGGCGGAGAGTTCGGCATCGGCATGGCACTGGCCGCCGAGGCCTGGCCCGCACGCCATCGCGCACGCGTCTCGTCCTATGTGGCGCTGGGCTGGCAACTGGGCGTGCTGGGCGCAGCCATGCTAACCCCGCTGCTGCTGCCCTCCATCGGCTGGCGCGGCATGTTTCTGGTCGGCGTGATTCCTGCTGTCGTGGCCTGGGTCATCCGCAACAAGCTGCATGAGCCCGAAGTGTTCGTGAACCGCAGCAAGAAGGAGCAGCCCTCGGCCATGCAATGCCTGAAGCTGCTGATGAAGGACAAGGCCACGCGCAAGATCAGCCTGGGCGTGATCGTGCTGACCTCTGTGCAGAACTTCGGCTACTACGGCATCATGATCTGGATGCCCAGCTTTCTGTCCAAGCAGATGGGCTTCAGCCTGACCAAGTCGTCGGTGTGGACGGCCGTCACCATCGTCGGCATGTCGCTGGGCATCTGGGTCTTCGGCCAGCTGGCCGACCGCATCGGCCGCAAGCCCACTTTCCTGATCTTCCAGGTCGGCTCCGTGATCTCGGTGCTGGCCTATTCCCAGCTCACCGATGCCACGGCCATGCTGTGGGTGGGAGCCATCATGGGCCTGTGCGTCAACGGCATGATGGGCGGCTATGGCGCCGTCATCAGCGAAGCCTACCCCACCGAAGCCCGCGCCACGGCACAGAACGTGCTGTTCAACATCGGCCGCGCCGTCGGCGGCCTGGGCCCGGTCGTCATCGGTGCGCTGGCCATGGCCTACTCCTTCCAGGTGGCCATTGCCCTGCTGGCCGCCATCTATGTGCTGGACATGCTGGCCACGGTCTTTCTGATTCCCGAACTCAAGGGCAAGGAACTTCATTAAAGATAGCTGCCATCGCAGACCCATCAAGCGCCAGAGCCTTAAAGCCTGGCGCTTTTTTATTGCCCCTGAGTCGTCCCAAGGCAACAAGCCTCCGCTTGGGCGCCCGACGCAGGGGCAGCGGCCACACGAAGCGGGCACGTGTGAGGGCCTAGCCCCTTATCTGCGCTGCCCGAACACTTCGCTGACCAACTCCCGCAGCCACTGGTTCGCGGGCTCCTGCGCAAAGCGCCAGCTCCAGTGCAAAGAGACATCGAAGGCACTGTCTGGCAGATCGGCCTGCAGCACCACATAGCCACCCTGTGCTTCAAACGTCTCGGCAATCTCGGCGGGCATGATGACGGCCAGATCCGTCTGGTGCACGATGGAGGGCACGGCCATGAAGTGGGCCGCCGACAGCCGCACCTGATCCTGCAGCTCGAGCTTGCGCAGAATGTGCAGCGTCTCGGAATGCGAGCGCACGGCCACATAGTCGAGCCCGCGCAAATGTTCAGCACTCAGCCTCTCGGTCTTCAAACCCTTGAGCACCGGATGCCCCTGGCGCAGCAACAAGGCGTAGTGATCGGACAGCAGCACCTTCTGCTGCGTGCCCGTCACACCGGGCAGAAAGCCGATGGCGATATCCAGCGAGCCGCGATCCAGCGCATCGGCAATCTCGCCCATGGGCATGGGCAGGGTTTGCAGCTGCACATGGGGCGCCCGGCCTCTCAAGGCCTGCATCAGTGGTGGCAAGAAGCGCGCCTCGCCGATGTCGCTGAGGTGAATGCGAAAGCACTGATTCGCCTGCAAGGGATCAAAACTGTGCGCCTCTGCCAAGGCCACCTCCAGCGTTGCCAGTGCAGTTCTGACCGCCTGAGCCAGCCGCTCGGCACGCGGCGTGGGGCGTACGCCCCCATGCATGCGCTCGAACAGCGGATCGCCCAGCAAATGGCGCAGCCGCGTCACCGCCTGACTGGCTGCGGGCTGGGACAGGCCCAGCTCCTGCGAAGCGCGGCTGACGCTGCCGTGGCGAAAGACCGCATCGAAAACACGCAACAGATTGAGATCCAGACCTGATATATCCATTAAACGAATATCTCTTAGATGTTTTATTCAATTGCTGGAAATTATCGCCAAAGGCAGGATGGATGCCAACAGTGCCAAGGCCCAGTGCCAGCCCGATCCAAGGAGAATTTTTTGCCTGCCAACACCGCCCCCAATGCCCAGGCCGCCGAGGTCTTCACCGTCCGCCACGCCGTCATCAACATGCTGCGCGAGCTGGGCATGACGCGCATCTTCGGCAACCCGGGTTCCACCGAGCTGCCCCTGTTTCGCGACTATCCCGAGGACTTCTCCTACATCCTCGGCCTGCAGGAAACCGTGGTCGTGGGCATGGCAGACGGCTATGCCCAGGCCACGCGCAATGCCAGCTTCGTGAACCTGCACTCGGCCGCCGGCGTGGGCCACGCCATGGCCAATATCTTCACGGCCTTCAAGAACCGCACGCCCATGGTCATCACAGCCGGCCAGCAGACCCGCTCGCTGCTGCAGTTCGACCCCTTCCTGCACTCCAACCAGGCCGCCGAGCTGCCCAAGCCCTATGTGAAGTGGAGCTGCGAGCCCGCACGCGCCGAGGACGTGCCCCAGGCCCTGGCGCGTGCCTACTACATCGCCATGCAGGAGCCGCGCGGCCCGGTCTTCGTCTCCATTCCCGCCGATGACTGGGATGTGCCCTGTGAGCCCATCACGCTGCGCAAGGTCGGCTTTGAAACCCGACCCGACCCACGCCTGCTGGAGAGCATCGGCCAGGCGCTGGAGAGTGCGCGCGCACCGGCCTTCGTGGTCGGAGCGGCCGTGGACCGCAGCCAGGCCTTCGAGGCCGTCCAGGCCCTGGCCGAACGCCACCAGGCGCGCGTCTATGTGGCACCCATGAGCGGGCGCTGCGGCTTCCCCGAAGACCATGCGCTGTTCGGCGGCTTCCTGCCAGCCATGCGCGAGCGCATCGTGGACAGGCTCTCGGGCCATGATGTGGTCTTCGTCATCGGCGCACCAGCCTTCACCTACCACGTCGAAGGCCACGGCCCCTTCATCGCCGAGGGCACGCAGCTGTTCCAGCTCATCGAGGACCCCGCCATCGCCGCCTGGGCCCCCGTGGGCGACGCGGCCGTGGGTAATATCCGCATGGGCGTGCAGGAGTTGCTGGCCCGCCCCCTGACACATCAGCGCCCTGCGCTCCAGCCCCGGCCCGCCATACCGGTGCCGGCGGCACCCGAGCCGGGCGAGCTGATGACCGATGCCTTCCTCATGCACACACTGGCCCAGGTGCGATCGCGCGACAGCATCATCGTCGAGGAGGCGCCAGGCTCGCGCTCCATCATCCAGGCCCATCTGCCCATCTACGCTGCCGAGACCTTCTTCACCATGTGCAGCGGCGGGCTGGGCCACAGCCTGCCTGCTTCCGTAGGCATCGCGCTGGCCAAGCCCGACAAGAAGGTCATAGGTGTCATCGGCGACGGCTCGGCCATGTACGCCATCCAGGCACTGTGGAGCGCAGCCCATCTGAAGCTGCCGATCACCTACATCATTGTCAAGAACCGCCGCTACGCCGCCCTGCAGGATTTCTCCAGGGTGTTCGGCTACCGCGAGGGCGAGAAGGTCGAGGGAACGGACCTGCCCGACATCGACTTCGTGGCCCTGGCCAAGGGCCAGGGCTGCGACGGCGTGCGCGTCACCGAAGCCGCCCAGCTGCCCCAGGTTCTGCGGGACGCCCTGCGCAGCCCGCGCGCCACGCTGGTCGAAGTCGAGGTCGCCTGACCCGCCCCGCGCCCTCGGAGACAAGACATGCACAACACACAAGAGCCGCAAGCGGCCGCCGTCGGCATCCTGGGAGCGGGGGCCATGGGCACCCTGTTCGGCACCCGGCTGGCCCGGGCCGGCATCCCCGTCACGCTGGTGGATGTCAACGCGCAGCTGCTCCAGGCCATCCGCGAGCACGGCGTGCACTGCGAGACCGACCAGGGCCCGCTGCACGCAGGCGTTCAGGCCTTGCAGGCCCATGAGCTGACGCAGCCGCCCGCGCGCTGGCTGATCTTCACCAAGGCCGCCCACACCCAGGCCGCGCTGCAAAGCATTGCCCACCTGATAGGGCCCGGGACCCTGCTGCTCAGCCTGCAAAACGGCATAGGACATATCGAGACCCTGCACGGATTTGCCGATGCCCAGCAGATCGCCGTAGGTGTGACGACATGGCCGGCCCGGTTGCTGGCTCCCGGAAAAGTGAGTTCGCTGGGCAGCGGCAAGATCCGTTTCATGCCGCGCACCGGACAGGTGGAAGCCGGCTTCCAGGACTTCTGCGACGACCTCAACCGCGCCGGGCTGCATTGCGAGATCGATCCCGAGGTCGAGACGGCCATCTGGGAAAAGCTGGCCTTCAATGCGGCCTTCAACGGTCTGTGCGGCATCACGCGCCAGACCGTGGACGGACTGGCCAGCCCCCTGGGCCGCAGCCTGATCCGCGAAGTCCTGGACGAGGTCGTTGCCGTGGCTGCGGCCAACGGCATCGCTGTGGACGCCCTCCGTATCCAGGCCACGGTGGAGGACGCCCTGAACCACCATGTGGGACACCAGCCATCGCTGCTGCAGGACCTGCTGGCAGGGCGCCCCACCGAGACCGATTCCATCCACGGTGCGGTGGTGCGCGCGGGCGAGCGGCATGGCATAGCCACGCCCATGACACTTACCCTGCACCGGCTCATCAGCATGACACAGCAGCGCACGCCATAGGACCAGGACTGGGCGAAGACGCATCGAAGGCTCGGGAAAGACAGCAGGGACCGGGCCCACGGATTCAACAACAAGGAGACAACATGCGCAGAACCTTTCTCAAAGCCGGCGCTGCTTGCGGTGTACAGCTCATGCTGGGTACGGCCCACGCCCAGCCAGCGTCCGGCAGGCCCATGGAATGGGTGGTCGGCTTTGCCGCGGGCGGTGGCTCGGATGCCGTGGCTCGCGGCGTAGCCGAGGCCTGGGCCAAGCCCATCCATCGCAACATCGTGGTGATCAACAAGCCGGGCGCCGGCACCAACATCGCCGCAGAATATGCGGCGCGCTCGCGCGACTATGGCAACCTGGTCTTCACCGCCGACTTCGCCACCCTGGCCGCCAACCCGCATCTGTTCCCCAAGCTGGCCTACAACGCCGAGCAGGACTTCGTCCCCATCAGCCTGCTGGCGCGCTTTCCGCTGCTGCTGGTTGTCAACAACGACTTGCCGGTGCGCAGCTTTCAGGAATTCGCGGCCTGGGCCAAGGCCAACCCCGGCAAGCTCAGCTATGGATCTCCCGGGCTGGGCACCCCGCACCACCTGGCCACCGAACTGCTGGCGCAGAAGATGGGCGTGAAGATGACCCACGCACCCTATCGCGGCGCCGGACCGGCCATGCTGGATGTGATCGGAGGTCAGATTCCCTTCATGCTGGTGGACAGCGCCGCAGGCCTGCCCCACATCAACACGGGCAAGGTCCGCGCCATCGGCGTGGCCAGTGCGCAGCGACTCAAGACTCTGCCTCAGATGCCCACGCTCATCGAGCAGGGCGTGGCCGGCTTCGAGGCCTACGCCTGGCAGGGCCTGGTCGCGCCCAGGGGCACGGATGACGCCACCATACAGATGTGGTCCAGGACGCTGCAGGAAACCCTGAAGACGCCGGCCGTGCAGGCCCGCTTCGAATCACTGGCCCTGGAGCCCCTGCCCAGCACTCCCGAGCAGATGCGCGAGTTCTGGCTCTCCGAGAAGAAGCGCTGGGGTGAGGTCATCAAGACCGCAGGCATCAAGCTGGACTGAGCGATATCAATGACAAGCAGGAAAACACATATGGAGACTCCCATCACTCAACGCCCCTGTACACACAAGCCGCTGCGCGCCCTGATCACCAAAGGCTGGGCCAGCCTGGGCATGGCGCTTTGCCTGGCGCCGGCCGCCCAGGCGCAGACATGGCCGGATCGCCCCATCCGCCTGATCGTGAACTTCGCCCCTGGCGGCGCCGCCGATGTAATGGGGCGCGCGATCTCGCCCGCCATGAGCCAGGTGCTGGGCCAGTCCGTGGTGGTGGACAACAAGCCCGGAGCCAACGGCAATATCGGCATCAGCGAAACCGTGCGCTCTGCCAAGGACGGCTATACGCTGCTGCTGAGCAGCGGCGGCGGCATCAGCATCAATCCGCTGATCTACAGCAAGCTGCCGTTCAACCCTGAAAAGGACTTGATCCCCGTGGCGGCCGTGGCACGCGTGCATGTGTTTCTGGAAACCAACCCCAGCCTTGCCGTGAGCAATGTGCAGGACTTCATCAAGCACCTGCAGGCCAACCCCGGCAAGCTGTCCTACGGATCGCCAGGCCCGGGCAGCTCGCCTCATCTGGCCGGTGAAATGTTCAAGCGCGCGGCCAAGGTCGATGCCAGCCATATTCCCTACAAGGGTGCCGGTCCGGCCTTGACCGATGTGCTCAGCGGCCAGTTGCAATACTGGTTCGATCCAGGCCCGGGACTCAAGCAGGTCGAGGCCGGCAAGCTCAAGCTGCTGGCCATAGGCAGCCCGCACCGCTCGCCTCTGTATCCCAAGGTACCCACGCTGGCTGAAAGCGGCCTGCCGGGCTTCGATGCCGACACCTTGTTCGGCGTCTACGCTCCGGCCGGCACGCCCGCACCCGTGGTGGATGCCGTGCGCGCCAGCGTGATCAAGGCACTGGAGCAAAAGAGCGTGGTCGATGTGATCCAGGGCCTGGGCGCCACGCCCGAGCCGCGCATGAGCCGCCAGGACTTCGTGGACCACCATGCCAAGGAACGCGCCCGCTTTGCACCGCTGATCAAGGAAATCGGCTTGAAAGTGGATTAAGGAGTTTGAGTTCAACGTGGGAGTCCGGTTGCCCGAAAACTCCCTTTTGACCGCCCGTCTGCAAGGACCGGCGGTCTTTTTTTTGGCTTACGCCAACAAGACTGCTCAACAGGCATGCCTACCGACAAAACACCAAGCCAGATCCGAATTTGCGCAAGTCGTGTTTCAGTGGGACGCCACCGCCACCACTACCGCAGACTCGGCCACCTCCAGCCAGACATTGTCATTGGCCACCAGAGCGCTCATGGCCGGCGCAAAGCCCACGATCTGCGCGCCCCAGCTCAAACGACAGATGGCTTCGTCGCAAGCCAGGCTCTCTTCCGTCACCGTGGCTGCGCCGTAGGTCGCGCGCTGCACCACGGCAGGCCAGATATTGATGGGCTGCGCGGATGCCGCAGGTCGCTCCTGCCCCGGCCAGACCTTGACGGCCGTGGCCTTGCACAACGCCAGCACCTGCACACCGGGTGCCAGACCCAGCAGCTCATAGCTTTCGGGCGTGATGCGCGCAGCAATCGTCCAGTCCGAGCCTGCATCGCTTGCGGCACGCAGCCAGACCCGAATCTGCCCGCCTATGGACTCGACCTTGAGCACGCTGCAAGGCCACTGATTGCGCATGCTGGTCATCAGACCCAGATTGGGCTGTCCGCCACCTGGTGTGCCGGCCTGCATTCGTTGCAGCAACTCGGCACGCAAGCGCATCATGGCCTCGGCCGCATGCAGCAGCTCCTCGCCCGCCAGCGTGATCTGTGCGCCGCCGCCGCCGGCGCCGCCCACGCTGCGCTCGACCAGCGGCACGCCAGCCAGATTGGTCAGGGTATCGATGGCCTGCCAGGCCGCCTTGTAGCTCACGCCCACGTCACGGGCAGCCTGAGAGATGGAGCCGCTTTGCGCAATGCCGCGCAGGATGGCAATGCGACGGTCGGCCATGTCATAGCCCAGCGCCTGGGAAACCGAGTCGGACGATAGTGCGCCACCCGACGCAGCCTCGTCGCCGGCCATATCCAATTGTTCTTGTTCGAAATTTTCTGTGTCTGACATAGACCGCCATCATGCCCTGACAGCCAATTTCCTCGCTCGACCTCAGTTGTTCATTCACGTTACACTCGCTATTCCATTAATGAATAGCGAAATTTCAATGACTCAGATCACTGCCCGCTCCACCGGTTTTTCCTTTCAACTGGCTCGCTCTGCGGCCGTGATCGGCACAGTCGTGCTGGGCCTGTGGTCTGCGCAGGCGCAGGCCGCTGAAGTGGCGGTCGCCGTGGCAGCTAACTTCACCGCCCCCATGAAGAAGATTGCGGCCGAGTTCGAGAAGGATACAGGCCACAAGGCCGAGCTGTCGTTTGGCGCCACCGGCAAGTTCTACGCCCAGATCAACAATGGCGCGCCCTTCGGCATTCTGCTGGCCGCCGATGACACCACACCCGAGAAACTGGCCAAGGAAGGCAAGGGCCTGGCCGATTCGCGCTTTACCTACGCCATCGGCACGCTGGTGCTGTGGAGCCCCAAGGCCGGCTATGTGGACGACAAGGGCGATGTGCTCAAGAGCGGCGACTACAAGCACATCGCCATCGCCAACCCCAAGCTGGCCCCTTACGGAACAGCGGCCATGGAAGTGCTGAACAAGCTCGGCCTGAGCGCTCAGGTGCAGCCCAGGGTGGTGATGGGCGAGAACATCGCCCAGACCTACCAGTTCGCCGCCACCGGCAATGCGCAACTGGGTTTTGTGGCCCTGTCCCAGGTCATGGAGAACGGCAAGATCCGCGAGGGCTCGGCCTGGCAAGTGCCCGGCAATATGCATGAACCCATCCGCCAGGATGCCATTGTGCTCAATAGCGCCAAGGACAACGAAGCCGCTGCGGCTTTGATGAAGTACCTGCGCAGCCCCAAGGCGCACGACATCATCCGCTCCTACGGCTATAGCTTCTGACGCTAATCCACAAGCGCTAGAGCCCCATTCAACGCGAACTGTTCCGCTCTACCCTTGGCGCTGCTCGGCTAAGCTGGGCGCTCCAAGGGTCTTTTTCTGACGACTTGCGCAAATTCGGATCGGACATGGTGCTTTGCCGATAGAAATGTCCGTTGTGCATACTTGTTTGCGCAAGTCCTGTTTTTGATTCCATGCAACTGAATGCCGAAGACTACGCAGCCATCTGGCTCACGCTCAAGCTCGCGGGCGTGACTACCGTGCTGCTCATGCTGTTGTGCACACCGCTGGCCTGGTGGCTGGCCCATACCCGTTCGCGCTGGCGCGGCCCGATCGGTGCCGTAGTGGCACTACCGCTGGTGCTGCCGCCCACCGTCATCGGCTTTTATCTGCTGGTCACCATGGGCCCCAACGGGCCCGTAGGCAAGCTCACGCAGGCCATCGGCCTGGGAACTCTGCCGTTCACCTTTGCCGGTCTGGTGGTGGGCTCGCTGATCTACTCCATGCCGTTCACCGTGCAGCCGCTGCAGCGCGCGTTCGAGGCCCTGGGCCCGCGCCCCATGGAGGCGGCGGCCAGCCTGGGCGCCAGTCCGCTAGACCGCTTTATGACCGTGGCACTGCCGCTGGCGCGCCCCGGGTTCATCACTGCCGCCGTGCTGACCTTTGCCCACACCGTGGGCGAATTCGGCGTGGTGCTGATGCTGGGCGGCAATATCCCCGGCGTCACGCGCGTGGTCTCGGTACAGATTTACGACCATGTGGAAGCCATGGAGTACGGCCACGCCCATATGCTGGCGGCCGGCATGGTGGTGTTCTCCTTCATCGTGCTGCTGGCTTTGAACTGGCTGCAACCCAAAGCGGAGCGCCGCGCATGAAAGCCACGAATTTCATCACCGCGCAGCTCAGGCTGAGCCGGCCGGACTTTGAACTCGATGTGGATCTGCAGCTACCCGGCCAGGGGGTCACGGCGCTGTTCGGGCCTTCGGGCTGCGGCAAGACCAGCTGTCTGCGCAGCCTCGCCGGACTGGAGCGGGCGCAAGGCCGCGTCACCGTCAACCAGACCGTATGGCAGGACGACGCCGGCCGGCAATGGCTGCCCACGCACCAGCGCGCGCTCGGCTATGTGTTTCAGGAGGCCAGCCTGTTTGCACATCTGTCGGTACAGCGCAATATCGATTACGGACTCAGGCGCACGCCGCAGGAGCGCCGCAAGGTCTCCAAGGAGCGGGCCGTGGAACTGCTGGGCATCGCCCATCTGATGAATCGCATGCCCGCCACGCTGTCGGGCGGCGAACGCCAGCGCGTGGCGATTGCACGGGCTCTGGCCACCAGCCCCGAAGTGCTGCTCATGGACGAGCCCCTGGCCGCGCTCGACGCCCAGCGCAAGGCCGAAGTCCTGCCCTATCTGGAGCAGCTGCAGCGCCATCTGCGGATTCCAGTGATCTATGTCAGCCACTCCATGGACGAGGTCGCGCGCCTGGCCCAGCATATGGTGCTGCTGGGTGCAGGCAAGGTGCTGGCGCAGGGCGGCGTCCCCGAGTTGCTATCCAGCCTCGATCTGCCGCTGGCCCATGGCGACGTGGCCTCCAGCGTGGTGCATGCCACGGTGCAGGCACATGACACGGCCGATCATCTGAGTACCCTGATCTTTGACGGAGGCCGGCTGCAACTCGTCATGGCCCGCCCGCGCGAGCCCGGCAGCACGGTGCCGCTGCGCGTGCAGGCGCGCGATGTCAGCCTGAGTCTGCTCAGGCCCGAGGGCAGCAGCATTCTCAACATCCTGCCGGTACGGGTGCTGGGCCTGCGCGAGGACGGACCGGGGCAGGTCATGGTTTCGCTGCAGGCGGGCGGCACGCGGCTGCTGGCCAGAATCACCCAGCACTCGGCCAAGGCCTTGCAGCTTCAGCCCGGCATGCCGGTGTATGCACAGATCAAGGGCATGGCGCTGCTGGACTGAATGCCGATCCAAATACTTGATTTACATCAAGAATTTTTCATCACATACCCGAGGTATGCGCTAGCCTTTGCTGGACAAACATTCGCTTACTGAATAGATTCGCCATCCTTTGACTTTTATCTAAGAGTCAAACGACAAAAAGCTTGAGGGCTTTTGTCGCGCTTCCTCGCTTTGCGAGCCTGGCTGTGCCAGCCGGCTCAATTGCTTGCCATTGGCATCCCTCAACATTCGACGTGGCCCGTGAGGTCCGGCAATGCGTGAGCAATCGTCAAGGTCGAGGCCCCGAGTCCGGGCTGTTCCCCCGGCTCACGGGTGGCTGCATCTGCACATGCAGCCACCTGCAAACCTAACGCCCTCCATGGTCATGGGAGCGCGGTTGAAGAAAACAACACATGATGAATCACGGCAGAAGACGTTTCTTCAAGCTGTGCGGTGCCGGTGTAGCCGGCGCCACTGCTGCATCCCTGGGCTTTGCCCCCTCGGTGGCCATGGCCACACTGCCCCGCCAGTACAAGCTGCTGCGCGCCAAGGAAACCCGCAACAACTGCACCTACTGCTCGGTGGGCTGCGGCATGCTGATGTACAGCCTGGGCGACGGCGCCAAGAACGCCAAGTCCAGGATCTTCCACATCGAGGGCGACCCCGACCACCCCGTCAGCCGCGGCTCGCTGTGCCCCAAGGGTGCAGGTGCGCTGGACTACATCCATTCGGAGCAGCGCCTGAAATACCCCGAGGTGCGTGAAGCCGGCAGCAACGAGTGGAAGCGCATCAGCTGGGACGAAGCCAACGAACGCATCGCGCGCCTGCTCAAGGACGATCGCGACGCCAACTTCATCGAGACGAACGACAAGGGCCAGCGTGTCAACCGCTGGCTCAGCACCGGCATGCTGGCCTCGTCGGCCGCCTCCAACGAAACCGGCATCCTGGACTTCCGCTTCGGCCGCGCCCTGGGCATGCTGGGCTTCGACTGCCAGGCCCGCCTGTGCCACGGCCCCACGGTGTCGGCCCTGGCGCCCTCTTTCGGTCGCGGCGCGATGACCAACCACTGGGTGGATATCAAGAACGCCAATGTGATCCTGGTCATGGGCGGCAACCCTGCCGAAGCCCACCCCGTGGGCTTCAAGTGGGCCATCGAAGCCAAGATCCACAACAAGGCTCACCTCATGGTGGTGGACCCGCGCTTCAACCGCACGGCCTCGGTGGCCGACTTCTACGCCCCCATCCGTGCGGGCTCGGACGCCGCCTTTCTCATGGGCGTGGTCAACTACCTGCTGCAGCACGACAAGATCCAGCACGAATACGTCAAGGCCTATACCAATGCCAGCCTGATCGTGCGCGAGGACTATGGCTTCGACGAAGGTCTGTTCAGCGGCTACGACGCCGACAGAAAAGCCTACGACAAGTCCAGCTGGACCTACGAGCGCAATGCGCAAGGACATGCCCTCACCGACGAGAGTCTGCAGCACCCGCGCTGCGTGCTGAACCTGCTGAAAAAGCATGTGGAGCGCTACACGCCCGAGATGGTGCAGACCATCACCGGCACCCAGGTCGCCGACTTTGTGCATGTCTGCGAGCAACTGGCCAGCACCTGCGTGCCGGACCGCACGGCCACCTTCCTCTATGCCCTGGGCTGGACCCACCACACGGCCGGCGCACAGATCATCCGCGGCGCGGCCATGATCCAGTTGCTGCTGGGCAATATCGGCATGGCCGGCGGCGGCGTCAACGCGCTGCGCGGTCACTCCAACATCCAGGGCTATACCGACCTGGGCCTGCTCTCCACCCGCCTGCCCGGCTACCTGAACCTGCCCGAGGACAGGCAGCAGACCTTAGAGCAGTACCTGGAGGACGCCACGCCCAAGGCCGACCTGCCCGGCCAGGTCAACTACTGG
This sequence comes from Comamonas sp. GW821-FHT11H03, assembly GCF_058807955.1. NCBI lineage: Bacteria > Pseudomonadati > Pseudomonadota > Betaproteobacteria > Burkholderiales > Comamonadaceae > Comamonas > Comamonas sp. GW821-FHT11H03. The sequence goes on from NZ_JBXARF010000001.1 coordinate 392,573, forward strand.
AAGAACACGCCCAAGTTCTTCGTCAGCCTGATGAAGGACCTGTACGGCGAGCACGCCACGCGCGAGAACAACTGGGGCTACGACTGGCTGCCCAAGTGGGACCGCAGCTACGACATGCTGGCCTATTTCGATCTGATGTATCGCGGCAAGGTCAACGGCTACATCGCCCAGGGCTTCAACCCCGTGGCCGCCATGCCCGACTCAGGCAAGATCCGCGACGCCCTGTCCAAGCTGAAGTTTCTGGTCATCATCGATCCGCTGCAGACCGAGACCTCCACCTTCTGGAAGAACCACGGCGAATTCAACGACGTGGACCCCGCGAAGATCCAGACCACGGTGTTCCGCCTGCCCTCTTCCTGCTTTGCCGAGGAGAACGGCGCCATCGTCAACTCCGGCCGCTGGCTGCAATGGCACTGGGCCGCGCAGGAGCCGCCGTTCGAGGCGCGCCACGACAGCCGCATCCTGGGCGGCATCTTCATGAAGCTGCGCGAGCTGTACGCCAAGGAAGGCGGCACCTGTCCCGAGCCCGTGATGAATATGCGCTGGGACTACCATGACCCTCACGACCCCCATCCCGAGGAAGTGGCCAAGGAGGCCAACGGCTACGCACTGGCCGATCTGTTCGACGACAACGGCAAGCTGATCGCCAAAAAGGGCGAGCTGCTCTCCGACTTCGGCATGCTGCGCGACGACGGAACGACCTCCAGCTACTGCTGGATCTTCGCAGGCTCGTGGACCGAGGCCGGCAACCAGATGGCGCGCCGCGACAACACCGACACCGGCCTGGGCAACACGCCGGGCTGGGCCTGGGCCTGGCCGGCCAATCGCCGCCTTCTCTACAACCGCGCCTCGGCCGATCCGGCCGGCAAGCCCTGGGACCCCAAGCGCCAGATCCTGCATTGGGATGGCAGGAAATGGGGCGGCTCCGACGTGCCCGACTATCCGCTGACCGCCGCACCCAACAGCGGCGTGAGCCCCTTCATCATGCAGCCCGAAGGCCTGGGACGCCTGTTCTCGGCCAAGGGCATGAACGACGGGCCCTTCCCCGAGCATTACGAACCCACCGAAAGCCCGATTGCGGCCAACCCGCTGCACCCCAAAGTCAGCAAGAGCCCCGTGGCGCGCGTATTCGCCGACGACGCGGCCCGCATGGGCTCGCGCGAGCAGTTCCCCTATGTGGCTACGACCTACTCCATCACCGAGATGTTCCGCCACTGGACCAAGCACTCGCGCCTGAACGCCATCGTGCAGCCCGAGCAGTTCATCGAGCTGTCGGAAAAGCTGGCCGACAGGAAAGGCATCAAGGCCGGCGACATGATCCGGGTCTCCAGCAAGCGCGGCCACATCAAGGGCAAGGCCGTGGTGACCAAGCGCGTGATGACGCTGCAGGTCGATGGTCAGGAGATCGAGCAGATCGGCATCCCCTGCCACTGGGGCTATGAAGGCACGACGCGCAAGGGCTATCTGGCCAATACGCTGAGCCCCGGCATCGGCGATGCCAATGCCCAGACCCCCGAGTTCAAGGCCTTTCTGGTCAACATCGAAAAGGCATAAGGCGAGCACCCATGACCATGCAATCCCAAGATATCGTGCGGCGCTCGGCCACCAACGCGCTCACGCCCGCCGCGCGCGCCCGTGACCACAAGGCAGAGGTCGCCAAACTCATCGACGTCAGCATCTGCATTGGCTGCAAGGCCTGCCAGGTGGCGTGCAGCGAATGGAACGATCTGCGCGACGATGTGGGCGAGAACTTCGGCGTCTACGACAACCCGCGCGATCTCTCGCCCGAGAGCTGGACGCTGATGCGCTTTGACGAGTATGTCAACGAGCAGGGCAAGCTGGAGTGGCTGATCCGCAAGGACGGCTGCATGCACTGCGAAGACCCGGGCTGTCTGAAGGCCTGCCCCCAGCCCGGCGCCATCGTGCAGTACGCCAACGGCATCGTGGACTTCCAGTCCGAGCAATGCATTGGCTGCGGCTACTGCGTGGCCGGCTGCCCCTTCAACATCCCGCGCATCAGCAAGAAGGACAACAAGGCCTACAAGTGCACGCTGTGCTCGGACCGCGTGGCCGTGGGCCAGGAGCCGGCCTGCGTCAAGACCTGCCCCACGGGCGCCATCGCGTTCGGCAGCAAGGACGACATGCTGATCAAGGCCGAAGGCCGCGTGCAGGAGATGAAGACCCGCGGCTTTGACCAAGCCGGCATCTACGACCCGCAAGGCGTGGGCGGCACCCATGTGATGTATGTGCTGCACCATGCCGACCAGCCCGAGCTCTATCACAAGCTGCCCAAGGATCCCAAGATCAGCGCCGTGGTCGAGGGCTGGAAGGGCTGGTTCAAGCCGCTGGCCGCCCTGGGCTTCGTGGCCACGCTGGCCGGTGCTGCGGCCCACTACATGGCCACCGGCCCCAACGAGATCGACGAAGACGATGCGGGCGATGACCGCGCCAAGAAAGGAGAAACGGCATGAACAAAGACCGCATGATCTTGCGCACCCCGCTGCCCGAGCGCCTGTGCCACTGGGCCATGGTGGTGTGTTTCTTTCTGGTCGCCATGTCGGGCCTGTCCTGGGTGTTTCCCAGCCTGAACTGGTTCAACAGCGTCTTCGGCACGCCGCAGCTGGCGCGGCTGCTGCACCCCTTCTTCGGCATCGTGGTGTTTGTGGCCCTGGTCTATCTGTTCGTGCGCTTTGTGAAATACAACCTGTTCGTCAGGGAAGACCGCATCTGGGTGGAGAACGTGAAATCGGTGGTGGCAGGAGACCACAGCCAGCGGCTGCGCATCGGCAAGTACAACGCAGGCCAGAAGCTGCTGTTCTGGGGGATCATGAGCCTGATCTGCGTGCTGCTGCTCACCGGCCTGGTGATCTGGCGCGCCTACTTCGCACATCTGTTCCCGATCCCCGTGCTGCGTGTCGCGCTGGCGCTGCACGCTCTGGCGGGCGTGGGCCTGATATTGCTGATCCTTGGCCATATCTATCTGGCCTTCTGGGTCAAGGGCTCGATCCGCGGCATGGTCACCGGCTATGTCAGCCATGCCTGGGCCCGCGCCCATCACGACCGCTGGCATGAGGAGATCAGCGCCAAACCTGCGGCAGCAGGCAAAGCCAAGACAGGGAGCACACGATGAGCATCCATCTGGTTCCCGAAGCCGAACGCTCGCCGGGTGTGGGCCATATCGCTGCCGTGCAACTGCCCGCCGCCAAGCTGCCCTATGCCCGTCGCGCCAGCCGCCTGCAGCATCTGGCCCAGGGCCATGCCATGGCCGAGTATCTGCTGTGGGCCGCCGAGCTGGCCGGTGCCCAGCAGGCCACGGCCGAGGCCCTGCCCCTGCCCGAGCAGGAAGCCGCCGGCCTGGGCGCGGCCCTGCAACAGCGCACGCAAGCGCCTTTGCATTCGGCCCTGTGGCCGCGCTCTGCCCACTGGCTGGCCCTGCTCGACGAGCTGCTGAGCCGCATGGCACAGCAGCCCCGCATGCAGACCCCCGCCATCGGCCAGGCATTGGCGCGCTTGCAACAGGCCGATGCAGCCCAGCGCGAAGCCTGGGCCGACACCCTGCTGAAGGCGCTGCGCAGCGAAGCACTGGCCGACGACGCGGTACTGCCCGAAGCGGGCGTGGCCCAGCTGCTGTGGAGCGCACTGTCGCTGTACTGGCGCCAGCTGGCCAGCCAGTTGCCCGCCGCCGGCCGGGCCGAGCCGGGCGAGCAGCGCCATCTCTGCCCCGTCTGCGGCCATGTACCCACCGGCAGCCTGGTGCTCGGCGGCGCCCAGGCCGGCGTGCGTTATCTGCAATGCAGCCTGTGCGAATGCCAGTGGCATGTGGTGCGCAGCAAGTGCAGCAACTGCGACAGCACGCATGCACTGGACTACTGGTGCCTGGAAGACGAAAAAGCGCCCATCAAGGCCGAGAGCTGCAACGAGTGCCAGACCTATCTCAAGGCCTTCTACCAGCAGGCGGACCACCAGCTGGAAATGGTGGCCGACGACCTGGCCAGTCTGGCCCTGGATGCCGAGATGGAGGAAAAAGAGCTTGCGCGCAGCGGCATCAACCCCTTGATGCTGCCGCTGCTGGCCTAGGCCCCGGCCGCCGGCCTGCACCGCCCCCTGGCCGTGCAGGCCGGCCACGGATGTCCGGGAGCGCCGCCATGGCCTCCCCTCCCCCATGCCTCGACAGGCCCGCCGTGCCAGGCCCTGAGCCGGAGCCCGCCCCTTGCCGGCAAGGAATGCGCCTGCTGACTATCATCAGCCCATGACCGAGTCCGCCTGCCCCATCCCTGCCCAGCCGATAGCACCGCTGCACACCCATGCCGTGAGCTTGTTCCACGCCGGGCAGCAGCAGCGCCAGGAGCGCGTGCTGGCGGCCGAGGTGCCGATCGCGCTGGTCTTCAACGGCATCTCGCATGCGGTGATGATGGGCTCGCCCACCGATGCGGAAGACTTTGCCCTCGGCTTTGCGCTGACCGAGGGCATCATCGACAGCGCCGCTGACTGCTACGGCATCGAGGCCCGCCCCGTGTCTGCCGCAGCAGCCGGCCTGCCCGAAGGCATGGACGGCATGGAAGTGCAGCTCGACATCGCCTCGCGCTGCTTTGCCCGGCTCAAGGACCGGCGCCGCAGCATGACGGGACGCACGGGTTGCGGCGTCTGTGGAGTCGAGAGCTTTGCGGCGCTGGACCTGTCGTTTGACGCCCTGCCGCCCCAGGACTGGCTGGAGCGGGTCGACGCAGCCACCGTGCTCAAGGCGATTGACGCCCTGCCACCACACCAGATTCTCAATGCCGAGGCAGGCGCCATCCATGCCGCAGGCTGGGCCACTTTGGCGGGCGACATCACGGATGTGCTCGAAGACGTGGGCCGCCACAATGCGCTGGACAAGCTGGTCGGCCGGCTGGCGCGCACGGGCCGCCTCGGCGAGCCCGGCTTGGTAGTGCTGTCCAGCCGCGGCAGCCATGAACTGGTGCGCAAATGCGCCAAGGTCGGCATCGCGGCGCTGGCCACGATTTCCGCGCCCACCTCCATGGGCGTGCGCATGGCTGAGCTGACGGGCCTGCGCTTCTGGGGGCTGTGCCGTCCGCCCCGGGCGGTGCTCTATGCGGCGGGCGGCAAAGCCTGAGCAAGCCCTGCTGCCAAGCGCCAGCCTCTAGAATCACGGCATTGCGGCCATGACTAAAGCTCTGACTGCCCCACGATCAGCCCCTGGATATACACCATGAACCGCTGCACCACCGACCTCATCAGCCGCCGCTTCGTGGCCTGCGCCTTGCTGGCTGCTGCCGCCAGCGCCGGCCTGCCGGCCCAGGCCCAGGGCCTGCCCTCGGACGACACTCGCAACTTTCCGCCCACGGCGCAGTTCGGCGAACTGACGGTCACCAACTTCCCCGAAGTGGCCATCAACGGCACGGCCATTCGCACCACGCCCGGCTTTCGCCTGTTCAGCAGCGAGCGCAGCATTGTTTTTGCCAGCAACTATGCAGGCCAGAAGATGCTGGTGGGCTATGTGATCGAGCCGCAGACCCAGGGCCTGCACACGGCCTGGATTCTGACCCCTGCCGAAATCGAGAAATACAAGCCGATCCAGCCGCGCACCCTGCTGCAGCGCGTTTTCGGCAGCTGAGTCCGGCCCGCGCCGACCGCTATTGATTAAAGAGCTGCTTGCGCTTTTTCCGCAAGCTTTTCAAACTGTTTTCATATCCAAATCAAGTGATAGCAAGCGCTAGCCGCTATCACTTTGTGCTTGCGAACTCTGCAAGCCCCGCACCCGACAACACCTGACAAGAGCGCCCCATGAGCAAGAAAGTCTTTATCAAAACCTTTGGCTGCCAGATGAACGAGTACGACTCGGACAAGATGGCCGATGTGCTGGGCGCGGCCCAGGGTTACGAGCCCACGCAGAACGTGGACGAGGCCGACCTGATCCTGTTCAACACCTGCTCGGTGCGCGAGAAGGCCCAGGAAAAAGTATTCAGCGATCTGGGCCGCATCCGCCACCTCAAGGAAAAAGGCGTGCTGATCGGCGTGGGCGGCTGCGTGGCCAGCCAGGAGGGTGCCGAGATCATCAAGCGCGCGCCGTTTGTCGATGTGGTCTTCGGCCCCCAGACCCTGCACCGCCTGCCCGAGCTGCTCAATCAGCGTGCGGCCAAGGCCAAGCCCCAGGTCGATATCTCCTTTCCCGAAATCGAGAAGTTCGACCACCTGCCGCCGGCACGCGTGGAAGGCGCTTCGGCCTTTGTCTCCATCATGGAGGGCTGCTCCAAATATTGCAGCTACTGCGTCGTGCCCTATACGCGCGGCGAGGAAGTCAGCCGCCCGTTCGAGGACGTGCTGGTGGAAGTCGCGGGCCTGGCCGAGCAGGGCGTCAAGGAAATCACGCTGCTGGGCCAGAACGTCAATGCCTACCTGGGCAAGATGGGCGACAGCAGCGAGATGGCCGACTTCGCGCTGCTGCTGGAATATGTGGCCGAGATTCCCGGCCTCGAACGCATCCGCTACACCACCAGCCATCCCAACGAGTTCACGCCGCGCCTGATCGAGGCCTACGCCAAGATTCCGCAACTGGTCAGCCATCTGCATCTGCCCGTGCAACATGGCAGCGACAAGATCCTCATGGCCATGAAGCGCGGCTACACGGCCATGGAATACAAGAGCACCATCCGCAAGCTGCGCGCCATCCGTCCCGATCTGGCCATGAGCAGCGACTTCATCGTGGGCTTCCCCGGCGAGACCGAGGAAGACTTCCAGAAGATGATGAAGCTCATCCACGATGTGCGCTTCGACAACTCCTTCAGCTTCATCTTCAGCCCCCGCCCCGGCACGCCTGCAGCCAATCTGCACGACGACACGCCGCACGAAGTCAAGCTGCGCCGCCTGCAGGAGCTGCAAGCCGTGATCAACACCCACATCAAGGAGATCAGCGAAGAGCGTGTCGGCACGGTGCAACGCCTGCTGGTCGAAGGCGTGAGCAAGCGCGACGGCAGCGAGCTGATGGGCCGCACCTATTGCAACCGCGTGGTCAACTTCCCCGGCAACGAGCGTTTGATTGGGCAGATGGTGGATGTGAAGATTACCGAAGCCAAGGCTTACACCTTGCGCGGCGAAGTCCTGCTCAAGGATTGACAGCCCGACAGTCCCTGGCCTCATCCACCAAAAGCCTGCCTGCAATGCCAAGGCAGGCTTTTTTCATGACTGGTTATAAATTCTGTAACAAATGGTGATGCCCTGCCGGATGGCACACGCCTCTTCAATCCGCCGCTAGGATGATGGCCTATTGGGGCCAAGCTGCCTCGGATTGAACTCTGGACACCATGAACCAAACTGCCGCACTGCAGGGCGATGCCATCTACGCCTTGCTGGATCAAGCCCATGAGCTGCTGAACGACTACAACGACGACAAGCCCGGCAGCATCAGCCGTCAGGACCGCATCGCCGCTGCGGTGGAATTGATGGGGCAGCAGAACTTTGCCCCAGCCACCGTGCAGGAGCTCGAGCGCATTCACGACTTCTGGCTCTACCTCGATCAGCCCGAAGCGGCCAACAAGCTGCTGCAGCAGCATCGCGGCGCCGCCCTGGCCGCGGCCGACGAACTGAGCCCCGCAGAAGCCGCGCTGCGCCTGAGCCTGAGCGACATCCAGAGCCGCATGGGCTTTGACCAGCCCTCCGCGCAAGCCTTGCTGGGTTCGGCGGCACAGGCCATTGCCCGGCTGCCCGAAGATGTGGACAGCGACAACTACTGGCATGGCTGGCACTGGATGGCCTCGCAGCTCCAGGCCTGGGAAGCTGCGGCCACGGGCCTTGAGCTGCAACGCGCCCAGGAGCGTCGCAACCCCGATCTGGCCGAAGATGCGGCCTACCTCGATGCCATCGTCTGCGTTCGCAAGGCGGAAATGGCCCAGAAAAGCGGCCACGCCAGCGAGGCCGCCAGCCTGGTGCAGAACGCCATCAATCTCCTGCGCGATGCTGCGCCCGACCAGCAGGTGGACTTTGACCGCTGGATGACGCTGGCCGATCATGTGCTGCCGCTGGCCCCGCAAAGCCTGCCCGCCTTGCTCATGGCCTGCGAGCAGCAATTGGCCGCCCTGGAAAATCCCCCGCCCTCGCAAGCCGTCAAGGCGCATCGCCAGGTCAAGATCGTGCGGCTGCAGGCCCAGGCCTGCGCTCAGGCCGGTCAGCTGGAGGCAGCCATTCAACTAGCGCCTCAGGGACACTTCGGACTGACGGATGACTCGGGCGACCCCTTCACCGCTTCCTGGCTGGGCTGGCTGGAGCAGGCCGGGCACCTGAAGCAAGCCGCCGATCTGGCGCTGCAAAGCGTGCTCCACGCTCGTCCCGTCTCGGCCGTAGCCGCCTTCGAGCTGGCCAACAAGCAGTTCAGCAACGACCCGGAAAACGCCATCACCTGGGCCCTGGTTCTGGCCATTGGTCAAACCGACGAGGACATGCGCCAGCTGCTTGCGCAAGAAGAGAGGCCGCTGCACCCGGCGGATTTCTATCTGAGCATGGTGCGCGCAGCCCAGCCGGCGCATCCGGTGCTGGCCTTGCTCGACGGCCTGCGTCTGGCACGCAAGCGCCAGATGGAGCAGGCTCTGCCGCTGCTGGAAATCGGCGTGGGCCAGCACCCCGAGATGGCCGACAGCGACAAGCTGCCCGCGCTCTGGGCTGCCCGCTTTGCCGCGCTGCCGCTGGAAGAAGCGCTGGCTCGGCCCTTCCCCCAGGGCCATGGCGCGCACTGGTGCTACGCCGCCGGCGTGGTCCTGGACGATGCAGACGATCTGGCTCCGCTGATGGGCGGCAAGAAGAAAGTGCCTGCGCAGGAGGTGCGCGAGCCTCTGGTCGTGCGCTACTACGAGGAAGGTCTTGCCCGCTTCGAGCATTTCTGGGCGACTGGCCAGGGCCGCTTCAAGGATGGCGACCTGCATGTGTACTCCATGCTCTGCAACAACCTGGCCATCAAGTACCGCTTCATGGACCGCTACGACGAGGCCGCCGAGCTGCACCACAAGGGACTGGGCAGCAGCCCGTTTGCCGAGCATCACAACGGCCTGCTGTGGTGCGCCGTGGGCAAGGACGACGATGAGCAGACCGTGGTCGAGGCCGAGCGCCTGTGGCATTTTGTCCAGGAGCATGGCTACAGCCGCCATGAACCCACGCGTTACTTCTCCACCGTCGCCATGTCGCTCTACAAGCTCAACCGCGATGACGAGATCAGCATCTGGATGGAGCGTCTGGACCAATGGTTCCACGACCTGGATGAAGACGAACAGCGCGACGTGCGCCGCAACTACCTGGCGTCGCTGATGTCCATGCTGGACTTTTTCTCCAGCACACGCCCCGAGCTGGTGCTGCCGCGCCTGCGCACGCATCAGCAAGAAGTCATTGCGCTGCAGGACTGCTATCCGCTGCGCCGTCTGGCCTGTGCGCTGGAAGCCTACCCCGAGCTGCTGGAGGAATCCGTGGCACTGCACAAGCAGGCCAACAGCTATCTGGACAAGGACGACGACGAGGACGAGCGGCGCATGTCGCAGTCCGGCATAGAGCGCGCCGAGCGCAAGCTGGCCGAGCGCGACGCCCAGACCGGCGCTGCGGCATCGGGTCGCAAACCGTGGTGGAAATTCTGGTGAATCAGGTCGTTGAAAAAGCCGCTGCCGCCAGTGCCTACAAGGCGCGCGATGTCGTCAACGCCCCAGCCATCAAGCAGCGCATCAAAGAGCGCAGCGCAGAGCGCGGTGACGCTGCCGATGTCGCCGCCTGGCTGGGCAACCATTTCTACCGCCATGTGGTGGGCAATCTGCAGGCCGACGAGCCTGCCGTGCTGCGCATTGCCGACGCCCGGCAGTTGCAGGAGCTGGCCGGCCGCCAGGAGCCGCCGGCCTGGGCGCTGGAGCGGCTGGCGCGCAAGCAGGCCGGCTTCGAGCTGCCCGACCTCTGGTGGGTGCTGCCCGACAGCGCCGCCCTGCTGGCGCTGGAGACGCGGCTGGTGGAGTTTCTCTCCACCCGCAAGGGCACCTCTCTGGAAGGCAAGCTTCAGCGCGTGAACTGCCCACAGGCGCTGGCGCGCTGGACGCTGGAGCATCTGGCTTTCGAGAAAAAACAGAACAGCGGCCGGGTTGAGCACAGCCAAAGCGCCGTGCACGGGCTGCTGCGTGGCCAGCACGGCACGTTTGTGGAGTTTGACGCCACAAGTGCGCAGATGCGCCAGGAAATGGCCTATGAAAGCCAGATGATGGGCCACTGCGTGGGCCAGTTTGCCAACCGCAAGTCCTTCAGCGGCGGCTATGGAGAACATTACGCCGAGGGTCTCGAATCGGGGCGCATGCGGCTGTTCAGCTACCGCACGGGCACGGCCCAGCCCCGCATCACCGTCAATGCCTATGTTCAAAAGGACGGCAAGCTTCAGATCGAGCAGATCAAGGGCAAGCAGAACCGGCCGCCGATTGCACGCTATACGCCCGATGTGGTGACCCTGCTCAACCATCTGCCGCTCAACGACGAGGTACCCGAAGACGCTCTGTCCATGGGCATTGTGCGCCGCCCGCCCGAGCTGCTGAAGGCCCATCCGGGGCTGGCACCCTGGTGCTCGGTGCAGGAGCTGCAGACCGACGACGAGCAACTGTGGCTGATGCAGCAGCACCCCGACCTGCTGCCCCGGCTCAATCTGCAGTCACCACTGATGCAGTGGATGGTGGCGGCACGCAAGGATTCGCTGGACAGCGAAGTCATTGAACGCATGCCCAAATCCGCCGCACTGAAACAGACCTTGCTGATGGCCAGAAAGCGCCCCGGCCGCCCAGGAGTGCGCACATGAGCATCTGGACGATCCTTTTGCTCATCGCTGCCCTGATCTACTGGGTGCTGCGCGGCGGCTTCAAGCGCCTCAAGGAGGCCAAGCAACGCGGCGACATCATCAGCTACCAGGCGGGCAGCCAGGAGCGCAACTGGGCCCTGGCGCTGGCCCACCCGATGGCCTACCACGCCATGCAAGGCGGCTTTGCCAGCGATCTGCATGGCGCTGACGAAGCGCTGGCCAGGCAGCTGCGCCCCATGATCTTGCACCACCTTGGCCTGCGCACCGACCTCAGCGACGAACAGGTGCGCCTGCAACTGCCCGATGCACTGCGCCAGCGCTGGTTCATGCTGGATCTGCAGCGCCTGCAGCGCAGCGACGACGTGCGCGCCGCGATGGCGTTTGCCTGCGCGCGCGTGACCTTTTTTGTGCGCAGCGCCAGACTGTTGGAATGGACGGACGAAGCCCTGCATTGGGATATCCTTGAGCTCAACGCCCAGCGCGCCCAGCAATGTTTTGACAGCTGGCTTGCTTTCGGCCAGGCCTATGCCCAGGGCCGCGCGCAATGGCTGGCACAAGGCCGCAGCGATGTGCTGGGCAAGGCCTTCACTTCCGAAGAAGTGGCACAATGGGTGACGCAGGAGCAGCACCCCTGGCATGCGATGAGCTGGAATCTGCCGCTGACCGGCGATGAGGCAAAGCCCGCCTCCGCGCCTGCGGCATAAGTGCGAGAACCCGCAAAAACCGAGGGACTGCCAGGCAGTCCCTTTTTTCATCCGCATCGCAGGCGTTCAGGCAAAGATGCTGCGGGCTTCCGTGAATCGCTTGGCGAAGTACACATTGTCCATGCGTACCCGCTGCACCGTTCCGCCGCTGGACGGCGCATGCACGAACTGTCCGTTGCCCACAAAAATTCCCATATGGGAATAGCGCCCGCCCAGAGTGTTGAAGAACACGAAGTCGCCGCGCATCAGATCACGTCCGCCGACCGGGTTGCTGGCCTGCGCCCATTGCGATGTAGTGCGGGGCAGACGGGTTTCCGTGATGCCGCCCACGGCCCACTGAATCAGACCGCTGCAGTCAAAACCGCCTTCAGGCGAGTTGCCGCCATAGGTGTAAGGCGTGTTGACCACCAGCATGGTGCGCGCCAGCAGTGACTCGCGCAGCTCTGCATCCAGGCTCAGGGCATTGGCCGGACGCACGGAGGACCCGCCTTGCGCAGCAGGCCGGGGCTTGTCTTTGGTGGTGGAGCACCCTGCCAGCACCGCCAGCAGCGAGCCCGCAAGCATCAGCGCGCTGCGGCGCTCCAGACATTGAGGCAGAGGTTGCCGCTGACCCGCCTCCACGAAAGTCCTGTCTTGTAGCTTCATGGAAAGGCATGTTCTCAGAAAGCCGCCTGCACATCCAGCAATTGCCCGGAATTGGCGTGCTTCTTTACAAAAAAGTGAGCTGCTCTCGCTTGTCATTCCTTAGATTCAGATGCATTTCTCATCCAAACCCATAAACAACAAGCGCAAGCAGCTCACTTTTTATAGATCGCTGATCTCAAACCAAGCACACCCCAACTCAGGGACAGCGAGCAAGCGCCTATGCCGGCCGCGCCGCCGCGCAGCGAGGCTGTCGTCCTCCTCCCATAGCGCGCAGCGCGTAGAGAGAGGGGGAAGCGGCGGAGCCGCCTAGGCAAAGCCGCTCAGGGGGAGCTATCAGAACGGCAGCTTGGGCATGCCGCCGCCGCCCATCATGCCCTTCATACCCTTCATGCCGCCCATCTTCTTCATCATCTTCATCAGACCGCCGCCCTTGAACTTCTTCATCATGGTCTGCATCTGCTCGAACTCCTTGAGCAGGCGGTTGACCTCCTGAACCTGGACGCCGGCGCCGTCGGCAATGCGCTTCTTGCGCGTGGCCTTGATGATTTCAGGCTTTTTGCGCTCCTTGAGCGTCATGGAGCAGATGATGCCTTCCTTGCGCTTGATCTCGCGCTCGGCCTTGTCCATATCGACCTGACCGGCCTTGCCCGCCAGCTCGGCGGGCAGCTTGTCCATCAGGTTCGAGAGACCGCCCATCTGCTTCATCTGCTGCAGCTGGGCCAGAAAGTCGTTGAGGTCGAAGCCGTCGCCGCTCTTGAGCTTCTCTGCCATCTTCTGCGCGGCTTCCATGTCCACGCCCTTGGTGACCTGCTCGACCAGGGCCACGATGTCGCCCATGCCCAGCACGCGCTGTGCGTGGCGGTCGGCATCGAAGACTTCCAGTCCGTCGATCTTTTCCGAGACACCGGCAAACTTGATGGGAGCGCCCGTGATCTGGCGCACCGACAGCGCCGCACCGCCGCGCGAATCGCCGTCGAGCTTGGTCAGAACGATACCGGTCAGCGGCAGCGCTTCCTTGAAGGCCTTGGCGGTGTTGACCGCATCCTGGCCCTGCATGGCATCGACCACGAACAGGGTTTCGACGGGCTTGAGCGTGGCGTGCAAATCCTTGATTTCGGCCATCAGCAGCTCGTCGATGGCCAGACGGCCGGCCGTATCCACCAGCAGCACATCGAAGAAATGCCTTTTGGCGTAATCAATCGCGGCCACGGCGATATCGTGGGGCTTCTGGTCGGGAGTGGAGGGAAACCACTCGGCGCCAGCCTGGGCCGTCACGGTCTTGAGCTGCTCGATGGCCGCAGGGCGATACACGTCACCCGAGACCGTGAGCACCTTTTTCTTGCGCTTTTCGATCAGATGCTTGGCCAGCTTGGCCGTGGTGGTGGTCTTGCCGGCGCCTTGCAGACCGGCCATCAAAATGACGGCGGGAGGCTGGGCATTGAGGTTGATGTCGGCCACGCCCTCGCCCATGGTCGCCGCCAACTCCTTGTTGACGATGGACACCAGCACCTGGCCGGGCTGCAACGAGCTGATGACTTCCTGGCCCAGCGCCTTTTCCTTGACGCGGGCAATGAAGTCGCGCACCACGGGCAGAGCCACGTCGGCCTCCAGCAAGGCCATGCGCACTTCGCGCAGCATGTCCTGCACATTGGACTCGGTGATGCGGGCCTGGCCGCGCATCTCTTTGACAAGGCGCGAGAGTTTATCGGTGAGTGCGGAGGCCATAAGCAAAAAGCATTCGAAAGTTATGGATGGACGGGAGTCGTGCGCGAGCGAGCAGCACGACTATCCGGGCAGCTTGAGGACCCAGCTCAGGCGAGGCGAGGCTGCATGAACAGGCATTTTACCCGCTGCCCTTGATTGACGATGCCCCGCAGGCTTGTCCGTGATCTGCCTCAGGCGTGCCACGTCGCTGCGCTTTGCTCCACAGCCCCCCGAAAAAGAGACCAGGCAGGTCCTGAATGGACCTGAATCAAGCTCTCCTGCCAGTCCTTGCTCCTGGCGCAAGACGGGCCTGCTGCCGGCTGGGCGGCAAGGCTGGAGACATCGCCCGGCCGGAGAAAATTCTTGAAGACCGGGCTCAAAGTCGACGATCTGCTCTGCAAACACGCAAACCCGCGCTCATGACCGGGCTCAGGCAGCGCTTTATGCGCAAAATTGACGGACGGCAGCGGCTTGCAAAAGAAGAGTAGGGGCCGGCGGCACTATCATAGAAAGCATGCTCTCCCAACCGCTCACTGCAGCTGGCCCCATTGGCTGGATCCTGGCCATGGCAGCGGCCATTGCCTACGCCATTCCTGCACTTGCCACCCAGCACCTGCAAGAAGCCGGTGCCCGTCGCTGCCTGCGCCTGGCCTGGGCACTGCATGCCCTGCTGCTGGGCTGGGGTTTGCTTGGCGAGCTGCCGCACTTCGGCTTTGCTCCCGCCCTGTCGATCACTGCCTGGCTGGTGCTGACCGTCTATGTGGTGGAGCAGCAGCTCTACCCGCAGCTGCGCTCGCGCTGGCCGCTGTCCATCCTGGGAAGCGTGGCCGTGCTTCTGGCGGTGGTGTTCCCCGGCACACCGCTGCACGTCAACGCCTCGCCCTGGCTGCCGCTGCATCTGGCTCTGGGTATTGCCTCCTACGGCCTGTTTGCCGCAGCCGTCGTTCATGGCGCGCTGATGAGCCATGCCGAGCGGCAGATGCGCCAGGGCGGCGACCATGACAGCGGACTGCCGCTGCTGACGCTGGAGCGGCTGACCTTCCGTTTTGTCGGAGCGGGCTTTGTGCTGCTGACCGCCACACTGGCCGCTGGCTGGCTGTTTGGCGAGCAGCTCTATGGCAAGGCATGGGTGTGGAATCACAAATCCATTTTCTCCCTGCTGTCCTGGCTGGCATTTGCCGTGCTGCTGTTCGGCCGCAAGCGATTCGGCTGGCGCGGCCAAAGCGCCGTGCGTGTTCTTTATATCGGCGCCATCTTCTTGCTGCTGGCCTATGTCGGCTCGCGCTTTGTGATTGAAGTGCTGCTGGAGCGCGCAGCATGAAGTACTTGCTGGTCCTGCTGGTCGTGGTGGTGGCTGTCGGCATCTGGCGCGGCAAACGTCGCGCTGAAGTGGCCGAGCAGACCAGGCCTGCCAGCCCCCCCAAGCGCCTACAGTCCATGGTAGCTTGCGCTCACTGCGGCCTTCACTTGCCGCAGGCTGATGCCGTCAACGACGCCTCGGGCAAGATCTTCTGCAGTGCAGAACACCGCCGCCTGGCCCAGCAAGACACTGAGCGCCACTGACCGCATGGTGAACTCCGCCTCGCCCTGGCAGCACACTGCCATCCCGCTCGATGAAGCCATCAGCCGGCGCGCGGACGCCAGCCTCAATGCCCCGTTTGTGCGTCTGTGGCAGGCCTTCCTCAGCGGCCGCGTGCTGCTGGCGCTGGCCCTGGTCTTGCTGCAGACGCTGAATCTGCAGCTGCAGAACATCGGCTCCCCCCTGGCCTGGCTGATCTGCTTCACCTATCTGACGCTGACCATCGTGCTGCGCCTGGCTGCCGGACGCCACTTGCCAGCGCCTCGCGCAGCCCTGCAATGGCTGCCAGTGATCGGCGTCGACATTGCAGCGATCCTTTTGCTGCAGATCTTTCAGGTCAGCTCGCTCAACTACACCGCGCTGCTGGCCATTCCCGTCCTGATCTCCTCGGCGCTGGGCGGACTGATGCTGGCCTTTGGCACCACGGCCTGCATCACGCTGCTGACGCTGGCCTACACCTTCTGGCAATACCACGGCGGGCTCAACGACGACGCCCAGTCTTACTACCAGACGGCTTTTTCCTGCGCCGGCTATTTCTGCGTGGCCTATCTCACGCACGAGCTGGCCAAGCGTGTCCGACGCGAGCGTTCCCAGGCCCTGTTCAACCGCTTGCGCACCCAGACCCAGGAGCAGGTCAACAGCCTGGTGATCAACCACTTCTCAGATGGCGTGCTGGTGGTCGACTCGAGCTTGCAGGTTCTGCAGGCCAACCCGGCCGCATTGCAGCTGCTGGGCCTGCCCATAGATCATCCCCAGCCTTTTTCCCTGCAGGCCCATAGCTGGTGGGAGCCACTGGCGCATTCCACACAAGCGAGCTTTGCCCATGCCCGCCCGCTGTCCGCCACGATTCACCTGCAGGCCAATGAACGACACGGTGCCACCGGCATGCATGTGCGCACACGCATCACCGAGGTTTCGGCACCCTATCTGGACGAGGGTCCGCAGGCGCAAGCCAGCCACTCGCTTTGCGTCATGTTTCTTCACGACCTGCGCGAGATGGAAGCGCAGCTGCGCACCGAAAAGCTGGCCTCCATGGGCCGCATGTCGGCTGCCGTAGCGCATGAAATACGCAACCCGCTCGCTGCCATCACCCAGGCCAATGCGCTGCTGGCCGAAGACCTGGCGAGCCAGCCCGGCCCGCAACAGCTATGCCGCATCGTGGGGCAGAACGCCGACCGTCTGGCCCGCATCGCCGAAGAAATCCTCAACCTGGCACGCGTGCAGCAGGGCGCAGAAACCCATCAGGGCCAGTCGCTGCCGCTGGACACCCTGCTGGCCCAGATCAGCCATGAATGGCGCATACAGGCTGCCCCGCCGCGCCAGCTTCTGCTGCGGCTCAATGCAACGGCCCGCCATATCCTGTTCGATGAAGAACATCTGCGCCGCGTGCTGATCAACTTGCTGGACAATGCCCAGCGCCACCGCAGCCATGCCGGCAATGAAGCGGGCCTGCAGCTGATCAGCGGCTACGGGCCCTTGAACGGTCAGATCCAGGGTCTCGCACCGCAGGACGACACCTGCTGGTTCATGGTCTGGAGTGATGGAGCACCGCTGGAGTCCAGCGTCGAACGCCATCTGTTTGAGCCGTTCTTCTCCTCTCAAAGCCGCTCCAGCGGCCTCGGACTCTATATATGCCGCGAGCTGTGCCAGCGCTACGATGCCTCCATCAGCTATCAACGCCTGGCTCGCAACACACCGCAAGGCGATGTGAACGGCAACGCCTTTATCGTGACTCTGCGCAGCGGCCCTTCATCCCTCGCAAGCCACTCCCTGTTTGACTCGATCATGGTGTAAGCCCAGTGACCTCCTCGCCTCACTCATCCGCAGCGGCCAGCATTCTCGTGGTCGATGATGAACCGGATCTGCGCACGCTCTACGAGCTGACTCTGCTGCGGGAAGGCTACCGCGTGGAAACTGCGGGCTCGGTCCAGGAAGGCATGGCTCAGTTGCAAGGCCGCAACTTCGATGTCTTGATTACCGATATGCGCCTGCCCGACGGGATCGGCATGGAGCTGCTGCAGCTGCTACGCGACCAGTCACGCAGCGAGCGCTGCATCGTCATGACGGCCTACGGCTCTGCCGAAAACGCCGTCGAGGCCCTGCGCGCGGGGGCGTTCGACTATCTGACCAAGCCCGTGGACCTGCGCCAGTTCCGCCAGGTCGTGGCATCGGCCGTGCAAGGCATTGGCGCTGTGCCCAAGCCCGGCAACCCGCCAACCAGCGGCAGCTCGGCCGCCAGCGGCACAGGGGCGGGAACGCAACCTGGCGCCCTGGAGGCTCTGGTTGGCCAGTCTCAGGCCATGCAACTGGTCAAACAGCGCATTGCCAAGGTCGCCAAAGGCATGGCTCCCGTGCTGATCCAGGGTGAATCGGGCACGGGCAAGGAACTGGTGGCATGCGCCCTGCACGGCTGCAGCCAGCGGGCCGACGGTCCCATGGTCTCGGTCAACTGCGGTGCCATCCCGGAAAACCTGCTCGAAGCCGAGTTCTTCGGCGCGCGCAAGGGCTCCTACACCGGTGCCACGCAGGACAGGCCCGGCTACTTCCAGGCCGCACAGGGCGGCACCTTGTTTCTCGATGAAATCGGCGACCTGCCCCTGGCCATGCAGGCCAAGCTGCTGCGCGCCATTCAGGAGCGCAAGATTCGTCCGCTGGGCAGCACCCAGGAAGAAGCCGTCGATGTGCGCATCGTCAGTGCCACCCACCGCGATCTGGGAGCGCAAGTGCAGGCAGGCAATTTCCGCCAGGACCTGTTCTACCGTCTCAATGTCATCGAAATCGAGCTGCCCGCGCTGCGCGAGCGCCGTGAAGACCTGGGCCAGCTATGCCAGGCTTTGCTGCAAAAGCTGGCCCGCGAGTCCGGACTGCCCACGCCGGAGCTGGACAATATCAGCATCAGCCAGATCGCCAGGCTTCCGCTGCCAGGCAATGTGCGCGAGCTGGAGAACGTGCTGCACCGCGCCATTGCACTGGGCGAGGAAGGCCCGCTGCGTCTGCCCGAATCCGGCGTGCCGACCGAGGACGCTGGGGCGGCGGCAGACGCCTTCTCGGACGCTGGGGCATCGAGCGCGCCGCAGCCGCAAGCTCGGCACGCAGGCAGTCCGGCCACGCTGCCGGAGGATCTGCAAGGCTGGCTTGATGAGCAGGAGCGCAGCATTTTGGTCAGAGCCCTTCAGGACAACGGCTTCAACCGCACAGCCACGGCGGCCAGACTTGGCATCAGCCTGCGCCAGATTCGCTACCGCATCGACCGTCTGGGCATAGACCTGCCGGCCGAAGGCAGCAAACACCAGAGCGACAATGTCTGACCCCACACCTCATTTCTCATCCTTGCCGCTGCCACAGCAGCCTTGGCAGGCCGGCTGGTATGGTGCGGCGCGCCAGCTGAGATCTCCCAATTTCGGCCCTCGCCCCGGGGACGCGCAGATCGACCTCGTCATCATCCACTCCATCAGCCTGCCTCCGGGCCAGTACGGCACAGGCGCGGTGCAGCAGTTGTTCACCAACCAGCTGGACTGGGACGCCCATCCTTATTACCAGGGCATTCGCGGCCTCGAAGTCTCGTCACATTTCTTTATCACGCGTCATGGCGAGATCTGGCAGTTCGTCAGCTGCGACGACCGCGCCTGGCATGCCGGCGTGAGCCAGTGGCGCGGGCGCGAGCGCTGCAACGACGACTCCATCGGCATCGAACTCGAAGGCCTGGAAGGCCTGAGCTTTGAAGCTGCGCAGTACCAGGCCCTGCAGCAGCTTTGCATCGCCATCGCGGCGCACTATCCCGTGCACTACATCGCCGGACACGAGCACGTCGCGCCCGGGCGCAAGCAGGACCCCGGCCCGGGCTTTGACTGGCAGCGGCTGCAGCAGCAGCTGGGCAGCACGGACGGCACGCGCAGCTGGCAATTCCCCACCAGTCCTTCAGCCTCAGGCGCAGCCTGAAATCTTCATAGCACCTACCGCCTTTCAGCACTCGATTTCATACACATTCGTAGCTGAAATCTTTTACTGGAAGGCGCTATGCGCTCCTCATTTTGAGAATCCCAAGCATCCATCGTTGCAGGGCTTCGAAACGGCATGTCAATGGCGCGCGCGCAACAACTGTCGCCTGCATCAAACACGCAAATTTTTTACATATTTCCAGCCCGATCTGCCGCCGCGCGCAACCGCGCCACAGGCCTTTATTCATGCGGGATGAAGTCATTTTTGCGGCTGTCAAGCGGCGCTCGAAATGCCAGATTCGGTAGTTTCATCAGGTCGCTCGGATTTAAGCGCGATACACTACCGGTAGTGTTTTGAAGCGCCCCAGACCCCATATCTAGTGTTTACAAGTTGTGCACACCCTGTGCAAACCATGTGTAAACCGAGGCGCCGAATCGTGTTTTTGATGGCCTGCCAGCAGTGCAGGCCTTTGTCTGCCTATCCACATACTGACTCAGAGGAACTTATGCAAGAAGCGTTGAACTCACTGCCTTCTGCCGCACCTGCCGGTGCAGCCAATTCTTCCTCCCCCAATGACAGCTATCAGATCATCCGCCGCAGCGGCGATGTGGTGGCTTTCGCGCCCCAGAAGATTGCCGTGGCCCTGACCAAGGCTTTCCTGGCCGTGCGCGGCGCGCAAGGCGCGGCTTCCGCCAGCGTGCGCGACACCGTCAACGAACTCACCGACGGCGTGGTGCGCGCACTGGTGCGCTCGCGCCCCGATGGCGGCACCTTCCATATCGAAGATGTGCAGGACCAGGTCGAACTGGGCCTGATGCGCGCCGGTCACCAGGACGTGGCCCGCGCCTATGTGCTGTATCGCGAGCGCCGCAACCAGGAGCGTGCCGAGCAGAAGAAGGTCGCCGAAGTGGCCGCAGCTGCCACCGCCAAGCCCGTGCTGCATGTGACCGACAACGGCCAGCGCGTGCCGCTGGACCAGGAGCGCCTGGAGGCTCTGATCGTCGCTTCCTGCCGCCATCTGAATGCCGACATCCAGTCCGCGCCCATCGTGGCCGAGACCCTGCGCAATCTGTATGACGGCGTGCCCCTGGCCGAGGTCTACAAGGCATCCATCCTGGCCGCCCGTACGCTGATCGAAAAAGACCCCGACTACACCTACGTCACCGCCCGCCTGCTGCTGCACACCATCGTGCGCGAAGTCATGGGCTGCGACGTACAGCCCACGGAAATGCAGGCCGCCTATGCCGACTACTTCCCCGGCTTTGTGCAAAAAGGCGTGGACAACGAGCTGCTCAACCCCGAGCTGCTGAACTACGACCTGCCCCGTCTGGCCAAGGCTCTGAAGGCCGAGCGCGACGAGCAGTTCGACTACCTGGGTCTGCAGACCCTGTACGACCGCTACTTCCTGCACGTGCGCAAGAGCCGCATCGAGCTGCCCCAGTCCTTCTTCATGCGCGTGGCCATGGGCCTGGCGCTGAACGAGCCCGACCGCAACGCCCGTGCCATCGAGTTCTACGAGCTGCTGTCGTCCTTTGACTTCATGTCGTCCACTCCCACGCTGTTCAACAGCGGCACGCTGCGCTCGCAGCTGTCGTCCTGCTACCTGACCACCGTGCCCGACGACCTGGACGGCATCTACGAATCCATCAAGGAAAATGCTCTGCTGTCCAAGTTTGCCGGCGGCCTGGGCAATGACTGGACTCGTGTGCGTGCCCTGGGCTCGCGCATCAAGGGCACCAACGGCGAATCGCAAGGCGTGGTTCCCTTCCTCAAGGTGGTCAACGACACCGCCGTCGCCGTGAACCAGGGCGGCAAGCGCAAGGGCGCGGTCTGCACCTATCTGGAAACCTGGCACCTGGACATCGAAGAATTCCTGGAGCTGCGCAAGAACACCGGCGACGATCGCCGCCGCACCCACGACATGAACACGGCGAACTGGATTCCCGACCTGTTCATGAAGCGCGTGATGGAAGCAGGCCAGTGGACCCTGTTCTCGCCCGCCGACGCTCCCGATCTGCACGACCTGTACGGCGAAGCCTTCGAGAAGGCCTATACCGCCTATGAAGCCAAGACCGACAGCGGCGAGCTCAAGCTGTTCAAGCGCGTGCCGGCCGTGGATCTGTGGCGCAAGATGCTCTCGATGCTGTTCGAGACCGGCCATCCCTGGATCACCTTCAAGGACCCCTGCAACATCCGCTCGCCCCAGCAGCACGTGGGTGTGGTGCACTCGTCCAACCTGTGCACCGAGATCACGCTCAACACCAGCGACACCGAAACCGCGGTCTGCAACCTGGGCTCGGTGAACCTGGTCCAGCACATCAAGGACGGCAAGATCGACCACGACAAGCTGCGCAAGACCGTGAACACGGCCATGCGCATGCTGGACAACGTGATCGACATCAACTACTACGCCGTGCAAAAGGCCAAGGACTCCAATCTGCGCCACCGCCCCGTGGGCATGGGCCTGATGGGTTTCCAGGATGCGCTGTATGAAATGCGCACCGCCTACGCCAGCCAGGGCGCCGTCGAGTTCGCCGACGAAGCCATGGAAGCCATCTGCTACTACGCTTACTGGGCATCGACCGAGCTGTCCAAGGAACGCGGCACCTACTCCACCTTCAAGGGCTCGCTGTGGGATCAGGGCATCCTGCCTCCCGACACCCTGAAGCTGCTGGAAAAGGCCCGTGGCGGCTATGTGGAAGTGGACCGTTCGGCCAAGCTGGACTGGGATGCCCTGCGCGCCAAGATCGCCCAGGACGGCATGCGCAACTCCAACTGCGTGGCCATTGCCCCCACCGCCACCATCTCCAACATCGTGGGTGTGGATGCCTCGATCGAGCCTTCGTTCGGCAACCTGTCCGTGAAGTCCAACCTGTCTGGCGAATTCACCGTCATCAACCAGTACCTGGTGCGCGACCTCAAGCGCCTGGGCCTGTGGGACGACGTGATGGTCATGGACCTCAAGCATTTCGACGGCTCGCTGCGCGCCATCGACCGCGTGCCGCAAGAGATCAAGAACCTCTACGCCACCGCGTTTGAAGTCTCGCCCGAATGGCTGGTGGAAGCCGCCTCGCGCCGCCAGAAGTGGATCGACCAGGCCCAGAGCCTGAACATCTACATGGCCGGTGCATCGGGCAAGAAGCTGCACGACACCTACATGCTGGCCTGGCTGCGCGGTCTGAAGACTACCTACTACCTGCGCACCACCAGCGCGACCAATATCGAAAAGTCCACCGTGCAAAGCCGCGTGCTGAACGCAGTGTCCTCCGGCGCTCCTGCCGCTTCGGAGGCACCTGCTGCCAAGCCTGCGCTCAGCGCACTGGAAGCCGCTGCTGCCGCAGCCCGTGCCCAGGCACCCGCCACGGACATCAAGTTCTGTGCGATTGACGATCCGGGCTGCGAGGCCTGCCAGTAATTGGCAACACCCCCTGAGGCGCTTTGCCTCAGCGGCCCGCGCCTTCCCCCTCTCTCGCTTCGCGGGAGGGGGACGACACCCTCGGTGCGCGGCGGCGCTTCCTCGGTGTCTCTCGCTTTAGAGTGCGCCAGTATTTGAGTGGCGCCACTCCACCAATAAATGATTGAGAAGCTGGATGTCGATTGCACTGCACCCAGCTTTTGCCCTTCAAGGAATAAGTATGCTGAGCTTTGACGACGACACCTTTGCCTCTTCCGCCACCAGCGCAGAATCCGGCGCGTCCACCAGCACCCACAAGCGCGTGAATGCCGCCGACAAGCGCATCATCAACGCCAAGACCGACGTGAACCAGCTGGTTCCCTTCAAGTACAAGTGGGCCTGGGAAAAGTATCTGGCCACCTGCGCCAACCACTGGATGCCGCAGGAAGTGAACATGACGCGCGACATCGCGCTGTGGAAGGACCCCAACGGTCTGACCGAAGACGAGCGTCGCATCGTCAAACGCAATCTGGGCTTCTTTGTGACGGCCGACTCGCTGGCCGCCAACAACATCGTGCTGGGCACCTACCGCCACATCACGGCGCCCGAGTGCCGCCAGTTCCTGCTGCGCCAGGCCTTCGAAGAAGCCATCCACACTCACGCCTACCAGTACATCGTTGAATCGCTGGGCCTGGATGAATCGGAAATCTTCAACGCCTACAACGAAGTCCAATCCATCCGCGACAAGGACGAGTTCCTGATCCCCTTCATCGAAGCGATCATGGACCCCAACTTCAACACCGGCACGCCCGAAACCGACCAGACTCTGCTGAAGTCGCTGATCGTTTTTGCCTGCCTGATGGAAGGCCTGTTCTTCTACGTGGGCTTCACGCAGATCCTGGCCCTGGGCCGCCAGAACAAGATGACAGGCGCTGCCGAGCAGTACCAGTACATCCTGCGCGACGAGTCCATGCACTGCAACTTCGGCATCGATCTGATCAACCAGCTCAAGCTCGAGAACCCGCATCTGTGGACGGCCGAATTCAAGCAGGAAATCACGGAGCTGTTCCAGAAGGCTGTGGAGCTCGAATATCGCTATGCCGAGGACACCATGCCACGCGGTGTGCTGGGCATGAATGCATCCATGTTCAAGGGCTATCTGCGCTACATCGCCAACCGTCGCGCCACGCAGATCGGTCTGGAGGAACTGTTCCCCGGTGAAGAAAATCCCTTCCCCTGGATGAGCGAAATGATCGATTTGAAGAAAGAACGTAACTTCTTTGAGACACGAGTGATCGAGTATCAGACCGGAGGCGCACTTTCTTGGGATTAATTGCTTCTAAGCAGGCACAATGCGAGTCATGACTTGCTTCACTTCATTGCTACAAAAAACTGAGATTTTTGGCGTGAAGCAAATTTGTGTTCCTAGCGATGCGTAACTCCACATCGCTTTGAATCGTCCGGCACTGCAAAGAGCCGGACGTCTTATGCAAATCAACGAAGGAGAAAATGATGGCAACTGCGAAGAAGACGGCCGCCAAGGCCACAACCGAAAAAAAGACCCCTGCCAAGAAGGCGGCCGCGCCCAAGGCTGAAGCTGTGAAGAAAACAGCTGCAACCAAGACTGCCGCCCCCAAGGCCGCTGCTCCTGCAAAGGCTGCACCCAAGAAGGCTGCAACTGCTGCCAAGGCTGCTGCTCCTGCAAAGGCTGCACCCAAGAAGGCTGCAACCGCTGCCAAGGCTGCTGCTCCTGCAAAGGCTGCACCCAAGAAGGCTGCAACCGCTGCCAAGGCCGCTGCTCCTGCAAAGGCTGCACCCAAGAAGGCTGCAACTGCTGCCAAGGCCGCTGCTCCTGCAAAGGCTGCAACTAAGAAAGCTGCAACTGCTGCCAAGGCTGCTGCTCCCAAGAAGGCTGCAACGACTGCCAAGGCTGCTGCACCCAAGAAGGCTGCAACTGCTGCCAAGGCCGCCGCACCCAAGAAGGCTGCAACTGCTGCTGCCAAGGCTGCTGCACCCAAGAAGGCTGCAACTACTGCCAAGGCCGCCGCCCCCAAGAAGGCTGCAACTGCTGCCAAGGCCGCCGCTCCCAAGAAGGCTGCAACTGCTGCCAAGGCCGCTGCACCCAAGAAGGCTGCAACTGCTGCCAAGGCCGCCGCTCCCAAGAAGGCCGCAACTGCTGCCAAGGCCGCTGCACCCAAGAAGGCTGCAACTGCTGCCAAGGCCGCTGCTCCTGCCAAGGCCGCTGCTGCTCCTGCAAAGACCGCTGCTCCTGCAAAGGCTGCACCCAAGAAGGCTGCCCCCAAGAAAGCTGCCGCACCTGCACCTGCACCTGCCGCCGTCACCGAAACCACCGCACCCGTGGCACAGACCCGCCTGGCACCTCAAGCCGCCTGGCCCTTCCCCACAGGTAACAAGCCCTGATCGGTTCGCTGACCTGCACGCCATAAAAAAGCCCGAACTCTCTTGCGAGAGTCGGGCTTTTTTACATGCCTGATATTAGTGCCGATATCAGTGCCCTCAAGGCACTGACACCCCATCAGGGCTGGAAGTCCAGCTGATAGTTCTGCGGGCCGCGATGCGCCACCTTGAGCGCCCCCATGCGGTTTCCCAGTTCGGCGCAACGCAGCAGATCCCAACCACGCTCCAGACCAAACAGGAACGCACCACGCCAGGCATCGCCGCAACCTGTGGGATCGACCACGGCAGCGGGCTTCACCGAAGCAACCAGTGTCTTTTCACCCTGCTGCCAGACTTCGCAGCCTTCGGCGCCCAGTGTCACGACCAGGCCGCGCACCTTGCGCGAAATCTCCTCAAAGCTCAGGCCTGTGCGCTCGCTGAGCATCTTGCCTTCATAGTCGTTCACTGCCACCCAGTCGGCCTGCTCGATAAAGGCCTTGAGCTCGTCACCATTGAACATGGGCAGGCCCTGACCGGGATCGAACACAAAAGGAATGCCTGCAGCCTTGAACTGGGCGGCGTGCTCCATCATGGCTTGACGGCCATCGGGAGCAACAATGCCGATCTTGATATCGGCAGCCATGTCGGCCGTGATGGGGTTCTCGTGCGCCTGCATCATGGCGCCTGGGTGGAAAGCCGTGATCTGGTTGTTGTCACGATCGGTCATGATCATGCACTGCGCCGTATGCGTGCTCTGCAGCTGACCCACATGACGGGTCTCAATACCCAGATCCTTGAAGCGCTGCACATAGTCCGCACCGTCGCTGCCCACCATGGCCATGGGATGAGCATCGCCACCGAGCAGCTTCAGGCTGTAGGCAATATTGCCGGCGCAGCCACCAAAATCGCGGCGCAGCGTGGGCACCAGAAACGACACATTGAGGATGTGCAGCTGATCGGGAAGAATCTGGTCGGCAAAACGACCTTCAAAGGTCATGATGTTGTCGAATGCCAGCGACCCACAGATCAAAGCGGCCATGATGCGTTCTCTTTCAGAAATGAATGAAGGGTGACTTGCGCCAACAAGGATGTACAACGGGCATTTCTATTAACAAGACGCCCTGCCTGATCCGAATTCGCGCAAGCCGTATTAGGGATAGAAAACCAGGGCCCGATAACCCGCCACGGCAGCGCCAAGATCCTGCACTTGCACAGGCACGTTGACGCTCCACTCCTGGCGGGCTTGCAGCTGCTGCGGGGCCCCCAGAGGCTTGAGGTCGATCACTCGGCGCAGCAAAGGCCTGTCCTGTGCATCGGTCAAGGTCAGCTCGGCCATGGGCATGGCCACCGGCACATCGGAGCGATTCTCCAGGGTCAGGCTCCACTGGTACTGATGGGCATCGGCAAGCTGCTTGAAGCCCGAGCCGCTGATCACCACATCGGCAATCGCGCGGCGGGCCTGCAGCTCGCAGCCTGCCAGAGCGCAGGTCTTGGCCAGCAAGGGAGCCAGCGCCGGATACTGCGCAGCCAGCACATCGCGCTGCTGCCAGGCATGCTGTCCGACGACACCGGCTACGGCCGCCAGCGAACCCAGCACCAGCGCCACACGCATGCCTGCCGAGTGCCAGAAGGCCTGGCGACGGGCCTGGCGCACAAAGCCCGGCTCATCGCCAGCAAGGGCCGCAGCAGCAGCCTCATCCGTATCCGTGACAGCTTGCGCCCGGTCCCTGGCAGGTTGTATAGCGCCGATATCGGTGTGCAGCAGCGCCTCTTTCGAGACGGCCTCGACCCGGGCCTCATCCTCGACGTCCTGCGCCGCCTCGGGCATCAGGGCCTCGCCAGGAGGCGGCAAAGCCCGCAGCTCTGGCTCCAGCGCCGGCTCGGCGGGCGCGGGAATATCACCAGCTTCCAGCCCGCCTTCGGACTGCCTTGCATCCGGATGAGGATCTTGCCGGACCGCCGCTGCACCCTCTTCAGCCAGAGAACGCGCCTGATCGACAAACGACGGCTGTGCATCCACCATCCCGGGCATGGACCCGGACAGCTCGGGTTCGGAAACCACATCGGCAGGCTCTGCTGCCGGTGCGGCTTCTGCGGCCTGAGCAACAGTCGGCGCAGCGTCCACCGAATCCGAACCCGAATCCAGCAAGGCCTCAGCCTTGTGCGCATCGAAGGCGGGAGCGGCCGGCGCAGAATCTGCGGCATCCTGCTGCTGCGGCCAGGCCGGTGCCCGTTCGCCAGCCTGTGTCGGCTGTATTTCCGGCACGGGCGGCTTCTGCGGCACATCAGCGGCTTCCGGCTGCAGCAGCTCGTCGGGCACGGACTGCAAATCCTGCGAGGCATCAAAGACGCTTTGGCACATCCCGCAGCGCACCCAGCCCTGCGAGATACGCAGCTGGTCGGCAACCACTTTGAAGCGGGTTCCACAGGAAGGGCAACGGGTGACTTGGCTCATCAAGATGTCATTGTAGGCAGCAACCACCCGCACACCTGATGGCGGCGGGTCTGTCTCGCAATCAGGCCGCGCGCCGGGCGGTCATGAGAATCCAGCCGTCCTCGCTATCGGCCACTTCGAGCTTGAGGTGGGGCGCATAAGCCTCTTTCAGCTCATCGGCCTGACGCTCCAGAATGCCGGCCAGCACCAGATTGCCACCAGCCTGCACACGGCCGCACAGCAGCGGAGCCAGCACCTTGAGCGGCGTGGCCAGGATATTGGCCAGCACGGTCTGGTACTCGCCGTCGGCCGCATCGGGCAGACCGGCCTTGATCTCCACATGGTTGGCGCTGCTGTTGTAGTTGGTCGACTCCACGGCGGCGGGATCGATGTCCACCGCATCCACATCGGTCGCGCCGAACTTGGCTGCACCGATGGCCAAGATGCCCGAGCCGCAGCCATAGTCCAGCGTGCGTCCCAGGTTTTCCTTGGGCTGGCGTGCAATCCAGCGCAGGCACATGCGGGTAGTGGGATGGGTGCCGGTGCCGAAAGCCAGACCGGGGTCCAGGCGAATGCTGACCTTGGCCTGCTCGGGCAATTCATGCCAGGTGGGCACGATCCAGAACTCGGGCGTGATGTCCACAGGCTCGAACTGCGACTGCGTCAGACGCACCCAGTCCTGCTCGGGCACGGGCTTGACGGCCAAAATCTTGCAGCCTTCGAAGAAGTCCTGCAGTTGCAGCAGCTCGCGCGCCTCGGTGGCCGCAGCCTCGCTGGGGTAGAGAGCGATCACGCGGCTACGGCTCCAGCCTTCCTTGGGTGCGGGCATGCCAGGCTCGCCAAACAGCGCCTGCTCGGCTTCGGTCTGCGCATCGGCATCTTCGACGGACACGCTCAATGCATCGAGGGCATCCAGCGCATCGCTAATGGTTTCGACCCGGTCTTCGGGGCACAGCAGGCTCAGCTCAAACATGGCCATCCTTTCTAGCAACCGCGTCACTCATGTCAGGCCGGAGCCGACAGAGACAGCGCAAGTTGCACTTTCCTGAAAAACGAAAATGCTGGCCTCCGTTGCCAGAGGCCAGCATGGGAACTCAGAGCAGCAAGGCTCCTGATCTCATCGCTTGCTGGGCGTGCGATGCGTCAGCCACTCTTCCAGATAGTGGATGTTGGTGCCGCCTTCCATGAACTTGGAGTCGACCATCAGATCCTGGTGCAGCGGAATATTGGTTTTGATGCCTTCCACCACGGTCTCCAGCAAGGCCGTGCGCATGCGGGCCATGGCCTGCTCGCGGGTATCGCCATAGGTAATGATCTTGCCGATCATGGAGTCGTAGTTGGGCGGCACGAAGTAATTGTTGTACACATGGGTGTCAACACGTACGCCAGGGCCGCCGGGAGCATGCCACGTGGAGATGCGGCCTGGCGAAGGGGTGAACTTGTACGGATCTTCGGCGTTCACACGGCACTCGATGGCGTGCCCCTTGAACTCGATCTGGCGCTGGGTGAAAGGCAGCTTCTCGCCGGCAGCGATCATGATCTGGGTGCGCACGATGTCGATGCCCGTGATCAGCTCGGTGATGGGGTGCTCCACCTGCACGCGGGTGTTCATCTCGATGAAGTAGAACTCGCCGTTCTCGTACAGGAACTCGAAGGTACCCGCACCGCGATAGCCGATCTTCTTGCAGGCCGCAGCGCAGCGCTCGCCGATCTTCTCGATCAGACGGCGGGGAATGCCGGGAGCCGGAGCTTCCTCGATCACCTTCTGGTGGCGACGCTGCATGGAGCAGTCACGCTCGCCCAGATACACGGCGCTCTTGTGCGTATCGGCCAGCACCTGGATTTCCACGTGACGTGGGTTCTGCAGGTACTTTTCCATGTAGACGGCAGGATTGCCAAAAGCAGCGCCAGCTTCGGCCTTGGTCATCTGCACGGCATTGATCAGCGCAGCTTCGGTGTGCACCACACGCATGCCGCGACCGCCGCCACCGCCCGAGGCCTTGATGATCACGGGGTAGCCGATGGTCTTTGCAATGCGTTTGATGAGTGCGGGATCGTCGGGCAGTTCGCCGTCCGAGCCGGGCACGCAAGGCACGCCGGCCTTGATCATGGCTTGCTTGGCCGAAACCTTGTCACCCATGGTGCGGATGTTTTCGGGCGTCGGGCCGATGAAGGTGAAGCCGCTCTTTTCCACGCGCTCGGCAAAGTCGGCGTTCTCGGACAGGAAGCCGTAACCGGGGTGGATGGCTTCCGCATCGGTCACCTCGGCAGCCGAGATGATGGCCGGCATGTTGAGGTAGGACAGCGGAGAAGGAGCCGGACCAATACACACGGCCTCATCGGCCAGCTTGACGTACTTGGCATCACGGTCGGCTTCGGAGTACACCATCACCGCCTTGATACCCAGCTCACGGCAAGCGCGCTGGATGCGCAGGGCAATCTCGCCCCGGTTGGCAACCAAAATTTTCTTAAACATGAAGTTCCTCGCAGCTTGGTGCCTGCGCCGCAGCACAGACCACTGCCAATGACTCAGTCGCGCAGCCAGTGGCTAGCGCACCTCGGCGCTGCAATGCGAACTGCATGCAACGCCTCATGATCTATCACTCGATCACGAACAGAGGCTGGCCGTATTCCACAGCCTGGCCGTTTTCACCCAGAACACGAACAATGGTGCCGCTCTTGTCGGCCTCGATCTCGTTGAGGATCTTCATGGCTTCGATGATGCAGATGGTTTCGCCTTCCTTGACCTGGCTGCCCACATCCACAAAGGCCTTGGCGCCAGGGCTGGAGGCACGGTAGAAGGTACCGACCATGGGCGACTTGACCACATGACCTTCTACAGCAGCAGGGGCTGCGGCCGCCACGGGAGCGGCGGCAGCGGGAGCGGCAGCCAAGGGAGCAGCCATCACAGGAGCCGCTTGCACGGGGGCAGCAACGTATTGGTGAACCACACCTTCGCTCTTGACGATACGGACCTTGCCCTCTGCTTCAGTGATCTCCAGTTCCGACACATTCGATTCGGACACCAGATCAATAAGGGTCTTGAGTTTTCGCAAATCCATGGGAGCTCCAGCGACGTATTTCTAAACAGGGCGCGAATTTACCTCAAATTCGGCCTTCTGCGTGCATTGGCAGATATTTTTCACTAACGTCGCCATGGAATTTAGTTACCTACACTTTTCTGACGACAAGAGCAATGTTCATTCGCTCTATTTGCTCCAATCTGTCAGATCTTCGCTGGAAAGCTCGCCTATTTTACGTTGCCGCACTTGTCCCTTGGCATCAAAAAGAACCGTGAATGGCAAGCCCCCCTGCAAGTTCCCCAGGCTTCTGCTCAGCCCCAACCCCCCTTGCATTGCGACGGCTACCGGGAATTGCACGGGCTGCCGCTGCAAAAAACGCAGCACGGCGTCGGATTTGTCAACCGCAAGGCCGACAACCTGAATACCTTTCGCACCTTGCTGCGCCGCAAATTCGCTGAGCATGGGCAGCTCCTTGACACAGGGCGGGCACCAGGTGGCCCAGAAGTTGACCAGCAAGGGGCG
Source organism: Comamonas sp. GW821-FHT11H03 (assembly GCF_058807955.1). Lineage (NCBI taxonomy): Bacteria > Pseudomonadati > Pseudomonadota > Betaproteobacteria > Burkholderiales > Comamonadaceae > Comamonas > Comamonas sp. GW821-FHT11H03. The sequence continues at coordinate 423,712 of NZ_JBXARF010000001.1, forward strand.
CCCCTGGAAGCCGGCCATGGCAAAAGGCTTGCCATCGGGCGTTTCGAAGGTCTGGCTCCACAGCTGCGCCTCGGCGCCCGGGCCCATGGCCTGAGGCTGGTTGCGCCACCAGGCCACTGCCCCACCGGCCACTGCCGCCGCGACGGCAACCGAGCCGGTCAGCCACAGACGGCGCGAGCCATTGGTCGACTGGTTCTCAGAGGTGTTTTCACTCATCGAGGCTCTCCTGAAGCAGCTTGCGCAAGGCCTTGGCATCGCCTCGCGGACTTTGGCCACGGCCATCGGGCTTCATGGCACCGCGCATGTCATCATGGTCGTAGACCAGAAGATGCACGCCCACGGTTTCATTGATCGGCTTGCACAGTGCGTGAATGGAAAGTGCCTCCACCGGCTTGCCCTGAAAGCCTGTGACCGTGCTTGGCTCGTATTGCACATGGTTGTTGATGAGCGCTATTTCGGCTGACTTGGGATCATCACAGAACAGTTGCAGGTAGACATCCGACAGCCGCGTGGCCGTGCCGCGCCAGACCGCCCCGGCCAGATGCGGGCGAAACTCCTGCAGCCTGTCCATCCAGAGCAGGGCCAGTTCGCGCAGTGCCTGCAACTCCTGGGGCTGGGTGTCGCCGCAGAACAGCTCTATATATTCACGCACCGCTTCTTCAAGCTGGTCGTTGTCGGGCAGCGCCGTGCGACCGGGCAGACCAAGCTGACGCACGGCTCGCTGCTTGGCAGGACCCCATTCAAGGCCTTCCTCCACCACGATGCGGGCCGCCACCTGAGCAATTTCAGCAGTCACGTTATCCAAACTCATAGCGCAATTCCATCACGCCCGCCGCAGCAGGCGCGGCAGATCATCCCAGCATTGTGACCCAGATGGATGACCGCTCCTCGGCCTAGCCGCATCACCCCATGTTTTGATAGCTATGAGTGACGGCCTCATAGGGAACAGAAAGTAAAAACACATTTATCTCTATATAGTTCAAGCGCAACCAGCTATCAATTTGATAAGAAAGGTTACCGTACCTGCTCAGGCGCTCCGTGACTCGAATTAAGGTCACACAGGCAAACGTAGAATCCTCGGCCATGCACATACATATTCTGGGCATTTGCGGCACCTTCATGGGGGGCCTGGCCGCCTTGGCACGAGAAGCCGGTCACAAGGTGACGGGCTGCGATTCCGGCGTTTACCCGCCGATGAGCGATCAGTTGCGCCAGCTGGGCATCGAGCTGATCGAGGGCTATGGCGCCGACCAGATTGCGCTCAAACCCGATATGTATGTGGTCGGCAACGTCGTCAGCCGCAAACGCCTGCCCGACGGATCGCCCAAATTCCCGCTGATGGAAGCGATTCTGGACACCGGCGCCGCCTATACCAGCGGCCCGCAATGGCTGGCAGAGCATGTGCTGCGCGGTCGCCATGTGCTGGCCGTGGCCGGCACCCACGGCAAGACCACCACCACATCCATGCTGACCTGGGTGCTGGAGTGCGCGGGTCTGCAACCCGGTTTCCTGGTCGGCGGCGTGCCGCTGGACTTTGGCGTCTCCGCCCGCCTCGGTGCGGCACAGCGCCCCGTAGCGGGCCCTGGCCCCGTCGGTGACGAACCCGTGTTTGTGATCGAGGCCGATGAGTACGACACTGCCTTCTTCGACAAACGCAGCAAGTTTGTGCACTACCGCCCCCGCACGGCCGTGCTCAACAACCTGGAATTCGATCATGCCGACATCTTTGACGATCTGGCTGCCATCGAGCGCCAGTTCCACCACCTGATACGCACCGTGCCGTCGAGCGGCCGTGTGGTGAGCAACGGCCTGGAAGAGAGCCTGACCCGCGTGCTGACCCAGGGCTGCTGGAGCGAAGTGCGCAGCTTCGGCTCGGCTGTCAGCGATTTCAGCGCCGATGGCGATCCCAGCGACTTTGCCGTGCTGCACCGCGGCAAAAAGGTGGGCCAGCTAACCTGGTCGCTGACCGGCGTGCACAACCAGCTCAACGCGCTGGCGGCCATTGCCGCCGCTGACCACCTGGGTGTCAGCGCCGAAGTGGCTTGCGAAGCCCTGTCGCGCTTTCAGAACGTCAAGCGTCGCATGGAGCTGCGCGGCACCGTGAACGGCATCGAGGTCTATGACGACTTCGCCCACCACCCCACAGCTATCCGCACCACCCTGGACGGCCTGCGCCGCAAGCTGGGTGCGCAGGCCCGCATCCTGGCGGTGTTCGAGCCGCGCAGCAACACCATGAAGCTGGGCACCATGAAAAGCCAGTTGCCCTGGTCGCTGGAAAGCGCCGATCTGGTCTTCTGCCACACTGCGGGTCTGGACTGGGATGCCGCCGAAGCACTGGAATCCATGGGCGTAGGCGCTGGCCAGCGCGCTCAGGTAGCGGGTGATATAGAGACCTTGATAGCGCAGATCAGTGCCGTCGTCCGACCCGGTGACCATATCGTCTGCATGAGCAACGGCGGCTTTGGCGGCATCCACGCCAAGCTGCTGCAAGCGCTGAAATAAGCTCCGAAAAAAGCAAATGCCCGCCAAACGCGGGCATTTTTCTTGACTCGGGCACAAACTAGGCAAGAGACGCCAAGCAAGGGCCGCCCCGCAGCCAAGGCGTCGTCCCCCCGGGGGGAAGCCGCAAAGCGGCTCAGGGGGATCAATAACTAATCGACATCGCCGGCACATCCACCCGGATCAAGGGCTTGCCCAGCACAGCATGCGCTGCCAGGGCATAGCTGTTGCGCCAGTCCTGGTTGTCAAACAGCTCGGGACGGTTGCGTGCCTCACGCGCCACCACCACCAGCTTGTCAGCCAGCAACACCTTGCCGGTGGCCCGCAAAGGCTCGCATTCGAGCGAGACAAACTGCTGGTCCAGCCAGCGCCGGCCTTCGTCCGAACTGATAGGGGACAGCGACTGGGTATCGACCCGATATTCACGGTCGCCATCCAAAACCACGATTACTTCACTACGCATAAATCTCCTCTGACCTGGTGACTCTTGCACCATTCGTTGTCGTGGCCACAGCTTAATGGTGACCGCGGTGCTGAAGACGCTGCAAGCTGACGGCTTGCAAACAGCTGCGGCAACCACTGCAAGGCCTGAAAGCGCGCCTCATGCATCACAGCGGTTACGGGAACATGGTGTGCAAAGCAATGCAAAAACATTAAATTTGATAGCATCACTCACATACTTGGCATCAATATAAGGGCAAAACCGTCTTTTTCAAGAGTCATTACGGACTCGTAACCCGTCAGTTATCTCCATCCGGGCTCCTGCCTTGAAAATGTGATGAGAGGACTTACATACTGGATAGATTTTTGACGAATACCAGTTTGCAGGCCTTGCAACGCCTTCAGGAACCATCACCATGACCGCTGAAAACATCCACCAAGAAATACGCGAGCATCTGCAACAGCTGGAGGCCGAACTGCAGGTCCAGAAGCTCTGGTCCGCCGCAGCCCCAGACCCCAAGGCACTGGAATCCACAACGCCTTTCATGTACGACACTCTCAAGCTGCACGAGTGGCTGCAATGGGTGTTCATCCCGCGCCTGCACGCCGTGATTGATGCCAAGGGCAGCCTCCCTCACCAAAGCCATGTCTATCCGCTGGCCGACCACGAGTGGCAGCAGCGCACCGACTTTGACAAGCAGCATCTGCTGCGCCTGCTCAACCGCATCGATGCCACACTCAATGGCTGCGAGATGACACCGGCATCAACGCCGGACACCAAACACTGATCGAGCAGGCAAGCAGCAGCCCGATTCCCATATAAAAAACAAACAGGCCACAGGAAATACTTCCTGTGGCCTGTTTCGTTCACGCCCGCATTATCGATCAGGCGAGCACTTCGGCTTCCTGCTTGCTGGCAAGCGCAGAAGCGCGGCGCTGGCTCACGGCCTGCGACAGCTCTTGCAGCGTTGCCAGGGAATCATCCCAGCCCAGGCAGGCATCGGTAATGCTCTGGCCATAGGTCAGATCGCAGACCTCGTCCTTGCCGGGTGTGAACTTCTGCGCACCGCCGACCAGATGGCCTTCGATCATCACGCCGAACACGCTGCTGGAGCCACCGGCGATCTGAGCCGCGATATCACGGGCCACATCCTTCTGGCGCTCATGCTGCTTGTTGCTGTTGGCGTGGCTGCAGTCCACCATCAGCGAAGGCGTCAGGCCCGCTGCCTCCAGATCCCGGCAGGCGGCCGCCACATGCGCGGCATCGTAGTTGGGCGTCTTGCCACCGCGCAGAATCACGTGACAGTCCTGATTGCCTCCCGTGTGCACGATGGCGACCTGGCCGTTCTTGTGTACCGACAGGAAATGGTGGCCGCGGCTCGCCGACTGAATCGCGTCGGTGGCAATGCGGATATTGCCGTCCGTGCCGTTCTTGAAGCCAATGGGCGCCGAAATGCCCGAAGCCAGTTCACGATGCACCTGGCTTTCCGTGGTGCGGGCACCGATGGCGCCCCAGCTGATCAGATCACCAATGTACTGGGGCGAGATCACGTCCAGGAACTCGCTGGCCGCAGGCACCCCGAGGCGGTTGATGTCGATCAGAAGCTGGCGCGCAATGCGCAGGCCTTCGTCGATGCGATAGCTCTGATCCAGGTAGGGATCGTTGATCAGCCCCTTCCAGCCCACGGTGGTGCGGGGCTTCTCGAAGTAGACGCGCATCACCACTTCCAGTGTGTCCTTGTACTGCTCACGCACCACGGCCAGGCGGCGGGCGTAGTCCAGGGCAGCAGCCGGATCGTGAATGGAGCAAGGACCGACGATGACCAGCAGACGGTCATCCTGCGCACGCATGATGTTGTGGATGCTGCGGCGAGTGTCGCTGATCAGCGTTTCCACGGCTGTGCCGCAGATCGGGAAGAAGCGAATGAGGTGCTCTGGAGGGGGTAACACTGTGATGTCCTTGATACGTGCGTCGTCGGTCTGGCCTGTCTTGGGGGAGCCGGCGCGATACCAGGAATCGGTGGCGGAAGTGTTCAGAGCAGTCATGGCAATCTTTCGTGAGGTCTTGAATCTTTGAAAACCGGGGAGCTGGAACGTGGAAATAAAAAAACCGCCGGGCTTTGCAGCTTCGGCGGTTCTTTGGGAGGTGTTTGCAGGGTGCGCGCTATTACCTCTCAGCCGCCGGGGGCGAGAACCAAAAGTAAAAGAAATAGGCGCGTTGCGTTTGCATGTCTTTCAATGTAGCACAGCTCTTTTGCATTGCAACATCAGCAGCTCGCACTGCTGTTCTGTCAAAAACAGGTTCCCCCTCTGAAATGACGCATTTTTCAATATTAAATCAAACGCAGCATTTTTGCGTTTTTTCTTATTTTTCAGAATTTTATTGATATAAATTTCCATTTATCAAGCACAAGTGCAATTTTTCAGCGAATCAGCAATATTCAGCATCAACCCACGAAACACCATGAAAAACCCTGCGGCCAGGCGATACAAAGCGCTCTGCCACAAGCCTTGTTGCCGCTAACGGTCGGCAGCGAACGGTTTGCAGCACGCTGAAATGAAAAACCCCGCTCTGTCATGCAAAGCGGGGTTTGGTGCTCGCGGCGGGCTGACCCGCCTGAAATCCCAATCAGGCCGTGCCGCCAACCGTCAGGCCGTCAATGCGCAGCGTAGGCTGACCCACGCCCACAGGCACGCTCTGGCCTTCCTTGCCGCAGGTGCCCACGCCCGAGTCCAGGCGCATGTCGTTGCCTATCATGCTGATGTGCTTGAGCGACTCCGGGCCGCTGCCGATGATGGTCGCGCCCTTGACGGGGTACTGGATCTTGCCGTTTTCCACCCAGTAGGCTTCGCTGGCAGAGAACACGAACTTGCCGCTGGTGATGTCCACCTGACCGCCGCCGAAGTTGGTGGCGTACAGGCCCTTCTTGATGGAGCCAATGATCTCCTGCGGATCCTTGTCGCCACCCAGCATATAGGTGTTGGTCATGCGCGGCATGGGGATGTGGGCGTAGCTTTCGCGACGGCCATTGCCCGTGGGCTTGACGCCCATCAGGCGCGCATTCATCGAGTCCTGGATATAGCCCTTGAGAATGCCGTCCTCGATCAGCACATTGCTCTGGCTGACATGGCCTTCATCGTCCACGTTCAGAGAGCCACGACGATCGGCAATCGTGCCGTCATCCAGCACGGTCACGCCCTTGGCGGCCACACGCTGGCCGATGCGGCCGCTGAAGGCGCTGGAGCCCTTGCGGTTGAAGTCACCTTCAAGACCATGGCCCACGGCCTCGTGGAACAACACGCCGGGCCAGCCCGAGCCCAGCACCACGGTCATCACGCCTGCAGGCGCGGGACGCGATTCGAGGTTGACCAGGGCTGCATGCACGGCCTCGTCCACATACTGGCTGATCTGCTCGTCACTGAAATAGGCCAGACCGAAGCGACCACCACCACCGGAGGAACCCACCTCGCGGCGGCCCTTCTGCTCGGCGATCACTGTCACCGACAGGCGCACCAGCGGGCGCACGTCGGCCGCCAGCGTGCCGTCTGCACGGGCCACCAGCACTACATCGTATTCACTGGCAAGACCGGCCATGACCTGTACCACGCGCGGGTCCTTGGCGCGGGCCAGCTTTTCCACCTTGCCCAGCAGCTCGACCTTGGCCGTGCTGTCCAGCGTGCTGATGGGGTCCAGTTCAGGGTACAGAGAGCGGCTTGGCGCAATCTTCTGCGCACCCGCCTTGACGCGGCGCGTCTGGGTGGCGCTGGAGATGGAGCGCACGGTACGTGCGGCATCCAGCAGCGAGGCTTCGGAAATATCGTCGGAATAGGCAAAAGCCGTCTTCTCGCCGCTGACCGCCCGAACGCCTACTCCCTGATCGATGGAGAAGGAGCCGGTCTTGACGATGCCTTCTTCCAGACTCCAGCCTTCCGCGCGGGTGTACTGGAAGTAGAGATCGGCGTCATCCACCTGGTGCGAGCGAATTTCGGCAAGCGCACGCGCAAGATGGGTTTCGTCCAGGCCGAAGGGCTCAAGCAGCAACTGACGGGCCGTGGCCAAGCGTTCGATGGTGGGTTCGCGGGAAATCATGAGTGCATTGTAGAGATAGCTGCAAGCCCTGACTTGTCTCGGGCTGCGCATAAAAAAGAGCGGAATGCTGCCCCACCAGGCTGAACAACATTCCGCTCCATTCACTTAGCTTCGCACTTGCCGGGTTCCGCCCTGCCCGCTTTGCATGACAAAACCCCACCTGGGTCTTTGCCGCTCCCGCTTGATCGGTCTTCTGACCCCCCAGAACCGTTTGTAAACGCTGTTTACAGTCGAAGCAAGACCTTGGACGGAACTACTGACATTTTTCAACGATCTAAGCCCGTCGCCCCGGCATGCAGTTTCACATAAAAACATTACCCAAAGCTTGCAAAGCATGGGATAGCAGCTCTCCTTTTTAGAGCACTCAATCCCAATCACGGGTCTTCACGCATGGGGAATATGCCCATCACCGCCGGGTAGTTGCCGCTGCGCCCGCGACACCGACATCAATACGCCCAGCGCCAGACCCAGCGTGACCATGGCCGTGCCGCCATAGCTGATGAAAGGCAGAGGCACACCCACCACCGGCAGGATGCCGCTGACCATGCCCATGTTCACGAACGCATAGGTGAAGAAGATCATGGCCACGGCCGCTGCCATCAGTCGGCCGAACAACGAGTTGGCATTCATGGAAATGGCCAGCCCCCGCCAGACCAGCAGCAGAAAGCCGACGATGATGAAAAGATTGCCTATGAGGCCGAATTCCTCGGAATAGGCGGCAAAGATGAAGTCGGTGGTGCGCTCCGGAATGAATTCCAGGTGGGTCTGCGTGCCTGCCATAAAACCCTTGCCCCAGACACCGCCCGAACCGATGGCGATCATGCCCTGAATGATGTGAAAGCCCTTGCCCAGCGGGTCGCGCGTGGGGTCCAGCAAGGTGCAGACGCGTGTACGTTGATAGTCATGCAAAAAATACCAGCTCACGCCATCGGCGCAGAGCAGGGGTTCAAACCAGACAATGAGGAAAACGCCGACCAGGGCCAGCAGCACGGGCGGCACGATGAGTTTCCAGGGCAGGCCGGCAAAAAAGATCACAGACAGGCCGGCAGCCATCACCAGCAGCGAGGTACCCAGATCGGGCTGCTTCATGATCAGCCCCACGGGCACCATCAGCAGCACAAAGGCGATGGCAAAGTCCGATGCGCGCAGATTGCCCTCGCGGCGCTGGAACCACCAGGCCAGCATCAGCGGCGTGGCGATCTTCAAAAGCTCGGAGGGCTGAATCACCACACCCACATTCACCCAGCGCGTGGCTCCCTTCTTGGTGATGCCGAACAGCGCCACTGCCACCAGTAACACCACGCCCAGGGTGTAGAGCGGCACGGCCACCTTCATCAGTTGCTGGGGGGATATCTGGGCCAGCACGAACAGCAGACCTGCCGCAATCAGCATATTGCGGCCGTGGTCCACAAAGCGCGTGCCGTGGTCGAAGCCCGCCGAGTACATGGCCAGCAGCCCCGCACCCGCCAACATGGCGATAAAGAGAAGCAGCAGGAAATCAAAGCCGCGAAACAGCGGAACAATGCGTTGCAGCAGCGAGGGCTTATCGAATTCGATGGCGGACATGGGCCGCAATTATCGGGGGAGCCGACTGCCGTGCAGCTTGCAGGGTTGAGCTTTGCTGACGACTCAAGTCAGCCCACGCTCATTCCCCCGCTTTAGGCCTTCTCCCCTGATAGTCTTGGGACAGACAGTCCACAATGACCGAGACAGAAGTGTTTTTCACCAGAGGAGATTGCCGCTATGACGACCACCCACCTGCTGTATCTGCATGGCTTTCGCTCCTCCCCTCAGTCCAACAAGGCACGCATCATGGCGGACTACGTGGGCGCCAGGCATTCCAAGGTACGCTGGTGGTGCCCTCAACTGCCGCCCTCGCCGCGCGAAGCGGCGGCCGTGATCGCCGAGGGCATCGCCAACTGGCCACGCCAGAACATGGCCGTCATGGGCTCGTCTCTGGGCGGCTATTACGCCAGTTGGGTGGCCCAGCTGGCACGCTGCAAGAGCGTGATGATCAACCCCGCCGTCAACCCGGCCCGCGACCTGGAAAAATACATTGGCGAGCAGTCCAGCTGGCATGACCCCGAGGAAAAGTTTTTCTTTCGCCCCGAATACATTGAGGAATTACGCCAACTCGACACCCGCACCATGACGCCGGCAGCACCCGAGATGGTGTTGATCGCCCAGGGCGACGAGGTGCTGGACTGGAACGAGATGAGCGAGCGCTACCCTCACGCCCTTCAACTGGTGCAAGAAGGCGGCGACCACGCCCTGAGCAACTTTGCCGAGTATCTGGACCGGATCGACGAGTTTCTGGCCTTGGCCTGATCCCCTCGGCGACTCCATGCGCCGCCCCGAGGAACGGCTGTATTGCTGCAACGTGCCCCCTGTTCGCTGCCCTGATCGCTCGGGGGCGCGCCTGATATTGACCGATCTCAAGCATGAACTGAATCACTTCTGAGCGCCGAATGTTCGGCTCGTGGGAAAATGCGCGGTTATGCACGCACTGTTTGAAGAAGCCGGCAAATTTCTGGCCGGACGCATCCTCTCCGAAGCCGAATCCTCTGCCCAAGTCGAGCTGGACTCGGGCAAGCGGGTCAAGGTCAAGGCCGCCAATATCCTGCTCAAGTTCGAGAAGCCGGCTCCTGCCGAGTTGATCGCCCAGGGCCAGGCCCAGGCCGCCGAGATCGATCTGGATCTGGCCTGGGAATTTGCGCCCGAGGAAGAGTTCGGCTTTGCCGACCTGGCGCGTGACTATTTTTCCGAATCCGCGACGCTGGCCCAGCAGGCCGGTGCGCTGTTCTGCCTGTACGACGCACCGCACTATTTCCGTCGTGCGGGCAAAGGCCGCTTCAAGAAGGCCCCTGCAGAAATCCTGCAGCAAGCCCTTGCCGCCATCGAGAAGAAAAAACAGATTCAGGCACAGATCGACGCCTGGGCCGAGGAATTGGGCCGCGGCGAGTGCCCGCGGGCAATCCGCGAGCAGCTCTACAAGATTCTGTTCAAGCCCGACAAGAACGCCCCCGAATACAAGGCCGTGGTCGACGCCAGCCGCGCCACCAAGCTGGCCCCGCTGGAGCTGCTGCATCGCGCTGGTGCCATCGACTCGTCCTACCAGTTCCACTGGAAGCGCTTCCTGTTCGACAACTTCCCCAAGGGCACGGGCTTTCCTGCCGTGCAGGCACCCCAGCCGCCGTCCGACCTGCCCGTGGCCGATGTACAGGCCTTCTCCATCGACGACTCGGCCACCACCGAAATCGACGATGCGCTGTCCGTCACCGGCCTGGGCACGGGCACCGTCACCGTGGGCATCCACATTGCCGCTCCCGGTCTGGCCATCACGCCCGGCGGCGAGCTGGACAAGCTGGGCCGTGCCCGCCTGTCCACCGTCTACATGCCCGGCTACAAGATCACCATGCTGCCCGACGACGTGGTGCATATCTACACGCTGGACGAGGGCCGCTCCAACCCCGCCGTTTCGCTGTATGTGCAGATCAACGAGGAGACGCTGGAGACCATCTCCAGCGAAACCCGTCTCGAGCGCGTGCCCGTGGAAGTCAACTTCCGCTACGACAAGCTCGATCACATCGTCACCGAGGAATGGCTGACCGACTCCTCAATCGAGGTTGAAAATACGCCTGATTCATTGCTGGGAAAGCGCAAGGAGCTCACCTTTTTGCAGCGCTGGTCCAAGTTCCTCAAGGCCAATCGCGAAGTGGTGCGCGGCAAGCCCGAGAACTTCAACCGCCCGGACTACAACTTCCGTCTCGTCGGCAACGACGGCGCCGAGCCCAACGGCAGCGAGCAGGTGCAGATCACCGTGCGCAAGCGCGGCGCGCCGCTGGACCTGATCGTGGCCGAGGCAGCCATCGTGGCCAACAGCACCTGGGGACTGATGCTGGCCGAGCACGGTGTGCCCGGCATCTACCGCAGCCAGGCCAGCCTGGCACCCGGCGTCAAGGTGCGCATGAGCACCAAGGCCTTGCCGCATGCCGGCATCGGCGTGAAAGCCTACTCCTGGGCCACCTCCCCGCTGCGCCGCTATGTGGATCTGGTCAATCAATGGCAGATCATTGCCTGCGCCCGCCACGGTAAGACGGCCGCTCTGGCCGCGCCCTTCAAGCCCAAGGACGCCGAGCTGTTCGGCATCATCAGCAGCTTTGACGGTGCCTACAGCGCCTACAACGGCTATCAGGCCGGCATGGAGCGCTTCTGGACGCTCAAGTATCTGGAGCAGAACGGCATCAGCGAACTGACGGCCAGCGTGTTCAAGGAAGGCCCCAACGGTTCCTTTCTGGTACGCGCCGACAATCTGCCGCTGGTGCTGCCCGTGCTGGGTGCGCAGAACCTGCCTCGCGGCGCCCATGTACGCGTCAAGCTGGGCGAGATCGACGAGATCTCGCTGGACATCTCGGGCACGCTGATTGAGCACCTGGATGCAGGAGCCCAGGCCGAGAGCGAAGGTGAGGACAGCGGCGAGGACGATGACGACACCGTGGCCGGCCCCATCTCCATTGCAGTGGACATGAACGACGCCGATCCCGCTGCAGACCAGCCCAAGTCCTGACCTCCACTCCTCATCGCCCTGACGCTGCCGTGAAACTGCCCACCTCTCTTCGACGACTGAGTACGCTGCAGCTGGCGCTGAGCGTGTCCATCGCCGTCCATGCCGTGTTGCTGACCATCCGTTTCGTGGACCCGGAACGCTTCGAGCGCGTTTTTCAGGACACGCCGCTGGAAGTGATTCTGGTCAACGCCCGCGCCAACGAGACGCCGGACAAGGCCCAGGCCATTGCCCAGACCTCGCTGGCCGGCGGCGGCGATGCCGACCAGGGCCGCGCCACCAGCCCCATGCCCTACTCGGCCCTGACGACGGTGGGCGATGACTTCGAGGAAAAACAGCGCCAGCTCGATGCCATGCAGGAGCAGCAGAACCAGTTGCTGACCCAGCTGCGCCAGCAGGTGGCCGCGCTGCCCCCCATAGACCCGCGCCTGAGCGCCGATAGCAAGGCCCTGGAAGCCCAGGAAGAAAAGCGCCTGCAGCTCATCAAGCTGCTGGCCGAGATTGAAAAGCGCATCAACGAAGAAAACGCCCGCCCCAAGAAGCGCTATATCAGCCCCGCCACCAAGGAGGCCGTGTATGCGGTCTACTACGATGCGCTGCGTCGCAAGGTCGAGGACAAGGGAACGGAAAATTTCCCCGAAAACAAGGGCAAGAAGCTGTATGGCGAGTTGGTCATGATGCTGACTGTGAATCATGACGGCCGCGTGCTCTCTACCGAGATCGTGCAGGGCTCGGGCAACCGCATGCTCGATACCCGTGCCGAGGCCATCGCCCGGGCCGCCGGCCCCTACGGCCACTTCGGCCCGGCCATGCGTACCAAGGCCGATCAGATTGCCGTCGTCTCGCGCTTCAGGTTCACGCGCGAGCAGACACTGGAAACCGACATAAGGTGACCCCCTGTGCCGCCTTCCCCCGCTCTCGCATCGCTTCGCTTGCGAGCGGGGAACGCAGCCAGCGCGGCGAGACGACCCTTGCGCGGCGGCCTTGGCTTAGGCTTGGCCGGTTTCGCAGGCCACTGTCCCAACGCGTACCCAACTCAGCTCAGCGATTTATTTCGGCCCTTTTATGACAAATACGCTTGATGCCTACTGCGTCATGGGCAACCCCGTTGCCCATAGCCGCTCCCCCTGGATTCATGCCCGCTTTGCCGAACTGACCGGCCAGCCCCTCAGCTACGACCGCGCCCTGGTACCACTGGATGGCTTTGCCCACTTTGTGCGCGACTTTGCCGCGCGTGGCGGCAAGGGCTGCAATGTGACCGTTCCTTTCAAGCTGCAGGCGGCCGAGCTGGCCACCAGCGCCAGCGAGCGCGTGCGCCTGGCGGGTGCCGCCAACACTCTGGTATTTAGCGCCAACGGCATTCATGCAGATAACACCGATGGCCTGGGCATCGTGGCCGACATCACCCGCAATGCCGGCGTGGCCATCACCGGGCGCGATGTGCTGCTGCTGGGTGCGGGTGGCGCTGCAGCCGGCTCACTGGGTTCGCTGATCGAGCAACAGCCCCACCGCATCGTCGTCACCAACCGCACACAGGCCAAGGCGGTGGCGCTGGTTGAGCAGCACGCGGCCATTGCCGCACTACATCAAGTAGAGCTGGTAGCACTTGAAAGGCAAGTGCTTGAGACAGATTTAGCCCAAAACTTCGACATCATCATCAACGCCACGGCCAGCAGCCTGGCTGGGGCCGATGTGCCCGCGCCCACCAGCGTGCTGCACGCACGCAGTCTGGCCTACGACATGATGTATGGCCCCGCCGCCCAGAATTTTCTGAACTGGGCCAGCAGCCATGGCGCACTGGCGCGTGATGGCCTGGGTATGCTGGTGGAGCAGGCCGCCGAGTCCTTTGCGCTCTGGCGCGGCGTACGTCCGCCGTCGGCACAGGTGCTGGCCGAGCTGCGTGCACTGCTGCTGACCGAAGCGGCCCACTGAGGCTGGGCAGATCATGAAAGCTCTGGGCCGACTGCTGCTGCTGATACTTTGCTCGGTCTTGCTGCTGCAATTGTTTTTTGTGGCACGCATCGCAGTCATGGCCTGGCTGGACCCGGAGTCCACCAGCTATCAGCGCTCCGAAGCCTGGCAGCTTGCGCACAGCAGCGAGGGCCTGCACTGGCGCCAGCAATGGGTGGACTACGACCAGATCTCCGGCAACCTCAAGCGCGCGGTGATTGCCTCCGAGGACGCCGGCTTCATGGAGCACCACGGCGTGGAATGGGATGCCGTTCAGAGAGCATGGCAGCGCAACGCACAAGCCGAGGCCAGGGCCATGCAGGCAGAAAAAGCCGGAAGCAACAGCAAGCCAGCCAAGGTCTATGGCGGCTCCACCATCACCCAGCAGCTGGCCAAGAACCTGCTGCTGTCGGGCGAACGCAATTTTCTGCGCAAGGGACAGGAGCTGGTGCTCGCGCAATTGCTGGAGCTGATGCTGAGCAAACAGCGCATTCTGGAGATCTACCTCAACAATGTGGAATGGGGCCAGGGCGTGTTCGGCGCCGAGGCCGCCGCCCGGCATTACTTCCGCAAGAGTGCCGCCCAGCTCAATGCGGCTGAGGCAGCACGACTTGCCGCCATGCTTCCGGCACCCAAGCGCTTCGAGAAAATGCCGCAATCGCGCTATCTGGCGCAGCGCAGCCGCACGATTGCGCGCTATATACCGATGGTGACGCCCCCCTGAGGCGCTTCGTCTGGGCTGCCCCGCGCCTTCCCCCAAGGGGAGTGGCAGCATCGCCGCAAGGCGGCTCTTGCTTGCTGCCTACCCGCATGGAGCAGGAAGGTTTTGTACGTGGATAATCGACAGCCATGCGAATTCTAGGAATCGACCCCGGCCTGCAGACCACGGGCTTTGGCGTCATCGATATGGAAGGCCAGCGCCTGTCCTATGTGGCCAGCGGCACCATACGCACCAACAAGATGGAGCTCGGCGACCTGCCGGGTCGCCTCAAGGTGCTGTTTGACGGCATCTCCGAGGTCGCTGCCCGCTACCAGCCTGAGGTAGCCTCCGTGGAAATCGTTTTCGTCAACGTCAACCCGCAGTCCACGCTGCTGCTGGGCCAGGCACGCGGCGCGGCGCTGACGGCGCTGGTCAACGCCAATCTCGCGGTTTCCGAATACACCGCCCTGCAGATGAAAAAAGCCGTGGTCGGTCATGGCCGTGCGGCCAAGAGCCAGATTCAGGAAATGGTCAAACGGCTGCTGCAACTGCCAGGCCTGCCTGGTACCGATGCCGCCGACGCGCTGGGACTGGCCATCACCCATGCCCATGCGGCTGCAGCCATGGGACTGATGGCCAAGTCCACCGATCTGCGCCGCAAGCAACATGCCATGTACCGGGGCGGACGGGTCTATTGAGCCAGTGCGGACCTGAGTCTGATCCACTGCGCGATCCAGGGAAACACATCGGATTGCGCATTGCCGGACATCAGCAACCGACTGTGGCTGTAGTCCTCCGCAAAGCCTGCGGCCTTGCTGCATAGCAGAAACTCCACATCAGGCCCTCCGAAGGCCCTGGCAAGGGCTTCGCAGCCCCGCCAGGGAGCGATCACACGGTCCGCAGATCCTGCCAGTGCCAGAACGGGAATCCGAACCTGGGCCAGGCTGCTCAGATAATCCATGCCGTCCTTCCCGACAAAGCTGCGGCGCAGGTTCCAATGGCACCACTGCCGCATCAGGCGAGCGCTTTCCCTCTCGGGGCCCACCATTGAGCTTGCGGTCAGCCATTGCCTACGGCCTATCCAGGCCCTGTACCCGTGGATGGCGATCCGCGCTGAAAAGATTGCAGCTGCATGGGTCGTCTGGGCGGCCAGCAACACGAGACCGGCCAGATGCGCCTGCGCACGCTCGGGCTGGCGCGCTGCCCAGATGGCTGCTGCAATGCCCCCACCACTATGCCCGATGAATACCATGGACCGACCTTGCTCCTGGCGGAGAATCTCTTGAAGAGCGCTGTCAACGTCCTGCTCGGCCACAGTTTCCAGGTCGTAATCGTAGCTGACTGACTGATTCAGCCCATGTCCTCGCCAATCGAAAAGCCAGACGCCAAAACCCTGCGCAGCGAGGAATCGACCCAGCCTCTGGCATGAGGAGGCGCTGGAAAACGTGCCGTGCGTCACGACCACCACCGCCCCCCGCGCGGGGCCGATGCGTGTCAGCACGATGGAATGCCCATCCCCGGTCGTTACATCGACTCTTCGCATATAAGGTCAACCCTCCGTGATCCGGATAACGCTCTTGCCTTCAGTGTGCATCGAAGAACGGCTCGCCCGCATTGCTTGCAAGCGAGCATGAGAGAACAGTGCCTGAATCATAGGGATCAAAAACTGCCCCACACCTACTATGTGGATGGCATCAGCGGATTTCTCTATCCATTGCCGGGCATCCAACTCCTCCCAGATTGGCTCGTAGTCTTCCATTACGTCAGAACCGAATGCTTGCGCATAAGTATGCACATCCAGCTTCATCGCCTGCAACTGCTGGAATATATAAACCAGACGAATATCCTCCAGCGTATGCTCAAACTTCTTTTCAACAGGGAGAGCTCCCATATCAATGCACCTGAAATATTCTTCCAGCGAGCGTTTGTTCATCTGAGTCCAGTTGGGCCCACCCTTATATGGCCATGTCATGCAGCCACTGATGGCCGCATAGCCTATTCCAACCATATTGGAGACACCCCCCGTCACACCATCTGAGTTTTTATTAATGAATTCTCGGAGCTGCTGTTCATAATAATAGCCACCCGCATTTTCATGTGAGAACACCTCATTTTCAACCTCTATTTTCTCCCAATCGTATCTTGCATCGTCTGTTCAGGCCAACCATAAATAAGATCGACGTTGACAGAAAGACAAGCTGCATTGAACTCTTCCAAGGCACTAATCACCTGCTCATGGGTCTGCTTTCGGCCACTGTAGCGAATTAGCTTGTCGCTCATCTGCTGCACACCCATACTGACTCTATTGAATCCGGCCTCTTTTATGGCTTGTACCTTGTCGCGATTGAAGAGTTGAGGTATACCTTCAAGCGTTTGCTCTATATTTTTAGACGGTTCACCGAAAATCCGTTTAATGATATTCTTCAAACGAATATAGTCCTCGCAGCGCAGCAAATTTGGAGTTCCCCCTCCTACATAAACAGATGAAATTCTGTCGTAACGAAGATGATGCTCCATCAGCCTGGCTTCTTTCTCCAAATAATCCAAGTACTTCAGCATTTCACCATTTCCGCCATAGTCTTGGGTTGGAAAAAGACAGAACCCACAATGACTAGGTTTCGTCGGAAGACAATAAGGTATTCCGATATAAAAATTAGTATTTATTGGTCTCTCATGATTTATTTCACAGCGAGCATTCCAAAGAGCACTTTCATTTCCATCTGACTCCGACCAATACATAGGACTCGGGTGGGCATGCAAAACCTTATTACTCTGAGGACGCCTCATTTCTTCTTCGATGAACTGACGGGCTTGCTCGCGCGAGATGCAATTTTTCTCCATGAATTCTCCTTTATCATCTTCAGCCTATCTGATGCCCACCGTAAGCACCTAGCGGGTATCAAAACACTAAAACATTCATAAAGAGAAAAAAATAAGAATTTTCTGAAAATGAAGTGGACGATCAGGTTTCCTCCACTTCACCGACCCCTTCAAACACTATGGCTTGCATGCAGGTTAAAAAATATGTCGAGTAGCTCAACTGAGAAAGTGCTCAGGACTACCACCGACATTGTCGGCAGACATCAGACCAGGCTGGCGATATCTGGTCGCCTAAACTGCAAGAAACCAAATGCGCCTACTGATCGCCTTGCTGACTACCTAGTGAAGCTCAGCGCCGAAGCCAGATGCAGCCCGCCGCCACGTGGCAAATGGTGACTACGCGGCATTTCCACGTTGGTAGGGCCAAAGCGATATCGTGTCTGCAGTTGTCCAACTTCCTATGTCGAGCCGCACCTACTGTCCTGCAAAGTCCAGGATGGCTAAACGCCTGCTGCAAGTGCCCGACGCCAATAAAACAAATGCACCAGGACTCGCCAACACTTACGCCATATGGTTGCTGCCAAGTCTTACTCCCTATTGAAATGCAAGCTGGCAGCGCTTGTTGCGGACTCATATCATCGCCAAGGTGTGCCAGGCCCGCACGGATTCCTGTCTGGCGCCCAAGAACTGAACCGAACTTGCTTACACGCATCCCCTAATGCAAAAAAGCCGCGGCATGCCACGGCTTTTCGAGAGGTGTCACGGTTTAGTAATTGCCCAGCACCATGGAGGCGATCACGCCTGTGGCAATGGCAACCAGCAGATAGTCGCCGCCGTTCTGAATCCAGTGATAGCCGCGTGGCGGTGCCGACAGATGATGGCCGCGCCAGTCATTCACCACATAGTGATGGCTGCGGTATTGCGGCGGCACGCGACTGCCCTTGTACCAGTTATGGTCGGGACCACCGCCACGGCGACCATTGTCGTGACGATCGGCACGTCGGTCGTCACGTCGGTCGTCACGCCTGTCATAGCGCTGCTCATGCCGGCCACGATCATCATGGCGACCGTCATGGCGCATGTCCTGCGCGCCATGTCCATTGCCGCGACCGGGCGGCGGGCCGGGCTGCGCCTGGACGGCCAGACTGCCCAGCCCCAGGCAGGCGGCAATGGAGACAGAAAGAATGCGGGTAGTCAAACGGGACATGGGTACTCCTTTGTCGAGTCGTTTCGGTCAACAAGGTGTGCGGCCAGTCATGGCGGCCGCAGCAGATCCATCTTTACCCAATTTCGGCACCGCAAGAAATGAGCAACTGCCGATTAACCACTTTTTGCGCGCCGTTTACAGAACAGAAACCCACGAAGCGCCGAGCCGGATTTGGCAAGCCGCTATCAATATTCATCAGCTCTCAGATGATGCGCCCGACAAACATCACGGCAAAAAAGGCCAGACCGGCGATCACCGTCCACTTGAACAGCAAGAAGCCCAGGCGCTTGTAGTGCACCTTGCCGGTTCCCATGTAGAAGGCAAAGCTCAGTGCCGAAGCCAGAATCAGCAAGGCGGCCAGCCAGCGAAAGATCAGCATGGAGGTCTCGCTCACCAGGCCTGGGCGGGCATGGCAAAGCCCTGGGGAGCCTGGCGCTCGCTCTCAAAGGTCACCATCTCCCAGGTCTCCGGCTGAGCGATCATGGCGCGCAGCAGCTTGTTGTTGAGGCCGTGACCCGAGCGAAAGGCGCTGTAGGCACCGAGAATGGGCTTGCCGATCAGATACAGGTCACCAATCGCATCAAGGATCTTGTGCTTGGCAAACTCGTCGTCATAGCGCAGGCCGTCGCTGTTCAGGACCTTGTAGTCGTCCATGACGATGGCGTTGTCCAGCCCGCCGCCCAGTGCCAAGCCGTTGTTGCGCAGCATTTCCACATCCTTGGTGAAGCCGAAGGTGCGCGCGCGGGCGATATCGCGTGTGTAGTTGTCCAGACCCATGTCGAACTCCACGCACTGTCCCGTGGAGTCCACTGCGGGGTGAGCGAAGTCGATCTCGAAGCGCAGCTTGAAGCCATGGTAGGGATCGAAGCGCGCCCACTTGAGGTTCTGGCCTTCACCTTCACGCACCTCGATCGGGCTCTTGATGCGGATGAAACGCTTGGGCGCCTTCTGCAACTCGATTCCGGCGCTTTGCAGCAGAAACACGAACGAGGACGAGGAACCATCGAGAATCGGCACTTCTTCGGCAGTGATGTCCACATAGAGGTTGTCGATTCCCAGACCGGCGATGGCCGACATCAGGTGCTCTACCGTATGTACCTTGGCACCGCCGCTGCCGATGGTCGAGGCCATGCGCGTATCGGTCACTGCCTCGGCGGAAATGGGGATATCCACAGGCTCGGGCAAGTCCACGCGACGAAACACGATGCCGGTATCAGGCTGGGCAGGGCGCAGCGTCAACTCGACACGCTGGCCGCTGTGCAGGCCCACGCCTACGGCACGGGAAATGGTCTTGATGGTACGTTGCTGAAGCATGCCGGTATTTTAAATGGGACAACCCCGAGCCGGCTTACGCCGACCCAGGGTTGTCTTAATCGCTGCGATACAGCGAACTGATGAAGGCCTCAGCACTTAACGCGCCAGAAGCCTTTGCGGCTGACCTCTCAAATACTGGCGAGCACCAACTCAGAGATGCCGAGCAAGGGCCGCCCCCGCAGCGATGGCGTCGTCCCCCTCCCGCGAAGCGAGAGAGGGGGAAGGCGCGGGGCCGCCGAGGCAAAGCGCCTCAGGGGGAGCTTAGTCAGCCTGCTTGCGCAGGAAGGCCGGGATCTCCACATCGTCCATGCCGCCAGAGGCCAGAGCGCTCACGCGCTCCGAAGCCTGGGTGCGGTTGGTGCGCCAGACGCTGGGCACATTGGTGTTGGCCGTGCCGTATTCCATGCCGCCCAGGGGAGGCAGGCCCACGGCCACGTTGTCGGTACCGGTACGCAGACCGCCCTGCACCACCTGGATGTTCTGGCGACGCACATTGGGACGCGACAGGCCGGTGGCCACCACGGTCACGCGGATCTCGTCGCCCAGCGAGTCATCGTAGGCTGCGCCATAGATCACATGCGCATCGGGAGACGCGTAGGCGTTGATGGTGGACATGGCCAGACGCGACTCGGACAGCTTCAGGCTGCCCTTGGCGGCCGTCACCAGCACCAGCACGCCCTTGGCGCCGGACAGATCGATGCCTTCCAGCAGCGGGCAGGCCACGGCCTGCTCGGCGGCGATGCGGGCACGATCGGGACCGGCGGCCTTGGCCGTACCCATCATGGCCTTGCCGGGCTCGCCCATCACGGTGCGCACGTCTTCGAAGTCGACGTTCACATGGCCGTACTCGTTGATGATTTCGGCAATGCCGCCCACGGCGTTCTTCAGAACATCGTTGGCATGGGCAAAAGCCTCGTCCTGGGAGATATCGTCACCCAGCACATCGAGCAGCTTTTCGTTGAGCACAACGATCAGCGAGTCCACATTCGCTTCCAACTCGGCCAGGCCGGCGTCAGCGTTCTGCATGCGGCGGCCGCCTTCCCACTCGAAAGGCTTGGTCACCACACCCACCGTCAGAATGCCCATTTCCTTGGCCACTCGTGCGATCACAGGCGATGCACCGGTACCCGTACCACCACCCATGCCAGCCGTAATGAAGAGCATGTGCGCGCCTTCGATGGCAGCGCGAATATCTTCCACAGCAGCTTCCGCAGCATCGCGGCCCTTGTCGGGCTTGCTGCCGGCACCCAGGCCGCTGCCACCCAGATGGATGGTGCGGTGAGCGCGGCTGCGCAAAAGAGCTTGAGCATCGGTATTGGCCGTAATGAATTCGACGCCCTGAACGCTGCGTTCAATCATGTGGTCGACGGCGTTGCCGCCGCCGCCGCCGACGCCGATCACCTTGATCTGCGTGCCTTGGTTGAATTCTTCGGTTTCAATCATGTCGATAGGCATGGTGGTGCTCCTGTTCTCTAGTGGTGGTTTGTCGCTGCTGTGGAAAAGAAATTTCGAACTCTTGAAGTCTTCGCGGTCTTCGTCGTCGATACCGCGAAAAATCCATCTGTGGTGGTCCGGTGATGAACATGCGATAAATGCTCATATCAGAAGTTCCCCACGATGAAGTCCTTGAACCGGCCGAAAGCGGTCTTCATGGAACCGCTCTTCTGGGCCACCTTGTAGCCGCGCAAACGTGCCAGACGTGCTTCATCAAGCAGTCCCATCACGGTAGCTGCACGGGGCTGGGCGACCATATCGGCCAGCGCACCGGAATATTTGGGAAGACCGCGGCGCACGGGCTTGAGGAAGATGTCCTCGCCCAGCTCGATCATCCCGGGCATGACGGCGCTGCCGCCCGTGAGCACGATGCCCGAGGACAGCACTTCTTCGTAGCCCGACTCGCGGATGACCTGCTGCACCAGCGAGAAGATCTCCTCCACGCGGGGCTCGATCACGCCGGCCAGGGCCTGCTTGCTGATCATGCGCGGGCTGCGGTCGCCCAGACCAGGCACTTCGACCTGGGCATCGGGGTCGGCCAGCAGCTGCTTGGCGTAGCCGCTCTCGACCTTGATGTCCTCGGCATCCTTGGTGGGAGTGCGCAGGGCCATGGCGATGTCGCTGGTGATCAGGTCACCGGCGATCGGGATCACGGCCGTATGGCGAATCGCACCACCGGTGAAGATGGCCACATCGGTCGCGCCCGCGCCGATATCCACCACGGCCACGCCCAGCTCGCGCTCGTCGTCGGTCAGCACGGCCTGGGCCGATGCCAGCGGGTTGAGCAGCAGCTGCTCGACTTCCAGGCCGCAGCGGCGCACGCATTTGATGATGTTCTCGGCCGCGCTCTGGGCGCCGGTCACGATATGGATCTTGGCTTCAAGACGAATACCACTCATGCCGATGGGCTCGCGCACCTCGTGGCCGTCGATGACGAACTCCTGCGCCTCGACCAGCAGCAGACGCTGGTCGGACGAGATATTGATGGCCTTGGCGGTTTCCATCACGCGGGCCATATCGGTGGACGAGACTTCCTTGTCCTTGATGGCCACCATGCCGCTGGAATTGAGGCCGCGGATATGACTGCCCGTAATGCCGGTGCACACTCGCTGAATCTTGCAATCCGCCATCAGCTCGGCCTCTTTGAGCGCCTGCTGGATGCTTTGCACGGTCGCATCGATGTTCACGACCACGCCGCGCTTCAAGCCATTGCTGGGGGCTACGCCCAGACCTGCCAGCTTGAGCTCGCCATTGGACATGACCTCGGCCACCACCGCCATGACCTTGGCCGTGCCGATATCCAGCCCAACAATCACATCCTTGTATTCTCTTGCCATATCAGCTTCCGCCCCCGGTAGGTTCTGTCTTGTCTTTGTGTGCGCCTTGCATGTCTGCTCCCCTGCTCCCGCTTATCGTCTGGCCCTGGCAGCAACTGCCGGCGCGGAGGTTCCAGTGGTCACGCCCTTGAGTCGCAAGGCATAGCCGTCTTCGTAACGCAGGTCTGCAGACTCCAGTGCCGCAGCCGAGCGCTTGTATTGAGAGGTGACCTGAGGCAGCGTGCGCACAAAGCGCTGCACGCGCCGCAATATGTCTTCAGTCGTGCCGCCGCCCAGCTCCAGCAGCGCATCGTTGTCCAGCACCAGCGTCCAACTGCCACGCGCATCCAGAGTCAGGCTGTCCAGCGCCACATCGAGCGGCTTCAAGGCCGGCTCCAGCTCTCGATACATCTGCAGAACACGCGGGGCCGAGCCCTCGGGACCTTGCAGACGCGGCAGACCTTCGCGGTCCAGTTCGCCCAGATTGGCTTCAAACACTTCGCCGGCCTTGTTGACCAGACCGGCACCGGTCTCAGCCCCCCAGAAGGCCTCGGCCACATGCTCCTTGAGCGCAACGCGCAAGCCGTTCGGATATTCGCGGCGCACCTGCGCCTGCTGCACCCAGGGCACTTGCTCGAATGCGTGCTGAGCCGCCTTCAGGTCCACCGTGAAGAAGTTGCCTTTGAGCACTGGCGCCACATTGGCACGCAGCGTCACAGCGTTGTTATGCACCAACTCGCCTTCCACCACGATGCGGCCAATATTGAAGGCCGGAGTTCGCATCAACCACCAACCCACGGCCATCACGCACGCCGTCAAGCACCCCATGAACATCACCGTGGCAGTGATGTTCATGAGCTTGACGTCGAACGGGACGGCGGCTGTGGGCTGGTTGCGGTTCATGGCTGCTCCGCTTCTCCATCCAGCGTGCTCATGGCCAGAATGCCAAGGCACAGGTTTTCGTAGCTCACGCCGGAGGCGCGCGCAGCCATGGGGACGAGAGAATGCCCCGTCATGCCAGGAGAGGTGTTGATCTCCAGCAAGAAAGGCTTGCGGTCGCCGGCGCGAATCATGATGTCGGCACGCGCCCAGCCACGGCAGCCCAGGGTGCGGAAGGCTTTCTCCACAATGCGCTGGATCTCGGCTTCCTCGGCAGCCGGCAGGCCGCTAGGGCAGTGGTACTGCGTGGTATCTGTGAAGTACTTGTTCTGGTAGTCGTAGTTGCCTTCGGGCGCCACGATTCGGATCACCGGCAGCGCAGCGGCCTTGGCTCCCGTGCCCAGCACGGGGCAGGTGGTCTCGTCACCGGCAATGAACTGCTCGCACAGCACTTCTGCGTCGTACTGGGCTGCCAGCTCGTAGGCCTTGGCGCATTCGTCGGCATTCATCACCTTGGTCAGGCCAATGCTGGAGCCGTCGCGTGCGGGCTTGACGATCATGGGAGCGCCCAGGGCCTGCAATGCATCACGGGTGGCTTCGGCCGAATCGACCATGCGCCAGTCCGGCGTGGGCAGGCCTTCAAAGCGCCAGATGCGCTTGGTCATGATCTTGTCCATGGCGATGCTGGAAGCCATCACGCCCGAACCCGTATAGGGGATGTCCAGCAACTCCAGCGCGCCCTGCACCGTGCCGTCCTCGCCGTAGCGGCCATGCAGCGCTATGAAGCAGCGGTCAAAGCCTTGTACCTTGAGCTGGTCCAGCCCCTGTTCGGCAGGGTCGAACTTGTGGGCGTCGACACCCTTGGACAGCAATGCGGCCAGCACGCCAGCGCCGGACATCAGCGAGACCTCGCGCTCGGACGAGCGGCCCCCCATGAGCACGGCGACCTTGCCCAGTGCCTTCACGTCGATATTTGTACCAAACATGCTCATTGCGCGCTCCCTGCGGGCGCAGCCAGCTCTTGTTTCTGAAGCATTTCAACCAATTTCCCAGGCACGGCGCCAATTGACCCGGCACCCATGCACAGCAATACATCGCCCGCTTGCGCATTGGCAGCAATAGCTGCCGGCATATCGGCAATGTTTTCCACAAATACAGGCTCGACCTTGCCGGCCACACGCAAGGCGCGAGCCAGGGATCGACCGTCGGCAGCCACGATGGGGGCCTCGCCCGCTGCATAGACCTCGGCCAGCAGCACCGAGTCGGCGCTGCCGATGACCTTTACAAAGTCCTCGAAACAGTCGCGCGTGCGGCTGTAGCGGTGTGGCTGGAAGGCCAGCACCAGGCGCTGCCCCGGGAAGGCACCGCGCGCCGCAGCCAGCGTGGCAGCCATTTCCACGGGGTGATGACCGTAGTCGTCGATGACGGTGAAAGTGCCGCCATTGGCAGCCGGCAGCTCGCCATAACGCTGGAAGCGCCGTCCCACACCCTTGAAGCCTTCCAATGCGCGCAGCAGCGCCTCGTCGGAAATCTCCAGTTCCATGGCCACCGCCACGGCAGACAGTGCGTTGAGCACGTTGTGCTCGCCGGGCAGGCTCAGCACGACTTCCAGATCGGGGTAGCTCTGGCCGTTCTGGCGGCGCACGGTAAAGCGCATGCGACCGGCTTCGGCACGCACGTTCACGGCGCGCACCTGGGCATCTTCGGCAAAGCCGTAGGTCGTGACCGGACGCGCCAGCTTGGGCAGGATCTCGCGCACGGCAGGGCTGTCGACGCAGAGAATGGCACGCCCGTAAAACGGCATGCGATGCAGGAAGTCGACAAAGGCCTGCTTGAGACGGCCGAAGTCATGGCCGTAGGTTTCCATGTGATCGGCGTCGATATTGGTGACGACGGCCATCACAGGCAGCAGGTTCAGGAAGGAGGCATCGGACTCGTCAGCCTCGACCACGATGTAGTCGCCCTGACCCAGCTTGGCATTCGCGCCGGCGCTGTTGAGCTTGCCGCCGATCACGAAGGTGGGATCCAGACCGGCCTCGGCCAGCACACTGGTCACCAGGCTGGTGGTGGTGGTCTTGCCATGCGCGCCGGCAATGGCGATGCCCTGCTTGAAACGCATCAGCTCGGCCAGCATCAGTGCACGAGGAACCACAGGAATCTTTTTCTCGCGCGCAGCCAGGACCTCGGGGTTGTCGCCCTGCACGGCCGTGGATGTCACCACGGCATCGCTGCCAACAACGTTCTCGGCCGCGTGACCGACAAAGGTCTTGATGCCCAGGCCCGCCAGGCGGCGCAGCGTGGCGCTGTCAGCCAGGTCGGAGCCTGAAATGGCGTAACCCAGGTTATGCAGAACCTCTGCAATACCGCTCATGCCGGCGCCGCCAATACCGACAAAGTGAATGTGATGAATGGCGTGTTTCATGCTGCCAACTCCTCACAAGCGGCGACCACCTTCGCGGTGGCATCAGTCTTTTGCATTTTCTTCGCGAGTTCAGCGCGCTCCAACAGCGTCGCACGCTGCATATTTTGTAGCATTTCCGCCAACCCTTGGGCGCTCAAAGTACTTTGAGGCTGTAACCAGCCGCCACCGGCGTCCACCAGGAATCGGGCATTGCTGCTTTGGTGGTCGTCCACCGCCGCCGGGAAGGGCACATAGACCGCTGCCGCCCCAACGGCGGCAATCTCGGTCACGGTGCTGGCACCGGCACGGCAGACGATGAGGTCGGCATCGGCAAAGGCCTTGGCCGTGTCGTCGATGAAGGGGGTCAGCTCGGCCTGCACGCCGGCGGCCTGATAGTTGGCACGCAGCGCATCGATCTGGGCCGTGCCGCTTTGGTGCAGCACCAAGGGGCGCTGATCGGCGGGTATCAGGGCCAGAGCCTGGGGCACGATCTCATTGAGCGCCCTGGCTCCCAGGCTACCGCCCACCACCAGCAGCCTGAGCGGGCCGCTGCGCCCGGCAAAGCGCTGGGCGGGCTCGGCCTGCTCCAGAAACGCCTGACGCAGCGGATTGCCCACCCATTCACCCTGGGCAAACACCTTGGGGAAAGCCGTGAACACGCGCTTGGCCACCTTGGCCACGACCTTGTTGGCCATGCCGGCCACGGAGTTCTGCTCGTGCAGCACCACGGGCACGCCCGAAGCTGCGGCCATCAGGCCACCTGGCACGGTGAGGTAACCGCCCAGGCCGATGACCACATCGGGCTGCACGCGCTTGATCACGGCACGCGCCTGCGAGAAGGCCTTCGCCAGCCTGAACGGCAGTTGCACCAGGGTCTTGAGCCCCTTGCCGCGCACGCCGCCAAATTCGATCAGCTCCAGCGCAAAGCCCTGGGGCGGCACGATGCGCGACTCCATGGAGCCGGGCGCGCCCAGCCAGTGCACATTCCAGCCGCGCGAGCGCAGCTCCTGCGCCACGGCCAGACCGGGGAAGATATGACCGCCGGTACCACCGGCCATCACCAGTGCCGTGCGTGGCTTGTTTGGCTTGATGAGAAGGCTCATGCGTGGCCCCCCTTCATCAGCAGCTTGTTTTCGTAATCGACTCTGAGCACCACAGCTATCGCAATCAAATTCATCAAAATGGCCGAACCGCCAAAGCTCATTAACGGCAGAGTCAGGCCTTTGGTTGGCAAGGCGCCCAGATTCACACCCATGTTGATAAAGGCCTGGAAGCCCATCCAGATCGCCACGCCCTCGGCCACCAGCCCGGCAAAGACACGGTCCAGCGCGATGGCCTGACGGCCGATCAGCATGATGCGGCGGGTCAACCAGAAGAAGACGGCAGCAATCAGCAGCAGACCGACCAGACCAAATTCTTCGCCGATCACGGCCAGCAGAAAGTCGGTATGCGCCTCAGGCAGCCAGTGCAGCTTTTCCACGCTGCGGCCCAGGCCCACGCCGAAGATCTCGCCCCGCCCGATGGCAATCAGCGCATGCGAGAGCTGGTAGCCCTTGCCCAGCGCATGCTTCTCATCCCAGGGATCGAGGTAGGCAAAAATACGTTCGCGGCGCCACTCCGAGGTGGCGATGATCATGCCGAAGGCCGCCACCACCAGCAATGCGATGATGAAGAACATGCGCGCGTTCACGCCGCCCAGGAACAAAATGCCCATGGAGATCACGACGATCACCATGAAGGCCCCCATGTCGGGCTCGGCCAGCAGCAGCACGCCCACCACGACCACGGCCAGGCCCATGGGCAGCACGGCGCGGAAGAAGCGCTCCTTGACCTCCATCTTGCGCACCATGTAGTCGGCCGCATAGATCAGGATGGAGAACTTGGCCAGCTCGGAAGGCTGGAAGTTCATGATGCCCAGCGACAGCCAGCGACGCGCGCCGTTGACCACCGTGCCCACATGCGGGATCAGCACCGCCATCAGCAACACGATGGAGATCAGAAACAGCTTGCGCGCCACCTTCTCCCAGACATTCATGGGCACCTGGAAGGCCAGCAGCGCGGCCACAAAGGCCATGCCTATCGACATGGTGTGGCGCAGCAAAAAGTGATAGGGCTCGATCTTGCCGAAGCGCGGGTTGTCGGGCATCGCAATCGATGCCGAATACACCATGACCAGACTCCAGGACAGCAAGGCGATGACGACCCAGATCAATGCCTGATCCAGCCCCAGCACGCTTGCCGGAGTACGGGTGGGACGGTCGTACAGCGGCCCGCCTACGCGCACAGGCAGCACATCGATGGGCCTTTCCTCTGCGCTGCGGAACCACGAGCGCATGCGGCCGGAGAGGCTGGTCAGGAAGGCGGCTGTCATGCGCCGTCCTCCAGTTGCTGGCCGGCGTCAAGCGCCAGCTCGCGCACCGCTTCCACAAACTGGTGGGCACGGTCCGCATAGTCCTTGAACATGTCCATGCTCGCGCAAGCGGGCGAGAGCAGCACCGCATCATTGGCATGGGCCAGGCGCGCGGCCTGCTGCACGGCGTCCTGCATGGTGGCGGCATCGACCAGGCTCACGCCGGTGTCGCCCAGTGCCTCGCGAATTTGCGGCGCATCCTGGCCGATCAGCACAGCCGCGCGCACATAGCGCGAGACGGGTGCGGCCAGCGGCGTGAAGTCCTGGCCCTTGCCCAGACCGCCCAGGATCACCACGATGCGGTGGTCCGGCCCCAGGCCCATGAGGGCGGCCACGGTGGCGCCCACATTCGTGCCCTTGCTGTCGTCAAAGTATTCGACATCGCCCACCCGGCCCACGGGCTGCACGCGGTGCGGCTCGCCCCGGTATTCGCGCAGGCCGTATAGAAGCGGTGCCAGCGTGCATCCCGCACCGGTCGCCAGCGCCAGGGCCGACAGCGCATTGATGGCGTTGTGGCGGCCGCGGATGCGCAGCGCATCGGCGGGCATCAGGCGCACGATGTGCAGATCGTCGACGTGCTTGCCCTTGCTGGTTTCGTCAGCCTCATGGGCGCGCACCAGCCAGGTCATGCCGTTGACCACCTCCAGACCAAAGTCTCCGGGGCGGCGCGGCATGTCGCCGCCAAAGGTGACATGGGCCCGCTGGAAAGTCTTGCCACGCTTGCCCGGCACCGCCACGGGCGCGGGCAGCATGGCCATGACGACGGGGTCTTCGCGGTTGAGCACCATCAGAGCCTGCTCGCCAAAGACATGGGCCTTGGCATCGGCATAGGCCTGCATGCCGCCATGCCAGTCCAGATGGTCCTGGGTGATATTGAGCACCGTGGCTGCCGTGGGCTCGAAACCGTGGCAGTCGTCGAGCTGAAAGCTGGACAGCTCCAGCACCCAGGCCTGGGGCAGGGTCTCGGCATCGATGCGACCGGACAGGGTGTCGAGCAGCGTGGGACCGATATTGCCGGCCACGCCCACGCTCAGTCCGCCATGCTCCAGCAGCTGACCGGTCAGCGAGGTGACCGTGGTCTTGCCATTGGTGCCGGTGATGCCCAGCACCTTGGGCGCATAGCCATGGGCTTCGCGCAGGCCCTTGAGCGCAAAGGCAAACAGGTCCAGCTCGCCCCCCGTGGGCAGGCCGATGCTGCGCGCGGCATTGAAGACCGGCGCCACGCTGGCCGGGCTCAGGCCCGGCGAGCGATAGACAGAGCTCAGGCTCTGGCCGTCGACCAGAGCCGCCGTGAACTCGCCTGCGACAAAGCGCACGCCGGGCAGCTCGGTCTGCAGCGCGGACAGATAGGGAGGGGCTTCACGCGTGTCGGCCACCGTAACCTCGGCACCGGCACGCACGCACCAGCGGGCCATCGCAATGCCAGAGATGCCCAAACCCAGAATCAGCACACGCTGACCCTGCAGATGCTGGGCCGCGCCTTGCGGCCAATGCACGGGGACAGGCGGCAGCTCCACCACCTCCTGCGGCTCGGCTTCGGGCTGCGACTCGACTTCGGTCACTTCGGCATCGGCCGCATCGGAGATGCTGGGGTCGGCAAAGATCTGTGCCACAAAGGCGGCTGCGTCCCTGGCCGCCGTCAAGGTGGAGATATCGGGCACCGGCTCGACATCCAACGTCTTGGCGATGATGACAGGCGCTGCAATTTCAGTAGCTGCTTGCGCTTGCTCCTGAATCATTTCAGATACATTTTCATCTGAAATGCTTGGTAGATGAGCGGAAGGCGCTTGCATATGCATAGCACCCGATTCCGCATCCGGCTGCAGAACCTGATCGTCGAGCTTGAGATCTTCGTCTTGCATGGCGATTACCTCAGCTTCAGGGTGGACAGGCCCAGCAGGCACAGCAGCATGGTGATGATCCAGAAGCGGATCACGACCTGGGTCTCCTTCCAGCCGCTCTTCTCAAAGTGGTGATGCAGCGGCGCCATCTTCAGCAGGCGGCGGCCCTCTCCATAGCGCTTCTTGGTGTACTTGAAGTAAGTCACCTGCAGCATCACCGAGATGGCTTCCGCCACAAAGATTCCGCCCATCACGGCCAGCACGATTTCCTGGCGCACGATCACGGCAATCGTGCCCAGAGCGGCGCCCAGCGCCAGCGCGCCCACATCGCCCATGAAGACCTGGGCGGGGTGCGCGTTGAACCAGAGAAAGGCCAGACCTGCGCCCGCCATGGCGCCGCAGAACACCATCAGCTCGCCCGTGCCGGGGATGCTGGGAAACAGCAGATAGCGCGCATAGGTGGCGTTGCCGGTCACATAGGCGAAGATGCCCAGCGCCGTGCCCACCATGATGACGGGCATGATGGCCAGGCCGTCGAGACCGTCGGTCAGGTTCACGGCATTGCTGGCACCCACGATGACCAGATAGGTCATGACGATGAAGCCCAGCACGCCCAGCGGGTAGCTGACTTCCTTGAAGAAGGGCACCATCAGGCCGGCCTTGGGCGGCAGGTCCATGGAAAAGCCCGACTGCACCCAGGAGACGAACAGCCCGAAGACCTCGGCATTGCTGTTCTCGGAGATGCAGAACACCAGATACAGGGCGGCCAGCAGACCGATGACGGACTGCCAGAAATACTTCTCGCCCGAGCGCATGCCCTCGGGGTCCTTGTTGACGACCTTGCGCCAGTCGTCCACCCAGCCAATCGCACCGAAGCCCAGCGTGACCAGCAGCACGATCCAGACAAAGCGGTTGGACAGGTCAAACCACAGCAAGGTGGACACGGAAATCGAGAACAAAATCAGCACCCCACCCATGGTCGGCGTGCCGCTCTTGACCAGATGGGTCTCCATGGCATAGCCACGCACGGGCTGGCCGATCTTGAGCGCGGTCAGCATGCGGATGGCCTTGGGGCCGATCCACAGACCGATCAGCAAGGCGGTGACGGCGGCCAGCACGGCGCGCAGCGTCAGGTACTGGAAGACGCGCAGGAAGCCGAACTCCGGCGAGATACCCTGCAGCCATTGAGCCAGCATCAGCAGCATGCGGCCTCCTCGCAGTTGCCCTGCTTCTTGTCTGCGCAGGCCTCAATGCTCTGCACCACTTGCTCCATCTTCATGAACCGCGAACCCTTGACCAAAACACTACCTACTTTGGGTAAAACTGCGCACACCGCCTGCTGAAGGGCGGCCATGCTATCAAAATACTGAGCACCACTGCCGAAGGCAGAGGCAGCAAACGCGCTCTGGTCACCCAGAGCAAAGAAATGGGCAATACCTGCCTGCTGCGCCAGCGCGCCGGCCTCGGCATGGAACTGCGGGCCGTGATCGCCCACCTCCCCCATGTCGCCCAGCACCAGCAACTGCGGTGCGGGCAGCTCGGCCAGCACGGCAATGGCAGCAGCCACGGAATCGGGATTGGCGTTATAGGTGTCGTCGACCACCGTCACGCCTCGACCCTTGATCTGCACGGCCAGCGCGCGCGAGCGGCCGGTCACGGGCTCGAAGCCGGACAGCCCCTTCGCAATGGCCGCCAGAGAGACACCGGCGGCATGGGCACAGGCAGCCGCAGCCAGTGCGTTGCGCACATTGTGGCGGCCCGCAATATGCAGCTGCACGGCAGCCACGCCTTGCGGCGTGTTCAGTGCAAAGCTCCAGGCTCCGTTGGCCCAGACCACATCGCCGGCAAAAACCTGAGCTCCATCAGCGGCCTCGCCAAACATCAGGCAGGGTCGACCGGCGGCCAACTCCGTCCACAGCGGCGTGTATTCATCTCCAGCGGGGAAGATGGCCACGCCGTCCTTGGGCAAAAAGTCCAGCACCGAGCCGTTTTCACGCGCCACGGCTTCCACCGTGCCCATGAATTCCTGGTGTTCGCGCTGGGCGTTGTTGACCAGCGCCACCGTGGGCTGGCCGATGGCAGCCAGCTCGGCAATCTCGCCGGGGTGGTTCATGCCCATCTCCAGCACCGCAATGCGATGCGAGCCCGTCATGCGCAGCAGGTTCAGCGGCATGCCGATGGAGTTGTTGAAATTGCCGCGCGTGGCCAGCGCCGCCTCGCCCTGCCCGCCCACGTGCGCGCGCAGGATGGACGCAACCATCTGCGTGACCGTGGTCTTGCCATTGCTGCCGGTCACGGCAATCAAGGGCAGATCGAACTGCGCACGCCAGGCCCGCGCCAGCGCACCCAGCGCCAGCAGCGTATCCGGCACTTCGATGCCGGCCATGCCTGCCGCTTCCAGCCCGTGGCTGGCAATGGCCGCTACGGCACCGGCGGCCTGCGCCTGAGGCAGAAACTCATGGGCGTCAAAACGCTCGCCCTTCAGGGCCACGAACAAGTCCCCGTTCTGCAGCGTGCGCGTATCGGTGTGCACGCGTGCCAGCTCCAGCTGGCCGTTGCCGACCAGGCGGGCTTGGGGGATATGCGTCTGGATCAGCTCCAGCGCTTTTGCCAGGGTCATCATGACCGAATCTTTCCTTCGCGGGCTGCGAGCGCCTTGTGCGCCTCAGCCATGTCGGAGAACGGATGGCGCACGCCCTTCGTCTCCTGATAGTCCTCATGTCCCTTGCCGGCAATCAGCACCACGTCGCGCGCATCGGCACGGGCAATGGCTTGGGCAATGGCCGCCGCGCGGTCGGCCTGAACATGCAATGTCTCGCCCGCCTGCATGCCGGCCAGAATCTGGTCGATGATGCTTTCGGGCACTTCACTGCGCGGGTTGTCGCTGGTGACGAAAACGCCGTCGGCATTCGCCTGTGCGGCCTGTCCCATCAACGGGCGCTTGCTGTTGTCCCTGTCACCGCCGCAGCCAAACACGCACCACAGCTTGCCCTGGCGCTGGCGCGCTGCAGGCTGCAAGGCGCGCAGGGCTTTTTCCAGCGCATCGGGGGTATGGGCATAGTCCACTGCCACCAGAGGCTGGCCGGGCTTGACGATCTGCTGCATGCGACCGGGCACGGGCTCCAGATGGGCACAGGCAGCCACAGCCTCTTCCAGCGTCAGGCCCAGACAGCGCAAGGCCGCCAGCACCCCCAGCAGATTGGATACGTTGTACTGGCCGACCAGACGCGTGTTCATGCGCAGGCTGTGACCGGCTTCCAGCACGGTAAAGCTCAGGCCTTCGTCGCCCAGTCCGATGTCCTTGGCCTGCAGGCGCGCCGATCCTTGAATGGAAACACTCCAGACATCCATCGCGCGGCCCTGCAGCCTGGCCCAGAGCCTGGCGCCGTGTGCGTCATCGATATTGACCACCGCCGCCGGCAAGCCGGGCCAGTCGAACAGCTGGGCCTTGGCCTGCCAATAGGCATCCATGCTGCCGTGGTAGTCCAGGTGATCCTGCGTGAAATTGGTGAACAGAGCCACGCGAATCTTGCTGCCGTCCAGGCGGTGCTCGACGATGCCGATGGACGATGCCTCAATGGCGCAGGCCGCGAGGCCCTGGTCGGCGTAGCTGCGGAACACGCGCTGCAGCAGCACCGGGTCCGGGGTGGTCATGCCCGTCGACTCCAGCGCAGGCGGCACGCCCACGCCCAGGGTGCCCACCAGCGCACAGCCGGTGCGCGCGTTCAGCGTCACTTTCGAGAGCGCATGGGCCAGCCACCAGGCTGTGGTGGTCTTGCCATTGGTGCCGGTCACGGCCAGTACGTCGAGCTCGCCACTGGGATGTGCAAACCATTGATCGGCAATCAGCCCCGTCGCGGCCTTCAGACCCTTGAGAGCGGCAATACGGTCACCGCTCAGATCGAAGGCCTGCAGGCCTTCGGCCTCCACCAGCACGGCAGCGGCGCCCTGCTCCACAGCCTTGCCCACATAGGCCCGGCCGTCAGTGGCGGCTCCAGGCCAGGCGACAAAGGCATCGCCTGCCTTGACCTTGCGACTATCGGTCTGCAGATCACCCTGCACGCGGCTGCGCAGCCAGGCAACGGCCTCGGCTGCATTGTTCAGAATTTGAATGGGGGTGCTCATAGCACAGGCTCCTCAGCGGGTGCAGCCACGATCTGAGGCTTGACTTCCTTGTCGGGCTGAACGCCCATGAAACGCAATGTCTGCTGGACCACGTCCGCAAACACCGGGCCGGCCACCGTGCCGCCGTAGTAGGACCCTGCCGTAGGCTCGTCCACCATCACGGCCACGATGATGCGCGGCTTGTCGATGGGAGCAATGCCCGTGAACCAGGCTCGGTACTTGCCTGCGGCATAGCTCTTGCCCACCTGCTTGCGGGCAGTGCCCGACTTGCCGCCAATGGTGTAGCCCTCGGCCTGGGCCTTCTGGCCGGTACCGCCTGGGCCGGCAGCCAGGCGCAGCATGTGCAGCACCGCCTCGGCGTTTTCCTTGGAGATCACACGCACACCCACGGGAGGCTCGTTCGTTTTCAGAATCGTCGAGGGAATGACATTGCCGTCGTTGGAAAACACGGTGTAGGAACGCGCCATCTGGAACAGCGAGGCCGACAGGCCATAGCCATAGGACATGGTGGCCTGCTCGATGGGCTTCCAGGTCTTCCAGGCACGCAGACGACCCGAGACCGCGCCCGGAAACTGGATCTGCGGCTTCTGTCCGAAGCCCAGCGCACTGAAGTACTCCCACATCTCCTGGGGCGACAGCCTTTGCGCCACCTTGGTCGCGCCCACGTTGCTGGACTTCTGGATCACGCCCTCCACCGTCAGCGCGCCGTAGTTGTGCGTGTCGGTGATGGTGGAGCCCGTCACCGTGTAGCGCCCGGGTGAGGTATCGATGATGGTGGACGGCTTGACACGCTTGAGCTCCAGTGCCGTGGCAATGGTGATGGGCTTCATGGTCGAGCCAGGCTCGAAGGTGTCGGTCAGCGCGCGATTGCGCAGCTGCTCGCCCGTCAGGTTCTTGCGGTGGCCGGGGTCATAGCTGGGATAGTTCGCCAGGGCCAGCAGCTCGCCGGTGTGTGCATCCATCACCACCACGCTGCCGGCCTTGGCCTTTTGCGACTCCACCTGTTGCTTGAGCTTCTGGTAGGCGTAGTACTGAACCTTGCTGTCGATAGACAGCTGAATGTCCCGACCATCCTGAGGCGGCACTTCATCGCCCACGCCCTCCACCACGCGGCCCAGACGATCCTTGATCACACGGCGCGAGCCAGCCTTGCCGGCCAGCTCCTTGTCGAACGCCAACTCCATGCCTTCCTGGCCATGGTCTTCCACATTGGTGAAACCCACGATGTGCGCCGCAGACTCCCCTTCGGGATACTGGCGCTTGTATTCCTTGCGGTTGTAGATGCCCTTGATATTGAGCGCCACGATCTTCTGGCCCACATCCCAGTCCAGCTGACGCTTGACCCAGACAAAGGTCTTGTCCTCGACATCCAGCTTCTCCATCAGGGAGCGCAGCGGCATGTCCATGAGGCGCGCCACCTCCTTGAGCTTTTGCTGGACTTCAGGATCCTTCAGATCCACGTCCTCGGGAATGGCCCAGATACTGGCCGCCGGCACGCTGGACGCAAGAATCAGTCCATTGCGATCCAGCAAACGGCCACGATTGGCCGGCAGCTCCAGGGTACGCGCAAAGCGCACCAGACCCTGGCGCTTGAAGAAGTCGTTGCCGAAGACCTGCACATAGGCTGCACGCGCGCCCAGGCCCACAAAGCCCAGCGCCAGCGCAGCCACGATGAACTTGCTGCGCCACAGCGGTGTTTTCGAAGCCAGCAAAGGGCTGGTGGTATAGAGCACGCTGCGTGTCATTGCGCAGTTCCTGCAGCCGTTTCATGCACGTACTGCGTAATCGCCTGAGAAGCCTGCTTCATCTGCAGCTTTTCTCGCGCCACTGTCTCGATGCGCTGAGGCGTGGCCTGGGCACGCTTTTCCACCTGCAGGCGCAGTTGATCCGTCGCCAGCCGACGCGCCTCTGCCTCGGCGCGGTCCAGTTCGGTGAACAGGCGACGCGACTCATACTGGGTATGCACCAGAAAGATGGCACTGGTCATGACCGCCAGCAGCAGCAGCAGGTTTATGCGCAGCATGGCAGCCCTCCCGCAACCATGCTTGCAGCGGCATGGCGATGCCTCATGCAGGCACCTCGGTGCGCTCGGCGACGCGCATCACGGCGGAGCGCGAACGGGGATTGGCACCCACCTCGGCAGCACTGGGCTTGATGCGCTCTAGCGCCTTCAGACGCATGGGCGTGGGAGGCGCAAACGGTGCACGGCGGTCGTAGACCTCCTTGGAATGCTTGGCAATGAACTGCTTGACGATACGATCTTCCAGCGAGTGGAAGCTGATCACGGCCAAACGGCCGCCGGGGGCCAGCACGCGCAGACTGGCTTCTAGCGCTTGCTCAAGCTCCTGAAGTTCGGCATTGATGAAAATCCGAAGAGCCTGGAAGGTCCGTGTTGCCGGGTTCTGCCCAGCCTCGCGGGTCTTGACCGCGCCAGCCACGAGCTGGGCCAGCTCGGCAGTGGTGCGTAATGGGCCCTGGCTTTCGCGCCGAGCAACAATCGCCTTTGCAATGGGGCCAGCAAACCGTTCTTCGCCGTAGTCACGTATCACCTCCGCAATCTGCTGCACTTCCGCATCTTCGAGCCACTCGGCCACGCTCTGGCCACGCGTGGTGTCCATGCGCATGTCGAGGGGGCCGTCAAAGCGAAAACTGAAGCCCCGGTCCGGGTTGTCGATCTGGGGCGAGCTCACCCCCAGGTCCATCAACACGCCCTGCACACTGCCTTCGGGCAGTTCGCCCAGATGGCGAAATCCTTCATGCCGAATCGAAAAACGCGCATCGGTGATGCGCGCCGCCTCAGCAATTGCGTCCGGGTCTTTGTCGAACGCGATCAAGCGCCCGTCCGGCCCCAGCCTTTGCAAAATGAGCCGGGAATGACCGCCTCGACCGAACGTCGCATCGACCCACTGGCCGGCTGGCGGCTCGGCGGTACCACCCAGCAAGGCATCCACGGCCTCGTCCAGCAAGACGGTGATATGTTGCAACGGCTGATTCACAAGCACTTCCTACAAAACAAAATCCTGGAAAGCCGCCGGCATCGGTTGCTGGCGCGCTTCCGCTTCGCGCATTTCATAAGTGGCCTTGTCCCAGACCTCGAAATGCGCCCCCATGCCCAGCATCAAGACCTCTTTGGTCAGACCTGTGGCCTCACGCAACTCGGGCGAAATCAGCAGCCGACCGGTTGCATCCATCTCCACATCCATGGCGTTGCCCAGAAAAATCCGCTTCCACCACTGAGCCGTGATCGGCAGTTGCGCGACACGTTCGCGAAACTGCAGCCACTCGGGGCGCGGAAACAGCAACAGACAGCCATCGGGATGCTTGGTGAAAGTGACCTGCCCCTCTGCCAAGGACAAAAGGGCGTCACGATGCCGGGTCGGCACTGAGAGCCGCCCCTTTCCATCGAGATTCAGCGAAGACGCCCCTTGAAACACGGCAAGTTACTCCGGTCATCTGGAGCCGCTCGTTCCCCAAAAATGGGCACGAGGGCAGCTTTCACCACTTAATTGCACTTTTTTGCACTGTATCAGCAATTTAAGGTGAATCCAAACCCGACGGGACAATTATTTGCAATGAAATCAAGCACTTAGAGAGAAAAAGAAGAGCCCTATTTTGAAAATATCTTTCCTTTACAAGCACTTAGCAAAGTCAATGCAAGTGGACTCTCATTAGTAGGCGTCAATTGCAACCATTCAATTCAATGGAAAGAACTGATTGAAGTCTCGACCTTCTCCTACAAATGCAAACTGCCCGCACAGGCGGGCAGCTCGCTTCAAGCGCTCGGTTCTTCAAAGAATGAAGCGCGACAGATCCTCATCCTTGCTCAGCACCTGCAGGCGCTGATCCACATAGGCTGCATCGATCACCACAGTCTGCCCCGAAAGCTTGGCCGCATCGAAGCTGACCTCATCAAGCAGACGCTCCATCACTGTGGACAGGCGCCGTGCACCGATGTTTTCGGTACTCTCGTTGACATCAAAGGCAATCGTTGCCAAACGCGTGATGCCCTCTGACTTGAACTCCAGAGTCACGCCTTCGGTCGCCAGCAGCGCCTGATATTGCTTGACCAGGGAGGCGTGAGTCTGCATCAGAATCGCCTCGAAGTCCTGTACCGACAGCGATTCCAGTTCCACGCGAATGGGAAAGCGCCCCTGCAGCTCAGGAATCAGATCGCTTGGCTTGGACAGATGGAAAGCACCCGAAGCGATGAACAGAATGTGGTCTGTCTTGACCACACCGTACTTGGTCGAGACGCTGGTGCCTTCGACCAAGGGCAGCAGGTCGCGCTGCACACCCTGACGCGATACATCGGAGCCACTGGTTTCCTGGCGCGTGGCCACCTTGTCGATTTCGTCGATGAAGACAATGCCGTTTTGCTCGGCATTGGCAATGGCGCGGGTCTTGACGTCCTCCTCATTGACCATCTTTGCCGCTTCCTCATCGGTCAGCAGCTTCAGGGCCTCGGCGATCTTGAGCTTGCGCGTCTTGCGCTTTTCCTGGCCCATATGGCTGAACATGCCGCGCAGCTGCTCGGCCATCTCTTCCATGCCCTGGGGGCCCATGATCTGCACCTGAGGCATCTGCTCGGCGATATCGATCTCGATCTCCTTGTCGTCAAGCTGACCTTCGCGCAACTTCTTGCGGAAAACCTGACGCGCCGTGTTGTCCGCCGGTACTTCGCCGGTGCGGGCCTGCGGGATCAGCACATCGAGAATGCGCTCCTCGGCAGCATCTTCGGCGCGGGCGCGCATCTTCTTCATGTCCGACTCGCGCGTCTGCTTGACGGCAACTTCGGCCAGATCGCGGATGATGGCGTCCACATCCTTGCCCACATAGCCCACTTCGGTGAACTTGGTCGCCTCGACCTTTATAAAGGGAGCATCGGCGAGTTTTGCCAGGCGGCGTGCGATCTCCGTCTTGCCCACGCCCGTGGGCCCGATCATCAGAATGTTCTTCGGTGTGATTTCCTGGCGCAGGCCCTCGGGCACCTGCTGGCGGCGCCAGCGATTGCGCAAGGCAATCGACACCGCGCGCTTGGCACCATGCTGGCCGACGATGTGCTTGTCAAGCTCGGAGACGATCTCCTGGGGAGTCATGGCAAAAGACATGTGAATTCTCAGTCAAATATGCCTCTGGCACCCATCCATAAAGCGCCAGCAGCTATCAATTCGGATAGACGAGGTGCTTACAGCGTCTCGATCGTGTGATTCATATTGGTGTAGATGCACAGCTCGCCGGCAATCGCCAGAGACTTGCGCACCACATCTTCGGCCGACAGCTCGGTGTTGTTCAGCAAGGCCTTGGCTGCGGAATGCGCATAGGCGCCGCCGGAGCCGATGGCCACGATGCCCTGCTCGGGCTCCAGAACGTCGCCATTGCCGGTAATGATGAGCGAGGTCGTCGCATCGGCCACGGCCAGCATGGCTTCGAGCTTGCGCAGCACACGGTCGGTACGCCACTCCTTGGTCAGCTCGATCGCGGCGCGGGTCAGGTTGCCCTGGTGTTTTTCCAGCTTGGCCTCGAAGCGCTCGAACAGCGTGAAGGCATCCGCTGTTGCCCCCGCAAAGCCCGCCAGCACCTTGCCGTGATAGATCTTGCGCACCTTGCGCGCCGTGCCCTTGATGACGATATTGCCCAATGTGACCTGACCATCACCGCCGATGGCGACTTGTACGCCCTCGGGAGTCTGGCGGCGCACGCTCAAAATGGTGGTGCCGTGAAACTGTTCCATCCAGAGCAAATGGGGGCAGGCAACATCGACCTCAAGGGGCCCCGAAAAATTAAATTTGCAGCGCTTGCTGTGGATAACGCCTCAAACGGCCCGACGCCCATCAGAGACACAGCCCCTTGGCGGAGGCGGCATAGCCACTCTGGGAGCTAGTCCCGTCTTGGAATCACCTGTGCATGTTCCTGAATGCCAACAACATTGAAGAACACCGCCAGCAACTGGTGCAACTGACTGAACTGCAACACGTGACCCCGCTCCTGCATCTGCGCAGCCCAGTTCAGCACCGAGCCTGCGGCAGCAAAGTCCATGCGCGCCAGACGCGAGCAGTCAATGGCGATGGCTTCGCCAAGCTTGGCCTTTTCCTGGACCTCGGCAAGCCAGGGCAATGCATCGCCGTCAATCACGCCTTGCAGCGCAAAGCGCGGCTGATGCTCCTTCCAGAGCATGCCGGGCTGAATCGTATCCGGCCCCAGCAGCCGGCTATCTTGAGCACGCAGGCTCTGTGCCTGCCCTTCATTCGAATACGCACAGACCGGATCATCCCACGAGGGTGGCGACAGCTCGTAGGTCACGCAATAGTCCAGCGCCGTCAACTCAAATTCGTCCTGCAGACGCATCAGGCGCTGCATGGCCAGACGCAAATACCACCAGTCCTGATCGACGGCGCGATCACCGGAAGGGGTGTGCTTGCTGAGCACGGCCTGCAATCTTTCATGACCGGCAAAAACCAGTGATCCCTTTTCGTCGGCCCATCGCTGTGCCGCATCCAGCAGCGGCTTCTTCACACCGGGGTCGAGGCTTTCCAGAGCACTCCAGTCCATGACCGAGCTGCCGGCGCTGCGCGCCTTGCTCGCCAGCAGGGCCTTGAAACCAGACTCATCCAAATGCACAGGAGCCTGCCAGCGAAAGCCGGTCTGCACTGCTGCGGCATCCGGCGCGGTTTCGCTGAGCCTGCCCGCCTGCTGCGGCATCACAAACCATTGCGGGGCCGAACGACCGAAGCGCGCCACAAAGTCCATGGCAGCGTCTTCAAACTGAGCCTGCATGCCTGCTGCGCGGTACATGTCCAGCAGTGCCAGCCAGACCTGCAACTGTGCCGGCGTATCCTGAGCACGCTCGGCAATCAAGGCCTTGAGACTGCTCTCGGCTGCGACGCTGTCACCGCTGGCAAAGACAATCGCAGCATCCTCCAGCGCGGCATCATGCTCGAAGCGCGCAAAGGACGGCGGAACCATGTTGATATCGGTGGGAGCAGAGACTTCGGTTGTGGCAAACGCCGGCGAAAAGTCTGTCTCGCCACGCAGGCCCGGCAAAGCAACAGGATTGCCCTGCCGACCCGATTGCGGCAGCTCCAGATCGCTTGGCAACACATCCTGAAGCAAAGGCAGCGTGCTGATCGAAAGTGGCTGGTTTTTAAAACCTGAAGGCATGCTGCCACCGCCCTCGGGCAGCGGCAGCGGCATGGTGGCGGCATCGGCGGCCTGCTTGCCGCGCCACCATTGCTGGGCCATCTGCGCTTCGATCTCGTCGATCTTCTTGATGGTTTCTGCGCGCTCGCCCGGCACGGAGCTTTGGGCAGTGTGCAAAAAAGAGGAAGGCGCTAGTGGGGTCGGCGTCTCGAGTGGAGCCCTGGCAGTCACTGCAGTCTTGGAAAACTGAGCCTGACGCAGCTTGCGCAACTGGTCAAACTCGCGCTTTCGCACAAAGTCGTTCTGGCGCTTGCGCTCCAGCATCTCCTTGAGCGCCTGCTTGCTGTACTGGCT
Source organism: Comamonas sp. GW821-FHT11H03 (assembly GCF_058807955.1). Taxonomy (NCBI): domain Bacteria; kingdom Pseudomonadati; phylum Pseudomonadota; class Betaproteobacteria; order Burkholderiales; family Comamonadaceae; genus Comamonas; species Comamonas sp. GW821-FHT11H03. The sequence continues at coordinate 465,254 of NZ_JBXARF010000001.1, forward strand.
TTCTTCGCTTTCCTGGTTGAGATTCTCCAAATCGGACCAATTCACCGTCGGGTGGCGCACAAAACGCACCACCTTGGACAGCAACCCTCCCGACTTGTTTTCTTCTTTTGCCATGATCCTCTACTTTGCTGCCTGCAGCCCCGCCAACGCCTGACGCAGATCAATCGCCGTACATCTTCTGCTTGAGCTCACGGCGCTGCTGGGCTTCCAGCGACAGTGTAGCCGTGGGGCGAGCCAACAGCCGTCCCACACCGATGGGTTCACCGGTTTCGTCGCAGTAGCCGTAGTCACCGGCATCAATGCGGGCAATGGACTGATCGATCTTCTTGAGCAGCTTGCGCTCGCGGTCGCGGGTGCGCAGCTCGAGAGCGTGCTCTTCCTCTATGGTGGCACGATCGGCAGGATCGGGCACCACGACGGTGTCTTCACGCAGGTTTTCCGCAGTCTCGCCCGCATTCACATGCATATCGTTCTTGAGCGCGACCAGCTTGCGACGGAAATAGGCCAGCTGGGCGTCGTTCATGTAATCGTCATCAGACATGGCCAGCACTTCAGCATCGGTCAGCTCCTCTACCGACTTGGTCTTCCAGGCGTTGGCCAGCTTGGGATCTTTCTTGGGCACAGCTTGCTTTGTGTTGGTCATTGCTTTCGTATCTCTCATGGTTGCCGCAGCCTTGACTGCCGAAGCTGCCAGGGGCGGAACATCTGTTTCAGGCTGCCGCGCTGGAGGCGATGCAGAACGCTTGGATCTGGACGATTTGGAAGATTCCCCCGCCGCTGCAGATACCAGCACCGGGTTGTCCAACGCAGCGTCCACCAAAGAGGTCTCGACGCTGCGGGGGTGCACAGCCGCTGCCGCAGCGTTGGCTGCAGCCTTGGGCAGATTACTTTTCACAGCAGTCACGTCCTGTCTCCTTACAGTACAGAGCCCTTGCAGGGCCGGATTGCTCCAACACCCTCTTTAGGGCCGGCATTGTAGCCACGCCAGTCGCCCCAGCCCGGCTCCGTTGCACATACCCCACAATTTGCAACAAAGCCTGCGCCTGTTTCAGTCAGTTTGCGAGAAATAACAGACAAACAAAACGGCCTGCTTGGCAGGCCGTCAGTCATTGTCAGCAAACCGTTAGCTTTCGCCGAAACAGCTCCCAAACTCAGGGTTTACACCAGGCATTGATCCAGTCCCTGGCGAAGAATATCCTGCGGCAGATCGATACCGATGAAGACCATTTTGCTGACTCGCTTTTCATCGGCTTCCCACTCGGGGCCCAGATCGCTGCCCATGAGCTGGTGCACGCCCTGGAAGATGACCTTGCGGCTGGTGCCCTTCATGTCGAGCACGCCCTTGTAGCGCAGCATCTTGGGGCCGTAGATATTGACGATGGCGCCCAGGAAGTCTTCCAGCTTGGCCGGGTCGAACGCGCGATCGGCCCGGTAGACAAAGCTCTTCACATCATCGTCGTGATGATGGTGATGTGGGTGATTGCAGTGCTCGCCATGCTCGTGGTCATGGTGGTCGTGGCCACAATGCTCGTCATGCTGGTGCCCATGGTCATGATCGTGTTCGCATTGGCCATGGTCATGGTCGCAAGCGCTGTGGTCGTGATGATCGTGGTCGTGATCATCTTCCTTGAGGAAATCGGGGTCGATGTCCAGCTTGGCGTTCAGGTTGAAGCCACGCAGATCGAGCACTTCGGACAGGGGCACATCGCCAAAATGAACGGCACGGATGGGCGCACGAGGGTTCATGTGCTTGAGGCGATGGATCAGCGCCTCCTTTTCCGCATCCGTCACCAGGTCGGTCTTGGACAGGAACATCTGGTCGGCAAAGCCCACCTGACGACGCGCTTCCTGGCGGTCGTCGAGTTGCTGATTGGCATGCTTGGCGTCCACCAATGTGATGATGGAGTCGATCAGATAGGTCTCGGCGATCTCGTCATCCATGAAGAAGGTCTGGGCCACGGGACCGGGGTCTGCCAGGCCGGTGGTTTCGATGACGATACGATCGAAGTCCACCTGCCCCTTGCGGCGCTTGGCGGCCAGCAACTGCAAAGCCTCACGCAGGTCTTCGCGGATGGTGCAGCAGATGCAGCCGTTGCTCATCTGCAGAATCTGTTCTTTGGATTCGGTCTTGAGAATGTCGGTGTCGATGTTCTCCTCGCCGAACTCGTTCTCGATCACGGCAATCTTCATGCCGTGGGATTCGTGCAGCACGCGCTTGAGCAGCGTGGTTTTGCCCGAGCCCAGAAAGCCCGTGAGGATGGTGACTGGAATGAGAGCCATGCGTTAAAACCTCTTGCTGCGGCCAGCCGCCACATGCGGCTGTCCAAAAAACACGGGCAGCGCATCCCTATGCGCGCTCCGGTGATGACAGCTGGGGAGTGTAGCGGCGCTTTCAAGCGCGCATGGACAGCAGGGACGGTAGAAATTTCAGCAAAAATCCTTCGCCATCACATATTCAACCATCACTTCACGCTATCAAATCAGGACTCTTCAGTCTTGCTCTTCGTCGTCCGGCTTGCCCAAGGGCGCGGGCATCTCGCCGACACTGCGGCGCTGCGCACGCGGATGGGATTTTTCATAAGCCTGGGCCAGATGCTGAAAATCCAGCCGCGTATATATCTGTGTAGTGGCAATGCTGGAATGCCCGAGCAGCTCCTGCACGGCACGCAGATCGCCACTGGACTGCAGCATATGGCTGGCAAAGGAGTGACGCAGTACATGCGGGTGCACGCCAGTCGCAAGCCCCGCCTGCTGGCCTCGCTGCTTGAGACGTGACCAGACCGACTGGGCGCTGAGCCGCTCGCCCCGGCGGCCGACGAACAGGGCCGCTTCGTCCTGTGCCTTGAGCTGTGCAGCGCCGGTCAGCGCACTGCTGCGCAGCGCCAGCCAGCGCTGCAAGGCCTGGGTCGCCATGCGCCCCACGGGCACGATGCGGCGCTTGCTGCCCTTGCCTTGAACATGGGCATCGCCCGCCTCCAGATCAATCCAGCCCCGGCCTTCATGCCGGCTATGCTGGTCGGGGCGCAGATCCAACCCCACCAGCTCGGCCACACGCAGGCCACAGCTGTAGAGCAGCTCGGTCATGGCGACGTCACGCGCCTCTATCCACGGATCGGCCTCGGGGTTCTGAAAACTGGCCAATTGCACGGCGTCGTCCACTGCCAGAGCCTTGGGAAGAGGCTTGGCAGCCTTGGGGCCGCGCACGCCCTCCACGGGGTTGAAAGGTACCAGCTCGCGCTGGGCCGCCCAGCGAAAGAAGCTGCGCCAGCCCGAAAGAATCAGCGCGATGCCGCGTGCACTGCGGCCGGCGCCATGCATTTGCGCAGCAAAGCGGCGGATATGCGAGGGTTGCAGCGTCAAAAGCTCCTGGGCTGCCGCCTGCGCAAAGCTCTGCAGCTTGATCAGGTCCAGCGCATACAGCGTATGCGTGCGCTCGGCCAGGCGCTTTTGCACACGCACATGCTCCAGATAGCTGTGGACAACTTCCGGAAGCTGCGCGTACTGCTCCTCAAAAGAGGGCTGCTCGCGCTCTTGCATCAGTCTCTACACCCTTTTGCAGCTTCAGCCGTGCGCCAGCGTCAGCGCAGGAGCGCGCATGCGCGAGAGCGAGGCACTGGCCAGCTCGGAGATGCGTGAAAGGAATTCAAGACCCATGGTGGCATCGAAGCGCAGCGGATCGGGCGAGCCCAGCACCAGCATGCCAAAGGCGTTGGAAGTGCTGTCCATGGCACCGTCATGCAGGGTCAGCAGCGCCACCGACTGCACCGCATTGGGGTTTGGCAGCCATGTCACGGGCTCGAAGCCCATATTGGGGCCGCAGAACGGCATGGTCAGCGACGAGGCGAAGGCCTTGGCATCATCGCTCACGCCCATGGTGTAGACGGTGCCGCTGTGCGCGCCCGCCACATTCCACAGACGCAGCGCGACCTGGGGCACATCAAACGTGTGCTGCAGGCTGGCGGTGAGCGCATGGGGCAGCTCGCGCAGGTCCTGCACCTTGACCAAGGCATGGGTCCACTGGTGAATCTTGTTGGCGATGGAGGCGTTCTCGCTGCCATGGCGCACCATGTCCATGATGCGATGCTCCAGACCCTTGATCTTTTCGCGCAGCATCTCGGCCTGACGCTCCTGCAGGCTGACGGCACGTGGGCCATGGCCGCTGATCAAACGCACGCCCGTCAGCATCTCGGCGTGGCGCTCGAAGAAATCGGGGTTTTCCTGGAGGTAGTCGGTAATCGACTCTTCGGTCATGGCGGTATCGGTCAAGCTGTTCATAAGGTATCAGGTATGTCGATCTGGCCTTCAAAAACAAATTCGGCAGGGCCTGTCATGCGCACGCGATCCTGCGCACCGCCAGCCCATTCAATGGTCAGCAGACCGCCACGGGTATGCACATCGACGCGCTGGTCGAGCAGGCCCCAGCCAATGCCGGCCACTACGGCGGCGCAGGCCCCCGTGCCGCAGGCCAGGGTCTCGCCAGCACCGCGCTCATAGACGCGCAAGCGGACTTCACCACGGTTGAGGATCTGCATGAAGCCGGCGTTCACACGCTGAGGAAAACGGGCATGGTTCTCGATCAACGGGCCGTGCAACTCCACCAAAGCGGCATTCACATCGTCCACCAGTTGCACCGCATGCGGGTTGCCCATGGAAACGGGCGCTATCCAGACTGTAGCTGGCTGCAAAGGTGTATCAATCGTCAGAGGCCATTTTTGTGCTGACCCCAAGGCTTCTGGCTCCAGACCGTCGGTCGTGAACGGCACCTTGGCCGGATCCAGCTGAGGCGCACCCATATCGACCGTGACGCGGCCATTGCCATGAATTTCGGGGGCGATGACGCCCGAGAGGGTCTGTACTCGGATCACGCTCTTGTCGGTCAGCCCCTTGTCATGCACATAGCGCGCAAAACAGCGTGCGCCGTTTCCGCACTGCTCGACCTCGCCACCATCGGCGTTGTGGATGACATATTCAAAGTCCACGCCCTCTGCGGGTGCCGGGCGCACCGTCAGGATCTGGTCGGCGCCCACGCCAAAGTGACGATTGGCCAGGTAGCGGTACTGGGCGGCGCTCAAGCCCAGACGAGCCTGGGTTTCGTCGAGCACGACAAAGTCGTTGCCCGCGCCTTGCATCTTGGTAAAGCGAATCTGCATGATGCCGCACATTATCGCGCCGGGCGCAGGATCTGCGCCATGCCATGGGATCAGCGGTACAGCTTTTGCAACAACGCCATGAGCTGCACCTGCTCGGCAGCACTCAGATGCGCGATGGAGCGGGCCTCGCTGCTCTTGAGTTCGGGCTCGGCCGTCTCCACCAGATCGCCCCCTGCGGCGGTCAGGTACAGACCCGTGGCGCGGCCGTCTCGCGGGTGCGGACGCCGCTCCAGAAAGCCGCGCTTGCCCAGCGCATCGATCATGCCCACCATATTCGGTGGCAGCACGGCCAGTTGCTGACAGAGCTGACGCGAGGTGATGCCCGGATTGCTGCCCACCAGCGACAGCACGGAAAACTCGACAATCTTGAGGTCATAACGCTCCATGCAGCGCATGAAAACCCCCACCAGAGCGAGCGAGGCGCGCCTGGCGTTGTAGCCCAGCAGCGACTCCAGAAAGCTGGCATTGACCTGATCGACGGCAAAAACTTCGGCACTGTCCCTGGGCTCCTGCCCCGAGCCCGGGACGTCCGAGCCGGCCTCTTTGGAGCGCGTTCCGCGCAAAGAGCGTGCAGGTTTGGAATCTGGTTCAGCAGTCTTGTGAGCGAGCATTGGCGATGTCAACTTCGAAGGCAAAAGAGCAATCCAGGAGCGCGATGAAAAGACTGCAATTGTGCCGCTATTGCTCGCATCTTGCAGCCATTTAGATCAATGCGCGGAGGTGAACAGCTGGTTGCCGTGCACGACGGAAGCCTGCGCCCACTGCGCCTTCATCAGAGTCAGACGCCAGTCCATTTCAGGCAATATGCGCTGCTGCACCTGCTTGCAGGGGCCTCGCCAGCGCTCACTATCCCCTCCTGCTGTGGCAGCAATACGCGCCCAAGCCCAGCCCAGCAGCACCACGGCCACGCAGCGCAGATAGTCGTCGGCCACGCGCCAGGCCAGGGTGTCATCTTCCTTGCAGGCCTGCGCCAGCACCGTGGTGAAGTAGCGCAGTTGGGCCAGGCAGCGCAGCACTTCGGCATCCAGCGCCCGCCCGGCATCGAGGCTGTTGCGCAAAGTCAGCAGCCATTGCCCCATGGCCTGACCACCGTCCGGCAGCACCTTGCGCACCAGCAGGTCGATGGCCTGAATTTCATTCGTGCCTTCGTAAATCATGGCCACGCGCGAATCACGCACGATCTGCTCTATGCCCCACTCGCGGATATAGCCATGGCCGCCGAATACCTGCAGGCAGGCGCTGGAGCCCTCGAACGCCTGCTGGGTCCAGGCCGCCTTGAGCACGGGCGTGATCAGGCTGCACCACTGCTGGGCCTGATCACGCTCACGGGCGCTTTCGGCATGTCGCGCCATATCGAGATAAATACCGGTCTGGTAGGCAAGCACACGCCCGCCATCCACCCAGGCACGCTGGAGATCGAGCGTGCGGCGAATGGCCGGATGCTCGATGATCAAATCTGCTGCATCGCCAGCGCCACGCGAGGCAGGCACCGCCCCTGGCGCGCGCATCTGACGGCGTTCCAGCGCATAGGCATGGGCCTTCTGCCACGCCGCATCCAGCAAACCTATGCCCTGCAGCGCCACGTGCAGGCGCGCGGCATTCATCATGACGAACATGGCGTTCAGGCCCGCTGCGGGCTGACCGATCAGCCAGCCGGCAGCCGCATCAAAACGCATCACGCAGGTAGGGCTGCCATGCAGGCCCATTTTTTCCTCGATGCGCTCGCAGACCACACTGTTGCGCTCGCCATCTGGCAATAGCTTGGGCACAAGAAAAAGCGACAACCCCTTGGGCCCTGCAGGGGCCCCGGGCAGACGCGCCAGCACCAGATGCACGATGTTGTCGGTCAGATCATGCTCGCCGCCCGAAATGAAAATCTTGCTGCCACTGATCTCGAAGCGCTCGCCCAGCTCGGATTCGCCCACCGGCACGGCCTGCGTGCGCACCTGCCCCAGGTCGCTGCCCGCATGGGCCTCCGTCAGGCACATGGTTGCCAGCCATTCGCCGCTGGCCACCTTGGGCAGATAGGCACTCTTCAAGGCCTCGCTGCCATGGTGCTTGAGGCACTCATAAGCGCCGTGCAGCAAGCCCGGAGCCATGGTCCAGCCATGGTTGGCGGCGCTCAGCCATTCATAGAGCACGCCTTCCAGCACCCAGGGCAGGCCCTGGCCGCCGTCCTCCTCGGCACAGGCCAGCGCAGGCCAGCCGGCCTGCCAGAAGTCCTGATATGCCTGGGCAAATCCAGGCGGCGTGGTGACCTTGCCCGCTGCAAACTGCACGCCGACCTCATCGCCTTCGCGCGACAGCGGCGCCACCACCTCGCCCACCCATTTGCCGGACTCCTCCAGCACTTGCTGCATCAGCCCCCGGTCCGTTGCCGCATGCGCCGGCAGGCGCTGCAACTGCTCATCGGCCTTGAGCACATCGAAAAGAAGAAAAGCGTTATCGGCGCTGGCGGGCAAATAGGACATACAAAACCGGCTGCCAAGCAGCAAATGAAAATCTCTAAAGGCTGCCCCATTCATGCCGAAGCGCGGCCCAAGCCAGCGATGCCAAGCCAGGGCCGCCCCGCAGCGAGGGCATCGTCCCCTCTCCCGCGCAGCGAGAGAGGGGCAAGCCGCAAAGCGGCTCAGGGGTGATCAGGTATCAGCCGTAAAGCCGATCTGCTTGACCAGCGGCCCCCAGCGCTCGAACTCCGCCTGCTGCGAACGGGCCATCTCCTCGGGCGTGGAGCTGGTGGCAATCAGGCCGACCACACCCACGCTTTCCTTGAGAGCCTCGCTCTTGAGCGCTGCCGCGATGGCCGCATGGGCGCGTGCACGCACATCGGCGGGCGTCTTGGCATTGGCATAGAAGCCAAACCACTCCTCGGCCGTCAGATCGGCAAAGCCCTGCTCGGCAAACGTGGGCACATTGGGCAGATAGGGGTTGCGCTGCGGGCCGCTGGTGGCCAGCACGCGCAGCTTGCCGGCCTTGTAGTAGCTCAGGAAGTCGCCGCTGGGGCCCATCACGGCAGCAATCTGACCACCGGCCAGGTCGGACACGGCAGGCGCCGTGCCGCGATAAGGCACATGGCTGAGCTTGATGCCCGAACGCAGGCTGAGCAGGGAGCCGATCAGATGCGGCTGGGTGCCTGCTCCCGGGCTGCCGAAGCTGGCCTTATCGGGGTTGTTCTTGCACCAGGCCAGAAAATCCTTGAGCGTCTTGACCTCGGCCGGCACGGCGGGGCCGACCGCCAGTCCGTGGTGCATGATGGCCCCAATCGAAATTGGCTCGAAATCCTTGGCCTGATAGGTCAGCTTGCTATAGATATGGGGATAGATGGAGAAGGCCGAGACCTGCGACAGCACGATGACCGAGCCGTCCCCCACGGAGTTGCGCAGGTTCTCCAGCGCGATGCGGCCACCGGCACCAGGCTTGTTTTCCACCACGCCCATGTTCTTGGAGTAGCTGGTGCCACCGATCTTTTCGGCCACGCGGCGCGCCACCGAGTCACCGGCGCTGCCTGCAGGAAAACCGTACAGAATGCGCACCTGCTCCAGCGGCCCGCTGCCCTGGGCATAAGCACTGCGGCCGGCGATGCCGCCGAAGGCGGCCAGCGCTGCGCCAGCGCCCAGGCCTTTGACGAAATTGCGACGATCTTGCATGTTTGTCTCCTTTATTGTTCGATCGCTATGTGCAGGCTTGAGCCTGTCTGAAAAATCCCAGCTTGAATGCTATTCGATACCAAGGAGTCATCAGGAGTCGCCCGTAAAACCGATCTGCTTGACCAGAGGCCCCCAGCGTTCGAACTCGGCCTGCTGCGAACGGGCCATCTCTTCGGGCGTGGAGCTGGTGGCAATCAGGCCCACCACACCCAGGCTTTCCTTGAGTGCCTCGCTCTTGAGCGCCGCCGTAATCGCCGCATGGGCGCGTGCACGCACCTCGGCCGGTGTCCTGGCATTGGCGTAGAAGCCGAACCACTCCTCGGCCGTCAGGTCGGCAAAGCCCTGCTCGGCAAACGTCGGAACATTGGGCAGATAGGGATTGCGCTGGGGGCCGCTGGTGGCCAGCACGCGCAGCTTGCCGGCCTTGTAATAGCTCAGATAGTCGCCGCAAGGCCCCATGATGGCGGCGATCTGTCCGCCCACCACATCCGAGACACCGGGCGCCATGCCGCGATAAGGCGCATGGCTGAGCTTGATGCCCGAACGCAGACTCAGCAGTGCCCCCAGCAGATGCGGCTGGCTGCCGGCACCGGGGCTGCCGAAGCTGGCCTTGTCGGGGTTGTTCTTGCACCAGGCCAGAAAGTCCTTGAGCGTCTTGACCTCGGTCGGCACGGCGGGGCCGACCGCCAGTCCGTGGTGCATGATGGCACCGATGGAGATCGGCTCGAAATCCTTGGCCTGATAGGTCAGCTTGCTATAGATATGCGGGTAGATGGAGAAGGCCGAAACCTGGGAAAGCGCAATCACCGAGCCATCCCCCACGGAGTTGCGCAGGCTCTCCAGCGCGATGCGGCCACCAGCGCCGGGCTTGTTTTCCACCACACCCATATTTTTGGTGTAGCTGCTGCTGCCCATTTTTTCGGCCACCCGGCGAGCCACCGAGTCCCCGGCGCTGCCTGCGGGGAAGCCGTAAAGAATGCGCACCTGCTCCAGCGGGCCACTGCCCTGGGCATAAGCACTGCGACCGGCGATGCCGCCGAATGCGGCCAGCGCGGCACCAGCGCCCAGACCTTTGACGAAATTGCGACGACCTTGCATGACTTGTCTCCTGCTTGAAATAAGGACTCTTCGGTCCTGTGGAATCAATACCTGTCTCAATCTTTGGCACTGAGCTGGCTCTGGCACTCTCCAAGCCAGAGACATCGAGCAAGGGCAGCCCCGCAGCGATGGTGTCGTCCCCCTTGGGGGAAGGCGCAAAGTGCCTCAGGGGGGTAACACTTACCTAGGCGCCATGCGCAGCGCTCCATCCAGGCGAATCACCTCGCCATTGAGATGATCGTTGTGCACGATATGCACGGCCAGATCGGCAAACTCCGAAGGCTTGCCCAGGCGCGAAGGAAAGGGAATGGAGGCCGCCAGCGATTGCTGCACGGGCTCGGGCAGCTCCTTCATCAACGGTGTGGCGAACAGGCCCGGCGCCACGGTGCAGACACGAATGCCGTGCTGGGCCAGATCACGCGCCATGGGCAGCGTCATGCCGACCAGGCCGCCCTTGGATGCGCTGTAGGCCTGCTGCCCCACCTGACCATCGAAAGCGGCCACCGAGGCCGTATAGAGAATCACGCCGCGCGCGCCATCCTCCAGCGCTTCCAGCCTGGCGCAGCGTGCGGCAAACAGCCGCGTCATGTTGTAGCTGCCAACAAGGTTGACGCGGATCACGCGCTCAAAGTCTTGCAGCGGCGCAGGCTCGCCGTCGCGGCCGATCACGCGCTTGGCCGTGCCGATACCGGCGACGTTCATGAGAATGCGCGCATCCGATCCCCATTGCTCGCGAACCGCATCGAGCGCCGCCGTGACGCTGGCCTCATCGCAGATATCGCACTCCTGCGCCAGTGCGCCAATCTCGGCGGCCACTGCACGGGCCTTGTCGATCTGGCGATCCAGCACGGCAACCCTGGCCCCTGCGGCAGCCAGCGCACGCGCCGTGGCTTCGCCGAGGCCGGAGGCTCCTCCGGTCACGATGGCAATCTGATCCTGAACTTGCATATCACTATCCTTTTCAAAGCTGCTTGCGCTGTCTGTTATGAGGCATGAGGCCCAAGCCTTTTGCGGCTCAGAGTTCGGGCTTCAGGATCAGGGCCAGCGTCTCGTCATACAGGCCGCTCACCACATCGGCGCGATGCTGTAGCACGGCACGCTGGTTGATGGAGCCCTTGTCCGTGACTTCACCCAGATCCAGCGAAGGCGGCTTGATTGCCGCCACCGCCCGCGCAATGCGGGTGGCACTGCCGGTCGCCGTCTGTGCCAGCTGGTTCAGAACCGTCTGCAAATGCTGCTGCACGGGTTCGCTGTGCATGATCTGCTCCAGCGTCGCTCCCGCTCCCAGGCCGCTTAAGCCTGCACAGGCAGGGGTTCCGAAAACGATGGCACCGACCTCCTTGCGATCCAGGCCGGTCAGCACCACGTCCTGGATATAGGGCGCACCTGCATGGATGATCTTGGCGCGCAGCGGCCCCACATTGACGAAAGTGCCGGTAGCCAGCTTGAAGTCTTCGGCAATGCGGCCATCAAAGCGAAGGCCCTGGTTTCTATCCTGCGGGTCGCGCCACTGCACGGCGTCGCCGGTGCGGAAAAACCCCTCCTCGTCGAACGCCTCGGCCGTCGCCTCGGGCGCACGCCAGTAACCGGGCGTGACGTTCGGGCCTCGGTAGCGAACCTCCAGCTTGCCGTCCACAGGCGCCAGCTTGAGCTCCAGACCCGGCACCGGTACACCCAGGTCTCCGGAGCGCACATCGGGACGATTGATGAACAGCGCTGAAGGCGAGGATTCGGTCATGCCCAGGCCGGTTCCCATCACGATGCGCTCGCCGCACTCGGACTCCTGCGTGCGGTGCAGGCTATCCCAGACGGGCTGTGCCAAAGAGGCGCCCGCATAGAAGAACATCTTGACGCGCTTGAGCAGCGTGCTGCGCAGCTGCGCATCGCTCTCCATGGCGCGGGCAATGTATTCAAAGCCCGTGGGAACGTTGAAATAGACGGTGGGAGAGATCTCGCGCAGATTGCGCAGCGTCTCGGCAATGCCCGTCGCCGTAGGCTTGCCTTCATCGATATAGACCGTGCCGCCGTGATAGAGCGCGAGGCCGATGTTCTTGTTGCCGCCAAAAGTGTGATTCCAGGGCAGCCAGTCCACCAGCACGGGCGGGCCTTTGACCATATCGGGCATGGTCTGGGCAATTTGCTGCTGGTTGGCGCACCACATTTTGTGGTTGTTGATCACGGCCTTGGGCAGCTTGGTCGAGCCCGAGGTGAACAGGAACTTGGTGATGGTGTCGGGCCCGGTGGCCTGCATGGCAGCATCCACCGCAGCGGTGGGCTCGGTCGCCAGCAGGTTGGCAAACAAGGTGCAGCTCTGGGCATCGACGGCCGGCTTGCGGTACACCACCTCGCAGCCCTCGGGCAGCACGGCGCGTACTGCCTTGTCATAGCGCACCGCATCGGCCGCGAAGATCAGACCGGGCGTGAGCGTCTCGACCACATGGCGCAGCTTGGCGTAATCGGTGCTGACCAGCGAATAGGCTGTGGAGACCGAGCAATAGGGAACGCCCGCATACAGGCAGCCCATGGCCAGCATGGCATGGTCCAGGTCGTTCTCGCTGAGGATGATGACGGGACGCTCTGCCGAGAGCTTTCTGTCCACCAGTGCCTGCGCAATGGCCCGCGCCGCTGCCAGCGTCTGGGCATAGCTGATGCGTTGCCAGTCTGCCGTGCTGCCGTCGGCCAGTCGCTCGCGCTGGGCGATGAAGGTCTGCTGCGGCGTGGTCTGCGCCCAGTGCACCAGCTTGTCGGTCATGCGCGCCGCATGCCCTGCCAGCTCCTGGTCGGAGCGCACGTAGAACGTGCCGTTGCCCGCTTCAGCGACGCGGATGCTACGCACGCCGAACTCCAGCTCGCGGTAGCGGGGTCTGCCCCCCTCTGCCACCTGGCCCAGGGCCTGCATGGCTGTGTCTGTCTCCTGCATTGTCTTTGTCTCCACAGCGTTGTTTTTTGAGGTTGCTTTCAGTCCTTGCTGACCTTGGCTGCCCGCCCGGACAGGAATTCCTGCAAACGGAACTTGGCTTCCGGCGCACTCTGCGCCACGGCGGCCATCAGAGCTTCTGTCATCAGCCCCTGATCGGCGGGCTGATCGGCAATCCGGGGCAACGCGTGCATCAGCGCGTAATTGGTCATGGGGGCGTTTTTGGCAATGCGCAGCGCCAGCTCCACGGCCTTGTCCAATGCATGTCCTTCAGGCACCAGATATTGCGACAGGCCAATGCGCTCACCCTCTTCGGCCTTGTACACACGGCCCGTGAACATCATGTCGGCCATGCGCGCGGCTCCGATCAGACGCGGGATGCGCACCGAGCCGCCGCCACCCACGAAAATGCCGCGCGAACCTTCGGGCAAGGCATAGAAGGTGCTGCTGTCGGCCACACGGATATGGCAGGCGCTGGCCAACTCCAGGCCGCCGCCCACCACGGCACCATGCAGGGCGGCGACAACGGGCACCGCGCCGAACTGCACCTGGCGCAGCGCCTCATGCCACATGCGCGAATGCAGAACGCCCTGGGCCGCATCGCGTTCGCTGAGCTCGCTCAGATCCAGGCCGGCGCAGAAATGCGGTCCATCGCCATCCACCACTGCAGCGCGCACGCTGGCGGGCAGATTCATGAATACATCGCGCAGACCCAGAACCAGCCCATCGGACAAGGCGTTGCGCTTTGCGGCACGCATCAGGCGAATGACGGCGACCTGTTCGGCTTCGCCACGGAACTCAACTGCAATTTCTTTATGAGTCATAACCATTCCTTTTGCCACATTATTGTTATTTCAAATAACTAAATGCAAGACATCCCCGGACGTTTGCTCTCAGTGCTTTCCCCGATTCGCACAGCAGGAGTGCACAACTAGTCCAGGTGTGACATTCACGAACGCGGCGACTTCGCATAATGTGACCTCATGACATCACCCAGCCAGCCCCGCCCCAGCCAGTTGCTCCAGCCCCAGCGCGCGCCAGTTCCCGTGCGAGATGCTTCCACGCTTTTGTTGCTGCGCGACTGCGCCGACGGCAATGGTTTTGAAGTGCTGATGACAAGGCGTGCCGATCAAGGCATCTTTGCCAATGCCTATGTTTTCCCCGGTGGCGGCCAGGAAGATGAAGATGCCGCCCCAGCCAGTCATGCGCTGGCGCGCGTGCGCCCCAGCATGATCGCCGAGGCGGGAGATGAACGCATCACCCAGGCCCTGGCAGGCATTCGCGAGACTTTTGAGGAGCTGGGCATCCTGCTGGCCTATGACCAGGCCGGCCAACCCGTTTCACCGGCCCAAGTTCAGCAACTGGACCGCAAGGCATCGCTGTATGAACAATGCCGCGCGCGCGGCTGGACGCTGGCCGTGGACCAGCTCTGGTATCTGGCCCACTGGACCGCACCACTGGACCTGCCCAAGCGCTTTGACGTGCCGTTCTTTGTGGCCCGCATGCCCGAAGGCCAGACGGCGGTGGCGGACGAAACCGAGCAGTTCGAGCCCACCTGGATCTCTCCGCAGGATGCGATTGCGCGCTTTGAAGAGAAAAACCTGTTCATCCTCTTTCCCACCCAGCGTACATTGCAGCGCATCGCTCACCTGCCCGATACCCAGGCCGTGATCCAGACCCTGCTCAACGAGAAGCCGCTGTGGCGGGCCTGCCCCCGTGGCGGCCACCTGAAAGGCAAAGACACACGCCATACCGAAACCGATATGGCCTATGGCGAGCTGGAAATGGTGCTGCCCGACGGCCACGGCATTCACCATCTGGACTGGCAGCCTGAAAAAGCGGTGCCGCTGCGCAAGAACCTGCTGCGCCTGACGGCCCCCAACCCCGGCATGATGACCGGCCCCGGCACCAACAGCTATCTGGTCGGCGATGCGCATACCGGCTATATCGCCATCGACCCCGGCCCGGACGATGCCGAGCATCTGCAGCGCCTGCACGATGCAGCTGGCGGCGATATCCGTTTCATCGTCTGCACCCATTCCCACCCCGATCACTCGCCGGGTGCCGCGCCGCTGCAGGCCATGGTCCTGCTATCCGGCCACGCCAGGCCGCCCATCATGGGCCTGCCTTCAGCGCCCACGGCTCGTGCCAACAGTCGCTTCAGACCCGAGGTGACGCTACAGGACGGAGAGCGCATCACGCTTACCGGGCAAGGCACAGAGGGCGAAATCACGCATACGCTGCAAGCCGTCTTCACGCCCGGCCACGCGGCCAACCACCTGTGCTTTGTGCTGGAGGAGGACGCGCTGCTATTCAGCGGCGATCACATCCTCAACGGCAGCACCACCGTCATCAGCCCGCCGGACGGCAACATGATCGATTACCTCGATTCGCTGGACCGGCTCCACGCCATGTGCCTGGAGTACGACATTCGCTACATCCTGCCCGCCCACGGCTACGTGCTGGGCTTTGCTCCGCACCAGATCACCCGCCTCAAGGCCCACCGCCTGGCGCGCGAGGCCAAGGTGCATCAGGCCATGCGCACCAAGCCGGACGGCAGCATTCAGGACTGGGTTGCGATTGCCTATGCCGACACGCCGCAAGCCCTGTGGCCCGTGGCCCAGCAATCGCTGCTGGCGCATGTGGAACGCATTCAGAAGCTCTGCCTGGGCCGATAGCGCGCCGCGACCGCCGCGCTAGACCTGTGGACAACTAGGACATGGCCGGAGCATTAAGCTCTCGCCATGTCTGAATCCCTGCCTGAACAAGAAAGCATCCGCCTGGCCAAACGCCTGGCGGAGCAAGAACAATGCTCGCGCCGCGAAGCCGAGCTCCATATCGTCGCGGGCAATGTCCATGTGGACGGCAAAGTGGTGCAAGTGCCCGAAACCCGTGTGCGTCCCGACCAGGTGGTGATCCTGCGCAAGGATGCCAAGCCTGAAGCCATTCCGCCCGTCACCATCCTGATGAACAAGCCTGCGGGCATGACCCAGGGCCCGGCCTATGGCCGTGTGCGCAGCGCGCATTCGCTGCTGAGCGAAGACACCAAGGCCAAGCTGGACACACCCATGCCCCAGCTGGTGCTGGATCATCACTTCAGGAATCTGGAGTCGTTTCTGACGATTCCCCTGCCTGCCAGCGGCCTCATCGTCTACACCCAGGACAAGCGCGTGGCACGCAAGCTGACCGAGGAAGGCATCTGGCTGGAGCAGGAAATCATCGTCGGCGTGGAAGGCCAGATCATTGAAGATGGCCTGGAGATCCTGTACGAGGGTCTGCCCATTCCCGGCGGCAACGGCCATCGCCGCATGCCTCCCTGCCATGTGAGCTGGCAAAGCGACAACCATCTGCGCTTCGCTCTCAAGGGCATTGCGCCCGAAGAGATCGAGAAGATGTGCGCCGCCATCGGCCTGACGGTGCTCAGCATGCGCCGGCTGCGCCTTGGCCGCGTCTCGCTGGCCAAGGTGCCCGAGGGGCAGTGGCGCTATCTGATGCCCTGGGAAAGGTTCTGAGCGGATCGACCTTCGCGCGCCTCGCGCCGGACTCAGCCGCTGCGCGCGCTGGTCCGCTCAATCCGCCTTGAAACCCGTCGCTGCCACCGCCTTGCCCCATTTGACGGTATCGGCAGCAATGATGTCGGCAAACTGCTGCGCACTGGTGCCCGTGACCCTGAAGCCGGCCTCCTGCAGCCGCGCCTTGCCGTCGCTCGATTGCAGGACCTTGAGCAGATCGGCATTGAGCTTGCTCACCACTTGCGCAGGTGTCCTGGCTGGCGCCACGATGCCGAACCAGGAGCTGAACTCCAGGTTGCCAAAGCCCTGCTCCTTCATGGTCGGCAGCTCGGGCAGTTGCTCCACACGCGCGCTGCCCGTGCTTCCCAGGGCCACCAGCTTGCCGGCACGCACCTGCGGGATCGCCATGCCGGAGGAAGCGAACACGCCCTGCACATCGCCGCTGAAAATGCCGCCCAAGGCATCCGAAGTGCTCTTGTAGTGCACCACCTCGGGTTTGGACTGCACGGCATCGCCAAACATATAGGCCCCGAAATGCCCCGGCGTGCCCGCTCCGAAAGTGGCCATGAACAAGCCGTTTTGCTGCCGGGTCCAGGCCACGAAGTCCCTGACGTTACGCGCCTTGACCTTTTCGGGATTGACCAGCAGCACGAAGTCGGAACTCACCACCTGGCTGACGGGGGCGAAATCCTTGCTCGGTTGGTAGGCAAGCCGTTGATAGGTATTGGGAGCGATGCTGAGCTGTCCTGTCTCAGCCAGCATGATGGTGTAGCCGTCGGCCGGTGCGCGCGCCGCCTCGCTGGCTGCGATCAGGCCGGCAGCACCGGGCTTGTTGTCCACCACCACGCCCACGCCGCCCCATGCTTCGGATAGCTTTTGTGCCAGCAGCCGGGCCACTACATCGGGTCCCGTGCCCGCTGGAAAGCCCACAATCATGCGCACCGTCTTGCTCGGATAAGCCGTCTGGGCCTGAGCGATGCCTACGGCTGCGCCGCTGCCGGCCAGCAGCGCCAGGGCCATCAGCCGGCGTCGCCAGGCCCGTGCCAAAGCGGGTGCGGGCAGGTTCCGGGCTTGCAGTACTTTCATGTTTTGTCTCCTTGTTGCGATGCTGTTTCACAGCACTTCGAAAAACTGCATGACGACCTGCTCCGGAAAGCGCGCTCCCGCGCCCACGAACAGGCGCTGCCCCAGCCAGGCAAAGCGCTTGGAGGCCGTCTCAAAGCGTGGCGCGCAGCGAAAGTAGATCGCCGAGGGATCGACCGTCTCGCCGCGGCGCAGGCGCTCCATCAGCTCGGCCGGCCCGGTGCGCAACGCCTGGTTGCTCACATAGATCAGATCGCCACCGTCGGTTTCGATGACATAGCGCGCGTCAAGCTCGGCCACTTCCTCGCTGACCAGCAGCTGGAAGTCGGCCCCGCCCGGCAGCACACGCGCCGACCAGTCCTGTCCCTGCACCTGCCCGCCGACGATGGGGATCACACGCCGCAAGCCGCGTGTCGTCGCGCCCACCTCCTGCGCCTGCCCCACCTGCACGCGAAATTCGGCAAAGTGGCGCAGCCTTGGAGCGGCAATCTGGAAATCATGGTTTGGCGACAGCATGGCTCTCCTTGCGATGTCTCAGCACAGGGACATGAGCGTAAGCACTGTTGAAGAATTCGCTGTCCCCCAAGAAGATGACAGCCCACGCCAAGGCACACCGATGAGAACCTGGAAGCTACCTTCGACGACTGAAGCCATGCAGGCCGGCGATAGGGCCCAAGCCAGCAGCATGGCCCAGGCCAGCGCCTTGCTGGCCGGTCTGGTGGAGCATCTGGGACAGAGCTGTTTTGCCCAGGCCGCGCTCGCGCAGCTGAGCGCCATTGCGCCCACGGCCTCGCTGTCGGTGTATCGCATCGGCAGTTGCCGGCCGCGGCTGTTTCTCTCGGCCTCCCAGGGCGTTGCGGACACCACGCGCCAGTGCTGGAGCGCCTACCTCTCGGGACCTCAGCACGAGGACAGAAGCTGGGGCCAGGAATGGCCCGGACATATGCGAACGCCAGGCGCCCGCAATCTGGTCCATGTGCAGGCCAACGAGGTCACGCCCTTGCATCGCCAGTGCGTGTATGACGCCCATGGCGTGGCAGAGCGCATCTCGATTGCCGAGCCCGGCGCAGACGGCTCGGTGTTTGCCGTCAACCTCTATCGCCATGCGCACCAGAAACCCTTTGCCGACCGGCACCTGAGCGACTTCGCGGACCTGTCCAGCGCGCTGATGGCTCTGACGCACAAGCACCTGGCGCTGACGGCCGACATGGCTGCCGGCGATGAGAGATGGCCGACTCGCCTGCGCAAGCTGGCACCGGGTCTGACGGCGCGCGAGCTCGAGGTCTGCCTGCGCCTGCTGCGCGGCATGACCCAGGACGGCATTGCGGCCGATCTCGGGTTGAGCGCAGCCACCGTGAAGACCTATCGCAACCGCGCCTTTGCGCGGCTCGATATCCACCACCGCCATCAGCTGTTCGCGCTGATGGTGGAGTGAATGCCGGGGAATCGTCGGGGCTTTGCCCGAGCGAGAAAGAAAGTGTGAAGTGCGCCGATAAGCCGGATTCTGTGCACAACGGTTGCCCGCCATGTGACCGCCATTAATCTTGGCCATCAGTCGCCTGATGGCTCGGTGCTACCTACCCGCACACTCCGGGGGCCCCGTCAACGTGTGCCTACTTGGTATTGCTGCGCGTAGAGATTGCCCGTTTCACCCTGGTTGGTCTGCCTTGCGGCACTCCTGCCAGACTCGTCTCTGTTGCTCTGATCCTCACCTCACGGTGGACAGCTGTTAGCTGCTACGCCGCCCTATGCAGTCCGGACGTTCCTCCAGTACGGTCTTTCGACCCAACGCAAGCGTTGGCCTTTCGGCTAGTACCAGCGGCGGTCTGGCGCACTTCACGGCGCGCATTATCCCGCGTTCAGAAAGAACTTGCACAGAACTCGCGCCTGAACTGCTCGGGCGGCAGGCCGGACTCGCGCTGGAACATGGCAATAAAGGCCGAAGGCGTGCTGTAACCCAGGTCGTAGGCGATGCGCTGCACGGTGTGGCCGACCTCCAGCGCATCGATCGCCTGCAGATAGCGCATGCGCTGGCGCCATTCGCCCAGACTCATGCCCAGCTCGCGCTGGCAGTGGCGGGCCAGCGTGCGCTCCGTCATGTGCACGGTCTCGGCCCATTCGGCCAGACTGCGGTGGTCGTCGGGGCGCGACTGCATGGCGTCCAGCACCTGCATCAGCGCGGGATGCCGGGCCACGGGCAGAAAGCTCAGCTCCAGCGGCGTGGCACGCAGCTGGTCATGCACCACCCGGGCAAGCCGCAGGTCTGCGTCAGTCACCGGGACCTGCACGCCCCTGGCGCCGAAATCCGCCAGCACGGCTTTGACAATGGGCCCCAGGCGCATGCAGCCCGCCGCCTGCGGCAGATCCGCACACAGATCAGGGGCCAGATAGACGGAGCGGTATTGCACCGCATGCTGCAGATAACAGCTGTGCACCACGCCCGGCGGTATCCAGACCCCGTGCTGCGGCGGGCACAGGATATGACCCGTGGGCACGTCCATGCTCAGACTGCCGTGTGCCGCATAGTTCAGATGCCCCCAGCGATGGCTGTGCGGCGGAGCCTCGCTGTGTTCGCCGAACTCGTCATAGCGGAAGTAATAGCTGCCGGGCACTTTGTCGGTGTCCAGTATCTGCACGGCATGGCGCTTGGCGGCCGGACCGGGAGTCGGGGCGGAGGCGGGCATGGGTTCGTCCGGCTTGAGTGATGAAATGTCTGAAATCAGCAATGCGCTTCAAATACGTCAAGCGCATCATAAGCACCTCAAGGAGTTTCATATGGGTGCATACCTACTACCACTGGGCGCGGTGCTGATCTGGTCGGTCAACACCGTGGTCAGCAAGCTGGCCGCAGACAGCATCAGCGCGGCCGAGATCGGGTTCTTTCGCTGGCTGGTGGCTGCCGTGCTGTTCACGCCCTTTGTCCTGCCCTCGATCTGGCGCCAGCGCGCCGACATCAAGCCCCTGCTGCCGCGGATCCTCGTGCTGGGCGTGCTGGGCATGGTCATCTACCAAAGCCTGGCCTATTACGCTGCCCACTTCACCACGGCCACGCACATGGGCATCATCGGCTCTCTCACGCCCATGCTGGTGCTGGCCCTGGCCGTGTTCATGCTGGGCCAGCCGCTCACGCATGGCGGCATCTGGGGTTCGTTGCTGGCAATTGCGGGAGTCGCGCTGGTGGTTTCCTCGGGCCGGCTCAGCCATCTGGCCTCCGAGGGCCTGAACCTGGGCGACGCCATGATGTTCCTGGCCATGCTGTCCTATGCGATCTACAACATCCTGCTCAAGCGCTGGCCCATGCCGCGCCTGGCCACGGTGCAGCTGCTGTATCTGCAGGTGCTGGTTGCCGTGATCGTGCAATTGCCGCTCTATCTCTTCTCGCCCAAGACCGGGCTTGACGCCAGCAACCTGCCGCTGGTGGGCTACGCCGGCATCATGGCCTCCATCGCCGCGCCGCTGCTGTGGATGAAGGCCGTGCAGACGCTGGGGCCCGGGCGATCGAGCATGTTCTTCAATCTGATCCCGGTATTCACCGCCCTGATCGCGGCTCTCGCCCTGAACGAGCCCCTGGCGGCCTACCACGCCGTGGGCGGCATCATGACGATTGCCGGTCTGCTGCTGGCCGAGCTGTGGAAGGCCCCGCTGCGCTCGCGGCCTGCCATGGCCTGCAGTGCTAAAGCAGCAGATTGAGAATCGCGTAACTCATCAGCGACAGCAGACTCACCACGAACACCAGCATGACCCAGGGCCCCCAGCGCTGCTCGCGCCAGGAAAAACCGACCAACAGGCCTACGCAGCAGGCCCCCAGCAGCATCAAAATTGTGTTGAACGTGAGCAAGAGCAGTCCTCCCTCAAACAGACTTCGCTCCATTGTTCCCGATTGCAGGCCCCAGGGGAAACGCCATCACCCCTAGGCTTGATGTGAATCAATCGTCAATCCCTGACACCAGGCGCAGACCGGGGCTTTGAGCGGCCCGGCAGCGCGATCGGGCGTGCCTGACCCCTAGGGTTTTCCCGCGTTTTATCGGTGCACGCCTGCCTCATGCCGGTGCACAGCCCGCACCACCTCTGCTCATAAGAATTTGCATTCAGGGCCGCTCAGAATTTCTTGTTGGACAGCCCCTCGCTGCCTTTCGATACTGCCGCCACAGGAACACCGGCCCGCGCCGCATCCCCATGTTCCAAGACACACAGGAGCGCCAGCAAAAGCGCCCCATGTGCCCGCTGCACTTTCGCATACAGGAGACTCCCCATGAGCAGCCCGGCTTCCGCCACCCACCCTCTTGCCGGCCATGCCGGTGCGCACGCGCACCCCGACATGGACGCCACCTACCGCAAGATCACCTGGCGCCTGATCCCCTTTCTGGTCTTTCTCTTTGTCCTGGCCTGGATAGACCGCGTCAACGTCGGCTTCGCCAAGCTGCAGATGCTGCAGGACCTGCAGTTCAGCGAGGCCATCTACGGCCTGGGTGCCGGCATCTTCTTCATCGGCTACTTCCTGTTCGAAGTGCCCAGCAACCTGCTGCTGGAGAAGATCGGCGCGCGCAAGACGCTGGCGCGCATCACCATCCTCTGGGGCGCGGCCTCCATGGCCATGGCCTATGTGACCACGCCCACCATGTTCTATGTGCTGCGCTTCATCCTGGGCGTGGTCGAGGCGGGCTTCTTCCCCGGCGTGGTGCTGTATCTGACCTACTGGTTCCCGGCTCGCCACCGCGCCCGCATCAACGGCCTGTTCATGACCTCGTTCGCCATCGCCGGTGCTGTGGGCGGCCCGATCGCGGGTGCCATCATGAACGGCATGCAGGACGTTGGCCATCTGGCCAACTGGCAATGGCTGTTCATTCTCGAAGGCATTCCCTCGGTGATCGCCGGCTTCTTCGTGCTGGCCTGGCTGCCCGAGAAACCCGAGAACGCCAAGTGGCTGAGCGCCGCCGAGCAGCGCGCCGTCACCGCCGCCGTGGCCCAGGAGAGCCAGCAGGGCCACAAGCAGCATTCCTTCGCCGACGCCTGCCGCAACTACCGCGTCTGGCTGTGCGCCGCCGTGTACTTCTGCATCGTCAGCGGCAACGCCACGATCGCCTTCTGGTCGCCGTCCATCATCAAGGAGATCGGCATCCAGAACAATCTGCAGATCGGCCTGATCTCGGCCATTCCCTTCCTGGCCGGCACGCTGGCCATGGTCTGGAACGGCATGCATTCGGACAAGACCGGCGAGCGCCGCATGCACAGCGCCATCCCCGCGCTGATCGCCACCACAGGCCTGATCCTGACGGGCATGTTCCTGCACGACGCCGTGCTGGCCCTGTGCGCGCTGACGCTGGCCTCCGTCGGCATCCTCGCCGCCTTCCCCGTGTTCTGGTCCATTCCCTCGGCCTTTCTGGCCGGCACGGCGGCCGCAGGCGGCATCGCCCTCATCAACTCCATCGGCAACCTGGCCGGCTTTGTCGCGCCCTACATGATCGGCGCGCTCAAGACCAGCACCGGCTCGCTGTCCTCGGGGCTGTACTTCGTGGCCGCGCTGGAGTTCCTCGCCGCCTTCCTGGTCGTGCTCTTCGTCAAGAAGCAGTGACCGCCTGACGCTGCCTGCGCAGCGCCGCTTTGCGGGGCCTGCGGCCTCGTACTCCCCTTTTTTTGAGATTTCCGCCATGCAACTGCAATTCACCACCCCCGAAGGCCAGACCCTGGCCCCCCTCTTCGACACCCTGATCGTCGCCGGCTGGGCCGGACGCGACCATGCGGCCATCGAGCACCACATCGAGGAGCTGGCCGCGCTCGGCATTCCGCGCCCCAGCGCCGTGCCGCTGTACTACCGCATCGCCAGCAACCAGCTGAGCCAGAGCAGCCTGCTGCAGGTGCTGGGCCCGGACTCCTCGGGCGAGGCCGAGGTCTTCGTCTTCAGCCATGAGGGCGAGATGTTCGTGAGCCTGGCCTCGGACCACACCGACCGCAAGCTCGAAGCCTATAGCGTGGCCTTCTCCAAGCAGGCCTGCATCAAGCCCGTGGCCACCCAGGCCTGGCGTTTTGCCGACGTGGCCGGCCACTGGGACGAGCTGATCCTGCGCTCGTGGATCGTGGAGGACGGCCGTGAGGTGCTGTACCAGGAAGGCACCCTGGCCAGCCTGCGCACGCCCCGGGACCTGATCGCGGGCTACACCGGCGGCCAGAGTCTGCTGCCCGAAGGCAGCGGCATGACCTGCGGCACCATGGCCGCCATTGGCGGCATCCGCCCGGCCACGCAGTTCGCCATGGAGCTGCACGACCCGCGCAGCCAGCGCAGCATCCGCCACCGCTACCGCAGCGAGCTGCTGGACATCGTCGCCTGAACACCGGAGCTACCCATGACTTCAGTCTCCCCCCGCCTTGACCAGGTCTGCGAGCGCCTGGCCCGAGGCCAGACCAGCGCCGTGCAACTGGCCGAGCAGGCGCTGGACCGCGCCGCGCAAGGCGAAGGCCCGCGCGTGTTCACCCGCGTGCTGCGCGAGCAGGCCCTGGCCGAAGCCCGCGCCAGCGATGCGCTGCGCGCGGCCGGCCTGGCACGCTCGCCCCTGGAAGGCCTGCCCATCTCGGTCAAGGATCTGTTCGACATCGCCGGCCACCCCACGCTGGGCGGCTCCAGGCTGCTGGCCAGCGCCGCCCCCGCCACGCAGACTGCCGAAGTCGTGCAGCGCCTGCGCCGCGCGGGCGCGGTCATCGTGGGCACCACCAATATGACCGAGTTTGCCTACTCGGGCCTGGGGCTGAATCCGCACTACGGCACGCCGCGCAATCCCTGGCAGCGCGATATCGACGGCGGCCGCATTCCCGGCGGCTCGTCCTCGGGCGCGGCCATCTCGGTGACCGACGGCATGGCGCTGGCCGCCATCGGCTCGGACACCGGAGGCTCGGTACGCATTCCCTCGGCGCTGTGCGGCCTGACCGGCTTCAAGCCCACAGCGCGGCGCGTTTCCATGCAGGGCGTGCTGCCGCTGTCGGCCAACCTCGACTCCATCGGCCCGCTGGCGCCCAGCGTGCGCTGCTGCGCCGCGCTGGACGCGGTGCTGTCGGGCCAGTCGCATGGCGAGCTGCGCGCGGCCTCGCTGCAGGGCCTGCGCCTGCTGGTGCCCACGAACGTGGTGCTGGACGGCATGGACAGCACCGTGGCTGCGGCCTGGCAGCGTGCGCTGTCGCTGCTGTACGCGGCCGGCGTGCAGATCACCGAGGCCATGGTGCAGCCCTTTTCCGAGCTTGCGCAGATCAATGCCAAGGGCGGCTTCACCGCCGCCGAGGCCTGGGCCTGGCATCGCTGCCATATCGACGGCGCCGGCCGCCTGGCCGAATACGATCCGCGCGTGGGCACACGCATTCTGCGCGGCAAAGACATCAGCGCGGCCGACTATATCGAGCTGCTGGCGCTGCGGCAGCAGTGGATTGCCCGCGTCCAGGCGCAGATGGCCGATCACGACCTGATGCTCATGCCCACGGTGCCTGTGATCGCGCCCAAGATTGCCGAGCTTGAGGCCAGCGACGAGGCCTATTTCGCGGCCAACGGACTGATGCTGCGCAATCCCACGCTGATCAACTTCCTCGATGGCTGCGCGCTGTCCCTGCCCTGCCACCGCGCGGGCGAAGCGCCCGTGGGCCTGAGCCTGGCCGGCACGGCCGGCCAGGACCAACGCCTGCTGTCGGTGGCGCTGGCCGTGGAGGCCCTGCTCGCCCGGGCCTGATTGCAGAGCCAAAAAAATAGGAGCTACTACCGCTTGACTGCAATCGATTTCAGATAGAAAACACTCTGAAATCGATATGTATCAGGCGCTAGCAGCTCCTTTTTTATTTGGTATTGAAACACACCCCAATGCACGGCAGGCATTGGCGCGGGCACCATTTGCGCCTGCTCCTGCGCTTATACATCCCCTGCCAGACGGGTGCCAGGCAGCCGCGCCACCGCCTGGCCGTGGTTCAGCGCAAAGGCCGTGGCCACCTCTTCGGCGGCGCGCACCACGGTTTCGGCCAGCGGGTTATGGTGATCGTTGCGCCAGCAGGCCACCAGCGGCAGCGAGGGGAACTCGCGATCCACGCGCAGCAGGCGCAGGCGCTGCTCGGCCAGCTCGCGCTGGATGATGGCCGGCGGCACGGCCGCCACGCCCAGGCCGTCGCAGACCACGCGGATCATGGTCGCCACCGAGGCAATGCAGTTCATGTGCGGCGAGGCGCTGCCTTCGGCGCTGAACAATTGCTCGATCACCGCATACGGCTCCGAGCCGCGCGCAAAGCTCATGATCGGAAAAGCCGCCAGCTCGGCCAGGCTCAGGGTCTCGTCGCCGATGCCCAGCTTGGGGCTGCCCACCCAGGCCATGGCGAACTCGCCCAGCGACAGATTCGCGATGGCACCGCTGGACACGGGCTTGGCCTGCAGCGAGACATCGAGCTGCCCCTTGAGCAGTTGCTCCGACATATGGATCGTGGTGTCGCAGGCGATCTCCACCTGCAGCCGCGGATAGCGCTGCTGCAGCAGCGCGAGAAAGTCGGGGAACCAGCTGTGCACGATGGATTCGATGGCGCCGATGCGGATCACGCCCGCATAGGCCTGCTTGTCCAGCATGTCCTCGCGCATCTCGCGCATCAGCCTGAGCATGCGCTCGGCATGCACCAGGGCCTTGGCTCCGTCGGCCGTGAGCGTGACCTCGCGTACGCCGCGGTCGAACAGGCGCACGCCGAACTCCTGCTCCAGCGTGGCGATGCGGCTGGAGACAGCGGCCTGCGTGGTGAACAGCCGCTCGGCCGTCATGCGGAAGTTGCGCAGCTCGGCCAGCAGCACAAAGGTTTCCAGAAACCGTAGATTCATGGGTCGATGTTAATCACCGCCTGCGGCCTTGACCACTTTTCGGGTCATATCGATATAGCCCATTCGCACAATGCTTGCGTGCACAATGCTCTGTGTCTGCGCAGACAGCCTGCGCTGTGATCCACTGTCCCACCACTCCTTATTCGCGGAGGTCCGATGAGAGCTGACAACATTCTGCAAACGATTGGCGACACGCCCGTCATTCACATCAACCGTCTGTTCGGAAGCAATACCAACGTCTGGATCAAGTCCGAGCGCAGCAACCCCGGCGGCTCCATCAAGGATCGTATTGCGCTGTCCATGGTGGAAGACGCCGAAAAGTCCGGCGCGCTCAAGCCCGGCGGCACCATCATCGAGCCCACCAGCGGCAACACCGGCGTGGGCCTGGCCCTGGTCGCGGCCGTCAAGGGCTACAAGCTGATCCTGGTCATGCCCGAGAGCATGAGCATCGAGCGCCGCCGCCTGATGCTGGCCTATGGCGCATCGTTCGATCTGACGCCCAAGGAAAAAGGCATGAAGGGCGCCATCGCCCGCGCCCAGGAACTGGCCGCCCAGACGCCCGGCGCCTGGATTCCCCAGCAGTTCGAGAACCCCGCCAACGTGGCCGTGCATGAGGCCACCACAGCCCAGGAAATCCTGCGCGACTTCCCCGACGGCATCGACGCCTTCATCACCGGCGTGGGCACGGGCGGTCACCTGTCCGGCGTGGCCAGGGTGCTCAAGGCCGAGTTCCCCAATCTCAAGGTCTATGCGGTGGAGCCCGCAGCATCGCCCGTGATCTCCGGCGGTCAGCCCGCGCCCCACCCGATCCAGGGTATTGGTGCCGGCTTTGTGCCCAAGAATCTTGACGTCAGCCTGCTCGACGGCGTGATTCAAGTGGAGGCCGAGCCCGCACGCGAATACGCGCGCCGCGCCGCTCGCGAGGAAGGCCTGCTGGTCGGCATCTCCTCGGGCGCCACACTGGCCGCCATTGCCCAGAAGCTGCCCGAGCTGCCCCCCAGCGCCAGGGTGCTGGGCTTTGCCTACGACACGGGTGAGCGCTACCTGTCGGTGGAAGGCTTCCTGCCCAACGCCTGATCGCGCCGCGCGCTTTCCTGCCACGCCGCACACGATGCGGCGTTTTTTTTCGCCGCGCAGGCCGCCGCTATAACCTGCTATAGCCCGCAATAACCCGCTATAGCCCGAGTGCGCCATGCGCTCATCAGGCCTGCACCAATGGCCCATGGGACGAGCGGTCATCGAGTCCGCTTGACACCCATCCCGGGCACTCCCCTACCATGCGGACAAGATATGCCACAAGCATGAACCGGGAGAATTTCCATCTTGTTCCGATTTTTTGAAAAACAGGTTCCACCTTATCCCGCGCAGGAGCCCAAGGTCCCGCCCAAAGGTTTTTTTGCCTTTGTCTGGGCCTGCACGCAAGGCATGCGCGGCTGGATTGGTCTGATGACCCTCACCTCGGCATTGCTGGCCGCTTATGAAGCAGTGCTGTTCGCCATCATGGGCCGCGTGGTGGATTGGCTGGGCACGGTCTCGCCCGCCCACTTCTGGGCCGAACAGCAAGCCATGGTGCTGGGCATCGCCGCCATCCTGCTGGGCAGCGTGGCGCTGCTGGCCCTGCACACCACCGTCATGCACCAGGTGCTGGCCATCAACTTTCCCATGCGGCTGCGCTGGGTGTTCCACAAGCTGATGCTGGGCCAGAGCATGTCCTTTTATGCGGACGAATTTGCCGGCCGCATCACCACCAAGATCATGCAGACCGCGCTGTCGGTGCGGGAAGTGGTGTTCATGGTGGTGGACGTGTTTGTAGGCGTGGGCGTCTACATGATCGGCATTCTGATTCTGGCGGCCAGCTTCGAGTGGCGGCTGATGATTCCGTTTGCGCTGTGGTTCGTCGCCTATGCCGGAGCCTGCTTCTATTTCGTGCCGCGCCTGGGC
Source organism: Comamonas sp. GW821-FHT11H03 (assembly GCF_058807955.1). NCBI lineage: Bacteria > Pseudomonadati > Pseudomonadota > Betaproteobacteria > Burkholderiales > Comamonadaceae > Comamonas > Comamonas sp. GW821-FHT11H03. The sequence goes on from NZ_JBXARF010000001.1 coordinate 493,426, forward strand.
CATATCGGCAAGGAGCAGGCCGATGCGCGCTCCATGATGACGGGCCGCGTCACCGATGCCTATACCAATATCGCCACCGTCAAGCTGTTTGCCCACACGCGCCGCGAAGCCGAATATGCGCGCAATGCCATGGAGGCCTTCAAGGCCACGGGCTATGCGCAGATGCGTCTGGTCAGCCTGTTCGAGATCGCCAACCACCTGATGATTGCCCTGCTGCTGCTGGGCAGCGGCGGCACGGCGCTGTATCTGTGGACGCAGGGTCAGGCCTCCGCCGGCGTGGTGGCGGCCGTGATTGCCATGGCGCTGCGGCTGATGGGCTACTCGCACTGGGTGATGTGGCAGATGACAGGCCTGTTCGAGAACGTGGGCACCATCCAGGACGGCATCACCACGCTGACCAAGCCGCGTACCATCGTCGATGCACCCGACGCCAAACCGCTGCAGGTCACGCGAGGAGCGATTGCCTTCGAGGATGTGAGCTTTGGCTACAAGGCGGGCGGCAAAAAGGTGCTGGACCATCTGAACCTGCACATCCGTCCCGGCGAGCGCATCGGCCTGATCGGACGCTCGGGCGCGGGCAAGTCCACGCTGGTCAATCTGCTGCTGCGCTTTCACGAGCCGCAAAGCGGGCGCATCACCATCGACGGCCAGGACATCCGCAGCGTGACGCAAGACAGCCTGCGCAGCGCCATCGGCATGGTGACACAGGACACCTCGCTGCTGCACCGCTCCATGCGCGACAACATCCTCTACGGTCGCCCCGACGCCAGCGAAGCCGACATGCACGCCGCTGCCGACAAGGCCGAGGCTTCTGACTTCATCGCCACGCTGACCGACCTCAAAGGCCGCAGCGGCTATGACGCCCAAGTCGGCGAGCGCGGCGTCAAGCTCTCGGGCGGCCAGCGCCAGCGCGTGGCAATTGCACGCGTGATGCTCAAGGACGCTCCGATTTTGCTGCTCGACGAAGCCACCAGTGCACTGGACAGCGAGGTGGAAGCGGCCATCCAGGAAAGCCTGGACTCGCTGATGGACGGCAAGACCGTGATCGCCATTGCCCACCGCCTGTCCACCATCGCGGCCATGGATCGCCTGATCGTCATGAACGAAGGCCATATCGTGGAGGAAGGCACGCACCAGCAACTGCTGCAGCGCGGCGGCATCTACGCCAAGCTCTGGGCGCACCAAAGCGGCGGCTTCCTGGCCGACCAGGACGAGGCCGTGCAGTAAGCCGACGAGCCGGTCTGCCTGCTGCATTGGATACGGCAGCGCAGCCTGCTTGATGTCCGGGGCTGACGACTCCTGGGTTGGCGCGGCGAGATGGCCAGCAAAACCTGACCGGTGCGCTCCAAAGAAGCCGCCGTCCGGCGGCCGCCCATTGCATGCACCAGGGATGAGGTCTTGTGAATCGAAGCCGGGCAATGAGGCGCTGATAATGCAATACAGCAAGAGGTCAACGCAATGAGCCCCACCTACGGCAAACTCAAACCCATCGATTACGCACAAGCCTCAATGACTTTTGCGCTCAAAGATGGCTCGACATCCGGAATTCAGACCCCTGAGACCGAAGAGCTGATCAGTGCGGAGCGCTTCAGCGAATTCATCAACCACCTCTATGACGCGGCTTCTTTGCCGGAGGCCTGGGTTCCCTGCCTGGAGGTGATTCGCACGCATATGCGCAGCAATTTTGCCGTGCTGATCATCCGCCAGACCGCAGGGGACAATATCGGTTTGGTGGTCACCGCATCCGGAGGGCTCGAGGGCTTGCTCACGCACGACGTCTACAGCGAGCACAGTCCATTCCTTGGCATGCCCAAGGAGCAATTCAAGACCATTCCCGACCTGATGTCCGAGAGCGAATGGCGCAGCAGCGTCTATTACAAGGACTGGTGCCGTGTGCACAATATTTTCCATGTGATGGCTGCCGATATCGTGACCACAGACGGCAGTGTCTACGGCCTGCGGATCACGCGCCCCGAATCAGAGCCGGCCTTCAGCCAGCGGGATCTGGATCTGGGGCGCATGCTCATGCCGCACATCCGCCGTGCGCTGAATATGCATCTGGCACTGCACCATGATCGCCAGGTCATGTCGCTGTACAGCACTGTCACGGCTCGCTTGATGGTCGGTGTCGTCATCCTGGACCAGAATGGCCAATTACTGGAAAGCAATCCTGCGGCCAAAGGCATTCTCGATGCTCAGGATGGACTCAGGATCTCCGGCGGCATGCTGGAGGCTGAATATGCCAGCGACAACCGAAAGCTCCAGCGACTGGTCAAGGATGCTTTGCTGTCCTCCCAGGCATCGGCGTCCGTCATGACCGAAGGCATCTCGATTGCCCGTCCTTCGGGTCAGCTCAACTGGGGGCTTGTCGTCCAGAGCATTTCCTCGGGTGACAACGCAGAGGCCAAGAGCCGTCCCTGCGTCGCGGTGTTCATGCGCAACACCGATGACAAGGCCGATCCGTCGGCGCACCTGGCCCAGCAGCTGTTTAAGCTCACGTCTTCGGAGACCGCGCTGGTGATCCAGCTGACCCACGGCCTGACGCTGGACGAAGCCGCCAAGGCGCTGGGCATTCGCCTCAATACCGCAAGAGCTCACCTGCGCTCCATCTTCTCCAAGACCGGTGCCCGCCGTCAAAGCGAGCTGGTACGCTTTTTTCTCAATAGCGCTGCCTGGCTGGGAAGCAGGAGCGGCACCTGATCCTCGCGCGGCCACCGCGCTCCAAGCCTTGAGCGGCCCGTACTCATCGCCCTGAAGCCGCAGGGCAGGCAGGGCTACTCAGCGGTCCGAGGGCCGCCAGGGAGCCGCCGCAAAAGCCTCCGTCACCCATTGCTTGAACGCCTTCATGGCGCCCGTGTTGTACTGCCCCGAAGGTCGCAGCAGGTAGATGCCGCCGGCTTCCCCCAATGTCCATTGCGGCAATATGCGGACCAGCTCTCCAGCATGGATGGAAGGCATGAGGTGCCAGTCACTGCCGGCGATGATGCCCACGCCTTTGAGTGCCGCATGCAGCAAAGCTTCGTTGTCGTTGCTGAGGATGGAGCCGCTGACGCGCACCGATTCGGCAACCCTGGCGACCTTCTCTCCTGCCGACTGAACCAGCCGCCATTGCGGAAAGTCCAGCAAGCCGGTGTAGCCCAGGCAGTTGTGACGGGCGAGATCCGCAGGCCTGCCTGGCGCTTCATGGCGCTCAAGATAGCTGGAGGATGCACACAGAAAGCGGTACTGATCGCACAGCCGCGTGGCCACCAGCCTGCTGTCCGCCAGATTGCCGATACGTATGGCGGCGTCAAAACGCTCCCCCACAATGTCCACGATGCGCTCGCTGTACTCCACTTCGAGCGCTACTTGAGGGTAGGCCAGGGAAAAATCCGCCAGCATGGGGCTGATCCACCGCCGCCCCATCGTCGCGGGCATGGACAAGCGCAGGCGCCCCCGCACTTCCTGCGCTCCCTGAGCCGCTTCCTGCTCTGCGTCCCGAATCAGATGGGCAGCCTGGCGCAGCTTTTCGACAAGTCGCCAGCCCTCATTGGTGAAATGCAGCTGGCGCGTGGTGCGCTCGACCAGACGCACGCCCAGTCTTCGCTCAAGAGCCTGCATGCGCTTGGAGAGCACCGAAGGGTGACGCGCCAGCAATCGTCCCGCAGCGGCAAACGACCCCTGGTCCGCCAGTGCGACCAGCGTGGCGAGCTCATCTGTGTGCTGGCTGTCGAATATCTCCATGGTGTCTATAGCGATTCAAGGGGTGAGGATGATCGAGCCTTGCGAGCGTCCTTGCTCCAGGTCTGCGTGCGCCAGGGCTGCGTCCTTGAGCGCGTAGCTTTTCCATATGCGAGGCGTGAGTATGCCGGCTGCGATGGCATCCAGCACGTCCTGCGCACGGCTCTGATACTCCTGTGTCGTTGCCGTATGCGCGGCCAGAGACGGACGGGTCAGAAACAGCGAGCCCTTGGCATTGAGCACGCCCACCTCAACGGCAGGCGGCAGGCCCGATGTGGCACCAAACGACACCATCAGCCCTCTGGGTCGCAGGCAGTCCAGCGAAGCGAAGAAGGTGTCTTTTCCGATGGAGTCGTAGACCACATCCACCTTCTGTCCCTGTGTGGCCTGCATCACCTGGGATGGCAGTGACTGCGCCTCGAAGACAAACACATGGTCGCAGCCTGCCGCCTTGGCGCGTTCCACACTGGCGGGCTTGGAGACGACGCCCAGAACCTGGGCGCCCAGATGCTTTGCCCACGCGCACATCAGTTGCCCCAGAGCCCCCGCAGCGCCATAGATCAGCACGCGGCTGCCCTGCTTCACCTGGCCGGTGGTCTTGAGCAGGTACTGGGCCGTGATGCCCTTGAACAGGACCGCTGCGGCGGCTTCCTCCCCAAGTGCGTCCGGAAGCCTGATCAGGCGATCCGCGGGAAACAGGCGCGCACTGGCATACGCGCCCAGGGGACCGGTGGCGTAGCCGACCCGATCGCCTGACTTCAGACCCGACACCCCCGAGCCCACTGCGGCCACGATACCCGCGCCCTCAAGGCCCAAACCCGAAGGCAATGCAATCGGGACCATGCCCTTGCGCTGATTGACATCCAGAGGATTGACACCGATGGCGGTCTGCTCGAGCAGAACCTCGCCCGGGCCTGGAGAGGGCAGATCCAGCGCTTCGAGCTGCATCACTTCGGGTGCACCTGAGCTGTAGATTCGAATGGCGAGGGCCATGGCTTTTCCTTGCGAATGATGAAGCAGCCATCGTATTCGTGCCATCTGCGTGCATCAACATGGGCGCATGCACATAATAAGTGCATGTGGTGCAGCAATATTCGCCTCAAGCCCTGAGCTTGTACCCAGGTCACGAAGCCGAATCAGACGCCTGAAGCGAAAGAAGTTTTACAAGAAAGCTTGATCGATGAGCATAGAACTCCCCAAACACGCACAGCAGCAGGCCATTGCCTCCATAGAACGCTATTTCCGCGAAAACATGGACGAGCCCATAGGCAATATGCAATCCGGTGCCCTGCTGAATTTCTTTCTCGCGGAAATAGGCCCCAGCATCTACAACCGTGCCGTGGCCGATGTGCAGGAGAGCCTGCAGGCCCGGCTGCAGGAGCTGGACTATGAAGTGGGCAAGGAAGAATTCAGCTACTGGACGGCCAAGCGCACAGGCAAACGCTGAAACGATGCCTGCCCGACGCCTGCAAGCCGCTTTGCGGCCAGGTCGGCCGGCACCGACTGTGGCTGCGTTAGAGAAACTGGCGCATGCCCTCAGGGATGAAGGTATGAGCCAGGTCGCGCTCTACCGCCTGTACCTGGCCGAACATGCACGCAGCGACCTCGACGAACCGCGCCTGGAGGCGCTGGCCGAGACCCTGGATCTGATCTGGGGTGGCGGCTGGGCCAAAGGCCGTGCATTGTTCGAGCAAGAGCTGTCGCAAGCACGGCTCAATAGCGGATAAGACAGCGCCTGCGCCCGCCAGTCGCCCCGTCTGGCATACCATCGCCGCATGCGTCTTCTCCATACCTCCGACTGGCATCTGGGCCAGCACTTCATGGGCCGCAGCCGCCAGACCGAGCATCAGGCCCTGATCGACTGGTTGCTCACCCAGGTCCAGACCCATGTCGTAGATGCCGTGCTGATCGCCGGCGACATCTTCGACACCGGAGCCCCGCCCAGCTATGCGCGCGAACTCTACAACCAGCTCATCGTGCGCCTGCACGACGCAGGCGCGGCCTTGCTACTGCTGGCCGGCAATCATGACTCGGTCAGCGTGCTCGATGAAAGCCGCGAGCTGCTGACCTACCTGGGCGCTCAGGTGGTCAGCTCGACCGGTGATGAAGCCCGACATGTCGTCACGCTGGCGCGGCGCGGCACAGCGCAGGAGCCCGGCTGCATCGTCTGCGCCCTGCCCTTCATCCGCCCGCGTGATGTGCAGCAAAGCCAGGCCGGACAAAGCGCACAGGACAAGCAGCAGGCACTGCAAACCGCGATTGCGTCCACCTACCAGCGCGTGTATGCCGCAGCCCTTCAAACGCAGCAGGAGATACAGGCCAGCCAGGGCGAGCTGCTGCCCATCATTGCCACCGGCCATCTGACCACGGTGGGGGCCAGCAGCAATGAATCGGTACGTGAAATCTATGTGGGCGCATTGGAGGCTTTTCCGACCAATGCCTTCCCGCCAGCCTGCTATATCGCCCTTGGCCATATCCACAAGCCGCAGCTCGTCGGCGGGCTCGATCACATCCGCTACAGCGGCTCTCCCATCGCGCTGGGCTTTGACGAAGCCAGGCAGACCAAGCAGGTACTGCTGGTGGATCTGGATGCCGACGGACTGCAGGCCGTCACCGCCCTGCCCGTGCCGGTGTTCCAGCCCATGGCCTCCATCACCGGCAGTCTGGCGCAGATGCCGGAGCTGCTGAAGTCTGCCGCCGCTCAAACCCGCAACCATCTGCCTGTCTGGCTGGAAGTGACGGTACAGGAAGACGACTACCTGTCCGACCTCACGGCGCGCGTGCAGGCCATGGCCGAGTCACTGCCCGTGGAGATTTTGCGCATCAAGCGCCAGCGCAGCCAGGCTTCGGCACTGCTGTCCGGCGAGGCCCGCGAGTCGCTTGATGAACTCACTCCGCTCGATGTGTTTGCGCGCCGACTGGCCCAGGAGAGCCTGGAGCCGCCGCTGCAATCGGCGCTGACCGAGCGCTATCGACAAGTGCTGCACGGCCTCCATGACGAGCAAGGAGCAGCGGCATGAGAATTCTCAAACTGCGCCTGAAGAACCTGAACTCGCTCAAGGGCGAGTGGAAGGTGGACTTCACCGTCGCCCCCTTTGCCGACAACGGCCTGTTTGCCATCACCGGACCCACGGGTGCGGGCAAGTCCACCTTGCTCGATGCCATCTGCCTGGCGCTCTATCACCAGACGCCGCGCCTCGACAGCATCAGCGGCAGCAACGACATCATGACGCGCCACACCGGCGAGTGCGAAGCCGAGGTGGAGTTCGAAGTCAAAGGTGTGGCCTACCGCGCCTTCTGGAGCCAGCGCCGCGCGCGCGGCAAGCCGGACGCAGCCCTGCAAGCGCCCAGGGTGGAGCTGGCACTGGTGGCGGACGGCAGCATACTCACCACCCACATCAAGGACAAAGCCCGGCGCATCGCCGAGATCACCGGGCTGGACTTTGCGCGCTTTACCAAGTCCATGCTGCTGGCCCAGGGCGGCTTTGCCGCTTTTTTGCAGGCCACGGCCAATGAGCGTGCCGAGCTGCTCGAGGAACTGACCGGCACCGATATCTACGGCCGCATCTCGGAAAGCGTCTTTGCACGCGCCCGCGACGCCCGCCAGGCCCTGGAAAAGCAACAGGCACAGGCCCAGGGCATGCAGCTGCTGGATGCAGGCACGCGCGAGCAGCTGCAATCCGAGGCGGCACTGCTGCAAACCGGCTTGACGGATCTGCAGGCACGCCACCAGCAGCTGCAAACCGTACAACGCTGGCAGGCACAGACCATGCAGGCCATGCAGGAGGTGGAGCAGGCACGCAATGCACAAGCGAGCGCCCAGCAAGCGCTCAGTGATGCCGCGCACGATTTGCTGCGCCTGCAGGCCCACGGACCTGCGCAGGCAATCCAGCCCATGCACCATCGCTGGCAGCAGGCGCAAGACCAGCAAAGCGAACAGGCCGCGCAATTGCAGCAACTGCATACCCAGCGGCTGCAAGCCCAAAGCGCGCAATGGCAGCAACACCAACAGGCCCGGCAATTGGCTGGCGATCAGCTGCAGCAGTCAAGGCTGCAGCTGCAGTCTGCACAGGCTCAGCAGGCTGATTTGGCCGTATGGCTGCAGACCCATGCCAGCCGCGCCCTGCTGGGTGAAAACCTCAGCGGCTGGCGCGAGCAGCTGCAGCAAGGCCAGCACCTGCAGCAGCAAGCTGCTCAGACAAAAGCGCAGGCAATGCAGTTGCAGCAAGTCGCCCTGCACCTGCAGCAGCAGGCCGATGAGCAGGCACAGCAAGGCATGCAGTCGACACGGCAAGCTGCCCTGGCGCTGCAGCAGCAGCAGGCCGCTGAACAAGCCCTGCAGCAGCTGCTGGCCACGCACGGCAGCCTGCCTCAACTGCGCAGCCACTGGCAAAACGCGCAGCGCCAGCTGCATCACTGGCAGCAGTTGCAGGAGCATGCCGCACTGCGCCAGCCCCTGGATGCGCAAGAGCAACGCAATGCGCAGGCGTTGAGCTCCGTTGAAGCCCGCATTCAGGAGCAGCTTGCGCAACGCGATGACTTGCGTGCGCAGTACAAGGCGCTCAAGGACAAGGTGGCCGACAAGCAAGCCCTGCTTGACCAGGAGCGCCTCATCCAGAGCCTGCAAGAGCACCGCGCCGCGCTGCAGCCCGGCGATGCCTGCCCGCTGTGCGGATCGCACGAGCACCCGGCCATCACCGAATACGCGGCGCTGGATGTATCGGCCACTGCCGCTGCACTGCAGCAAGCGCAGAGCGAGCTCGAGTTGCTGCAGCGCCAGGGCGAGCAGCTGAACACCGCGCTGGCCACTGCCCAGGGTCAGCGGCACCAGCAGCAGGAGCAGCATCAGGTCATTGCCCAGCAGATTGAACAATGGCTGGCACGCTGGGCTGACCTACGCGCACAGAGCGCGGTGCCGCTGGATGAGGCGGCATGGCAACAGCCCGATGCACTGCGCACCGCTTGCGCTGAAGCCGGGCAGCAGATTGCGCAGCTGCAGCAGAACCTGGCCGATGCCGAAACTGCCGAACGCCAACTGCAACAGGCCAAGGACGCCTGCCAGGCGGCTGTGCAACACCAGCAGCAGATCGAGCATGCACAGGCCAGCACCCAGCAGGCTCGGCAGAACAATCTGACGCAGCAGCAGCAGACCGACCAGGCACTGCAAGCCTTGATGCAGCAGGCCGGCGACCTGCAAAATCGCTTGCAGCTTGCTCTGCAAACGGCAGGCTACGCATTGCCCGACAGCGCGGACACGACAGAGTGGCTGGCTGCACGACAGCAGGAATGGCAGCAATGGCAGCGCCAGCAACAGGCAATGCAAGAGCTGGCCCAGCAGATCGACCTGCTGCAACGCCGGGTCGAGCAAGCCGCAGAGGATGCCGAGCACTGGCTGCAACGCAGCCAGGCCCTGCCCGATCTCCCCGCCGACGCCACTGCCTGTACAGCGCCACCCGCCGCCACGCTGCAAGAGTGCAAGATCCTGATCGAGCAGACAATGCAGCAGCTGGCCACGCTGCAAGGTCAGGCAAGCCAGGCCCAAGCCACGCTCGAGCAGTTGCAGCAATCGACGCAGACGGCCCTGCTCGCATGGCAGCAGGCGCTGCAGGCCAGCCCGTTCTCCGACGAGGCGCAGTACACCGCAGCCCTGCTGTCCGATGCCGAACAGCAAGGTCTGCAGGCACTGAGCAACCAGCTTCAGGGCGCGGCACAACGCGCAGCCACCTTGCTGGCCGATGCAAGCCAGCGACTGACCGAGTTGCAAGCGCAGGCGCTCAGCGATGAAGCACCTGAAACCATTACCGAGCACATTACCCAGCTGGAGACCGAACGCGCCCAGAAGGCCGAGCAACTGGGCGCCCACCGCGCCCGCCTCAAGGATGATGATGACCGCCGCGCCGGCCAGCAGGCCTTGCTGGCCCAGATTGCCGAGCAGGAAAAAGACTGCGACCTGTGGCAGCGGCTGGACGGCCTGATCGGCTCGGCCAAGGGCGACAAGTTCCGCAAATTTGCACAGGGGCTGACGCTGGACCATTTGCTGCATCTGGCCAACCGGCACCTGCAGCGCCTGCACGGTCGCTATCTGCTGCGGCGCAAGCCCACTGGCGAGCTGGAGCTGGACATCGTGGACGGCTGGCAGGGTGATGTGGCACGCGACACGCGCACGCTCTCCGGCGGCGAGGCCTTTCTCGTCAGCCTGGCACTGGCACTGGCACTGTCCGACCTGGTCAGCAGCAAGACCTCGATTGACTCGCTATTCCTCGACGAAGGCTTCGGCACGCTGGACGGCGACACGCTGGAGATGGCCCTCACCGCGCTCGACGCACTCAACGCCAGCGGCAAGATGATTGGAGTCATCAGCCATGTGGAAGCGCTCAAGGAGCGCATTCCGGCGCAGATCCGCGTGGAAAAAGCGGCCGGAATCGGCTACTCCAGACTGGTGATCTGAAGCCTGGCTCAGGTGCCGGGCGGAGGTGGCGGCATCATGCCCGGGCGCGGCGGCCGCATGCCGCCGGGCCGCCCCGGACCTCCAGCCCGACCTGGCCCCCCTGGGCCGCCTGGCGGCATGAAGCCCTTGACCTGGCAGAGCTTGTCGGCACTATCGCTGCGCACCACCACGGTCTTCGATGCCAGCATCACCCCGCCCAGGTTCTGCACATCGAAGACATAAGGCGTCTTGTCCGGCTCCTGCCCGACCACGTTATCCACATCCAGGCGGGTATCGGGCTGGCCCTTGTCCTTGTAGCGCAGTGCCTGCGCAAAGATTTCGTGGTTGAGCGCATCGCTGAACAGCAACTGACTGGTCAGCCACGATGCAGCGCTGTCCGCCGGGTCGTAGCTGCCCTGCAGAATGCGAAAGTGCACATGCACGGCACGGCCTCGATACCAGCCGGGGTAGCAACTGTCGAAGCGCGCCACGCCATGGCCGTCGGTGCGCTGATAGCCGCGAAAAAACTGCTTGTTCACATCGGCGGCATCGTTGTTGCACATGCGGTGAATCTGGCCCGAGTAACCGCCCGTGTGATTGGTATGCCAGATCTCGACAATCGTTCCCGCCACCGGCTCGCAGCGCTCGTTGACCACGCGGATCTGCATATGCAGCGGCAGGCCATCCCAGCCATCGCTGACATCCATGCGCTCGGGCGACAGCGTATGGCAGGGGCCTATGGTGGCCTCGCAGGTCAGGCGGCAACCGCCCGCCAGCCCTGCTCCAGCAAACGGATTGATGCTGCGTACGGCGGCGGTGATGGCCTTGGTGCCGCCGCTAAGCCATGGAGCAGCGGCCTTCGCCGTGCCGGCCGTGGCCGGCGCTGCTGCCGAACCGATTGTGGCGGGCGCGGCACGACCGGGCAATGGCACCAAGGGCAGTGCCCCCAGCAGGGCTGCAGATTGCCGCAGCCAGCTTCTGCGTGAAGTTGCGCGCGCGGACGGTGCAAGCGTTTCGGATGAGGAGTGCGGCTGGGTCATGGGCGGCAAGGACTCGTCTGTGAATCGCACCATGCTAGCGCCGCAGCCGCCCACGCAGTCAGCGACCGCCCCATCTTTACCGATGCTATAAAAAAATGCGATCCATGCCTTTACCGCAAAGCGCCATTCGCTATGGTTTTTGATAGTTTCACCGATCAGGCGCCAAGGTCACCCCGACCGTGCCGAGCCAGCCCAAAGGCTTTGGCTTACCATCCAGACCCTTGCTTGATAGGTACAAGCCATGATCCGGATCGCAGAACTCAAACTCCCTCTCTCGGCGGTTGAATACCACCCCGAGAACCACACCGAATACCAGCCCACGGACAAGCTCACCCAGCTCGCGGCCGAGCGTCTGGGCCTTGCGGCCGACGCCATTGCCAATGTGCATGTGCACAAGCGCAGCTTCGATGCGCGCAAGGCTGAATTGTTGGCCGTCTACATCGTCGATATCACGCTGGCCGACGCAAGCCGGGAGGCCGCGCTGCTGACGCAGTTTGCCGACCATCCACATGTCAACCCCACGCCCGACATGAGCTGGAAGCCCGTGGGCCAGGCCCCGGCGGATCTGGACGAGCGCCCCGTGGTCGTGGGCTTTGGCCCCTGCGGCATGTTTGCCGGACTGGTGCTGGCCCAGATGGGCTTCAAGCCCATCGTGCTGGAGCGCGGCAAGACCGTGCGCGAGCGCACCAAGGACACCTGGCGGCTGTGGCGCAAGCGCGAGCTGACGCCCGAGTCCAATGTGCAGTACGGCGAAGGCGGTGCCGGCACCTTCTCCGACGGCAAGCTCTACAGCCAGATCAAGGACCCGCGCCATCTGGGCCGAAAGGTGCTGACCGAGTTCGTGACCTATGGTGCACCGCCCGAGATCCTCTACGCGGCTCACCCCCATATCGGCACTTTCAAGCTGGTCAAGCTGGTCGAAGGCATCCGCGAGGAAATCGTGCGCCTGGGCGGCGAAATCCGCTTCGAGCAGCGCGTGACCGATGTACAGATCGAAGAAGTCGACGGCCAGCGCCAGCTGGTCGGGCTGCAGGTGCTCGACCAGACCACTGGCCAAAGCTATGCACTGCCCACCCATCACGCCGTGATGGCTCTGGGCCACAGCTCGCGCGACACTTTTGCCATGTTCTACGAGCGCGGCGTGGCCATGGAGGCCAAGCCCTTCTCCGTGGGCTTTCGCATCGAGCATCCGCAAAGCGTGATCGACCGCGCCCGCTGGGGCAAGGATGCCGGCCATCCGCTGCTGGGCGCTGCCGACTACAAGCTGGTGCACCATGCCAAAAACGGCCGCGCCGTCTACAGCTTCTGCATGTGCCCTGGCGGCACCGTGGTGGCCGCGACCAGCGAACCCGGGCGTGTCGTCACCAACGGCATGAGCCAGTATTCGCGCGCCGAGCGCAATGCCAATGCCGGCATGGTCTGCGCCATCAGCCCTGAGGACTACCCGCAGGACGCCGAGAGCTTTGCCTGGGCCTTTGACGGCAAGACCTTTGGCGTCGAAAAGCTGCAAAAAGGCGAGCATCACCCGCTCTCCGGCATTGTGCTGCAGCGCCAGCTGGAGTCCAAAGCCTATGTGCTCGGCGGCCAGAACTACAGCGCGCCCGGCCAGCTCGTGGGCGACTTTGTGGCCGGCAAGCCCTCCAGCGCGATCGGCGAAGTTCAGCCCTCCTACAAGCCCGGCATCAGCCTCGGCGATCTGCACCAGGCCCTGCCTACGTATGCAATTGAGGCCATGCGCGAAGCCCTGCCCGCCTTCGGCAAGAAGATTCGCGGCTACGACATGAAGGATGCCGTGCTGACCGGTGTGGAAACCCGCACCTCGTCCCCAGTCAAGATCGGCCGCGGCGCCGACTTCCAGAGTGACAACACGCGCGGTCTGTTCCCGGCCGGCGAAGGTGCCAGTTACGCGGGCGGCATTCTGTCGGCCGGTGTGGACGGCATCAAGGTCGGCGAGGCCGTGGCTGCAGCGATTCTCGGCGTAGCAGTCCCCTCCTCGGGCGCGCGCGGCTCGGGCGGCGCTCTGTAAGCGAAGCAGACAGCCTCGCTGCACCCACTCCCAGGCTGCCAGACCTGCTGCTGGCTGCCTTTGATGGGTGCTCTTCCATACCTGACGTCATGGCTCTACAGGTTTTTGGACGCTGACTGACAGTGCACCAGGCTGGGCATCGGTACGCTGAGGGCTTCATCGCACGTCAAGCGTCACCATGAAACCTTTGCGACTCGCCCCTGCCTCTCTAACCCTGGGACTGGCCTGCTGGCTGGCTGCCGCCAGTGCCGGCGCACAAACCAGTGATTCCGCTGCTGCAGATACCGTCGGCAGCAAGCCCTCTGCGCTGTCTGGCTGGATGTTTGGCTACGCCCCCCTGGACTGGCATTTCTCCGATGCCAAAAAGGAAAACGATTTCGAGCCCGACGAACAAAAGCACGCCTATGTCTGGCTGATCCAGGCCGAGAAGGAACTGGACGAGCGCCATATCGCGGGCTTTGCCTATTTCAAGAATTCATTCGGCCAGCCCAGCCAGTACGCCTACTATGGCTGGCGCTTCAGGCCGTTTGACAGCGTGCCTGGCCTTTTCTTCAAGGTCACGGGCGGCATCATTCACGGCTACAAGTTTCCCTACAACAAGAAGATCCCGTTCAACAACCGGCATGGCTGGGGCATCACGGCCATTCCGGCCGTGGGCTATGACTTCAACCGCAACTGGGGAGCCCAGATCAATGTGCTGGGCAATGCCGGCGTGATGTTCCAGCTCAACTACACGGTTCGCTAGGCCACCGGATACGACCTGTCAGGCACCGCGCAGCCTGGCAAAGTCGGGGGCACGCTTTTCGAGGAATGCGGCAATGCCTTCGCGGGACTCCTCGCTGCCCTGCGCCTCGACCATATGGTCGGCCTCCAGCGCCAGCTGCTCCTCCAGGCTGTGGCGGTGGGCCACCCGGCACAGCGCCTTGATACGCGCGGTCGCCACCTCCGGCCCCTGGGCCAGTTGCCGGGCCATCTCCAGCGCTTGCTCCAGGGCCTGGCCCGGCTCCGCCAGACGGTTGACGCAGCCATGGGCATGCATGCGCTCACCGCTGATGCGCTCGCCCGTCAGGCAGAGCTCGGTCAGCAACTGACGGGACATGAACTCGGCCAGAAACGAGGTCGCACCACCGTCGGGAGTGAGGCCGACCTTCACATAGGCCACCGAGAAAACCGCCGACCTTGCCGCCACCAGCATGTCGCAAGCCATGGCCAGAGACAGGCCCGCACCCGCAGCAGCGCCCTCCACCGCCGCGATCACGGGCTTGGGGCAGTCGCGTATGGCACGCATCAGATGGTTGAGATCCTCGAGCCTGAGACGGCGCTCGGCCAGCGGCATCTCTCGCCGCGTCGCCAGCTGGTTCAGATCACCACCAGCGCAGAAATGACCGCCCTCGCCCGTGAGGATCACGGCGGCCACCGAGGCATCGGTGCCGGCCCCACGCAGCGCTTGCATGACCGCGTGGTAATACTCGGGCGACAGCGCATTGCGCGCGGCCTGGTTGTTGTTGGAGAGAACGAGAACAGCGCCTTCGCGGCGGGTGACAAGAGCAGGATTCACGGCACACCTCCTGCACCCGACTCTAGCGACGCAGGCACCGACCGCCTAGCGGGCCAGTGCCACCTCTTGTCACCTAGCGGACGCCCTCAGCGGCGCGGTCCCCAATGGCCACCGCCATGATGCCAGCCGCCAGGGCCATGGTTCCAGCCCCCGTCATGCCAGCCGTAGCCGGGACGTGGCGGCACGGCCCAGCGACCGGGACGCCAGTTGTAGCGTCCGCCGCCCCAGCCCCAGGCGCCGCCAATCCAGACATAGGCCGGCGAGGGAGCCACCGGGATCACCTCGTTGATCAGGGGAGGCGGGGCCATGGGTGCATAGACGTCGCCCGCGACCACCTCGGATCCATACGCCGGATAAGCCGGATAGGCCGGGGCCACCACACAGCCCGCAAGCAGGGCAGCCGAGCCGCCCAGCAGCAGGGCCGGCAGCAGGCGGCGGGTCATGGTTTGAGAGATGAAGGACATCACAACTCCTGAAAGTCCGGGGACATGTAGATGCTCTTACAACGCAAAAGCCCCTGCCAGCTGTTGACAGGGGCTTGTGAAGCAGCGGTAAAGACCGGCTACGGCCGTTTACACATGTGTACGCTTAACGGGCGTTTTGCAGTGCAGCAATGCGCTGCTCGATGGGCGGGTGGGTCGAGAACAGCTGGCCGATGCCGCCGGCAATGCCCATGGCCGCCACGCTCTTGGGCAGCTCACCCGGATGCATGCCGCCCAGACGAGCCAACGCATTCATCATGGGCTGCTTGCGACCCATGAGCTGTGCGGCACCCGCGTCGGCGCGGAACTCGCGCTGGCGCGAGAACCAGGCCACGATCATGGCGGCGACAAAGCCCAGCAAGATATCCAGCACCACGGTGGTGATCATGTAGCCGATGCCGGGGCCCGAGCTTTGCTCGTCGTTGCGGCGCAGGAAGGAGTCGACCGCATAGCCGATCACGCGCGAGAGGAACACCACAAAGGTGTTCATCACGCCCTGGATCAGCGTCATGGTCACCATGTCGCCATTGGCGATGTGGGCCACTTCGTGACCGATCACGGCCTCGACCTCTTCACGCGTCATGCCTTCCAGCAGACCGGTGGACACGGCCACCAGGGCCGAGTTCTTGAAGGCACCAGTCGCAAAGGCGTTGGGCTCGCCCTCATAGATGCCGACCTCGGGCATGCCGATGCCGGCCTTCTCGGCAAAGCCACGCACGGTGTTGACGATCCAGGCCTCATCGGCGTTGCGCGGCTCGTTGATGACCTGCACACCCGAAGTCCACTTGGCCATGGGTTTGGAGATCAGCAGCGAGATGATGGCGCCGCCAAAGCCCATGATGAAGGCAAAACCCAGCAGGGCGCCCAGATTGAGGCCGTTGGCAGTGAGGTAGCGGTTGACGCCCAGCAAGCTGGCGACGATGCCCAATACCGCCACCACGGCGATATTGGTCAGTAGAAATAAGGCAATACGTTTCATCGAGGGTGTACTCCACACAGGGGACAAAATGACCAGAACCCCTGAGGCACCGCCTGTGCAGGACGAATGCTCATCAAGCCAGCTCTCTTTCTGGCGGTACCCGTTGTTGTGTTGTTTGTGCGGTACGTGGGGCTCGGAAAACTAGAGAGTCATCATAGAAGGAAAAGTTCTGGTTTTGCAGGCACCAGTCCGGGATTCCTAATATGGGAATTGGTAGATAGGGCTTGCTGGCCAAATTGCAAGACTGGGTCCGCAACTGATCGTCCAGCCAGCCATCGGCCTTGGCCAGCGATGCCAGGCGCGGCGCCTGCTCCAGCGGCACGCAGATCACATGTGCGGTGATGGCCTTGCGCGGCTGAACCAGCTTTTCCAGCAGGGCATGGCCTATGGGAAGCAAGCGCGCCTGCTGCCATAGCGCACGCCTGGCCACAAACAGCTCCTGCCAGCGCTTGTCGCGCAGCGCATCGCACAGGGCCTGAGGTGCCAGCAGCAAGCCGCCGTTTTCGTCCAGCACCGTGATCGAATCGCGCAGGCGACCGCGCTGCGCTCCCACGCCCTGGCGCGCTATCTCGGCCGCCTGCAGCGCGTTGAGCCGCTGCTTGAGCAGCGGCCAGTGCAGCCAGATCAGGCCGTTGAAGAAGTCATGCAGATTGTCGCGCGTGGGAATGCCGCGCTCTCGGTGGATGAAGGCCTCATAGGCCTGGCCTGGCGGCAAAGCCTCTTGCGGCAAAAAGTGCCAGCCATGATCGCTCAATGCCGGGGGCAGCCTGTCATTGAGCGCAAGGTACACAGGCATCCCTTTCGCAATGCGCTGCGCCATCGTCCGCCCGGCACAGGCCAGACAGCTCAGCCAAGGGCGTGACCAGTCGATCGCCAAAAATGCCTCGGCATCGCTGGCACTCGACAGGCCCGGGCATGCGGTGCGCGGCGGATTCATGCATTCCATGCCGCTATTTTGGCGGTGGCATTGCGGCCGAGATGCTCTGGGGCGATGCAGCTTTCTTCATGCGCTTGTCACGCACGGCGACCCGCGAAGTGCCTTCATCGCGGAATTCAAATGCCTGAATTGCCGCCAGCAGCTTGCTCAAGGAAGGGTAGCCATAGTTGCGCGCATCAAAAGACAGCTTGTTGCCGATGTGCGTGCCCAGCGTACCCACCAACGCCCACCCGGCCTCATCTTGGGTAGCCTTCACCGCATCCCGCAACATCGCCAGCAGCTTGGTGTTCTGGCGCAGCAAATTGGTCGGCACCGGAGCCGGAGTCGCCGGCTCCGCAGAGCTTGGTGCTTTTTCAAGGATGGCAGGCACGGGCGTCACAGCCGCGACAAGGCTGGCAGATGACTGCGGCAAAGCTTCCCCCGCATCTTCTTCCAGCTCGCGGCGTTCACTGCGGCTGGCAATGCCGTCGCCCAGCTCCTTGAGCGCATCGAAATACAGAAAGCGCGAGCAGGCGTTGACGAAAGCCTTGGGCGTCTGCTCCGCACCGAATCCATAGACGGCAGCGCCCTTGGCGCGCAAATGCATGACCAGCGGCGTGAAGTCGGCGTCCGAGGAGACGATGCCGAAGGCATCGGGCTTTTCGGTATAGAGCAGCTCCATGGCATCCACCGTCATGGCCATGTCGGTCGCGTTCTTGCCCTTGGAGTAATCGAACTGCTGCATGGGCCGCACGGCATATTCGAGCAGCTTGCTCTGCCAGCCATGCAGACCGGCCTTGGTCCAGTTGCCATAGGCACGGCGGATATTGATCAGGCCGAAGGTGGACAGCTCGGTCAATATCTCGTCAATCATCTCTGCGGGCGCGTTGTCCGCATCGATCAGCAAGGCAATCTTGGGCTGGACATCGTTGGGCATGCAATCTCCTGAGCGCTGTTTGGCCAAGCCTAACCGAGGCCTTGCGCAACGCCAAATTAAAAAAGGAGCAGCTCGCGCAACTCCTTTCTATATTTCAGAGTGAAAACACCTGCAATTCAACTGAAAACAGGCGCTTGCAGCTACTGTTTTTAATCCAGCATCTTCCAGGGCAGGGCTTCGCCAAAGCGCAGCGGCTTGAGCTGCGCACCTTCGCCGTATTCAAAGCTCACGGGCGGCGTCCAGCTTTCCTTGACCAGAGTGATGGTGTCGGTGTTGCGGGGCAGGCCGTAGAAATCGGCGCCGTTGAAGGAGGCAAAGGCTTCGAGCTTGTCCAGGGCGCCGACGCCGTCAAACACCTCGGCATACATCTCGATGGCGGCGTGAGCACTGTAGCAGCCGGCGCAGCCGGTGGCGGCTTCCTTCAGGTGCGCGGCGTGAGGAGCGCTGTCCGTGCCCAGGAAAAACTTGCGGCTGCCGCTGGTGGCGGCCTGCACCAGTGCCAGGCGATGGGTTTCGCGCTTGAGCACCGGCAGGCAATAGAAGTGCGGGCGCACGCCGCCCAGGAAGATGGCATTGCGGTTGAACAGCAGATGCTGGGGCGTGATGGTCGCTGCCAGGAAATCATCGGCTGCGGCCACGTACTCGGCGGCTTCCTTGGTCGTCACATGCTCCATGACGATCTTGAGCTCGGGGAAATCCTGGCGCAGAGGCTTGAGCTGCTGCTCGATGAACACGGCCTCGCGGTCGAACAGGTCGATGCTCTGATCGGTCACTTCACCGTGCACCAGCAGCACCAGGCCTTCGCGCTGCATGGCTTCCAGCGTCGGATAGATCTTGCGCAGATCGGTCACGCCATGGTCGGAATTGGTCGTGGCACCTGCGGGATAGAGCTTGCAGGCCACCACGCCGGCCGCCTTGGCGCGCACAATTTCCTCGGGCCCCAGGTTGTCTGTCAGATACAGCGTCATCAGCGGCTGGAACCGGCTGCCTGCAGGCACGGCCGACAGAATGCGGGCGCGGTAGTCCTGCGCCATCTCTGCCGTGGTGACCGGGGGCTTGAGGTTGGGCATGATGATGGCGCGGCCCATCTGGCGGGCAGTGTGCGGCACCACGCAGCGCATGGCATTGCCATCGCGCACATGCAGGTGCCAGTCATCGGGGCGGGTAATCGTGATGGTCTGAGTCATGGCCGATATTGTCCCATCTTCGCTGGCGACAGGCCCGCGCTCAAACCCGTGCGGGCCATGCCCTGGAGCTGCGTACAGCGCGGTCATGGGTCCACCTCTTGGGCATTTCCCAGGCATTTCTCTGGCATTTGGCGCTGAAATCCTCAAAAATGAGGTCAAGGAGGAAGTCTCATGTCTGTTCCTCAAGCTCTGGCCCGGACACCATTCCGGACCGACTTTCTCAGCGCCAGCGATGCAGCCCGGCTGGTGGCGCGCATCGGCATCCCCCAGGTGCTGCGCCTGATCAGCCAAGCCCTGGAGGCCGACTTCGGCCGCTGGCAGGACTTCGACAAAAGCGCGCGTACGGCCGCCCATTCCGCCAGCGGCGTGATCGAGCTGATGCCGGTGGCCGATGCGCGGGACTACGCCTTCAAATACGTCAACGGCCACCCGCGCAATCCGCGTCTGGGACTGCCCACTGTAATGGCCTTCGGCGCGCTGGCCGATGTCGCCACCGGCATGCCGCGCTTTGTCAGCGAGCTGACGCTGACCACGGCCTTGCGCACCGCCGCTACATCCGCCATGGCCGCGCGTCATCTGGCGCGTACCAGCAACCGCAGCATGGCGCTGATAGGCAATGGCTCGCAAAGTGAATTTCAGGCGCTGGCCTTCATGGAGCTGCTGGGCGTGCGCGAGCTGCGCCTGTTCGACATCGACCCTGCAGCCTCGCAAAAGCTGCTGCGCAACCTGCAGCCGTTCCTGCCCGACTTTTGCGCCACGGCCATCGTCTGCACCAGCGTGCGAGACGCCGTGGCCGGCACGGACATCGTGACCACCGTCACCGCCGACAAGACCCACGCCACCATCATTCCCGGGCATTTGCTGGAGCCCGGCATGCATATCAATGCAGTGGGCGGAGACTGCCCCGGCAAGACAGAGTTCGATGCCAACGCCCTGCAACGTGCGCAGGTCTTTGTCGAGTACGAGCCGCAAACGCGCATCGAGGGCGAGCTGCAGCAAATGCCTGCCGACTTTGCCGTGACCGAGCTGTGGCGCGTGCTGCAGAAGCTGGCGCCGGGCCGGACATCGGCCGCCCAGATCACCTTGTTCGACTCCGTGGGCTTCGCACTGGAGGACTACTCGGCGCTGCGCACCATGCACAGCCTGGCGCAAGGCGCGGGCCTGCTGTCTCAGATCGAGCTGGTGCCGGAGCTCGCCGACCCCAAGGATCTGTTTGCCATGGTGAGACAGGCATCGCCCCCCCAGATCATCAATCTTGCGGCCCTTAAGACGGCCTGAAGCGGAGCGGCTCATGGCATACACATCGTCCACACTGATCGGTCTGCCCACCGATATCGGTGCCTCACGCCTTGGCGCGGCCATGGGACCCGATGCCCTGCGTGTGGCCCAGCTCGGTCCAGCCCTTGAACGGCTGGGCGTGCAGGTCAGCGATCTGGGCAATCTGAGCGGCCCCGCCAACCCGCGTGGCGCGCGCGATGCCCAGGGTCTGCGCAATCTGGCCGAATGCCTGAGCTGGAACCGGATCGCCCATGACGCGGTACTGCAGGTGCTGCAGCAAAACCGGCTGCCCATACTGCTGGGTGGCGACCATACGCTTGCCACAGGCTCCATCAGCGCCGTGGCCCGCCATTGCCGCGCCACGGGCAAGCAGCTGCGCGTGCTCTGGCTCGATGCCCACTCGGATTGCAACACCCCCGAAAGCTCGCCCACGGGCAATCTGCACGGCATGCCGGTGTCAAGCCTCTGCGGACTGGGGCCGACGGAGCTGGCCTCGCTGTCGGG
The DNA here is from genome assembly GCF_058807955.1 of Comamonas sp. GW821-FHT11H03. Lineage (NCBI taxonomy): Bacteria > Pseudomonadati > Pseudomonadota > Betaproteobacteria > Burkholderiales > Comamonadaceae > Comamonas > Comamonas sp. GW821-FHT11H03. Next base: position 514,480 of record NZ_JBXARF010000001.1, read on the forward strand.
CACGACTCCCGCTCTGCCCGCCTCATCGTTCTGTCAGATCGGCCTGCGCAGCGTGGACGAGAGCGAAAAGCACATGATCCGAGAGCTGGGGCTGGAGGTCTACGACATGCGGGCCATTGACGAGCTGGGCATGCGTGAAGTGATGCGCCGCGCACTGCTCACCTTGCTGGGACGCAACGACAGGGACATCCACCTGCATCTGAGCTTCGACGTGGACTTCCTGGACCCCGATATTGCTCCCGGCACCGGCACGCCAGTACGCGGCGGTCCCACCTACCGCGAGGCCCAGCTGTGCATGGAAATGATTGCCGACACCGGCCGTCTTGCCTCGCTGGACATTGTGGAGCTCAACCCGGCGCTGGACCTGCGCAACCAGACGGCGGAGCTGGTGGTGGATCTGGTGCAAAGCCTGTTCGGCCAGAGCACGCTGATGCGCCCCGCGCCGCAAGCAGCGCCGCGCTGAGGCCGGCACCACACGTGCCACAGGCGGATCAGCCGCCGCCCGCCTGGCGCAGGGCTTCGAGGTCGCGGATGGTCACGCGCCCATAGGCCGCATTGATCACGCCCATCTGCTCCAGCGTGCGCAACTCCTTGTTCACGGTCTGGCGCGAGACCGCCAGCATGGCCGCAAGATCGCCCTGCGAGATGCGCAGGCTCACGGCCTGGCCGCCTTCGATGGGCTTGCCGTGGATCAGCGCCAGCCGCGCCAGCGCATCGGCCACATGGTTGGCGGTATCGCCCAGGGCGCGGCGCTGCTGGGTGGCGATCTGCTCGTGCAGGCGCTCCAGCACCAGCATGCAGACATCGCGCCACAGCGCCGGATACGCATCCAGCACGGCCATGAAGGCCCCGCCCGGCAGGTGCACGAGCACCGTGCCCTCCTGCACCACGAAGTGATAGACGAAGCGGATGTTGCCCAGCATGCGCACCAGGCTCACGATCTCTCCGGGGCCGTGCAGCGACAGCACGAAGCGCACGCCCGCTGCATCCACGCCCTCCACCGCCAGACGCCCCGAAGCCACCACCAGCACCTCGCGGCGCGATCGCTCGCCGACCATGAGGGGCGTTCGCTTGTCATAGCGCCTCAGCCGCGCCACGTCCACCACTTCGTCCAGCACGTCATCCGGCCAGTGCCCCATCAGCGGGCACAGCCTCAGGGCACGCCGTATCAGCGCCACGGAATCGGCTTCAGGGTGGTATTTGCGAGGCATGGATCTGTGTGCGCGGGAAAACAGGCTCCGGGTTAGTCCCGGGCTTGAGTGCCGCCAATTGTCAAAGGGTTGACAGAGTGCCAACCGCACTGGTTCGGATAGTAGCAGTCACACCACAGCACAAGGCTGTGCGCCCGTGCAAAGCACAAACACAGGAGACATATCGTGGAGCACAAGCAATGGCTGGTCGCCGCAGGCTGGGCAATGTTCGGCAGTGCCGCCTGGGCGCAGAGCAGCGTGGAGATCTTCGGCGTCATGGACGTCCATCTCAACAGCGCCCGATCAGGGGCCACGCGGCTGACACGCCTGGAGGACGGCGGCAGCGCCGCCTCGCGCATAGGCTTTCGCGGCGTCGAGGAGCTGGGAGGCGGCTGGCGCGCCCGCTTCATGCTTGAGGCCGGCGTCACTCCCGACACCGGCATGGGCACCATTCCCGGCCCTTCCCTGGCCTTCACCCGCCAGTCCTTCATCGGCCTGAGCGCGCCCTGGGGCCACGTCCAGATGGGCCGCATGTACACGCCCATGTTCAGCGCCCTGTTCAGCGCCGATCCGTTCGGCATGAATTCGCTGTTCTCTCCCACCAACCTCGGCTATAGCACTGACGGCCAGCCGAGCCTGAAGGCCTTTGCCGCGCGCGGCAGCAATCTCGTGCGCTACCGCCTTCCCGAGGGCCAGCCCTGGGTGCTGGACCTGGCCTACTCGTTCGGCGAGGTGCCCTCGCCCAACAGCAACAACGCCCGGCTCTACGGCGGCACCGTGGGCTGGAACCGGAAGCCCTTCTTCGTGGCCTACAGCGTCCAGAACTCCACAGAAGGCAGCGCGGCAGCGCCCGTGGCCACGCCGCGCACCAGCCGCTACCAGACGCTGGTGGCCAGCTGGGAGGCCATGCCTGAGCTGCGCCTGAGCGGCAGCTACAGCCGCGGCAGCATCAACCAGGCCGGTACGGGCGACGCCCGCCTCCTGCAGCTGGGCACGGAGTGGAGCGCAACCTTCACATCCAAGGTGCTGCTATCGGTGGCACGCCGCAAGGTCGACGGATCCGAACGCCGCCAGACCGCCTGGACCCTGGGCTACGACCACTACCTGAGCAAGCGCACCACGCTGTACGCGCGCTGGCTGCAACTGAGCAACGCGGGCGGCTCCTCGGTATCCATCGCCAACGTGCCCGTGGTGGCCGACAGCGGCAACGGCGTGCGTTCGCTGGCACTGGGCGTGCGCCACAACTTCTGACAGAGGAACTTTATGCAGCCATCCATGGACTTTGATTTCGCCGGGCTGGACGCCCTGTTCTCGCCACGCTCCGTCGCCGTCGTCGGTGCCACCGACTCGCCGCAGCGCATAGGCGGCATTCCGCTCGACTACCTGCTGCGCTTCGGCTACACGGGCCGCCTGCATGCCGTGAACCCGCGCGCGGCCACGGTGCAGGGCCTGCCGGCCCACGCGCGGCTGACCGACATCCCCGAGCCCGTGGATCTGGCCATCGTGGCCGTGCCCCAGGCCCACGTGGCCGCAGTGCTCGAGGACGCGGCCGCAGCCCGCGTGCGCTCCATGGTGCTGTTCTCGTCGGGCTTTGCCGAGACCGGCGCCGAAGGCGCGGCGGCCCAGCAGGCCCTGCAGGAACGCGCCCGCGCAGCCGGCGTACGCCTCATAGGCCCGAACTGCCTGGGCTTCATGCGCCCCGGCCACCAGACCTATGCAACCTTCTCGCCCGCCCCCAATGCGGGCCGCGTCAAGCCCGGGCGCATAGGCCTGATCAGCCAGTCCGGGGCCTTTGGAGCCTATGCCTACAGCATGGCGCGCGAGCGCGGTCTGGGCCTGTCCCTGTGGGCGACCACGGGCAACGAAGCCGACGTGCAGCTGGCCGACGGCCTGGCCTGGCTGGCCCGCGATCCGGAGACCGATGTCATCATGGCCTACTTGGAGGGCTGCCGCGACGGCGAGCGCCTGCGCGCGGCCCTGGCGCTGGCGCGCGAGCACGGCAAGCCCGTGATCATGTTCAAGGTGGGCACCAGCGAGCTGGGCGCGGCCGCGGCCGCCTCGCATACGGCATCGCTGGCCGGCAACGATGCCGTCTATGACGCCGTGTTCCGCCAGTACGGTGTGCTGCGCGCCCACACCATCAGCGACTTCTTCGCGCTGGCGGCCAGCGCCTCCATCGCGCCGATTCCGCGCAACCGTTCCCTGGGCCTGCTCACCGTCTCGGGCGGCGTGGGCGCCATGATGGCCGACGACGCCAGCGCCGCCAGCCTCGACGTGCAGCCCCTGTCCGAGGCCGCCCAGCGCCAGTTGCTCGAATGGGTGCCGTTTGCCGCGCCGCGCAACCCCGTGGACATCACGGGCCAGGTCACCAACGATGTCACCCTGCTCGAGCGCAGCGCCGAGCTGATGATGCGGGATCGGAACTTCGCGAGCTGGCTGGGCTTTTTCGCCGCGGGCGGCCTGTCCGACGCGTTCTGGGCCGTGCTGCGCTCCCTGGTGGAAAAGCTGCGCGCCGCCCACCCCGACACGCTGCTGGCCATCTGCACGCTGTGCTCCGACGCGCGCCGCGCCGAGATGGAAGCCCTGGGCTGCCTGGTGTTCTCGGACCCCAGCGCGGCCATACGCTGCATAGGCGCCCTGGCATCGCTGGCCGATGCGCCGCGCGCAGCGCCGCTGCCGCCGGCTTTCCCGGCCCAGTCCGCGCTGCAGCTGCCCCCAGGCAGCCTGTCCGAAGCCCGCAGCATGGAACTGCTGGCCGAGGCCGGCATGCCCGTGGTGCCCCACCAGCTGGTGCGCACCCAGCAGCAGGCGGCGCAGGCCGTGCAGGCCCTGGGCGGAACCATTGCGCTGAAGGTGGCCAGCGCCGACATCGCGCACAAGTCCGAGGTCGGCGGCGTGGCGCTGAACCTGCGCACGGCCGTGGATGCGGGCGCCGCCTTCGAGCGCATTCTCGCCAGTGCGCGCCAGGCACGGCCCACAGCGCAGTTGGACGGAGCGCTGGCCGCCCGCATGGTGCACGGCGGCGTCGAATGCATTGCGGGAGTGCACCGCGATCCGGTGTTCGGCCCGGTGCTGATGTTCGGCCTGGGCGGCATCCACGTCGAAATCCTGCGCGACGTGTCGCTGCGCGCACTGCCCATCACCCGGGACGATGCCCTGGCCATGGTGCAGGAGCTGCGCACCTTTCCCATCCTGGCTGGCGCGCGCGGCAAGCCGCCCGCGGACCTGCAGGCGCTGGCCGATGCGCTGGTGGCCCTGGCCGACTTTGCCCAGCGCTGCGGCGACACCCTGTCCAGCGCCGAGATCAACCCGCTGATCGCCCTGCCCCGGGAGCAGGGCGGCTGCGTGGCGGTCGATGCGCTGGTGATAGGCGCCGACCGCTGCACAGTCCCAGCCCGCTGAGCGCGGCCCGCATGCCCTCTGCTCCAACCCAAGGATTCGCATGAAGACCCATCACACCCAAGCCCCGGCCGCTGGCGGCCACAACGACGGCGCCATGCCGGGCCTGCCTGCAGGCAGCTGCGCAGCCGACTCCAGCACCGACTACACAGCCCTGTCCCGGCGCAGCTGCCTGCGGCATCTGGCGGGCCTGGCTCCCGCACTCGCTCCCGTATTCGCCCTGACTCCGGCCGCCGCGCGCGCCCAGGGCAGCTACCCCAGCCGGCCCGTGCGCATCATCGTGCAGTTCGCGGCCGGCGGCTCCTCCGACATCCTCGCGCGCACCCTGGGCGACGGTCTGTCCAAGCGCCTGGGCCAACCCGTCATCGTGGAAAACCGCAGCGGCGCGGGCGGCATCATTGGCACGGACTACGTGGTCAAGAGCGCCGCGGACGGCTACACCCTGCTGCTGACCGTGCCCGGCCCCATCGCCGCCAACCTGGTGCTGTACAAGAAGCTGCCCTACGACCCGCGCACCGACCTGCGCATGGTCTCGGACGTGGCCGGCCAGCGCACCGTCATGGCCGTGCACTCTTCCGTGCCTGCCAAGACCTTTGCCGAGCTGATCGAGCTGGTGCGCAAGGCGCCCGGAGACTACGCAATGGGCTCCTGGGGCGCGGGCACGCAGCCGCACCAGATACAGGCCTTCATGGAGCGCAAGTACGGCGTCAAGGTGCTGCACGCCGCCTACAAGGGCGAAAGCCCCATGGTCTCCGACCTCATCAGCGGCATGATCCAGATGACCTCGGCCTCCATCTCCACGCTCAAGCCCTATATCGAGTCCGGCCGGCTGCGCGCCCTGGCCGTGCCAGGCACCAGCCGCACCACCGCCATGCCCGACGTCCCCACCTTTGCCGAACAGGGCTTCAAGGACAACGTCTACACCTTCATGGCACCCACCTCGCTGATGGCTCCGGCCAAGACGCCCGACGCCATCGTCGAGCGCATAGGCCGCGAGGTGGCCGTGGTGGTCCGACAGCCCGAGATGCTGCGCCGCCTGCAGGAAATGGGGGCCGACCCCATAGGCAACACGCCCGCCCAGGCCGCCAGCGACTATCAGTCCTACCTGCCCGTCGCCATTGCGCTGACCCGGTCCACCGGCGTGCAGCCGAACTGAAGCCCTGCCCCCTTTTCCCGAACGCCTTCCTGTTCCTTTTGCAAAGGTAGATTCCATGACCCAGTCCACCACGACCCTGCAGCAGACGCGCCAGGCTCTGGCCCGCTCCATAGGCCAGGCCGCCTTCGTCTACGGCTACCCGCTCACCGAGACCTACCGCACCTGCGCCCTGCAGACCGCCGAGCAGGCTCGGCTGCGCCCCGGCAGCTCGGCCGGCTCGGATGTGCGCGCGCCCATGAACACGCTGCACCATGCGCCGCGCCCTTCCACCCACGAGGATCGCGACGTGGTCACTCCGGCCAACGACCTGCTGTATTCCATGGCCTGGCTGAACCTGGAAGGTGGCCCCATGCTGCTGACCATTCCGTCCTCGGCCCGCCATCCGGAGCGCTACTTCGTGCTGCCGCTGTACGACGCCTATACCGAGAACTTCGAGAACCTGGGCCCGCGCAACTGCAATCCCGAAGGCGAGACCGTGGTCCTGCTCGGCCCCGGCGGCCAGGTGCCGCCATCGATGTCCCATCTGCGCGCGGTGCACTGCCCCACCCACCTGGTCTGGCTGATAGGCCGCATCCTCGCGGGCGACGAGAGCGACTGGCCCGCAGCGCGCGCGCTGCAGTCGGAGATACGTCTGGAGCCCGCGCCCGGCACCGTGCTCCAGGGTCGCCCCGCCGCCATCGCGCACTGGTGCGGCGAGCCTGTGGACGCCATGGCCGCAGCCTTCGAGAACGGAGAGCCCGCGCAGCAGGTGGCGCCGCGCTTTTTCACCAATCTCTGCCAGGCGCTGGCCGAGGCGCCTGGCCGCATCGAGGACCGCGGCCTGGTCGCCTGGCTGGGCCAGGCCGGCCTGGTGCCCGGCGTGCCTTTTTCCTGGGAGGCACTGGACGAGCCCACGCGCGCCGGCCTCATCGAAGGCTTTGCCGACGGCGTGCAGACCGTGGCGGCCATGGGCAGCAACCGCCGTCCTAGGCCGTGGACTATGACGACCAATACCGGCCGCTACGGCAGCCACTTCCTGATCCGCGCCCGCACCGCCTACCTGGGCCTGGGCGCGCTGGCCACCACCGAGGCCATCTACTCCGCCTCGCACTACGACGCCGACCTCGAGCCGCTCAACGGCCAGCAGCGCTATGTGATGCGCTTCGAAGCGGGCGACCTGCCGCCGGCCGATGCCTTCTGGTCCGTGACGCTGTATGACAGCGACCGCTTTCTCTACCCCAACGACATCCGCCGCCACGCCATCGGCGACCGCACGCCAGACCTTCAGTTCGGCGCCGACGGCAGCCTGGAGATACAGATCGACCACGAGCGCCCCGCCAATGCAGCCAACTGGCTTCCCTCGCCCGCCGGGCGCTTCTATCTGATACTGCGCATGTACTACCCGCGCGACGGCGTGCAGAGCTGGCGCATTCCCGCCCTGCAGGCACAGGCGGTGCACGCATGACGGTCACCACAACGGCCGCCGCACAGCAGGCCCTGGCCGAGCAAGCCGTGACCTGGGCCTACCCGCTCTACGAGATGCGCCGCATGCGCGCTGCCACCTCGCCCCGGCGCACCGAGGCGGGCCAGGCCGCGCCTGAAGGCATGCGCTGGTGCAACCTCTTCACCCACGCGCGCCAGCTGCTGCGCGCCGGCACCAGCCGCGTGGTCACACCCAACAACGACACGCTCTACACCAATGCCTGGCTGGACCTGGGCGCAGGACCGCTGGTCATCAATGTGCCCGACACCGCGGGGCGTTACTACGTGCTGGGCCTGCTGGACTTCTACACCAATCCCTTCGCCCACATAGGCCCGCGCCTGACCGGTACCCAGGCGCGCTCCTTCCTGGTCACGCCGCCAGGCTGGAGCGGCGCGCTGCCCGCGGGCTTCGATGCGCCCGGCGCCCACATCCAGGCGCCCACGCGCTGGCTCTGGATCATAGGCCGCATCCTGGTGGACGGCCCCCGGGACCTGGCGGCCGTGCATGCGCTGCAGGACGGCTTCAGCATGGCCCCGCTGGCCGACTGGCTGGCCGGCCAGGCGGCAGTCGCGCCCGCACCCCACGCCTTTACGCCGGACTGCGACCCCCAGGCCCCGGCCACGGCAGCCCACTTCGCTGCCCAGGTCAACGCCGCGCTGCGGGAGAATCCGCCGCCCGCGGCGCAGCGCGAACTGGTGGAGCGCTTTGCAGCCGTGGGCCTGGGCAGCGGCTGCACCGGGCCGGACGAGGGGCAGGCCCCGGTCCTGCAACAGGCGCTGGACGCCGTGCTGCTGCGGCTGCGCAGCGCACAGTCCGGCACGAGCCAGGCTTCGGGCTGGATCGTGCCGCCGCTGGTGATGGACAGCTTCGGCGACGACTACGCCACCCGCGCCCAGGTAGCGCTCAAGTACATAGGCATGCTGGACGGGCGCGAAGCCGTCTACCCCATGGCCTGGACCGATGCCCGGGGCCTGCCCCTGGACGGCGGCGCGCGCTACCGCCTGCGCTTTGCGCCCGGGGCCCTGCCGCCCGTGGACGCGTTCTGGTCCATCACCCTGTACGACGCGCGCAGCTACATGCTGGTGGACAACCCGCTGGACCGCTACGCCATAGGCGACCGCAGCACCGGCATGCAGCACGACGCCGACGGTGGCCTGACCCTGCACATACAGCACGCCGCGCCACACAGTGAAGCCGCGCGCGCCAACTGGCTGCCCGCGCCCGAAGGCCGCTTCTACCTCTGCCTGCGCGCCTATCTGCCGCGCACCGACTTGCTGAACGGGCGCTACGCACTGCCGCCGCTGCAGCGCCTGAACGATGAACAGGAGACCTGACATGGACAGCAAAGACGACGACAAGCCCTTCCTGCTCGTGGGCACGGGCAGCGAAACCGTGGCCCCGGGCCTGCACATACTGCGCGGCCAGGGCCAGTCCTTCGTGGCCGAGACGGACGCCGGCCTGGTGGTCGTGGACGCTGGCCCCGGCGGCTCCGTTACCCAGGGCATGATCGACAGCCTGCGCTCGCTCAGCGACGCCCCCGTGCATGCGCTGTGCTACAGCCACGGCCACATCGGCTACAACGCCGGCGTGCCTCAGTGGCTGGAGCATGCGCGCCAGCGCGGCGAGCCCGCGCCCCGCCTCATCGCCCACCGCAACGTGCTGCGCCGCCACGCACGCTACCGCGAGACGCAGGCCCTGCAGCACCGCATGGCCGAAGTGCAGTTCAACCGCTCACCCGGCTTCTTCGAGCGCCGGCTGGCCATGCACGAGCCCACTGAAACCTTTGACCAGCGCCTGGTCATAGGCAGCGGCGAGCAGCGCATCGAACTGCTGTGGACTCCGTCCGAGACCGACGACGCCATCGCCCTGTGGAGCCCCGCGCAGCGCGTGATCTACGGCGGCGCGGCGCTGCTGGACTCCATTCCCAACATCGGCACGCCGTTTCGCACGCTGCGCGACACCGTGCGCTGGGCCGGCACGCTCGAAGCCCTGGCCGCGCTCGATCCACGCATCGCCGTGCGCGAATTCGGCCCTGTGATCGAGGGCGAGGCCGAAGTGCAGAAGGTGCTCACCCACACGGCCCGCGCGCTGCGCTGGCTGCGCGCCGAAGTGGTCAGCCTCATGAACCAGGGCCTGGGCGAGCAGCAGGTGCTGGCCCGGATGCACTACCCCGAGGAGCTGTTCGGCATGCCCTGGATGAAACCCACGTATGGGGACCCCAGCTACATCGTGCGCGACATCTACCGCTCGGAAAACGGCTGGTGGGACCGCAATCCCACCACCCTGCACCCCGAGCCGCCCGAAGCCGTGGGCGCCGCCGTGGCCCGGGCCATCACCGACAAGGCCGCCGTCATCGCCAGCGCCCAGGCCCTGGCCGACGCCGGCCAGTGGCAACTGGCCCTGCACGTCATCGACCTGCTGGCCACCGCCCATGGCGACGCGCCCGAACTCGCCCAGGCGCGTGCCCTCAAGGCCGCCTGGCTGCGCGAGCGCGCGGCCCAGGTCGCCAGCTATGTATCGCGCAATCTCTACAAAGTCAGCGCCGACATGATCGAGCAAGGCACGCAGGGCCGCTTCGGCATCCGCTAGCCCGCCCGCTGGCCAGTCCCACCAAGGAGATATCCATGCACACTCAACCGCACCACCTGCGCCGCTGCCTGGCCCTCGCTGCAGCGCTGGCCTCCGCCACCTCCGGCACCGCCCATGCGCAAGACACCGCCGGCTACCCCAGCCGGCCCGTGACCCTGGTCGTGCCCACAGCGGCCGCAGGCGGCACCGACACCATTGCCCGCCTGTTCGCCGACGCGCTGGGCAAGGCCATGAAGCAGCCCTTCGTGGTGGACAACCGCCCCGGCGCCAACGGCATCATCGGCGTCGATTCCGTGGCCAAGGGCCCGGCCGACGGCTACCGCCTGCTGTTTACCTACGCGGCCACCATGGCGGTCAACCCCAGCCTCTACCGCAAGCTGCCCTACGACCCGCTCAGGGACTTCGCCCCCATCGCCCAGATCGGGCGTGCCGGCAATCTGCTGCTGGTCAGAAAGGACCTGCCCGTCAACACGCTGCAGGAATTCGTGAGCTATGCCAAGGCCCATCCCGACACGCTCAACTACTGCTCCTGGGGTCTGGGCTCGGGCGGCCACCTGACCATGGAAAGCCTGAAGAAACAGGCCGGCATCACCATGACCCACATCCCCTACAAGGGCTCCGGCCCCTGCGTGCAGGACATCATGGGCGGGCAGGTGGATGCGGGCTTCGGTGACACCGCCACCACCGTGGAACTGGTCAAGGCCGGCCGCGTGAAGGCGCTGGCGCACAGCACGGAGCGGCTGCCCTCCCTGCCCGAGGTGCCTTCCATGACCGAGGCCGGCTACCCATTCAAGAACTACTCGTGGTACGGCATCTTCGCGCCGGCCAAGACCAAGCCGGCCATCGTCGCGCGGCTCAACGAACAGGTGCTGCGTGCGCTGCGCGACCCGGTCCTGATCCAGCGCATGCGCGAGCTCAACTTCTCGGACCTGCCGCTGACCACGCCTCCGCAATTCACCCAGACCCTGCGCCAGGACCTGGACGACTGGAGCCAGCTGGTCAGGGAAACCGGCGTGCAGCTTGACTAGCGCGCGCCGGCCAGGCCCCGCCTGATGCAGGCGGGCTCATCTTTTATTCAAACCCTCTCATGGCCTGACCATGAAAAAAGGCGCTCCTGCGAGCGCCTTTAGCGGGTTGCCTGCAGCATCAATGCTGCAGGATCTTGTTGAGGAATTCCTTGGTACGCGGCTGGCGGTTTTCGGGATGACCGAAGAACTCGTCCTTGCTGCAGTCTTCCAGAATCTTGCCGCCCACGTCCATGAAGATCACACGGCTGGCCACCTTGCGCGCAAATCCCATTTCGTGGGTCACGCACATCATGGTCATGCCTTCATGGGCCAGGCCCATCATCACGTCCAGCACTTCGCCCACCATTTCAGGATCCAGCGCCGAAGTGGGTTCGTCGAACAACATGACGATGGGATCCATCGACAGAGCGCGCGCAATCGCCACGCGCTGCTGCTGGCCACCGGAGAGCTGGCCGGGGAACTTGTCCTTGTGAGCGGTCAGGCCCACACGGTCCAGCATCTTCAGGCCACGGGTCTTGGCGTCGGCAGCACTGCGGCCCAACACCTTCATCTGAGCGATGGTCAGGTTCTCCGTCACCGACAGGTGGGGGAACAGCTCAAAGTGCTGGAACACCATGCCCACGCGGCTGCGCAGCTTGGGCAGATTGGTCTTGGGATCGTGCACTGCCGTGCCGTCCACAAAGATCTCGCCCTTCTGGAAAGGCTCCAGCGCATTGATGGTCTTGATCAGCGTGGACTTGCCGGAGCCCGAAGGGCCGCACACCACCACCACCTCGCCCTTGTTGATATTGGTGGAGCAATCGGACAGCACCTGAAAGCTGCCGTACCACTTGGAAACGTTCTTGAGTTCAATCATTTTTCACTCCGACTTTTGTCAGTGATCCATCGCAGCGCCTGCAACGGGCTCGGTCAGGCCAGGGTCGGCCAGCAAGGGCCGCCCCGCAGCCGAGGCCGTCGTCCCCCTTGAGGGGGAGGGCGCAAAGCGACTCAGGGGGTGTTTCATCGAATAATGGCGATCTTCTTGTGCAGACGCTTGACGAACCAAGACAGTGCAAAGCAGATCACAAAATAGGTCACGGCAGCCGCCAGATAGGATTCAATCGGCCGGCCATCATTCTTGCCCGCCAGCTCGAAGCCCTTGAGCATGTCGTAGGCGCCGATCGCATAGACCAGCGAAGTGTCCTGAAACAGGATGATGGTCTGCGTCAGCAGCACGGGCAGCATGTTGCGGAAGGCCTGAGGCAGCACCACCAGACGCATGTTCTGACCATAGGTCATGCCCAGCGCCTGGCCGGCAAACACCTGACCACGTGGAATGGACTGAATGCCGGCGCGCATGATTTCAGAGAAATATGCGGCCTCAAACGCCACAAAGGTAATGATGGCCGAGGTTTCCGCGCCGATGGGCTTGCCGATGAGCATAGGCATCAGCAGGAAGAACCACAGAATCACCATCACCAGCGGGATGGAGCGCATGCCGTTGACATAGATGGTGGCAGGCAGGTCCAGCCACTTCTTGCCCGACAGACGCATCAGCGCCAGCAGCGTGCCAAAGAAGATGCCGCCCAATGTGGCAATCACCGTCAGCGTGAGACTGAAATACAGGCCTTTGAGCACATAGTTGCTGAAAAGGCCCGGCGAGAAAAACGACCAGTCAAGGTTGAGATTCATATCAGTGGCCTCCACCGCTGGCTGCAATCAGGCCGGGAACGCGCGAACGCTTCTCGATGAAGGCCATGATGCGGTTGATGATGAAGGCAGAAATCACATACAGACCTGTCACAGCCATATAAATTTCGACGCCGCGAGCAGTCTCTTCCTGGGCCTGCATGGCAAACATGGTCAGCTCGGCCACGGAAACGGCAAACGCCACGGACGAGTTCTTGAACACGTTCATGGCCTCGCTGGTCAGCGGCGGGATGATGATGCGAAACGCCATCGGCAACAGCACATAGCGGTAGGTCTGGAAGGTCGTGAACCCCACGGCCATACCGGCGTAGCGCTGGCCCCGCGGCAAAGCCTGAATACCGGAGCGCACCTGCTCGGCGATACGCGCCGAGGTGAAGAAACCGATCGCAAATACCACCAGCACAAAGCCCGGCAGGGACTTCATTGCAGGGAAGATGGCCGGAACCACGTGGTACCAGATGAACACCTGGACCAGCAACGGAATATTGCGGAACAACTCCACCCAGACATTGCCCAGGCGCACGATCCACGGACGATCGGGCAAGGTACGCAAGGTACCGATGACTGCGCCCAGCACCAGAGCGATGACCAGCGACAGCAATGCCACCGACACGGTCCAGCCCCAGGCCGACAGCATCCAGTCCAGATAGGTGATGTCACCGTTCTTGCCAAAACAACTCTGCCCGACCTCTTGGGTAATGGTGTCCTGACAGAACACCTGCCAATCCCAACTCATACGAGCACCTCTTTCATTCTCGGTTTATGAGGGCAAACGCTCACACCGGCCCTCGCAACAAAAAAGCCCCTTCTAACCGCTTGGCAGAAGGGGCGGTACACCTATAGGCGGGATTACTTGACTTCGTAAGCTTCCATCGGCTTGTCGTTGGGGTGAGCCCACGCATCCTTGGTCGCTGCCGACAGTGGCAGACCCACCTTCACGTTGTTGGGAGGAATGGGCTGCAGGAACCACTTGTCGTACAGCTTGGTCAGAGAACCGTCCTTGATCTGACGCACGATGGATTCGTCCACCGCCTTCTTGAAGGCGGGATCGTCCTTGCGCATCATGCAGGCGATGGGTTCCACCGAAAGCACTTCACCCACGATCTTGTAATCGTTGGGAGTCTTGGACTTGGAAATATTGGCGGCCAGGATGGAGCCGTCCATGATGAAGGCATCGGCGCGGCCGGTCTCCAGCATCAGGAAGCTGTCGGCGTGGTCCTTGCCCATGACTTCCTTGAAGGTCAGGCCGTCAGCGCGCTTGTTCTTGCGCAGGGTCTGCACGGAAGTCGTACCCGTCGTGGTCACGATGGTCTTGCCGTTCAGATCCTTGATGCCGGTGATGCCGGAGTTGGCACGGGTGGCAATGCGCACTTCTTCCACATAGGTGGTGAAGGCGAAGGCTGCATCCTTCTGGCGAGCCGTGTTGTTGGTGGTGGAGCCGCACTCGATGTCCACGGTGCCGTTCTGCACCAGAGGAATACGGTTTTGCGAGGTCACAGGCTGGTACTTCACTTCCAGCGCTGTCAGGCCCAGTTGCTTCTGGATGTCCTTGAGAATGCGCTCACCCATTTCGGTATGGAAGCCTACATATTTGCCATTGCCCAGCGTATAGCCCAGGCCGGACGATTCACGCACGCCCAGAGTGACGCTGCCGGTGGACTTGATCTTGGCCAAGGTGTCATTGGCCTGGGCAAACACGGTGCCAGTTGCCAGTGCGGTTACGGCGATGGCCAACAAATGCTTCTTCATACGGATCTCCTATTGGTAAGGACCAAAAACGCTTGCCACTCCTTAACGCATCGCCCTTTGTGAGGGTGGACAGGTTGCGTTAACAAATGTACTGCACACATTGTGCAGTCATGAAGATGGCTGAAATGCAATCATTTCTAAGACTTTTCCCGTAGGTAATTCAGGAAGGCAACCACCTACTTACCGCCTCAATCTTGTGTTGCAAAGCAGCACCTCTTTTTGTGCAAGCTGCGAACTCTAATGCTTTCGTGATTTCACAAGCCAATGCCGATGGCAAAAATCCTTATGCGCAACTTGCATATTCAGTATTAACCCGATGCATAACATTAGGGTTTTCACCAGGAAAATACCTGAAATCACGACATACTGGTCACACAAGCAAAAAAAGGGCCAACTGGCCCTTTTGGAAGAAAAGCAACACGCGACCCGGTTACACAGCCTTGACCTCGCCACCCGCAATCTCGCCCTGCTCCTTGAGGAAGTTCCAGAGCGCGGCCGCTCCTCCCTGAGGGGCATCGCCCGTGGGTTTTTCCCGATAGGCCCGCACTTCCATGTCCATCTGAAAACCGGTCACGCCTTCCGGCACGGCACGCACCAGTCGACCGGACTCCAGATCGCCGCGTACTGCGCTGTAGGGCAGAAAAGCCACGCCATGACCTTCCAGCGCCATGGCCTTGAGGCCTTCGGCCATATCGGTTTCATAGACGCGCTCCAGGTGCACGGCCTCGGCCGCCTCCTTGAGGATCAGCTCCGTCACCCGCCCCAGATAGGCACCAGCGGCATAGCCCAGGTATGGCAGCGGCTGACCCTGGCGGCCGGGCAGGACAAAGATGGGGTTGCCGTTCTCGTCCGGCTTGGAGTAGGGAGCCAGCACCTCATGCCCCAGGCTCACCATCTCATAGCGCGAAGGGTCCAGCTGGAAGGGCTGAGAAGAGTGGTAGTAAGCAATCAGCAGATCGCAGCCGCCTTCCACGAGGCGCATCACCGCATCATGCACATTGAGTGCAAACAGACGACTGCGGAAGGGGCCGAACTTCTCGTGCACGGCCGAAACCCAGTTCGGGAAGAACGTGAACGCCAAGGTATGCGGCACGGCAAAGCCCACCATGCCCTTGCCCGCACTGACGTGGGCGCGCAACATGGTTCGGGTGCTCTGCAAGGACTGCAGTATCTCCAGCGCCTGCTCGTACATGGTCTTGCCTGCTGGCGTCAGGCGCGTCGGATACGAGCTTCTGTCGACCAGATCGGTTCCCGCCCAGGCCTCCAGCGCCTGGATACGGCGCGAGAACGCAGGCTGCGTAACGTGGCGCAGCTGGGCCGAGCGGCTGAAACTGCGGGTTTCAGCAAGGCTGACAAAATCTTCAAGCCATTTGGTTTCCATAGACTCTCATTATCCGCTGCCCTGCACCAAAGCTGTGCAACGGAGGTAATCCTTGTTGGCTGGTAAACGGGACAAAACACAGACTCGACGATGAGCCATGCCTTGGTCGCCAGACCCTAGGGTAATGCCTGCCGCCGGACGTAAGCCCTGCGGCATAGATACCTTGATAATATTTGTTCACATCTATCCGGTGTGTCTACTCGCTCCAAGCCATCCCGGCGCACAACGCCGTGAAGGTCAAGGAACAACATAAGGACTTACGCAAACAAGAATGCAACGACGGCCTGCCTCCTGAGGCAATCGTCTTGCCTGAACCCGTTTTGCGCAAGTCGTGAACATAAGGGCATTCTCATCGAGTGCGCGCGGATCACGCCATTCAGGCGAGCTGCCCTGACTCCTGTGTGTTTTTCTGACTTTCCGCGTTCATGTCCTCCACTCCTCCCGAGACCGATGGTGCCGCCGATACCGGCGCGCGCCCGGACGAGCCTCGCTCCCTGCGCATCGAAGACTGGCTGACCGTGATCATCATGGCCGCTCTGGCCCTGATCACGTTTGCCAATGTGCTGGTGCGCTACTTCACCAACTCCTCCTTCGCCTGGACCGAGGAGATCTCCGTCTTTCTGATGATTTTGCTGGCCCTGGTCGCAGGCTCTGCCGCCGTGGCCCGCAATCAGCATATCCGCATCGAGTTTTTCTCGGACAGCGGCTCGCTCCAGCGCCGCAAGGCTCTGGCCCGGTTCGGCTCTCTGATGGTGGCGCTGCTGTTTGCCATCATCGCCGTGCTCAGCGTGCGCGTGGTCTGGGACGACTTCCGCTTCGAGGAGACCTCGCCCGGCATCGGCCTGCCCCAGTGGTGGTATTCGATCTGGCTGCCCCTGGTATCAGCCCTGATCACCGCGCGCGCCATCGGGCTGTTCATCCGCCAGGGCAAGCCCGGCGCCATCCCTGACGAGCCCGTGGAAAAAGACCACAGCAAGGAGATCGCATGATCGCCACCTTGCTGTTCGTGGCCTTTCTGGGCCTGATGTTCATTGGCGTGCCCATCGGCGCGGCCCTCGGTCTGGCCGGGGTGGCCGCGATTGCTCTTGCCAATGCCGATACGCAGTGGTTCGGCCTGCTGGCCGTGCCGCAGAATTTCTATGCCGGACTGGGCAAATATCCGCTGCTGGCCATTCCGATGTTCGTGCTGGTGGGCTCCATCTTCGATCGCTCGGGCGTTGCCCTGCGGCTGGTGAACTTTGCCGTGGCCATCGTGGGCCGCGGCCCCGGCATGCTGCCGCTGGTGGCGATCGCCGTGGCCATGTTCCTGGGCGGCATCTCCGGCTCCGGGCCGGCCAATGCAGCGGCCGTGGGCGGCGTGATGATTGCCGCCATGAGCCGCGCCGGCTATCCCAAGAGCTTTTCTGCCAGCGTGGTCGGAGCGGCCGCAGCGACGGACATTCTGATTCCGCCTTCGGTGGCTTTCATCATCTACTCGGTGCTGGTGCCCGGCGCTTCGGTGCCGGCCCTGTTCGCGGCAGGCATGATTCCCGGCGTGCTGGCGGGTATCGCGCTCATCATTCCCGCCGTGTGGATGTCGCGCAAGCACAAGATGGGCGCGCTCGAAGCCTCCATGCCCCGCCCGCCGTTCTGGAAGAGCCTGCGCGAGGCATCCTGGGGCCTGGCAGCTCCGGTGCTGATCCTGGGCGGCATGCGCATGGGCTGGTTCACTCCCACCGAGGCCGCCGTGGTTGCCGTGTTCTACGGGCTGTTCGTCGGCATGGTGATTCACCGCACCATCGGCGTGCGCGACCTGTTTCCGATTCTGCGCGAGGCGGGCGAGCTGTCGGCCGTGATCCTGCTGGTGGTGTCGCTGGCCGGTATTTTTGCCTTCTCGCTGTCCACGCTGGGCGTGATCGATCCGGTGGCCAATGCCATCGTGAATTCCGGTCTCGGCGAATACGGCGTGCTGGGCCTGCTGATCCTGCTGCTGATCACCGTGGGCATGTTCCTGGACGGCATCTCGATCTTCCTGATCTTTGTGCCGCTGCTGCTGCCCATCATGAATCACTACCAGTGGGATCCCGTCTGGTTTGGCGTGATCCTCACGCTCAAGGTGGCACTGGGCCAGTTCACGCCGCCGCTGGCCGTGAACCTGATGGTCAGCTGCCGCATTGCGGGCGTGCGCATGGAGTCCACCGTGCGCTGGGTGGGCTGGATGCTGCTGTCCATGTTCGCCGTGATGATTCTGGTCATTTCCTTCCCCCAGCTGGCACTGTGGCTGCCCGCCAGACTTGGCTATTGATCCCCTGAGCGGCTATGCCTGGGCGGCCCCACCACTTCCCCCTCTCTCGCTTCGCGGGAGGGGGACGACACCAGCGCTGCGGAGCGGCGCGGCCGGCTCAGGCCCTTGCGTGGTGTCCGCTGAGATGGGCCGTGTTTATTCCATGTGCAATGCGTCAATCAAGCAAAGCATTTTTTCGTTTCTAAAAAGGGAGACAAACCAAATGAAACTTCGTACCTTCCTCGCATCCGCCGTGGCCACTGCCGCCGCTGTGGCCTTTGCATCGCCCATGGCCATGGCACAGACCAAGTACAAGAGCGAATACCGCATGTCCCTGGTGCTGGGCACGGCCTTCCCCTGGGGCAAGGGCGGCGAGCTGTGGGCCGACAAGGTGCGCGAGCGCACCCAGGGCCGCATCAACATCAAGCTCTACCCCGGCACTTCGCTGGTGCAGGGCGACCAGACGCGCGAGTTCTCCGCGCTGCGCCAGGGCGTGATCGACATGGCCGTGGGCTCGACCATCAACTGGTCGCCCCAGGTCAAGTCGCTGAACCTGTTCTCCATGCCCTTTCTCTTCCCCAACTTCAAGGCCGTGGATGCCGTGACCCAGGGCGAAGTGGGCCAGGAAATCTTCAAGACCCTGGAAAAAGGCGGCGTGGTGCCCCTGGCCTGGGGTGAGAACGGCTACCGCGAAATCTCCAACTCCAAGCACGCCATCAAGACTCCCGCCGACCTCAAGGGCATGAAGATCCGCGTCGTGGGCTCGCCCCTGTTCCTGGACACCTTCACGGCCCTGGGCGCCAACCCCACGCAGATGAGCTGGGCCGATGCCCAGCCAGCCATGGCCAGTGGTGCCGTGGACGGCCAGGAGAACCCCATTGGCGTGTACATGGCTGCCAAGCTGCAGTCCGTGGGCCAGAAGCATCTGACCATGTGGGGCTACATGAACGATCCGCTGATCTTTGTCGTCAACAAGGACGTGTGGGCCAGCTGGACGCCTGCCGACCAGGCCATCGTCAAGCAGGCCGCACTGGACGCCGCCAAGGAAGAAATCGCCATTGCACGCAAGGGCCTGGTGGAAGCCGACAAGCCATTGCTCAAGGACCTGGCCGGCCTGGGCGTGACCGTGACCACCCCTAACGCGGCCGAGCGCGAAGCCTTTGTCAAGGCCACCCGCCCCGTCTACGACAAGTGGAAGAGCCAGATCGGCGCACCGCTGGTCGACAAGGCCGAAAAAGCCATTGCCGCCAGCCAGAAATAAGCTCCCCTGAGCCGCTACGCCTAGGCGGCCCCGCAGCTTCCCCCTCTCTCTTCGGGAGGGGGACGACACCCTCGCTGCGGGGCGGCCCTTGCTTGGTGTCACTGGTTTGGTCCGCGCCAGCTTCATGGCACCGCAGATAGTAAAAATCCCCGCACGGCTTTCCGTGGCGGGGATTTTTATTGCTATGAATATCAAAGCTATAAGCGCTTTATATAATTGAATTTCAAAGTCAAATCATATTGAAATACAACAATATCAAGCGCAAGCAGCTTCCAATTCAATAGCACTCAGATAGGCGAGACCAAGGGCTTGCCATCCAGATGGCAGCGCATATTGGCGATGAAGCGGTCCACCGAGTTCTGCACCGCCTCGGGGGACCACCCACCCACATGGGGCGTCAGCACCACGGCGTCCAGATCGATCAGCTCCTGTGGCGGCAGCGGCTCGCTTTCGTAGACATCCAGCCCGGCACCGGCCAGACGGCCTGCGCGCACGGCGTCGGCCAGCGCTGCGGTATCAACCACCGAGCCGCGCGCGATATTCACCAGCACGCCTTTTTCGCCCAGTGCATCGAGCACCTCGGCATTGATCAGATGGCGGGTGCCAGCGCCGCCCGGCGTGGCCACCAGCAGCACATCGGCCCAGGAGGCCAGCGCCAGCAGATCGTCGAAGTACTGGTGCTCGACGCCCTCGCGGGGCTTGCGGTTGTGATAGCCGACGGGCATATCGAACGCGGCCGCGCGCCTGGCGATCTTGGCGCCGATCTGGCCCAGTCCCACGATGCCCAGGCGCTTGCCTGAGACATTGGCCGGCAGCGGCAGGGCCGAGCGCCAGATGCCGGCACGCGTGGCCTTGTCCAGCTTGACGATGCCGCGCACGGCGGCGATCAGCAGACCCATGGCGTGGTCGGCCACGCAGTCGTCGTTCGTTCCCACGCCGTTGCCGACGGCAATCCCGTGCGCCTTGGCATAGGCCACATCGATGTTCTCGTAGCCCGCGCCCATGGCGCAGACCAGCGAAAGCCGGGGCATGCGCTGCATCTGCGCGGCCGACAGGCCCGTCGCGCCAATCGTGCACACACATTGCACGCGCGTGCCGTGGGCGGCGATTGCGGCCTCGGCCTGATCGGCCTCGGGCGCATAGATCACATCAAAGTCGGCAAAGGTCTGCTCCATCTGCTGCAGATGGGCGGGGACCTGGAGATTCAGAACTAGCAGGGCAGGCTTCATGGCGGGAACGCGGCGCTTTCATGGAAAACGCCTATTTTGAGCAGGCTGCGCCAGCCCTGCCCGCGCATGGTCAAAGCCCGCCCCCGGCCCTGCATCACAGATCCAGCACCAGGCGGCCCGATTTGGCGCGCGAGCAGCAGGGCAGGAACTGGTCATTGGCCGCCTGCTCGTCTTCCGTCAGATACATATCGCGGTGATCGGGCTTGCCCGAGATGACGCGCGTCAGGCAGGTGCCGCAGACGCCCTGCTCGCACGAGGTCTGCACGCAGACGCCGATGGACTCCAGCGCCTGCACCACGGTCTGCGCCGGCGTGACGCGCACCACCTGGCCGCTGCTGGCGACTTCCACCTCGAAGCTCTCGTCGTCGTCGCGGTGCTCCACTTCGGCGGCAAAGAACTCGTAGTGCAACTGTTCGGCAGGCCAGCCCGCCGCTCGCGCCGTATCGAGCACGGCGTCCATGAAGCCCTTGGGCCCGCAGACATACAGATGCTGGTCCGGCTCTACCACCTGCAGCAACTCGCTCAAGCTCAGCGACGACTTTCCATGGGCGTCATCCACATGGATCTGCGCCTTGTCAGCCCACTGCGCCGCCTCGATGGTCTGGGCGAACGCCATGCGCTCGCGCGAGCGGCCGCAGTAGTGCAAGGCAAAGTCCGCACCGTCACGCGCCAGCTTGCGCGCCATGGCCAGAATCGGCGTGATGCCTATGCCGCCCGCCAGCAGCAGGTGCTTGCGGGCCGGCGCATGCAGCTCGAAATGGTTGCGCGGCTGGCTGATGGTGATCTGCTGGCCGGCCTGCAACTGCTCGTGCACGGCCGCCGAGCCGCCGCGCGAGGCAGGCTCGCGCAGCACGGCAATCACATAGCGGTCCAGCTCTGCGGGGTCGTTGCTCAGCGAGTACTGGCGCACCAGCCCTCCGGGCAGGTGCACATCGATGTGCGCGCCGGCGCTGAACGGCGCCAGGCTGCTGCCTTCCAGAGCCCGCAATTCCAGGCTGCAGATGCCAGCCGCCTGCTCCTGCTTGTGCGCAATGCGCACATCGAACGTGGTTTCACTCTTCATCTCGGGTACTTCTCTTTTGCTTGTGCGTTGCTAGGCCAGCGCCTGCGAGGCCTGCGCGCCGGCCTGGCGCAAGCGCTCGATCACGCGCCGCGCACGATTGGGGCCCACATCCACATGGATATCCACCACGGCGCGTGAGCCAAAGCGTTGCTGGTTGCGGAACTGGGCTTCGATGACCACCTTGTCTTCTTCGAAAGTGGCCGCCGTCTGATCGATCACCAGCTGTGTCGTGTCCTGCATCTGCGGATGCGGATTGGTCGCAATCGTCCAGAAGTAATGCGCGCTGGTCTCCGTCTCCGGCGTCACGCCGTGAAAGCCGCGCATATGGAATCCTTCGCGCGCCGGGTTGTCCAATCTGTCCTGGCCGGCATCCATGGCACCGGTCCAGATACGCACATGCGAGGGGTGGAATTCCACTTCCTGCCAGCGGTCGATGCGGCCCTGAAATGGCCAGGCCTGCGCATAGGTGGGCGGTGGATCGGAGTCAGGCATCCAGCGCACGACCTTCACGCAGTCCCCGTCCTGGCTGACCTTGAGATCCGCGTTCATATGCACCCTGGCGTTGCCGCCGATGGTCTTGAGATGCACATAGCCCAGATGGCTCAGATCCAGCAGGTTGTCGTGAATCAACTGATACGGTGCGTCATAGTGGTAGACGCCGCCACCAAAACGGTATTGCGGGTCGCTGTGCACGGCATAGGCCGGCGGCTCCGTGCCCGGCACGGAATCCGGCGTCGCTCCCATCCAGATCCAGAGAATCTGGTCGCGCTCGCGCAGCTCGAAGGGCTTCACGCAGGCCTTGGCCGGAATCCGTTCCTGGCCCGGTATTTCCAGGCAACGCCCCTCATGGCTGAAGAGCAGGCCATGGTAGCCACAGCGCAGACCCGCAGCTTCCACCGTGCCACAGGACAGCGGCAACTCGCGGTGGCAGCAGCGATCCTCCAGCGCCGCGACGCGGCCATCTTGCGTGCGGAACAAGACCACCGGCTGGCCCAGCAAGGTGCGCGCCAGCGGCTGGTCCTTGAGCTCCCAGGCAAAGCCCGCCACATACCATTGATCCAGCGCAAAGGCCGGCACGGCTGCGCTCATGGTGTGAGAAATCTGGTTCATCGAAGTCTCCCTGCTCAATGAGCGGCCACGGTTTCGGACGCGGTGCGCCTGTGCCCGGCCTGCGGACCGGCAATGCGGTGCAGGGACACGATGACGGCAGCCAGGACAAAGGCCATGCCATAACCCAGGTACAGCTGATCGGGCGACCAGGCGGCATCCAGCAGTCCGCCGGCCACCAGCGGCGACACAATCGCACCGATGCGGCCGATGCCGATGCCCCAGCCCACGCCGGTGGCGCGCACATCGCTGCCGTAGACCACGGGCGCAATCGCATAAAGGCCGGCCACGCAGGCGTTCACGAACATGCCGATCAGGAAGGCCAGCGTGTACGACATCCATAGCGCACCGGAGCTGCCCACCAGAAAGCACAGCAGCACTGCCGTCACCAGCATGAAGACCGCCAGCGCACGGTGAATCGCAAAACGCGCCGCCAGCAGGCCCAGCAAGGTCGCGCCCAGAATGCCGCCCAGGCTCAGCAGCACGCCCGTGGTCACGCCCTGCTCGGGCGTCAGGCCCGAGGCTGCCAGCAGCTTGGGCGTCCAGCTCATCACGAAATAGAAGCCGAACATCACCGAGAAGAAGGACAGCCAGACCAGCACCGTGGGGCGCAGCAGCTGGGGAGACAGCAGCTGCAACGGGCCCATGCGCTTGCTTTCACCACTGCCGGCCACCACGGCCTGAGGCAAGGAGCCCATTGCGGGCAGGCCCATCTTGCGGATCAGTGCATTGAGACGCTGCAGCGCATTGGCGGGCCGCTTGACCAGCAGAAAGTCCATGGACTCAGGCAAGGCGAACCAGGCCAGAACCAGCACCGCGAGCGTGGAAAATCCGCCGAACATAAAAACGGAACGCCAGCCATGGTGCGCCAGCAGCCAGACCGCAATGCTGCCGCCAATGGTCGCGCCCAGCGCATAGCCGGTCGATTGCAGCGTGACCGCCAGACTGCGCCAGCGCAGCGAGGCATATTCGCTGGCAATCACATTGCTGCACGCCAGGATGCCCCCCACGCCCAGGCCCGTGATCACACGCAGCACCGCAAGCTGCATAGGCGTCTGGCTCCAGGCCGACGCCAGCATGCCCAGTCCGGACACGGCCAGGCACAGCAGAATCAAGGGACGACGCCCCAGCTTGTCGGCCATGGGCGCCAGCAGCAGCGAACCTGCGGCCATGCCGAAGAGGCCGGCACTGAGCAAAAAGCCCAGCTCCGATCCGCTGAGCTTCCAGTGCCCGGACACCGCCGACGCCGTAAAAGCCATCACCAGCACGTCAAAACCATCAATCATGTTCAGGGCCATGCATACCGCGATGACCGACCACTGGAAGGTCGTCATGGGCCGCTGGTCCAGATGCGCGCGCAAATCCTGTTCCATCGTTGTCTCCTTGTTTTTTATCATTCATTCAGCATACTGAATCACATTCAGTTTACTGAATGAAGTCTTGATCCAGCACAAGTGGATTCCCTAGTCGTGCCGGCTCACCGCCTGCGCTGGCCGGCGTGATCGAGGTGCATCCGCCGCGCCAGAACGGGCTGCTAGCCGTTGATCGCCGCTTGCTCGCCGGCTTCAGTGCTGTCGTGCAACTGCACGAACTTGCGCAACAGACGCTTGAACTCCGCCTGCTCCTCGGGCTCCAGCGCGGAGAGCATGCGCTGCTGCAGCTCGTAGACATTGGGCACAAATGCGGCCAGCATGGCTTCGCCCTCGGTGGTCAGACTCAAGCGGCGCTGACGCCTTGGCAGCAGCTCGCGATGAATCCAGCCCTTGCTTTCCAGTCGCGCAGCGATATCGGCCGTGGTCGAGTTGTCCAGTGCGACAAGACGCGCCAGCGTCACCTGATCGATACCGGGAGACTCTTGCAGCATGCGCAGGATGGCGTACTGAACCGGAGTCACATCGGGGCCCAGCACTTCTCGAAACAGCAGCGCAGCAATCTGCTGGGCGCGTCGAATCAGATGACCTGGCTGGTCGTAGAGATCCAGGGAAAGCGGGTTGGGTGTGGTGGGCGATTCCATGCAGCAGCGTAGCAAGGGCAGCGCTGACTATGGACAGCGCTGACTCCGATTCGGGGAGCTGCAAGATTACTCCATCTACAGACATGATCTGCCCCTGCCTGCCGCCGCTCAAGCCAGCGCCGCAACGACCGACTCGGTTTTCTCCTCGTCGATCAGGCGCTCGATGATCTTGCGCGACTGCACGCCGCCGGCATCGATATTGAGCTTGAGCAGCTGCCTGTCCGGATAGTCAGCGAGGTTGCGCTGCTGCAGCTCCAGCATCTCAAGGTCCTCGCTGAAGATCTTGTGCTGGCCCTGCTTGATGGCCGCCGTCACCGATGCATCGCCAGGATTGAACTTGCGCGCCATGCCCCAGAAGTACCACATGCTGCCATCGGTCTCCGGAGTGATGAAGTCCACCACCATGCTGTAGACCTTGTGCTCGTCCGCTGCGTCATAGCCGCCCTTGCCGGCATGTGCCACACCCACTTCGATCAGCACGTGGCTGGGAGGAGTGAAGCGACAGACCTGCCAGCGGTCCACAGGCACGTCATCGGCCAGACCATTGCTGCGCAATGCCATCTTCCAGAACGGAGGCGCCTCGATGTTCTCCATGAAGCGGCTGGTGACCACTTCGCTCTCGCCTATGACCTCAGTCTTGCAGGGCGTCTCGTCGATCTCGGCCTGACCGATGCTGCTGGCATGCACATAGGTCTCATGGGTCAGATCCATGAGGTTGTCGATCATCAGACGATAGTCGGCCTTGATGTGGAACAGCCCGCCGTCGTAGGCCCACTCGGGGTTGTCATGCCATTGCAGATCCGGGATCAGCGCTGCATCGGCCGCATCCTTGTCACCCGGCCAGACCCAGACAAAGCCGTAACGCTCCTCCACCGGGTAGCTTTTGATGGCAGGAAAGCCGCGCACGCGCTGACCGGGCATGGAAACCGTCTTGCCGTCGCAGCCCATCTCCAGCCCGTGATAGCCGCAGACCAGCTTGCCTTCGCAGACTCGGCCCAGCGACAGCGGTGCACCACGGTGCGGGCAGAAGTCCTCGACGGCGGCCATCTTGCCTTCCAGGGCGCGGTAGAAAACGATGCGCTCACCGCAGATCTGGCGCCCCAGCGGCTTGTCCGTGACTTCGGCCGCCGTGGCAGCGACATACCAGGTGTTGCGAGGATAGGTGGGCTGTGCTTGCTTGCTCATCATGGGTGTCTCCTTGTATTTATCGTCAGGGTCTGCTGCGCCGAGCGACGGCCTCGGACCGGCCGTCAGCGGCTGGCGCGTATCAATTGCGCACCGGGTACGCGCGTGGTCTCTGGCGAGCGCATGGCTTCGCGCAGATTGCGACGCGCAATGCGCGAGTGCTCTTTCATCAGCGCCTCGGCACGCGCGCCTTCGCGGTGCTCGATGGCGTCAATCACTTCGCGGTGCTGCTCCTGCGCAAGGATCAGGCTGCGCAGGGCACGCGGCGACTCGGAGTCGGCCACCACAAAGCCCGAAGGGGACGCGAACGGCAGGCGTTTGACCCGTTCCAGCTCGCGCTGCATGAAGCTGCTGCCGGACATCTCCAGCAGGATGTCGTGGAATTCGGAGTTCAAGGCCACATAGGCGGAAAACGCTTCGTCACCCCAGTTCTGGGCATCCAGCACACGGTCGATGGCATCCAGACAGCGCGCGGCTCGCGCCAGCAGGGCCTCATCCACCCCGCGCTCGGCCGCCATGCGCGCCGCCAGACCTTCCAGCGTGCCGCGCAGCTCGATGGCATCCGACACGTCTGCTTCGGACAGCACGCGCACCTTGTAGCCACGCCCGCCAGCCGTGGCTTCCAGCATGCCCTCCTGCTCAAGCCGCATCAGCGCTGCACGTATGGGGGTGCGGGAGATGCCCAGACGCTCGGCCAGCACCAGCTCCGAGATGCGCTCTCCGGCCGCCATCTCGCCGGCAAGAATCATTTCGCGCAGCTGCAACTGCGCCTTCACGACCTGGGAATGGTTTTCTTCCGCTGCAGCGGGGGCAATGGAGGGAGGCATGTCTCGCGGGTATTTAGTTCTTGGCGATGGAAGAAATGTATACATAAAAATCAAATAACAGCGATTTAATTGCAAATCCAAGGGCAAACACTTAGCAACATGTATACATACAAGCAGAGCAGCCAAAAAGAAAGCCACCCGAAGGTGGCTTATCAAACGTCTGGCGAAAGGTGACCGCACTCAGGCGGGAATCTCCGCTGACTCCGCCTGGTTGAGCTGCATATTCCACATGCTGGAGTAACGTCCTCCGGCGGCCAGCAGCTCCTCGTGCGTGCCGCGCTCGATGATGCGGCCGCTGTCCATGACCAGGATTTCATGCGCCTCGACCACGGTGGACAGGCGGTGCGCAATGACCAGTGAGGTCTTGCCTTGCGCCGCGCTGCGCAGCTCGTTCTGGATGGCGCGCTCATTGGCGCTGTCCAGTGCCGAAGTCGCTTCGTCGAAGATCAGGATCGGCGGGTTCTTGAGCAGGGTGCGCGCAATCGCCACACGCTGCTTTTCACCGCCCGAGAGCTTGAGGCCGCGCTCGCCCACGCGCGTGGCATAGCCCTGGGGCGTGTGCTCGATGAAGTCATGAATGCGTGCAGCCTTGGCCGCTGCAACCACCTGCTCCTGTGTGGCACCCGGCTGTCCATAGGCGATGTTGTAGGCCACCGTGTCGTTGAATAGCACCGTGTCTTGCGGAACAATGCCCACGCAATGGCGCACGCTGCTCTGGGTCACCGTGCGGATGTCCTGTCCGGCAATGCGCACATGGCCGCCCTGCACGTCATAGAAGCGAAACAGCAGACGCGCCAGCGTGCTCTTGCCCGAACCCGAGGGACCGACCACGGCCACGGTCTTGCCCGCAGGAATGGTGAAGCTCACGTCATGCAATATGGGCCGCGCGCTATCGTAGGCGAACTGCACGTTCTCAAAGCGCACTTCGGGCGGCGGATTGTCGATCTGCAAGGGCTGGGCGCCAGGCGCATCGGCCACTTCGCGCTCCTTGTCCATGAGCGTGAACATGCGGTTCAGGTCGGTCAGGCTCTGCTTGATCTCGCGATAGATCACGCCCAGGAAATTCAGCGGAATGTAGAGCTGAATCATGAAGGCATTGATCATGACCAGATCGCCCAGCGTCAGCCTGCCGTCGACCACGCCCTGCGTGGCCCGCCACAGGATGGCCACCAGCGCCGCTCCGATGATGAGTTGCTGGCCGCAGTTGAGCATGGACAGCGTGGTCTGGCTCTTGAGCCGCACGCGGCGCAGGTTTTCGAGGTTCTCGTCATAGCGCGCGGACTCGAACTGCTCGTTGTTGAAGTACTTGACGGTCTCGTAGTTCAGCAACGAATCAATGGCTTTGGTATGGGCCGCCGACTCCTGCGCATTGGCCTCTTTTCTGAAGCGGGTGCGCCACTCTGTCACGGTAACCGTGAAGCCGATATAGAACACCAGCGCTGCCAGCGTGATGACGGCAAACCAGATGTCGAAACGCACGGCCAGAATGCCCAGCACCAATGCCATTTCAATCAGCGTGGGCAGGATGGAGTAGAGCGAATACGAGATCAGTGACTCGGTGCTGCGCACGCCGCGCTCGATGTCGCGCGTCATGCCGCCGGTCTGGCGCTCCAGATGAAAGCGCAGGCTCAGGGCATGCAGATGCTCGAAGGTCGACAGCGCAATAGAGCGCGATGCGCCCTGCGTGGCCTTGGAAAAGACCAGGTCCCGCAGCTCGGTGAACATGGTGGAGGAAAAACGCAGCAATCCATAGGCCGCCAGCAGCCCCACGGGGACCACCAGCACGGCCTGCGCCTGCCCGGGCTTGATATCCAGCGCATCGACCAGATGCTTGAGCAAGATGGGCACGCCCACATTGGCCAGCTTGGCGCAGATCATGAACACCAGCGCTGCCAGCGCATGCCATTTGTAGCGCCAGATATAGGGAAAGAGGCGGCGCAGCGTGGCGCCGTCTGACTGGTTTGCCGCTACTGCGGCTTCTTCAGGGGTTGCAGGTAACTGTGAACGCATTGTGGAGCTGTGTCGCCCTGCAGGCAGTCGGAGCCGCGGTAGAGGGCGTCTATTTCTATGACGGGAATCTGGGTACCCACGAATTCTGCCTGTCCCGTCACTTTTGCGCTCACCCAGACCAGGGTGAAGGGCTGCAGCAACTGTCTGTCATACGGGCCTGCACCACAGGCCTTGAAGAAGCTTGCCTCGCGCGGCCAGGACAGAAAGCCCTGCTCGCTGAACTCGGCATGCAGCACAACCATGCAATCGCGCTGCTCGCTGACCGCCTTTAGAACGTGTTGACGATCTCTACGCAGCCGCGTTGGAGCGCAATCGGGATGAGTTCGAAGCGATGGCTCGCCGCTTGCACCGGGGTGCAAGCAAGAGACAGCGTACAGAAATCGCCCGATTGCGCTCCAACCCTTCGGGACAGGGACTTTGCGGGCGGTCTGCGGCGTTGCGAATCCTCGCAATAGCACAGCTATTGCTGCGGTAACGCGCCTTGCATCCCATCCCGCAAAGCCACTGTCGTGGCGCGAGGAGATCGTCAACACGTTCTTAGGGTGCGCAGCCCGCCAGCCCAGCAGACACGCGCATTCAGCGCACCGGCCTGCAAGGCCTGCCTGGGAGTCATTGCCGTGAAAGGTCCGGCCAGCGCTGCCGCGCCGGTCAAGGGCTCCGGATGGCAGGAGGGCTGCACGGCCTGCACAAGCGGTTTGAGCGGCGTTGCAGATGTCACATCGTCTCTGCCCGATATTGGGGCTTTTACCGGATGGCTGCTGCAGGCCGCCAGCACGACACTCAGGCATCCACAGATCCACCACAAACACCGCTGCATAGTTACCCCCTACTTACTTGCCCGAACCGTCGTTAGTGGCTTTTCCTCGCCAACATGGTAGAAACCCGATGTTGAGGGACAATTCAATCTTTCCATTCGTGTCACAGATTTCCATGCCCCCCCGTTCGCCCGACCTTCCCAGCGTTGCCCTGCCCGCCGACAAGGAACTGGTTCTCAAAGTCGTGCCCATGCCTGCCGATGTCAATGCCAATGGCGACATCTTCGGTGGCTGGGTCATGGCGCAGGTGGATCTGGCCGGCTCGGTGCTGCCTCAACGCATCAGCCACACCCGCATGGTGACCGTGGCCGTCAACGAATTCATCTTCAAGCAACCCGTGCGCGTGGGCGACATCCTGTCCTTTTATGCTGGCGTGCAGCATGTGGGTCGCACCTCGGTCGCCGTGGATGTGCAAGTCTTTGCCGAGCGCTTTTCCGACCAGGGCAAATATGTCAAAGTGACCGAGGCCCGCCTGACCTATGTGGCCATAGACGCTACCGGCAAGCCCCAGTCTCTGCCCGACACCGAGCAGACACGTGCCTGGCGCGAGAAAATCCAGGCTCAGGCTGCTGCCAGCAAGAACTGACATTGTTCAGGCATAAAAAAGCGACCTCCGAAGGTCGCTTTTTTCATGGGCTGTGCGCAGAGATTCAGGCGACTGCAGCGCTACCCGTCGTTTCATTGCTGCTGGTCACACCGCTCACCTGGCTGCTGGCGCTGCTGCCGGCACTGCTCTTGCTCCAGGCTGAAGCAGAGGCAGTGCTGGAGTTGCTGGTGCCGGAGCGGGTTCCCGCTTCGATCTGCCCCGTCAACTCGCCCCCCTCTTCGATCACCACCTTGCCATAGCGGATCGTGCCGCTGACCTTGCCGGAACCATAGATCACCAGCTTTTCGCGCACCGTGAGAGTGCCGTCGAACTTGCCGTGGATTTCTGCGATATCGATCTCGGCCGTACCGTGAAACGCCCCCTGTTCGGCAATCTTGATGACACGGGAGTTCATGGTCGCCTCAACCGTTCCCTCCACTACCAAGGTGTCGCAGTCCGTGATCTCCACGCCCTTGAGCTTGATGTTCGGACCGACGGTCAGCTTGCTGCCTCCGTTTTCCTCCGCAGCATGTGCGGTGGCAGTTGCAGTCGCAGTCGCAGCCGCACGCATGGTGCTCGATGGTGCCGTGCCAAGGCCCGCGTTACTCAGAGAGCTGGCGCCAGATGTCGCAGCACTATTCGCTGTCGAAAGCCCGCTGACGGAACTGCGTGAAGGAAAGTTATCGTTATCGCGTTTGCCGAAGAACGGGTTTTGCACAGCCATGGCAGGAATCTCCTAGTCAGAAAGTGCCATCCTATGCAGCATAAGTAGCAACATTTACCGTCATCTCGCAATAACGGTAAGCAAAGCTTTCACAAGTTTCAGTTACTTGCATGCATTGCCTGATCTCACACAATGAAAGATTTGGCTGCATCCGGGCAAGCGTTCACTTGCCCATCTTTGAAGCACTTTTTGCTGCCAGTCCATATTTCGCTGGCGCTTGACGCTCTCGTTTCAGAGAGCGTCAAGAGACGATATAGGCCGCTGTGCCGGTCGAGAGCAGCTCGCCATCCACCGACAGAAACTCCATCTGAGTATTCGCCACCCGCGAGCCCAGGCGCAGCACTCTGGCAGTGAGTAGAAATTCCTTGCCGATGCCGGGGCGCATGTAGTCCACCCGCAGATCGATTGTGCCCAGCCGGGAAAACCGATGCAGTCTTTGCGCGGGCGTATCGTCCATATGCTTGGCCGCAATGGCCGCCATTACAGCCAGCCCGCCCATGGAGTCCAGGCCGGCGCTGATCACGCCGCCATGAATGCGCTGATAGGCCGAATGTCCGATCAGATCAGGTCGCATGGCGATATGCCCCTGCACCAGCGTGGGCGTGATCTCGCCGATCTTGAGCCCTATGGTCTGGTTGAAGGCCACGCGCGTTTCAAAGATCTCGCGCAAGCCGGAGATGAACTCCGGCTCGAACTGCACGGACTCGGCAGCCTCCTGCGCCCAATTGAGGGACGGTACGGACCTGGATGTCATAGGCAATCCTGAAAAACGGTCAAAGAAAAATCGCCCTGCAACGGGCGATTCTCAGATCGGCACGGCCGCAAGCCGGCGAAGCTGGCCGGGATGCCGGTACATGCCCAAATCCGGATGGCGCTTTGAGTAAAGCAACCATCCATCACTGCGCTCCACTTGCTGCCGCAATGTCTGACTTCAGCACTGGCTGAAGTCGGGGTGGCGTTTTTGGCGAAACCGCCACCCATCGCTACGCTCCAATTGCTGCCGCAATGTCTGACTTCAGCACTGGCTGAAGTCGGGGTGGCGTTTTTCCATGAAGGCCGTCAGGGCTTCCTTGGCTGCGGGCTCGCGCAGCATGCGGGCGAAGACCGCGCCTTCTTCCACGATACGCTCGCCCACTGCCTTGGCCTGGCCGCCCTTCATCAGGCGCTTGGTCTCGATCAGCGAGGACAAGGGCTTGCGCGCCAGCTTTCTGGCCTGGGCCTGTGCCACGGCATTGCATTCGTTGGGCGGCACCACGCGGTTGATCAGGCCCACCTCCAGCGCGGCTTCTGCCATGAAGGGCTCGCCCAGCAGCAGGGCCTCGGCGGCGCGGTGATAACCCAGCATCTGGGGCAGAAGCAGGCTGGATGCCGCTTCGGGGCATACGCCCAGGTTGATGAAGGGCAGCGAGAAAGCGGCGTTATCGCCGGCATAGACCAGATCGCAGTGCAGCAGCAGCGTGGTGCCAATGCCCACGGCCGGGCCACAGACCGCAGCAATCAGCGGCTTGGGAAAGGCCGAGACTTCCTGCAGAAAACGCCACACGGGGGCATCGGCGCCCATGGCATCGGGGGTGGAGGCCTGCTTCAGGAAGTCCGCAATATCGTTGCCTGCGCTGAAGATGGCGATGTCGCCCTGGAACACCACCACGCGCACGCCTGCGTCGACCTTGGCGGCCGCCAGTGCATCCGCCATCTGGGTGTACATGGCCTCGGTGAAGGAGTTCTTCTTCGCCGCACGATTGAAGGTGATGGTGCACACGCCCTCTTCGGTGTGTACCAGGATGTCCTGGCTATCCTGGGTATTGCTCATGGTGTTGCCTTGTGAATGATGTGAACAGCTTGCCGGTTTCGGCGCGCTACTCCTTGTAGTAAACAATCTGGTGGCTGGTCGCCAGCATCTGGCCGGACTGGCTCCACAACTGGGCCGTCTGGTCAAAAAATCCGTTGCGGAACTCCTGCCCGCGCGCCTGCGCCAGCAGCAATCCGTCACCTGCCTCGGCCAGCTCCTCGCGTCCGGCATGGAAGTAGACCGTGATGGACACCGTACCCGCCGGCACGCGCCTGGAGCGGCGCAGCCACGCCCGCGGAAAGAACACGTCGGAGACCGCAGCCAGCGACGCGAAATCCAGCGGACGCGGCGGATTGTCTCTCACCCAGAGTCGCGTCAGACTGTCGCGCTCGGCCCCGTCCTCCTCACGCGGCAGGATTCCGTCCACAAATCGCATCTCATAGCGGGTCAGCCACTCTGAGGCCTTGAACAGCGGCGGCACACGCTCCACCTCGGCAGCAGCCCGGACCTCGGGCATGGGCATATCGCTGACGCTCCAGGTCTGACGGCGTACCGCAGTCACGGCCGTTGCCGTGGTCACGATCTGCGGCTGGCCCTGGTCATCGGGCTGGGTGATCGTCAGCAGCCAGTGCTGGGTGGAGCGGTTGGTACGCACCGGCCTGGCGTCGATCTCGAAAGCACCCGGTCCCACGGCTGCCGCATAGTTGACGGTGATGGACAGCGGATCGCCCAGGCACTGCGGGTGTTGCGCAATGGCCTGCACCAGGCTGGCCGCCGTGATGCCGCCATAAGGGCCGACCATATTCCAGTAATCGGGCGAGGCCGCTCCCTGGTACTGATTGGGCACGCCCGTAGCGGTCAGCGCTACGGCACGATCAAAGGGGTGGAGGTCTGTGCTCATGATTGGCAGTGTTGCCCAAGGGTGGGAATGAAAGCCGTCAAACAGGTGACTCATGCGGCCCGAACAAGGGTTTGCCTGGGCCGCGATCACCGTCGCGCCAGCTCTGCAGCAAAGGCAACAGGGGCTGCCACAGTAGCTCGCGCATCTCTTCCTTGAAATACCCCAGATGGCCTATGCGTCCGCCCGGAGCCAGCCCCGGGTCCACTCGCTCCAGCGTGCTGGGCGCACTTTTGTACCAGTTCACCAGCGACTGAACGCTGGCCAGCGACATCATTTCGTCGTCCTCGAAATACAGCGCATGCAAGGGGTAGTGGGCTGCTGCATAGGCCTCGGCGGCCCAGCGCCCCTCCACCCCCATGGCGTACAGAGGATTCAGGCACCAGCGACGCCACTGCCAGATCACGCCTGCCGGCAGATCGCCCACGATGCCCAGCTTGCGTCCCGGAAAAGCGCCGTACAAAGCCGTGACCAGCGGAGCGACACCCCACCAGAACAGCCGGATCATGCGCCTCGTGGGCGCTGCGTTATCGCGCCAGTAGCCGCTGCCGCTGCCCACGGAAAGCAAGCCGTTGATGGGCAGGGGGATGGAAGCCAGCCCCGGCAGTTGCGAGCCCACGCTATGACCAATCCAGATCAGCGGCTGCTGGGGAAACTGCTGCTTGAGATGCGCGGCCACCAGCTCGCAGTCCTTGGCCCAGTCCAGCAAGTCGGCCCTGGCGTCGCGCAGCGGCACCTGCAGCGACAGGCCATGACCGCGGTAGTCGAAGGTGGTGACGCCATAGCCCTGCTCCGCCAGCCAGCGGGCAAAGGCCTGGTAATAGCTTTGCTGCACGCCCATGGCGCCCGCCACCACCACCTGGGCCAGCGGCGCAGCCGCCCTGGGCTGACACTGGCGCAGCACCAGATGGCCCGAGCCCACGGAGATGGGCAAAGCCAACTCCGTCCATTGCACGGTAGCTTGCACCGGAGCTGGCCCAGAGGCTTGTGACGGGTCGGTCTGCATGGTCGGCAGTGTTCAGACGCGCTCGAAGATGCCTGCCGCGCCCTGACCCATGCCCACGCACATGGTCACCATGCCGTACTTGAGCTGCTTGCGTTGCAGCGCATGCACCACGGTGGCGGCACGGATGGCTCCGGTTGCCCCCAGGGGATGGCCCAGTGCAATCGCACCGCCCATGGGGTTGACCTTGCTCTGGTCCAGGCCCAGGGTGTTGATGACGGCCAGGGACTGGGCCGCAAAAGCCTCGTTGAGCTCGTACCAGTCGATATCGTCCTGCTTGAGACCCGCGTAGCGCAGCGCAGCGGGAATGGCCTCGATAGGGCCAATGCCCATGATGGCGGGCGGCACACCCTTGCTGGCGTAGCTGACGAAACGCGCCAGCGGCGTCAGGCCAAAGCGCTTGACGGCATCGCCGCTGGCAATGATCAGCGCGCCCGCACCATCGCTGGTCTGAGAGCTATTGCCCGCAGTGACCGAGCCGCGCGCCGCAAACACGGTGCGCAGCTTGGCCAGGCCTTCGAGGCTGGTATCGGGGCGCGGGCCTTCGTCCAGGCTCACGGTGCGTGTGCTGGCCACGGTTTCGCCGGTGGCGATGTTCAGCGTGCGGTCGGTGACTTCGATCGGCGTGATCTCGGCGGCAAACTCGCCGGCCTGCTGCGCGGCGATCGCGCGGCGGTGCGATTCGAGTGCAAACGCGTCCTGCGCCTCGCGCGAGACCTTCCACTGCTGGGCCACCTTCTCTGCCGTCAGGCCCATGCCGTAGGCAATGCCCACATCGCCGTCGCGCTCGAAGATGCTGGGCGAGAGGCTGGGCGCATTGCCCATCATGGGCACCATGCTCATGCTCTCCACGCCGGCGGCAACCATCACATCGGCTTCACCGACGCGGATGCGGTCCGCCGCCATGGCCACGGCCGACAGGCCAGAGGCGCAGAAACGGTTGACGGTGATGCCGCCGATGCTGGTGGGCAGGCCCGCCAGCACGGCACCGATACGCGCCACGTTCAGGCCCTGCTGGGCTTCGGGGATCGCGCAGCCGCAGACGATGTCCTCGATCGCCTTGGGGTCCAGGCCGGGCACCTGGGCCAGCGCCGCCTTGAGCGTGGTGGCCAGCAGATCGTCGGGACGGTAGTTGCGGAAAAAACCCTTGTGCGAGCGACCGATAGGCGTGCGCGTGGCGGCAACGATATAGGCGTCTTGTACTTGTTTCATGACCAAATTCCTTGGTTGTCTCTTAGCTCTTTAACCTGTGTGCAAGGCTTCAATTGCTTGGCGGCGCATACCAGCAGCCAGCAAGCAAGGGCCGCCCCGCAGCGTTGCTGGCGTCCTCCTTCCCGCAAAGCGGGAGAAGGGGGAAGGCGCGCAGCGACTCAGGGGGATGCTCATATCAAATCAGTTGCGGACCGGCTTGCCGGTGTTCAGCATGCCCAGGATTCGTTCATGGGTCTTGGGGTGGGCAATCAGATGGCAGAAAGCCTTGCGCTCCAGGCTCATCAGATAGGCCTCATCCACCAGCGTGCCGGCATCGACATCGCCGCCGCAGACCACATTGGCGATCAGACCCGCAATATGCTGGTCGAACTCGCTGATGAAGCCGCCGTCGCGCATATTGACCAGCGAGCCCTTGATGGTGGCCTGGCCGCTGCGCCCCGCCACGGGAAAGCTGCGCTTGTGCGGTGCACGCCAGCCGCTGGCTGCCATGGCCTTGGCCTCATTGATGGCAACAAAAAGCACCTCGTCCTTGTGGGCAACGACGATGTCGCTGTCCAGCAGATAGCCGAGCTTGCGCGACTCCAGCGCGCTGGTGCCCACCTTGGCCATGGCGGCGGCCGTGAAGCCTTCGGTCAGGAAGGGCAGCAAATCCTTGCCGGTGCTGGTGGCAGCATTTTCGGCTGCGCGGCGCGCGATATAGGTCAGGCCGCCGGCGCCGGGCACCAGGCCCACGCCGACTTCCACCAGACCGATATAGCTTTCCATATGGGCCACGCGACGCGCCGAATACACCGCCATCTCGCAGCCGCCGCCCAGCGCCAGCCCGTGAATGGCAGACACCACGGGCACCTGTGCATAACGCAAGCGCAGCATCAGGTTCTGCAGCTCCTGCTCGATGCTCTCGATGGCGTCCGCTCCACCGATCACAAAGGCAGGCATGGTGGCCTCCAGGTCCGCACCCACGCTGAAGGGCGCATCGCCAGACCAGATGACCATAGCGTCGAAGTCGCTCTCGGCCGTATCCACCGCCTCCATCAGGCCTTCCATGACTTCGGGGCTGATGGCGTGCATCTTGTTCTTGATGCTGGCGATCAAGACCTTGCCATCCAGCGTCCAGGTGCGCAGCGCCCTGGTTTCGGCAATCGTTGTGCCAGCCGTCTGCCAGTCGGGCAGATCGGTTTCACCCAGCAGTTTTTCGGGGAAGAGCTGACGCTCGTACACGGGCAGCACACGGCGCGGCACGAATCGGTTCTGCGCAGGGCTCCACGAGCCATTGCCGGTGTGCACGCCGCCGGCCTCGGCCACCGGACCTTCGAAAACCCATTGGGGCAGCGGCGCCTTGCACAGCGCCTTGCCGGCATCGATGTCCTCCTGCACCATCTTGGCCACCTCCAGCCAGCCGGCTTCCTGCCACAGCTCGAACGGGCCCTGCTTCATGCCGAAGCCCCAACGCATGGCCTGATCCACATCGCGTGCGCAATCGGCAATGGAATGCAGGTGCACGGCGGCATAGTGGAAGCTGTTGCGCAAAATGGCCCAGAGGAACTGGCCTTCCTTGCCCTCGGCATTGCGCAGCAGCTTCAGGCGCTCTGCAGCGGGCTTCTTGAGCATGCGGCCGTAGACCTCATCGGCCTTGCCGCCTGCGGGAATGTAGTCCTCGCTGTCCAGCTCGAACTGGAAGATGTCGCGACCGACCTTCTTGTAGAAGCCCTTCTTGGTCTTCTGGCCCAGGTTGCCCAGCTCGATCAGCTTGGCCAGCACGGGCGGCGTGCCAAAGCTTGCGTAGAAGGGGTCGGTCTCCAGGCTCAGATTGTCCTGCAGGGTCTTGACGACATGGGCCATGGTGTCCAGGCCCACCACATCGGCCGTGCGGAAAGTGCCCGAGGAGGCGCGGCCCAGCTTCTTGCCCGTGAGGTCGTCCACCACGTCAAAGGACAGGCCGAAGTTCTCGACCTCCTTCATCGTGGACAGCATGCCGGCGATGCCGATGCGGTTGGCGATGAAGTTGGGCGTGTCGTGCGCGCGCACCACGCCCTTGCCCAGCGTGCTGGTGACAAAGGCCTCGAGCTGGTCCAGCACCTCGGCCTGCGTGGTGGGCGTGTTGATCAGCTCCACCAGCTGCATATAGCGCGGCGGGTTGAAGAAGTGAATGCCGCAAAAGCGCGGCTTGATGGCGTCGGGCAAGGCCTCGGACAGCTTGGTGATCGACAGGCCCGAAGTGTTGGATGCCAGCAGCGCGTGCTTGGCGACGAAGGGAGCGATCTTGTGATACAGGTCCAGCTTCCAGTCCATGCGCTCGGCAATGGCCTCGATCACCAGATCGCAGCCCTTGAGCAGCTTCATATGCTCTTCGTAGTTGGCCGCCTGGATCAGCTCCACATCATCGGCCACACCGATCGGCGAAGGCTTGAGCTTTTTCAGGTTGGCAATGGCGCGCTCTGCAATGCCGCTCTTGGAGCCTTCCTTGGCCGGCAGGTCAAACAAAATGACCGGCACCTTGACGTTGACCAGATGGGCGGCAATCTGCGCACCCATCACGCCCGCGCCCAGCACGGCGACTTTTTTCACATTGAATCGGGACATGATTGCATTCATTTCAGGTATTCATAATGCGCACAGCGCATGAAACTGGCGCGCCCCAGTCCGGGGCAGCCGAGCGAGGGCCGGGGCTGCATCCCCCTCCGTCAGCGCGTAACGCGTCAAGAGAAGAGGAAGGTGCGCAGCCATCCAGGCGCAGCGACTCAAGGGGCTTCATTTCAATTACTGAACGCGGATCCAGGTCTGGGTACGCCAGAAGGGACCGATGGAGCCACGCACTTCCAGCTTCTGGCCTGCGTCGATGGGCGTCAGGCGCACGGTATAGGTCTTGCCGTTTTCGGGATCGAGAATCTTGCCGCCTTCCCAGACTTCCTTGCCTTCGGCCTTCTTGACGCCGCTGATCAGCGTCATGCCCACCACGGGCTTGTCCTTGAGCTCGTCCTTGCACTCGGTGCACAGCGCATTCGGGTCCGCGCCCTTGCGCAGCAGGGCCTCGACCTTGCCCGTGACCACGCCGCCGGCCTCGGTGATCTTCACCTGCGCCTTGGGCGTGTTTTCCTTTTCATCCATGCTGCGCCAGGTGCCTATGGGCGACATCTGCGCCCAGGCAGCCGACATGCTGCTCGCTATCAATACAAGAGCTGCTACCGCTTTTATCTTCTTCATTTCCGAGTCCTTTATATTCAAAACAACGGATGAATAGGCGCATGAAGCTACTCTTTCAATAGCGAAGCAGCATGCGCCTGCGGAACATCAGGCCAGGGCCGCGTCGCTATCCATCAGCGACTGGCTGCCGGCGCGAGCGGTGCGCATCAGCGACGCCGTCTCGGGGAACAGCTTGGCGAAATAAAAGCGCGCGGTCTGCAGCTTGCCCTGGTAGAAGGGATCTGCATTGCCGGCCGCGATCTCGCGCAGCGCCACCTGGGCCATGCGAGCAAACAGGTAGCCAAAGACCAGATGGCCGGCCACGCGCAGATAGTCCACGGCGGCTGCGCCGACTTCGTCGGGGTTCTGCATGCCCTTGAAACCGATCTCGGTGGTGAACTTGGTCATCTGCTCGCCCAGCATGGCAATGGGCGTGATGAACTCGCTCATCTTCTCGTTGACGCCTTCTTCCTCCACCAGCTGAGCGATCAGCTTGCCGAACTTCTTGAGCGTCGCGCCCTGGTTGCCCAGGATCTTGCGGCCCAGCAGATCCAGCGCCTGGATGCCGTTCGTGCCTTCATAGATCATGTTGATGCGCGCATCGCGCACAAACTGCTCCATGCCCCATTCCTTGATGAAGCCGTGGCCGCCGAAGACCTGCTGGCTCAGCGTCGTCGCCGTCCAGCCGTTGTCGGTGATGAAGGCCTTGACGATGGGCGTCAGCAATGCCACCAGCTCGCCGCTGTCCTTGCGCACCTTCTCGTCGGGGTGGTGCAGCTCCTTGTCCAGCAGCAAACCGCAGAAGGTGGACAGCGCGCGGCCGCCTTCTGCATAGGCCTTGGCCGTGAGCAGCATGCGGCGCACATCGGGGTGAACGATGATGGGGTCAGCCGGCTTGTCCTTGGCCTTCACGCCCGACAGGCTGCGCATCTGCAGGCGGTCCTTGGCATAGGCCAGTGCATTCTGGTAGGCCACCTCGGTCAGCCCCAGCGACTGGTTGCCCACGCCCAGGCGGGCCGCATTCATCATCACGAACATGGCCTGCAGCCCCTTGTTGGGCTCGCCCACCAGGGTGCCGACGGCACCATCGATATTGATCTGGGCCGTGGCATTGCCGTGAATGCCCATCTTGTGCTCCAGCGCACCGCAGAAAATCGGGTTGCGCTCGCCCAACGTTCCATCGGCCTTCACCTTGAACTTGGGCACGACGAACAGGCTGATGCCCTTGGAGCCGACAGGCGCATCGGGCAGACGCGCCAGCACCAGGTGCACGATGTTGCTGGTGAAGTCATGCTCGCCGGCAGAGATGAAGATCTTGTTGCCGGTGATCTTGTAGCTACCATCCCCCAAGGGCTCGGCCTTGGTGCGCAGCAGGCCCAGGTCGGTGCCGCAGTGCGGCTCGGTCAGGCACATGGTGCCGGTCCACTCGCCGCTGGTCAGCTTGCCCAGATAGGTCTTCTTCTGCTCCGGCGTGCCATAGGCATGCAAAGCCTCATAGGCGCCATGCGACAGACCGGGATACATGGTCCAGGCCTGATTGGCGCTGTTGAGCATTTCATACAGCGCCGAATTGAGCACGAAGGGCAGGCCCTGGCCGCCATACTCCGGATCGCAGGACAGAGCAGGCCAGCCGCCTTCGATGAACTGCGCGTATGCCTGCTTGAAACCCTTTGGCGTGGTGACCTCGTGGGTCTCCTTGTTCAGCGTGCAGCCCTCTTCATCGCCGGAGATGTTCAGGGGAAACGCGACATTGGCCGCAAACTTTCCCGCCTCTTCGACCACCGCGTTGATGGTGTCGGCATCGACCTCCGCGTACTTGGGAATCTGCTGGTAGGTCTCGGTGACCTTGAAGACCTCGTGCATGAGGAATTGCATGTCACGCAGTGGCGGGTTGTAGCTGGGCATTTGTCGTCTCCTGTGATGGTTGCGCGTTGAACGGTTTGCTGCTGGGGTTGGAACTGGCGCGGGTTGTGAGTGGCCTCAGGCGGCCGGCGGCTCGCTGGCATAGCGCGCCAGAATGTTGTTGAAGCCTGCATGGGCGCGCTCTATCGAGCCTTCGCTGTGCAGAAAGCGGGCCTCGTAGTGCAAGGCCAGAATCAGGCCGTGAATTTCAAACAGCAACTGGCTGGCATCGGCATCGGCACGCAGATCGCCGCATTCCTGACTTTGCACAATGGTGCGGCGCATGGCGGCCAGCCAGGTGCTGACGGATTCAACCAGTGCATCGCGCACCGGACCCGTGCGGTCGTCGAACTCCACCGCTCCGCTGATATAGATGCAGCCGGAATCGATCTCCATGGAAGTGCGCTTCATCCAGTTGCCAAACAGCTCGCGCAGACGCGGAATGCCGCGCGACGCCTCGATGGCGGGGTAGAAGACTTCCTGCTCGAAACGGTCGTGGTACTCGTGCACCACGGAAATCTGCAATTCCTCACGCGAGCCGAAATGGGCAAACACTCCTGATTTGCTCATCCCCGTGAGCTCGGCAATCGCGCCAATGGACAGGCCTTCAAGGCCGATATGGGTGGCAAGATTGAGCGCTGCCTCGACAATCGTGGCCTTGGTCTGCTGACCTTTGGCGAGCGAGCGGCCCGCAGACCGGACGGCTGCAGCCTCAACGGCCTTCCTGGGGCTAACCGCATCTTGCGCCTGGGCGTGCAGCTTGCGAGACTTTGCGCTAGTCTTCACGGGCCCGCTCTCTCCTTGCTGCCCCGAACGGCCGGCCCTATGCGCCGCATCCCTGGCGGCGGGAGAAGTGGTGGAACGGGAAACGGGAGACGAGGCCATGAAACTCTCAATAAAACGAACGTTCGTTCTATTTTGCACAGTTTCAGGCCGCTTTTGAATCCATCAAGGGTAAATACTTACCCTTCCCTGCCAGAACTTTTGCCGACTCAGGTGCCTTGATACACCATAAAAAACGCCGCCAGTCCTGAGACTGCGGCGTTTCTGAAAGAGTGCCCGACGAGCGACTCAGACCACGACCATCATGGCCAGGCTGGCATCCAGGTGTTCGGTGGGCAGGCGACGGAAGCCCGAGCGAGCATAGCGCTGCAGACGCCCCAGCGCAAACGAAGTCAGCACACTGGCAGCCACCGATGCTTCGGCCGTCGGTGCAGCAGAGCCCATGGCGCCAGCGGCAGGGCGCAGGCATTGGCGCAAGGTGGACTCGATGCGGTCAAAGAACTGGTTCATGCGGGTCTGCAGACGCTCGTGCTCGAAAACAATGGCGTCGCCGACCATCACGCGCACCATGCCAGGGTTCTTTTCGCCGAACTGCAGCAGCAATGCCACCACGCGGTTGGCATTGCGCACGCTCGTGATCGGGTCATGTGCAGCCTCGGGCACATCGCGGCCCACGATCTGCTGCACCAGCGTGAAGACGGACTGCTCGATGAACTCGATCAGGCCTTCGAACATCTGGGCCTTGCTGGCGAAATGACGGTACAGAGCCGCCTCGCTCACGCTCAGATGGGCAGCCAGGGCCGCCGTGGTAATACGGTCGGCACCGGGCTTTTCCAGCATGGAGGCCAATGCCTGCAAGATTTGCTCGCGGCGTTCGCCCGGCTTGGGGCGCTTGCGTGCAGGAGCCATGGCAGGAGCGGCAGGACTGTCCTCCGCGGGATTTTCAATATTGGAAACAGGCGACAGGACTTCAGACTCAGACATAGGCGACTCAGTATTTATTAGCAATTTTCTCACAGCCAGTTGCACTGTTAAGCACACGACTATCCTTACCGGTAGGTGCCAGGTGCGTCAAACCAACCTTAATACACAGCAGGCTTGCGGTCTCCACCCCGAACTTTCACCCCCGCTCTCACCAACACGCAAGCGTAACCGAGAAATTAACCTTTGAGAGCTTCAGATACCTCATGACTGCCCTCTGAAACTGATTGAACCGGAATTTCAAGTCTTACTAATAGGCCTTTACCGAAACTGCCATCTGAAAAACTCAGTACACCTTGATGCAATTGCGTTATTTCATCGGCAATTGCCAGGCCCAGACCGGTTCCTTCTTCAATCACCCCCTGCGCGCGATAGAAACGCTGGGTAATCTGGCTGCGCTCTTCCTCGGGCACGCCGGGCCCGTCATCGTCAACCTCGACAAAAGCCCATTGCTGCACACCCGCCATCTGCAGCAAGGTGGCATCGTCCGTGCCCACAGGCCGGGGGCGCAGACCGCAGCGCAAGGTGACGCTGCCGCCCCTGGGCGTGTACTTGATGGCGTTTTCCACCAGGTTGGAAACCAGTTCGCGCAGCAACCAGCTATGGCCCCAGACCGATGCAGGCTCGACCTCGAGACCAAAGTCCAGATGCTTGATCGAGGCCCGATCGATAAAGGTCTCAAGCATGCTTTCGCATAGCTCCTTGAGATCCACCTCCTGCAGCGGCTGCACCTCGGCATTGCGCGCATCGGCACGCGACAGAGCCAGCAGTT
Source organism: Comamonas sp. GW821-FHT11H03 (assembly GCF_058807955.1). Taxonomy (NCBI): domain Bacteria; kingdom Pseudomonadati; phylum Pseudomonadota; class Betaproteobacteria; order Burkholderiales; family Comamonadaceae; genus Comamonas; species Comamonas sp. GW821-FHT11H03. The sequence goes on from NZ_JBXARF010000001.1 coordinate 557,730, forward strand.
GACGCGCCAGCTGGGAAGTGCGCCGGGTTGCATCGCGCAGCTGCTCGATCTGCTCCACCGTGAGCACGACCTGCGCCGGCTCACCCGTACGCTTGGCCAGGCGCCTGGCCTCCTGTCCGCTCAAGGCCCAGGCCTCCACCTGGGTCTGCAAGGCCGCCAGCGGCGTGCGCAGTTGGTGGGCTGCATCGGCGACGAAACGGCGCTGGCCTTCGGCCTGGGCATTGACCAGGGAGAACAGGCGATTGAGCGAGCGCACCAGAGGCCGCACCTCGGCTGGTGAAGTCTGCTCGTCGATCGGGCTCAGATCGCGCGGCGAGCGGCGCTCCACCGCCTGCGTCAGCTTGTGCAGCGGCTTGAAGGCCCGGCTCACCGACCAGTAAATGGCCACGGCTGCACCCGCAATCAGCAGCAGATTGGGCAGCAGCACATGCATCAGCAGCTGTCGCACCCATTGCTGGCGCACATCGCTGCTGTCGGCCAGCATGACGACCATCTCGCCGGCGCCATAGGTTTCGGCCTTGAGCACGGCAACGCGATAGGTCACACCGTCGTGCTCCTGGCTATGGAATTCCGCCGTACCGGTCGCAGGCACATCGAAGCTGATCCAGGTGTCGCCTGCCACCACATTGCCTTGCAGATCGCCCACGGCATAGCCTGCTTCGTCACCCTGATTGCGCAAAAAGTCTTCGACGCTTGAAGTCAACGACACCAGCGGCGGCGTACCGTCCGCAATCGAGGGCGCGAGCACCGAATCGGCCAGGGCCGGCAGCAAGCGCAACAAACGCTGGTCATGCTGGGTGGAGGCCTCATCCGCAGCGCTGTAGCTGAACCAGCCCCCCATGGCCGCCAACAGCATCAGCGGCACCAAAAGCAGAACCAGCAGCCGAAAACGCAGATTGGCGGTCATTAATGCTTATTCAATGAGAACTCGGAGTATTCAATTTTTATAGCTGCAAGCGCTTTATTAATAACCAGTTCAGATATATAAATAACCAAACTCCATATCAATCAATCGCTGACAGCTATCAAATAGAGAATCAAACGGATTCAGGCATCAACTCCAGCCGATAACCGAAGCCGCGAATGGAGCGCAGGGCCACGCCATGCGGCTCCAGTTTGCTGCGCAGGCGGGACACATAAACTTCCACGGCATTGGGCGTAATTTCGCGGTCCCAACCGGTCAGGGCCTGCAGCAACTTTTCCTTGCTGGCGGGCTTGGGAGCATTGAGCAGCAGATACTCCAGCACCGTCCATTCACGTGGCCCCAGGTCGATGGGCAGCAGCTTGCCTTCAGTTTCGCCCTCCTGCGGCAGCTGGCGTGCGCCGGCGCGACGGCCTGCCGTATCCAGCTCAATGCAGCCAAAGTTCAGGACAGCCGAAGTTGCTGCCTGGGAGCGGCGCATCAGCGCACGCAGGCGCGCCAGCAACTCGGGCAGCTCGAACGGCTTGACCATATAGTCGTCGGCGCCCCAGTCCAGGCCCTGCACCCGGTCCTGCAGCGCATCGCGCGCAGTCAGGATCAACACCGGCATGGCCTTGCTTTCCACATCGCTGCTGCGCAGGCGACGCGTCAGCTCCAGGCCGTTGATGCCCGGCAGGCCGATATCGATCACCGCCACATCGAACGCTTCCTGGGCCAACACTTCCAGCGCACGCTCGGCGCTGCCCACCCAGTCCACGGCATAACCGGCATCGGAAAGACCCAACTTGATACCGCTGGCCACCATCACATCATCTTCCACCAGAAGCAAACGCATAAAGTCCTACCTCGCTCAAAAACAAAAGCCGCCCAAAGGCGGCTTGCGGCGGAGTCTTGAGCGCGACTCCACCCGGGAAAGCCCTGCGGCGATGTTAACGCCATATGTGAAAAGCCACTCGAGAAGAGCAACCACATGTCAGGGCCAGACAGACTCATCAATGGCTGCGAATCATCGTGCCATACGCCTGGTCCGTCAAAATTTCCAGCAGCATGGAATGCGGCACGCGTCCATCGATGATGTGCACCGCATTCACGCCCGCCTTGGCAGCATCCAGGGCGCCCGAAATCTTGGGCAGCATGCCGCCAGAAATCGTACCGTCGGCAAACAGCGCATCAATCTCGCGCGCCGTCAGATCAGTCAGCAGATTGCCGGCCTTGTCCAGAACGCCCGGAGTGTTGGTTAAAAGCACCAGCTTTTCAGCTTGCAACACTGTTGCGAGTTTGCTTGCAACCACGTCGGCGTTGATGTTGTAGCTTTCGTTCTCCTCACCAAAACCGATAGGGCTGATCACTGGAATGAAAGCATCGTCCTGCAGCGCCTTCACCACACTGGGGTCGATGGCCACGATATCGCCCACCTGACCCACATCGTGCTCTATGCTCGGATCCTTGTTATCCAGCATCTTGAGCTTCTTGGCACGAATCAAGCCACCATCTCGCCCCGTCAGGCCCACGGCCTTGCCGCCGGCCTGATGGATCAGACCCACGATGTCCTGCTGCACCTCGCCGGCCAGCACCCACTCCACCACTTCCATGGTCTCTTCATCCGTGACACGCATGCCCTGAATGAATTCACCCTTCTTGCCTAGACGACCCAGCGCCGCTTCAATCTGAGGCCCACCACCATGAACCACCACAGGATTGATACCCACAAGCTTGAGCAACACCACATCTTCCGCAAAGTCTGCCTGCAGGGCGGGATCGGTCATGGCGTTGCCGCCATACTTGATGACCATGGTCTTGCCATGGAACTTGCGGATGTAGGGCAGCGCCTGCGCGAGGATTTCCGCTTTGTCGCGGGGGGCGATGGGAGTGGTGATGGTCATAGTCATAGCTCTCGGTCAATGATCACGTGGGACAATAGAAGCAATCAAGGCCCGCATTGTGCCGCAACTGTCGTGCCTCATCCTGACGCAACCTCAGCGCTTTTCAACGTAACGCTCAAAACGCGAGAATTATCACCAATCATCCACGCTGCATGTTCTCCCTAAATTTTCTGATCTCCGAACTATTCAGGTACGACGCGTTATTTGCCGGACTGATTTCTTTTCTTAGTTGCTTATTTTTGATATTGACAAAATCATGGCATGGTAATTTTTCCATGGACAGCAATATCGGGGTACAGAAATTTCATACACACCCTACTCCTAGAATTGGGGGTATTGCCATTGTGATAGGCGTATTCGCAGGCTTCATCGCCTCCAGCCACAGCATGAGCGCAGCTGAAAAACGCTCCATTCTGAGCTCCATTTTATTGGCAGGCATGCCGGCCTTCATATTTGGACTACTGGAAGACGTGACAAAAAAAGTTTCCGTCAAAATACGTTTACTGGCTACGATGGCATCAGGAATTTTAGGATGGTTTATTACAGGCACATCCCTAACACATGTGGATATTCCTGGAATCGACTGGCTGCTGAGTTACATTTTCATTTCCGTCCTGTTTACCTCCTTTGCTGTAGGCGGTGTCGCCAATGCCATCAACATCATTGATGGATTCAACGGTCTGACTGCAGGTACTGCCCTCATCATGCTCGCCGCCTTCGGAATTATCGCTCGCCAAGCAGGAGATATTCCACTCGCATTTACCTGCCTGATTATTGCTGGTGCGGTGACCGGTTTTTTCCTGCTCAACTGGCCTAAGGGGAAAATTTTCCTGGGAGACGGAGGCGCTTACTTCCTAGGCTTCACTCTGGCCTGGATTGCGGTTCTATTGCCTGAAAGGAACGCAATTATTTCACCATGGAGCAGCCTGCTCATATGCTCCTACCCCATCATTGAAGTCCTGTTCAGTTTTATCAGAAAAACGCTGCGCAAAGGCTATCACCCCAGTCAACCCGATAGCGTACATCTGCATATGCTAGCTAATAGACGCTGGGCAAAAAAAATATTTCCTAATGCATCTCCAACAACACAAAATGGCATGACTTCTCCATTTTTGTGGATTTATGTGTTAATTCCATGTTCTGCCGCTGTATTTTTTTATAACCATAAATATTACACAATCCTATCATTAATAATAAGCATCGTAATTTATCTAATGATGTACAGCAAGTTAGCTTTTTTCCGATGGGGCCTGAAAAAATGACCTCAAACAAGCCGGACAATATAGCAATACTTTTAGCGGCATATAATGGAGAAAATTATATTGAGCAACAAATCTCATCTATCTTAAATCAAGAAAAAGTAAATTTCAAAATATTTTTAAGCATAGATCTCTCCAGCGACAGAACAAAAGAAATTTGCGAAAATATAAATTCGAGCAATATTGAAATTCTTCCTTATGGAGGAATTTATGGCTCAGCCGGGAAAAATTTTTATCACCTGATAAATGAAGTGGATTTTCAAGATTTTGACTATATTGCATTTTCAGACCAGGATGACATATGGAAAGAAAATAAACTTGAAAGAGCAACAAATATTTTAAAGACCGCACATGCGGATGGATACTCCAGCGATTTTTTAGCATTCTGGGAAAACAAAAAGAAAAAATCTGTAAAAAAATCACATCCTCAAAAAAAATTTGATTTCATTTTTGAATCAGCGGGCCCAGGATGCACATTCGTCATTACTAAAAAACTGGCCATAGAAATAAAAAATAAAATTCAAAGCACTTCTCCGCAGTTTTTGCCACACCATCATGACTGGTTCATATACGCATATGCAAGAAGCTGTAATTTTCCATGGATCATCGATGATTTTCAGTCAGTTCTTTACAGACAACACCGAAATAATCAAATAGGAGTTAATCATGGATTGACTCAAAAGATAAAGCGAATAAATATGTTAATTCAAGGAGTTTATAGAAAGCAAATTCTACAAATTCTTGAAAATATAAATACAGAAGATAAAAAATATAAAATGAAAATATTTAAACACCCCATGGAATGCAGAAGAAATCCATTTGAGGCTATTTTATTATTTATTTTTTTAATTCTAGGTTTCGTATGAAATTTCATCTATCACGAGGTTTATATATTTTTCCTCTTTTTCTCAAAAGAATATACTAAAAAATCTCTGCTAGCGCAGCGCGCGCGCTGCAAACCGTCTGGTTGTCGTTGAGATCACAGCAAAACGACGTATCAAGGATTGTGTTGGCGGTTCTTAGAGGTACTGGAAGCTCTCTTGTCATTTCTTTAGAATAGCCCCATGCTCACCGCTTCCAACCGTCTCTTCCTCCTCTCTTTGGCAACTGCGCTAGCTGCTGTTGTCCTACCCTGCGCCAACGCTCAAACACCGCCCCCTGGCGGCCAGGGCGCTTCCCAGCCTCGGCCAGCAACACAGAAAGTAGACGCCTACTTGGGCGCGCTTGCACCATCCACCAGCTTCGAGAAGCTCGCAAGCGGCAATGACTTGCTCCTGGAGCCGCCCTCCGTCGCAGCATCCGGCTCCATCCCCGTCAAGATCAAAAGCACCATTCCCCAAACAGACCGAATGTGGCTCTTGAGCCTCAGCCCTCAACTCGAAGGGCCGTCAGTCCTGCTTGCAAGCCTTGAGCTCACGCCCACAGCCAAACCAGAAGCAGTGCTCCATTTAAATTTGCAACGCACTCAAAATATTCTCCTTGTAGTACGAGCAAATGGAAAATACTACGGATTGCAGCGCCAAGTGAAAATCGGTCAGATTGAAAACAAAAAATGAATACCGAATCAGAAAAATCCAATATTCATCCATTTATAGAATACCTTCAGAGCCAAGGATGGATAGATATTGAGCGCTCGCTGCAGCTAGAAGCAATCATTAAAGAAAAATCTGGCTCACCGCTCACCATAGCAGCAAGAACCGGCATGGTTCCAAGTCAAGTCCTATTCGATGCTTTGTGCCAGTACACAGGATGGCCCTCTATTTCTGGCTCCGAACTCCACAGCATGGCACCAAGAATTCAGGAAGCTCTTTTCAATCTAAGACTACAAGCTGAATGGTGCCAGAAAGAAAATATTATTCTTTGGGAAAATGATGATGGAATCGTTTGCTGCACGACAGATCTAATTTCTCGTACAAGCAACGAAATGCTGCGTATACAAGGAGTACAAAATCATAAAAAAATCTCCATGCGAGCGTGCCGCCAAGTCGATTTAGATAATTTTTATGCAGATATTGCACTCCATCGACAACTCGAAAACAACAATGTCAACAACCTAACTCATCTACGTGAATTAGCCGAAGAAGGTCCAATTGTTGAGCTAGTAAACAGTCTTCTCAGCCAATCAGTTACGCGGCGCGCATCAGATATTCATGTAGAGCCAGGGGAAAATGGGTTTATCACCCGAGTTCGCGTGGATGGCATCATGCGTGAGCTGCAAAGATTTCCGATGGAAAAATTCGATGCGACAGTTTGCCGTATCAAAATACTTTCCCAACTCGACATTGCCGAACGCCGTCTTCCTCAAGACGGTCGAATGACTGCACGCATTCATGGAGAAGTCTTCGATGTTCGAGTATCCATATTACCCGGAAGTAATGGTGAATCTGTTGTAATGCGTTTACTGCGCCAGGATAGGCCGGATTACAATCTTGAAGATCTCGGTATGCTTCCAGATCATACAAATTTATTTCAACGTTGGATTCATACACCTGATGGAATAATTTTGGTCACTGGTCCTACAGGCTCAGGAAAAACAACAACACTTTATACAGCTTTAGATCTTGGCAATGACGGATTAAAAAAAATTATTACTGTTGAAGATCCGGTTGAATATAAGCTTGATGGAATTACCCAGATACAAGTAAACTCCGATATTGGATTCACATTTGCCGCATCACTCCGCTCCATTCTGCGACATGATCCTGATGTTATTCTAATTGGTGAGATACGTGACCAGGAGACAGCCTCCATCGCCGTGCAATCGGCTTTAACAGGTCACCTAGTATTTTCCACGCTTCACACCAATAGTGCCGCAGGTGCCATTACTCGTTTAGCAGATATGGGCATTGAACGTTTCCTGCTCGCATCAAGTTTGCGGGGAATCATGGCACAACGCTTGGTCCGGCGCCTTTGCCCGCACTGTCGCAAGGAAGTAGAAAATCCGGATGAAATTCACCTTGAATTGATAAAAAAAACCCAGAATAAGTACAGTTCATCCCTCGTAGAACCAAAAATATGCCACCCAGTTGGTTGTGATATTTGCCTTCATACAGGTTTTCTTGGAAGAATTGCTGTATATGAAATGTTTGAGGTTGATGCAGATATGAGATTACAAATTCTCAACGCCGTCAGTGAAGAGCAAACCATTCAAAGACTACGTTCTCTTGGAATTCGCTCAATGACACAGGATGGCATTCTCAAGGTAGCTCAAGGCATCACAACCATGGAAGAAATTATGCCCCTTGGTGATTTCTAAGATCATATGCCAAAATTCATATATCAAGCTATTAATCAAAAAGGGCAACGTACCACTGATACGATTGAGTCAGAAAATGAAAATATTGCAATTCAAGATCTATCAAAACGTGGCTTACAAGTTTTCTCCATAAAATCTTCAAATAAAAACAATAATAGAAAAGATTCTCTCAATATAAAATTTTTAGAAAAAAACAGCTCTAAAAAAATAAATTCCGAAGAAATATTGTTGTGCATTCAAGAGCTTTCAACATTATTAAATGCGGGTATTCCTCTGGCCGATTCCGTTCTGAACATTGCCCAAGGGCATGAAACACGTGCATCCGGGCCAATTTTTTCCAGCGCCTATGCAAGCCTGCGATCAGGAAGCAACCTGGCAACTGCACTGCGCCATAGTGGCCTCAATTTACCAGAATATGTTCACGAGCTAATCAAGGCCGGAGAAGAAACCGGAAAGCTTGGTGCCTCCTTGCAGTCTGCAACTCAGCAAATGACAGCGGATGCAGAATTTCGGCGAGAAACCAGAAATGCTCTTACCTATCCTCTCGTACTTATTACCAGCGGATTTCTAGCAACATTGGTTGTATTTATCTTCGTCGTTCCAAAGTTCGCGAATATTCTTACCAATCCCAAAGCAGATATCCCAATGTTCTCACGCTGGGTTCTTCAATCTGGTCTATGGTTAGTCAACAACAAGTTACTTGCAGCAGCCTGTACGGCAGGATTTTTCCTGAGTTTATGGCTTTTATTTAGCCAAAAAAATATTCAGCTTCAACTTTGGGAAAATGCCAGCAAAATGCCAGTTATAGGCACATGGATCACCAACATTGAACTTGCTCGTTGGGCTGGCATGTTTTCTGTCTTACTACAAAATCATGTTCCGCTACTAGACGCTTTAAACCACTCTCTCAATTCTTTAACCGGTCAAAGCTGGCGAGCACGTGCAGAACTAATCGCTAAAGATGTTAAATCCGGACGATCATTAGCTCTAGCTATGCAAGAGCATCAATTTGTTGATGCCATCGGCCTTAATCTCATTAAAGTGGGGGAGCAATCTGGGAAATTACCTCAAACCACAACATCATTGGCTCAGATGCACAGAACCCATGCCCAGCAAAGCATGAAACAATTTTTGATCCTCCTGGAACCTATTACTATTTTATTAGTCTCAGTCCTGCTAGGAGGCATCATGATCAGCGTCATGCTAGCCATTACAAGCCTGACTAACGTCATCTAAATGATGAAATTATTTATTACTCATTTCACAAACAAACTCAAATGAAAAACATTTATAGAAAAAATATCAATCAACAGCGCGGATTTACCCTGCTCGAGATGCTTGTTGTCATGGTCATCATCGGCTTGCTTGCAGGTTTGGTGGGCCCTCGAATTTTCGGGAAGGTTGATACCAGCAAAGTGCAGACAGCGCAAGTGCAAATAAAAATGCTTGAAAGCTCCCTGCAAATCATGCGCCTCGACATAGGTACTTTGCCAGAAGGGGAGACTGCTCTCAAATGGCTCACAAACAAGCCTGAAGATAGCAATATTCAAGCCTTGTGGAAAGGACCTTATCTGGAGGGCCAGCTTCCCGTAGACCCCTGGAACAACCCATATAAAATCACAAGCCCGGGTCCTAATGGAAAAGCATTCTCTGTAATATCTTATGGTGCGGATGGCAAGCCAGGCGGTGAAGGATTAAATGCCGATATTATGTCAAAATAATCACCACCCCAAAAATATCAATCCACACCGCAGCCACATTTCCAGAAATCTACTCAAAGGTTTTACTTTGATAGAAATGATGGCTGTCATGGTTTTATTGGGGCTGCTTGCGGGTATTGTTTTGCCAGGCTTTGAACGCTGGTTCAATTCCACGCAAGACAATGTTACAATTATTGAGATATCCAATAGATTACAAAAATTAATAGTGCGATCTGCACTGCTGGAGCAAGATTTTGAGCTTAACGAAAAAAGTGCAAAAACCATTTTGGCAGATGGTCAAGCAGCGCTCGATTTGCCAGCGGGATGGATGATTGGAAAAGATCAGAAACTCAATATCTGGAAGTCAGGCATGTGCGACTCTAGTTACATAACATTTACCACAAAAAAAGAAAAAATAACCTTTAACATTGATAAGGAAAACTGCCATTTTTCCTTGAAAGAAAAAGTCAAAATTTTTGAAAAATAAATCAAAAATTCTCATGCGCTGATTTATATGAATGCACAAAAAGGCATCAGCCTCCTTGAAGTACTTGCTGCACTGGTTATTTTGAGCATCGGAGCCACGGTAGCTTTTACTTGGCTAGGGCAGAGCGCGTCCACCATGCATCGCCTTAAGCAAGAGGAAAAATTACTACTCATTAAATTTGAGGCCATTGAATATATTCGCTCGATTAATCCAATGGATAATGCTCAAGGCAGAACAAAAATAAATGATTACGATCTTCAATGGAGCAGCACACCCTCGCAGCCCATACAGCGCAGTCTCAACAGTCGCGGAGGCCAGGGGAATTATGAAATCGGCTTATTCAAGACAGAAGTGAAAATCTCAAAAAGCAACGAAGTAGCACTCAATTTCACCATTAATTCTTCGGGTTATAAAAAAATATCCAATGCAAACTCTGGAATCTCCTGGTAAATCAGCTCCTCATAAAAATGAGGCTGGTTTAACTCTAATCGAGCTTCTTGTCACTATTGTAATTCTCAGCTTCGTCATCGTGCTTATTTCTGGATCTCTTACCCAGATCTCAAGAATCATAGAAACCGCATCTACCCAAAACAATGGGTTTCTAGATCGTTGGAATCAAGTTCGGGCCATGCATGATATTATTGCAAATATGGTGATAGATCCTCAGCAGGAAATTCCTTTTTCAGCTTCTGAAAAATCAATTACCTTATCCACCACCGCACCTCCCGATGCGCCGCGAGGAATTCCAAAAGTCATCCATATAAACCTCAAACAAGATCAAAAAAGCACAGCCTTATCATTTCAGAATCAAAGCAAAAAAGAAGAAAAATTAATCACAGTTTTCCCTGGTCAGATTCAGTTCAAGTTCATTGATCATCAAGGAAAAGAATATTCCAACTGGCCGCCAAAAGGCACAGCTCAATATCGAGAAATACCTTCCTCTATCATATTAATTGATACGCGTGGATCAGCAGAAATTCTGAAATTCATTGCCTATGAGGGCTATCTCACACCTCCGCAGAAAAACATGAGCGATTTTTTTCCAGGGACGTAATGAAAGAAATTCCATCTCCTTCATCAAATAGCGGCTTTGCACTCGCTGGCGTACTCTGGATACTCGCGGGCCTGTCTTTGGCTGTTGCCCTGCTTGCCGATATCACTCAAACCTCCGCTGAGCGTGTGTCATTGCTGCGCAAGCGATCCGAATTCATCCTCAGCGCTCTGAGCGCCAAGGCTCAATCGCAATACTGGCTCTCCACCGCTCAAGCCGGACTGGCAGAATTCAGCAATGGCGGCTCAAGCGTACAGGTCGACAGCACCCTGTATCAGCCCGACAAGTACAGTCTGATACGCCTGCAAGACGCAGGTGGACTGGTCAATCTGGCCAGTATCGACCGCAATTTGCTGGATCGTTTTTTACAGCTATGCGGTGTCTCCTCGGAGCAAACCCCTTATTTGATGGATGCACTGGAAGACTATGTGGATAGCGACAACCTTCAACGGCTGCACGGGGCTGAGCAGGAGACTTATGCCACAGCAGGGTTGCCGCCGCCACGCAATAGTCCTTTGCTGACAAGTGCCGAAGTATGGGCCGTATATGGCTGGGGAAAATACCGTCATGCCTTTGAGGAAAGCGGCTGCGCCAACGAAATGACCATCCACGGCGAAACAACCATGGTTGGCACCAGCCTCAACCTGGCAACCGCTCCAGCACGCGTATTGAAAGCTACAGGCCTCAATGCCGAACAGGTGCAGGACATCATCAGTGCCAGAGGAGACCCCGAGCGACTGGCCGAACGCACAGCCAACAACAACCAACTCGCGGGACGCAACGATGGCGCTTTTGGAGCCCTCTCTGGCAAACATGCCCAGCGCAGCTTGCACATAACCCACCAAGCCACCCAGGGTCCTTGGCTGCTGCGCTACACATTGGTGCTTGACTCATCAGACAAAGACAGTCCTTGGCATACAACTCAGAGCGAAATACTGTCAGCCCCCCCTTTTGGTACACTCCAAGCCCTGCCGTGGCCCCCTGCGGCCCCAGTGACGATTCCGAGCAATGCACCCACCGATTCTTTTTTTTCGCCTTGACGAGTCCGAAAAAGTGCCGCCAAAGCGCTCTCACTGGCTAGAGCGTCTGCGCACTGCACGGGTCATACTGCCACGCGAATTGTGCATATATCAACGCATTCCATGCAAAGGGGTGCCGCGTCTGCGAATGAGGGCATTCGCTCAGATTCAAACGCAATCGCTATCGCCTTTTGCCAGCACCGGTTCGTTCGCACTGCACCAGGCCGAATGGCTCCACCTATGGTTGTGGAACAAAGATCTGGAAGAGCAGATGGCCCGGCACTTCGCACCCGGTCAGCGCTTCAGTATCTGGCCCTCAAGCCTTCTGGGCAGCCCACGGGATTCCGAGGTCAGCCTATTACAGACTCCTCAAGTACCCGGTATAGAGCTGCAACTCTGGCAGCAGCGCATGCTGGCAGACAGTCTTTGGCTTCCCTCATTTCCATCGCAGGATGAATGGGCGGCTCTGTATGCCCAAACCCCTGAACTACAAAGCAACGGCTGGCCCGAGCAGCTTCCGACCCAGCCTCCCTCATCCCCTGCCAACACCGCCGTCTGGGGCAGGAATCTCACACCCAGACCAGAAAGCAAGCTTCAGGTACGCTGGCCGAGCCTGATCAACCTTGGCTTGTCGCTGACGACTGTTGCAATGTTGGGTTGGGCTGGATGGATTTATGGGCAAAAGAATTCGGCTCAGTACATCATTGACACCGGCCTGCAAACTCAGGCGGCAGAAGCTGTAGCAATGGAGCCGCTGCTACAGGCTCGGCAGCGTGCGCAGCACAATCTGGACTGGTTGCACCAAGCCAGCAAGCTCTCACCTCAGCCGACCATGAATAGCTTGCTCCTGGAACTGGCAGATACCTGGCCGCGCCAAGGTATGGCGCTGCGTGAACTGGAGATTCTTCCTCCCACCATTCAAGCGACCTTGACTCCCAGCAACAGCACGGGAAGCTCCGTCAAGTTGACTGCCATGCTCGAACTTATCGAAAACAGCTCCTATTTCCATGATGCCCGCTTTGTGGATGTCGCCGGAAATGGAGCTTTCAAATTCACATGGCGCATCAAGGGTGTCGCCTCTACACCAGGCCAGAACGCAGAATGACCCACAACCTTCGCTGGCTGGTATGGCTGGCGGCCCTGATCATCCTGGCCAACCAGGCCATGGAATGGGAAGGCGAACTCAAGCAACTGCAGCCAGAAATGAAACGCCTGACAGAGCTGCGCTCGCGTGAGCGCAGCTCCATCACAAGTGTCAACTGGTCCCAGCAAGAGCAGCAGGCCTTAGAAGCTCAGCTGCAATGGCTCGAGCGCCTCCCTTCCATCACTCAGACTGGCACTTTTCGAGCCCAAGCCATGGAGTCCCTGGGAGACCTATGCGAACGCCTCAAAGCAGGCTGCCGCGTCTCTGCCCAGGGCGAGACCGTCTCTCCATCTGGACAGGATGCCCAGTTCCCTGGCCTCATCTACGCCAATGTACGCGTCAGCGTCCCCCTGCAATATCCTCATCTGGACACACTTCTGGGCCAAATTGAGCAGGGCCCTATTTTGCGCAAAATAGAAAAGCTCGCTGTCCGCAGCGGAACCATTGAACTACAGGTTCGAACCTATGGTTTGAACAGTTCCAACTGGCAAACCACTTACGACGCGGCGCAACGCGACCTCCGCCGCCTGACACAGACTGCTGCCGTGCCTTCCAATCCAAAGGAATCAAGCCAATGAAGCAGGCGCAACAAAGGATAGGCTTCCTGGTTCTAACTGGCTTGTTGTGTGCAGCCCTCGGATACTGGGCTGGCACCACGACCCAACATGCCATCACACAATCATCAGATACCGCATCAGTGCCAGAATCGGCAACTGAAGTTGTGCAACTGCCTCCTGGTTCCTTGCCGCCCACGGTAGTGGCCCTTCCAGAGAAGGATAGCGATAGCCCGCCCGGTCCGCTGCTGACGTTGTGGGAAAGCACCGCCAATACGCCCTGGTCAGTTCGAGCCACTCCGTTGACTCCCGTGGATTGGCATGTCACAGGCGTCGTGCGGCGGGGCAAACAGACACAAATCATCGTGCAGTTCGATAACGACCCTGCTCCTCACATGTTGAAAATTGGAGACAGTCTGCCAGGTGGCGGTGTACTAGTCTGGGTCAAGTCAGACGCCATTGGAATTCTTACACCGGATCGGCAGCGACTGCGTCTTCCGCTGTTCGAGCGTGACAGTGCCACACAATCCCCCTCGAACTCTCCAACATCAACGCGAAAGTAGGCCTTGGCAAACATTAGCTTCTGTGCACCCAATGCATTGCACGCCTCATCGCCTCCTCAGGGCATGAATTTTGGAGGATGCCTTGCCCTTCAACAGCTTTGGCCTTGCCCTAATTTAGTCATTCAATCATGTTGTTATCTTCTGTCTACCGTCTAACCGCCATCGCCACCGCCTGCGTGGTGCTGGTCGGCTGCATAGCCCCTCCCACCGCCCCTCGCCCCCCGGCATTTGCACGCAGCCAAGATAGCGCAGGAACACCGCAAGCGCCCACGGATACAAACCAGCTCAACCGACAAACGACAATTCGGCCAGGCCCTCGGCCCGCAGATCCCATTACCGGAAACCTGCGTCCCGCCACTCCTCCCCTGCAAGCCAGCGAAGAGGGAGGCAACCTGACCGTCACCCTGGAGCAAATGCCTCTGGGCGCATTCATACAGGCTGTGTACGGAGGCATTCTCCAAGTCAACTACACCATTGATGCCTCAGTCAATGCACGGCCTGACCTCGTGACATTCCGAACTCCCAAGCCTATCAGTGCGGCCCGGCTGATGGACGTCACCAGCCAGCTACTCAAAAGCTATGGCGTGGCGGTGCAGGACTTTGGCGGACTCATCCGAATCACCCCAAGCACTTCGATCGCCAGCACGCTCCCATTGATACGCAGAGGACGTGCCCAACCGACAGTCCCGCTGCCATTGCGCCCCATCTTCCATTACGTGGAAACGGAAGCGGTACAAGCCAACACCTTCATCGGCACACTCAAGACCATGCTGGGCGATTCGGTCAAGGTGGAACCCACTCAGCTTGGCGGCCTGCTTGTGAGCGGCCAGCCCGATGACGTACAAGTTGCGCTGGAGCTGATACAGGTTTTTGACCAGCCTACTCTGCGCAGTCAAAACAATATGCGAGTCGTCCCCCGGTTCTGGGGAGCGGAAGAGTTTGCTAAGCGTCTGGCCGAAGTACTTAAGGCAGAAGGGTACGCCGTTGGCCTGCAAGCTGGCGGCAGCGAGCCCATTTCTCTGGTGGCCTTGCCTCCCATCAACAGCGTGCTCATCTTTGCAACTAGCAAAGGCACTCTCGATCACGTCATTGACTGGGTCAAAGAGCTTGACCAGCTGAGCGCTGTGCAAGCCGGTAGCGCTTTCTTTACCTACCCTGTGCGTAATACCGATGCCCAGGAACTCGCCAAATCCCTCAACGATTTGATCAGCAGCAGCGCAGCCGCACCGACTCAGCAAAGTTCGGGCAGCAGCACCACCACCCAGGCCCCAGTCGGTCGCAGACGCGGCGTTGTTGTCAACAACGCCACAAACTCCCTCATCTTCCAGGGCGGCAGCCAGGAAGACTATCGTCAATGGCTGGCACTCCTGGCCGAGCTGGACAAGCCCGTCAAATCGGCAATGCTCGACGTTCTGGTTGCTGAAGTAGCCCTGAAGGACGACAACGACCTCGGCTTCTCCTGGAAACTGGACCAACTCGGCTCAGGCGCCAGCGCCGTCAAGCTCAGCGGAACTACCTACGGCCTCAATGCCGATGGCAACGGCCTCAAGATCAACGCCCTGCTGGGTGGCAATCCACTGCGCCAACTGGCCATCAATGCCTTGGCCAGCTCCAGTGATTCCCGGGTTATCTCGAACCCGAAAATCATCACCCGCAATGGGGAGGCTGCCAACATCAACGTCGGCCAGGAAGTCCCGACCGTTACCAGCCAGGCCGTCACCAACGGCGGCGGCATCATTGGAGGCAACACCACCGTGGTGCCGCAAACCGTCCAGTACCGCAATACCGGCGTATTGCTGCGCGTCCGCCCAGTCATACACTCCGGCGACCGTATTGACATCGAGGTCAGCCAGGAAGTCAGCAGCGCCGAATCCACCGTCACGGGCGTCACATCCTCTCCCACCATACGCAAGCGCTCCGTCGAAACCAAGCTGAGCCTACGCGATGGAGCCACCGTCATGCTCGGCGGACTGATCTCGGAAACCCATACGACGAGCGACAGCGGTATTCCGCTGCTGAAAGACATCCCCTACCTTGGCACCTTGTTCAAGAGCGCCAAGAAGTCACGTGACCGTACCGAACTGGTCATGCTCATCACCCCCTATATCCTCAACGATAGCGCCGAAGCCGAAGCTGCCACCGATGCCTATCAGAATACGCTTGGAGACTGGGCCAAGAGCGTGCGCGACCGCGTTCGCCTTTCCCGCCAGGCTCGCCTTGATGCCCAACCACCTGCTGCCGAACAAGCCCCTGCCGCGTCATCAGGCCCATTGACGCCGACGCCTCCAGCTCCAGCTCCAGCTCCAGCTCCAGCTCCAGCTCCAGCTCCAGCTCCAGCTCCAGCTCCAGCTCCAGCTCCAGCTCAGCCAGCACCTGCAAGCGCTCCTCCAACCGGAGCCGAGACCCCCAACAGTCCCAGCACTACGCAGCCACAGGGCCGCATGCTCAACCTCAGCAACCGCAGCGCGGCTCCTGTAGGCAGCCAGATCACTCCGGCAATACCCACCACACTACCGCCTCCACAGACCAGCAGCCGGCCGGCCCCCACAACAGCGACCCCGGCTACCGCGCCAATCAATACAGCGCCTGCCCCTACCGGCAAGCCCGCACCCAGCAGCATTGGCGGAATCAATACCCCCAAAGGAGCGACCGTGGTCGATGATCCTGAACTGCTCAGGGACATCATGAAGTCCTTCAATCACTGACCTGAGAACAACCAAGGCCGCTTCCGGCAGAAGCGGCCTTGTTGTGCTTAGCTATTCTTTTGTAGCGTACAAGGCATGCATTCCACCAGCGGACAGCATTACCCAGGGCTGGATCATCTGCGCGCCCTAGCCGCCTGCATGGTATTTGCCTGGCACTTCATGCACGGCACGAGTGGCTACCCTCTGCCTTTTCAGAGCGCCCCGCTGCCACTGCTGGCGCTCTGGGATGAAGGTCACACAGGCGTTGCCCTCTTCATGACGCTCAGCGGATACCTCTTTGCCCGCCTCACCGACGGTCGTTCCATTCACTACGGCTGGTTTCTTTACAATCGCCTGCTGCGCCTGCTGCCCTTGCTGGCATGCACCCTGCTTGGCTACGCCGTCTGGCACGCCAGCCAAAGCCCGTCTCCCGAGGCCTATCTACGTCAGTTCTCCCATGAACTTGCCTTAGGCCTGGTCTACCCTTTATGGCCCAACGGCGCCTGGTCCATTGCGGTTGAACTGCAGTTCTACGTTCTCCTACCGCTGCTTCTGGCCTTGCTGCACCGCAGCTCCCTATGGCTTCTGGGCTGCCTGGCTCTGGCATTGGCATTGCGCGTGTACTGGCACGCCGAGTACGGAGAAGTGCAACGCATGGCCTATCTCACTTTGCTGGGCCGCATCGACCAATTTCTGCTGGGCATCCTGGCCTGGCATTGGCGCAAGCACTATGTCCAGCGCACGCATGCAGTCTGGCTTGGCCTGCTGGGCTTCATGCTGCTGTATGCATGGTTTGACCAGCGCGGCGGCTTCTATGGCATGCCCAGCTACCCATCACCATCGCCCATATGGATATGGCTACCAACCGCGGAAGGAGTGGCCTACGCCCTTCTCATCGGCTGGTATGACCACCACGCCGCCACGCACCCACTCCCGGCCACAGCAAGCCGTTTTCTGTCCTGGGTCGGAAGCCTCTCCTACTCGATGTATCTGCTGCACTTCTTTGTAGTTTTTGCCATTGCCGATGCTCTGCAGCGCCAATCACAGGCTCTGCAGCATTTTTACCTGGCCTTGCCAGCGGCCCTCCTCTGTTTTATCGCCTTGCTGCCCCTGTGCTGGCTCAGCTACCGCTGCATCGAGCGTCCCTTTCTGCGCTACCGCAAAGCGTATGTTCTTGGGTAGCTAACGGGAAATAAGCGCATTGTCCTGAGACAACTACGGCCGAGCGTGTCCTGCGCTTGCCGGGAAGCTTTTGATCTTGCTCCCGTAATTCCGGCCACGACCTGATCCAGCCAATCATCTTGCGCGCTGCCGCCCAAGATGATTTCCGCAAGCCCGGGAAATTGAGACTCTCAGGGAACCACCGGCCCCTGGCTTCGGCGCCCGCATGCGCTTGTAGAACAGACTTCGCCATTTGCTTGAGATTGCAGCAGGCCGCCATCAACGTCATCCTCACATCCGCTCTTTGCCTACCCGATGGAGCGGAATGAACTGGCCTCCAGAATGGCTCAGCGAACACATGCCAGAGCCTGGCTGCGATGCGCTGGTGCCCTGGTTGCAGCACCCTCGTCTTTTTCGCGCTTGCTTCAAGGTCGGCATGGCCTGGCACCCCATGCACCCGGCATTAATTTCGCAGGGCATTCCTTTTTCAAGGTGGAAGATACCACTTTGGATCAAATGCTTTTTCACATAAAAAAAATGGCCCCGAAGGGCCATTTTTTGAATGGATGCAATTTGCCTGGTTCAGGCAAATTGAGCAACCATATTAACGGCCGAGGCCGTTGATCGCGTCTTGCGAGATAGGCTGACCGTCGATTGCGGTAGAGGGAGTACGGTTGTTGTTCTGGTTCTCGAAGTCCACGCCTTGGGCATTGGAAGTGTCGAGCACCGTACCGTTGGGATACAGGATGAAGCTTTGCACGCGCAGGGTCGAACCGGTGTTCGACACGATACGCAGGCGGTCGCCGTTACCTGCACCACCCTTGTTGCCTTGCACAGCAGCGTTGGTGTCGCTGTCGTACTTGGTGCCGTTACCGAAGGGGTTGGTGGCAGAAGCTGCATTGGTCAGCAGGGCTTCGATTTGCTGGCTGGTCATGTTCGCGGCAGCGCGAGGAGCCAGGTCAGTCAGCTTGCCCCAGGGACCGTACTGGCCGTTGCCGTAGATGATCTGGCCGAACACGTCAGCGGCTTGCGACTCGCTGTTGTTGATCAGGCGCACGAAGGACTTGGGACCAGTTGTGCCGTAGGTGGCGTAGGTGGCGTAGTTACGCACGTCGATCTTGATGCCACCGCCAATACCGGCCAGCGAGCCAGAGCAGATGTTGTTCTGTTCGCTGAAGTCGGCTGCCGTTGCACCAAGAGCCTTGATGATGCTGGCCTTGGCGGCCACACCAGCGGTCTGGGGAATGGCTGTTGTGCCGTTGAAGGTAGCCCAAGCATAGGCGCCGTTGGCAACTGCAGCAGCAGCAGCAGCATTGCTGACCACGAGCTTGACTTCTGTCAGGTTCGGAGCAGCCAGTGTGACAGGCGTCACACCAGGAATTGCTGCACCTGCGCCATCAGCCAGCGTCACGATCGTGCCGGCAGGCCAGGCTGCAGGCAGCGTCAGCGTCACGTCGAAGCTCTGGAATTCCACAACACCCGCATTGGAAGTTGCAGTGCCAGGAGCAGCGATTTGCACGAAGTCAGCAGCGATGAAGGGGCTGGCAGCCACGAAGGGAGCCACGGAATCACCGTACACATTAGTGTAGTTGGTGTCCAGACCGTTGCCACGTTGCTTCAGGTTCACCTTGCCGATGTAGTGCAGCAGGTTGGCGGTAGCGCCAGTCAGAGGAGTCAGGGCCGTGCCAGGAACCACTTCAACGCCAGACCAGTTACCCACGCCGCCGGACAGCAGCAGGGTCTTGTTCACGGTGTTGGCATCGGTTTGCGACGAGCGAGGCGCTGCGGCAAATTCGAAAGCCAGGTTCTGCGTGAAGTTCAGCAGACGAGCCTGGTTGGTGGAACCGGAGCGCACGTGCTCGGAGTCAGGCGACACATTGGTTTGCAGCTGGGCCTGACCGTTGTGGTTCGTGAAGTGCTTGAACGTGATGTCCATGCTGGAGTCAGGAGACACGCAAGTAGCAGCGCCAGCCACGGTGAACAGACCGGTGATACCGGAGTTGGCCACGTGCAGGTCAGCAGTAGTGTTCTTCGCGTTCAGCGTGAAGATCGGAGCCTTCAGCAGGTTGGTGGCGCCCGCTGGAATGGTGATGTTGAGTGCCAGGGTCTTGCCATCGGCAGTCACAAAACCGTCAACGGTCGAACCGGCAGGCAGTGCAGTCTGAGCTGCGTTAGCAGCATCTTGATAGGCAACGGTAATGACCTGATCTGCTGCCAGAGTCACCAAGGCGTTTGCGGCGGGGAAGCGCGTACCCGCGCCGAAGGGCCACGAACCTTTTTCCAGGGTGTATTGCAGTTGCAGACGCTGCTCGTTGGTACGAGCATCGATGTCACCTGCAAAGTTGTAGCTCTTGGAGGGAGCCAACACCACTTGAGCGTCGCTCTTGATGACTTCAATAGCCAGCGTGGAGGAGGACGAGCCAATTTGGCCGGAATGGGCGGCGCCGGCAATAGCCATCAGACCAGCCACTGCAAAGGCTACTTTGCTCAGTTTCATGAAAAAACCTCTTCAAAAAGTTAGAACTAGTTCAGCTTTCGGGTCTTTGCTAGAGCACACCCCAGCCAGACAGAAAACCGGAAGGACATGGCAAGCCAAATTTCCAAACGGTTCTCCGATTATAGGTAGCATTTTTTCAACAAAGCGCACAATTTTTTGTACGACTTCACACAAAAACACTACGTGTTAGCTTTTTACGACATTTTTTTCAAGAACGAAACATTTGAACAAAAAATATCAAACCATTTGTGTTAAGCCAGACCCAAGCACAGGCGCGATGAATACATACCGAGAAAGAAGGCATGCGCTCGCGCCTTGAAAAAGACTCTGTGAACGGCATTCCAGCTTCACGACTGCCTGGCCGGTTACCGTAAGACGAATGGGTTCGATACTGGCCGCAAAAGCCCGACAACACCGCACACCCGGTTGAGATGAGCCACGATAAGCCATATGGGCGCCTGCAGGGTTCCCAACTCAAGCCCGGCCTTGTCAAACTTCGTCAAATGCAACAAGACGCTAACGCGGGATTCTGTTCGCAACACGCAACAGCCGGCCCTAGGGAAATCCCTAGGTCAGAACCTTGAACCGATACGGATTGCGCACCGCCCCCGGTTTCTTGGGCTTTGCAGAACGGGGGCAGCCTGAACCAACCCAAGGCTGAATGGCCTTTCCTTGAGTTGCAAGCACTCGCTATACATTGGTATGCCGGGCACATTCAACCGGCCGTCAGTTTGCCGCGCAACCGTCATCAAAGTGTCAACCGCCTGGCTGACAATGAAGCTTCGGCGAATAGGGGGCTCCATCTCTTCGCTATCGACGACTGCACTTGAATGCCGTGCTCGCCCCCCCCTGGGCAAGCCTCAACCGCGTTGGGATGTCATCGGGGTGAGTTCGAGGCACCGGGTGCAAGTAAGCCGCAGTGCAAAGAAATCGCCCGATTTCGCCCCATTCCTTCGGGCCGCTGCCTTTTCGGGCGCGGCGCCGAGGAAGTCGTGGACACGTTCCAAGAGACCAGCCGGTTCACTGTGCCTGGACTTGCTGCGTATAGAGATGCGCCATATGCTCCAGCTGAGCCTGGGCCTGGGCGATCATGTCGGTGTACTGCACATTGTTGAAGCCCCAGAGCGAGGACGCCACGTCTTCTTCATGCCCCACCAGGAAGGGCAAGGCCACCACCAACCGCAGGCCTTGGTGGCCTTGCATGTACTTGTCGATGGTGTTGCTGTGTGCATCGGTGTTGCTTGCATCCCACTGAGCCAGGGCTTTCAAGGCACCCTCCGCATAGATGTTGTGCACGGTACTGATCATGCGGTCGATCACCACGAGACGCTGCCCCTGGTACTCATGCACCGCCAGCACGCGGGTGTCTGGATGGACCTGGGCGATCAATCCGGAAAATATGTCCCACTGTCCCTCGTTGGCATGAAGCCATTGTTCGATGATGGCGCGCCGAGCCGCATAGTCGCCCCCTAACGACACATCGTCCTCGGAAACCTCCAGCCAGGGCCAGCCCGCCTGCAAGCACTTTCGGGCCAGATATTGGTAGCTCAGCGCACACCCCATCCACCCCGGGGTATAGCGTACGCCGTCAAACAAGTGGGCGTCCTGCCCCAGCGCTGCTGCCGTGGTTTGCATGAAGTGCTTGCGACGCTGCCACGTTTCGGGAAGCCCCAACACCATGCGCTGCCCTGGCAGAGTCAGGTGATCCGTCGCTTTTTGCCACTGTTCATGGCTCAGCAGCTTGAGCGCATACAGCGCCCGATACAGCATGAAGGCGAAATGCTGGCTGCCAGCCGCCTGAGCGCTCTGACAGGCCTGCATCACCGCTTGAGGAGCACTGCGGATCCGCTCCAGCTGGTCGGCCACCGCCTGGATCAAGGCCTGGGCATCACCCACCGGGGCGAAGGTCACCGCACCGCTCTCGACCAGAAGCTGGTGGTCCTGCATGTCGACACTGCTTTCCGAAACCACGGGCACGCCGAGCGATAGACATTCATAGATGCGCGTGGTCTCCAGCAATGCGCCTTCGTAATAGTGGATATTGAC
This sequence comes from Comamonas sp. GW821-FHT11H03, assembly GCF_058807955.1. NCBI lineage: Bacteria > Pseudomonadati > Pseudomonadota > Betaproteobacteria > Burkholderiales > Comamonadaceae > Comamonas > Comamonas sp. GW821-FHT11H03. The sequence continues at coordinate 579,956 of NZ_JBXARF010000001.1, forward strand.
CACCAGCCGAGCGCTTTGCATGGCCTGGTGCAATTGCGGTCCAAAAAGGTTGCCCTCCACTCGCAGCTTGAAGCGCTGGCCAAGCGCCTGCAACATGGCCTGGCGCCGGGGCGCATTGACGTCGCCATAAAAAAGTACGTCGTACTGCGGCTCGGAAACAGGCTCTGCCACGGCATGCCCGTGCTGGCGCAGATATTGCGGATAGTCGGGCAAGCCCCCTACAGGCAGCAGGAATACATGGGGATAGGCCACCCCTTTGTCCGCCAGGAAAGGCAAGTTGGCCGATGCATAGTCCAGCACCGCCAAGGAGCTTTCCAGCATTCCGATGTATTCGGGAGTGAACCAGCGGGAACTGACGCCTTGCTCCATCTGGAAAACGATACGCTGGTGCCCCGGAGGAAGGTGCTGGAACATCTGTGGACAGATGACGATGTAGCAGTCCAGCACGAAGTCCTTGCTGCCTTGAGGCTGATCCACGATTTGAACCTGGAGCCCAGCCTGCGCCAGAGCGTTTTCCAGCAGATGGGCGATGAACATGGTGTGCGTCGTGGCCATGATGCCGATCTGCACCCCTTCGCCACTCAGCCGAGCCAGATGCGTATGGCGTTGCCGCTCATGACGAAGCTGGCGGGCGCGCTGCAGCAGCCCGCCGATGTCACCACGCATCACATAGCGCAAGGCGTTGCGCGCTCGCCGCAGCACCTGGGCGACCCCTAGACGGCGAGCGACGCCCCCCATGGCACGCAATCCGGACGTTACACGCCAGCTACGCGAACGGTAGAGCGCCTGCAGCTCCTGCCCCGCATGATTCAATTGCCTCTCGCGCTCCTGCAGTTGCCTGGCTCGCTCATGCAATTGCCGCCCGCTTTCCTCCAACTGCGCATCGCGCTCCCGGACTTGCCCGGAGAGAGCCCGTATGTCTCCGTCGAGCTTCTCGATCCACTGATGACGCTGGCCGCCCGCCTCCTGCTCGCGCGCCGCACGGTGCTCCGCATCCTGCAACTGGATATTGAGCATGAGCACGTCCGCACGCCGCTCCAGCCGGGCACCCAAGGATGCGAACAGCGCCTGGGCCTGCTGCTGCAGTTCGGTGTTGGTCGCATCGCACAGTTGCTGCAACTCGTCCGGCTGCCGGGAACCAACCAAGAGCACTCCCAAACCATTGCTATGCGTAAAGTGCAGGCTGGGATAACGCTGACTGAGCTCGGCCCACAAGCGGTGCACGCCAAAGTCATCGCGAAAGACGTTCGTGTCGTGGAACAACACCACGCCCCGATCGGAGAGCTTGGGCAGCCAAGTCTCGAAATCGTGGCGTACTGCTTCATAGGTGTGCAAGCCGTCAATGTGCAGCAGGTCGACGGATCCCTCCTCGAAGTACGGCAGTGCTTCGTCAAACGTCATGCGCAGCAGCGTAGAAAAACCCGTGTAATGCGGGTCATGCGCCCGCCGCAGGGCCTGGTAGATGCTTTCATCATAGGCACCCGCATGCGCATCCCCCTGCCATGTGTCCACCGCCCAAGTGCGCGTAGGCAGCCGGTTTTCGGCGATGGCCTGGCAAAACGCCAGGTAGGAGATGCCGGAATAGGTACCCAGTTCCACCAAGGTACGCGGCTGCTGAATGGCGAGCAACCAGCCGGCAAAGGCGATGTGCCCCGCCCATGGTGCTGGATGGGTCAGATGATGCGGCTCCAAGAGGGCCGAAGAATTCAACAAAGTGGAAAAAGAGCTTACAGAGGTCATGCGCGATGTCGCTTCAGAGCAGTAATTCAAGGTTGGGGGCGTGGTGGCAATCCAATTGCCTGTGGCTTCAGTTGCGCCGGCCACAGTGACATAGCCGAGGGCTCTGGAGCCATCCAGCACGGATTGCACCGCCTGCAATAAGGGAGAAGCAGCTACTTCCTCCAAGGGGCCTGGACCATGAGGTAACCAAGGGGCAAGCAGACGCAGCAGGTGGCTTGGCGCCTTCCAGGCCGGGTAATACTGGTACAGCCAGCGGCAGGTCTGCACCAGATCGTGGTATAGACGTTGCTGCAGGGCATGGCGCAGCAATTGCGCCACTGCCAAAGCCTGTGCCTGAGACACGCGGGGAATATCGCCCTCGTTCCAGACGGCATCAGGCATGGCCCAGCACGCCAGGTCAAAACCGATTCCCAAAGGAGGATGCTGTCTCGCCGAGGGCTGCGAGCCAAAGGCCAGAGCCCTCAGATAATGCAGACGCACGGGCTCTGGCAGGCTACCGAAATGCAAGATAGGCCTGCCTGGCCTGGGCAGCTCGTAGGCCTTGCCACGTAACGTTTGGTAGTGCTCGCACCAGCGATTCCAGTCGTCTATGGCTTGCTTGAGACTGGCATTGGTCGCCGTACCGCCATGAAACTGGTGGAATGTAGCCTCGCCACGCAGCAGCACGCCCTGGGCATCCTCTTGCTCAAGCGCTCTTTTGCACAGGTCAAGATTGGCAAGGCCACCTCCCGGCATATCAAACCCCAGGTCGTACCCGCCCAGATGCAGCCAGCGCTGGCGATGCATGAAAATGGCATTGAATTCAGCGACCGGCGCATACCATCCATCCATGGAGGATTCATCCATGCAAGCGATGGTATAGAGTTGGTAGCCATCGCTTTTCCAATCGATGCTGGCCAGCAGTTGATCCTCTCGCTGCTGGTCATAGCCGCGTACCATGGCTTGACGCTGAAAATCCGGCCCCAGGTACCAGCCCAGCGCGCCGACCACCGCCCCATCAATCCCCTTGCAGGCCTGCAAGGCCTGAGCCAGCAAGCCCGGACTGCACATGCGCGCGCCATCAATCATGACGCCTATGCAGTTTCCTCTGGCCTGTGCCAAGCCCTGATTGATGGCATCGACAGGCGAGTGACTCGCCTGATCAATACGCAGCAGTCGAAACTGTCCCGGCCAAGCCTGCCAGGAGGCCCACATGGCGCTATCCACGGGCTGATCCGAGCCGTTATCCACGACGATGACTTCATAGTCCTGAGGAGCAATGCCACGCTGGTATTGGGAACTCAAGGTATAGAGGGTACGCGGTAATTCCCGGGCCATGTTGTAGGCCACGACAATCAGTGAGAGTGCGGGAGCTGACACGTCCGCCGAAAGGCTACTCATACCGCCTCCTGAGCAGAGACATCGATATCTTGGGAAATTTCCATGGAAATTTCCTGCATTGGTATGCCGACAAGGCCTCCTGCAACGCTGCTGGTCTGAGACACAAAATGCAAAGCATCGTGTATCCAGTGGTGTTGCACAAAGGATTCCTGAGTACCCTGAGCAAAGGCCACGGTAATCGAATAGTCACCCACGTGCAGCCGCGGCATGTCAAAAACGAAGCGGGCCAGCAAATCATGCTCGGCGGGAACTGTCTGCGCCTGATCGCAATAACTCAGCCACGTATTATCGCCAAACAAATTTTGCCCCAAACGATCCTTGACGTAGAAACCGACAATAGGTGATTCAATGGCATCCTTCACATGCACACGAATCTGCAACACTACGGTCTCTCCACCCACAATGTAAGCCAGAGGTTTCCCCTGCAAATTGCAGAAGCTGACATCTTGAATGGTGGCCAATCCCGTGTGGTAAGACTTGGCTGCCGGATCAAAGTCAAAGACCTGGATATCGTTGCGTAAAGTCGAACGATCTATCAAATCAGAGCGAACATCTTTCACGATTGGAGCAACATTCTGATGGCGAGACTCCGAGCCATGCCTTGCGGGCAGGTCCTTGGAATCGGCAGGCTTGGGAGCATTGACCACCCGGGTATCAGCCTCATCCTGTACATGGCCAAAAAGCTCTTCCATGTATTGATCGCATGCAATGCGCGAGTCACCGCTGTAACGCAAACAGCCCCGGTCTATCCAAATAGCATCGCTGCACAAATTTTTTACAGCGCCAAGATCATGGCTGACAAATAGCACGGTACCTTTTTGCATGAATTCACGCAAAAAGCGCATGCATTTCTGCGTGAAAAAGGCATCCCCCACCGCCAAGGCCTCGTCAATTACCAGAATATCGGCATCAACGTGGGCTATCACAGCAAATGCCAAGCGCACCAACATTCCGCTGGAATAGGTCTTTACCGGTTGGTCAATAAAGGAACCAATATCTGCAAAAGCTTCTATCTCAGCGAATCTGGTGCGGGTGACCGTCTCATCTTGCCCTAAGACACTGGCATTGAAGTAAACATTCTCGCGCCCCGTAAACTCAGGATTGAATCCCGACCCCAATTCTAAAAGGGCTGCAACCCTGCCGTTTACTTCAATATCTCCCGCTGATGGATACAAAGTTCCACAAATAATCTGCAGCAAGGTGGATTTACCCGAACCATTGCGTCCGATGATGCCAACCGTTTGACCTTTATGCACCTCCAAGGAAATATCGTTCAAGGCTTGGAACTGCCGATAATACTGACGCTGCGGCATGCCTAGCCAGCGCTGTAGTCGCGGCAGCGTGAATTGCCGCAGACGTTGCCCCGGGGTATCGTATATCTCGTAATGTTTGGCTAGTCCGTGGACGCGGATGGCCACTTCTGCCTTTTCAGAGGACATCGGCAAATCCTTTGCGTGTTTTCTGGAACCATTTGAAGCCCATCCCTGCGACCAAGAATGCGACCAAGCTATATAGAGCTATCCCTGACCAATCAGGAAATTTCCCAAAAATCAAGACATTGCGTGTCTGCTCAATAATGAACGTCAAAGGATTGAGTTGCATCCATGGGCGTAATGCAGAAGGCAGAGCTTGCAAGGGAAAGAAAACGGGGGCGGTAAAGAGCAATACGCTGGTAATCAAACTGATACCCTGCCCCACATCCCTCACAAAAACGCCCAACGAAGCAAGCAACCAAGCCAACCCCAAAGTCAGCAACAATAAAGGCAAGGCAACCACCGGGAACAACAGCGCCGTCCACGGAATGGTATGGTTTAGCCAAAACTGCGCAACCAGCAATACGGCCAAGCTTACCAACGCATGAAAGCTGGCCGCCAACAGTTGAACAACAGGTAATACCTCCAACGGGAATACCACTTTTTTAACGTAGTTGACATTGGCCAAAACCAATTGCGGGGCACGATTAAGCACTTCGGCAAATAGTCCATGCACAATCAAGCCGGCAAACAAAATGGTGGCAAACTGACCGCGCCCCTCCTGCATATCTCCACCCCATCGGGCTTTAAATATCACGGAAAAAACGAAGGTGTAGATAACCAACATGAACAAAGGGGTCAACAAGGACCACAGCAAGCCCATGGCGGAACCACGGTAACGGCCAACCACCTCCCGGCGCGTCATACGTGCAATCAATTGCCTATTACGCCATAGGGTGGAAAACATGCCGTATAGAGAGGACGGATGATCTATATGTGGATTCATGGGTCACATAAAGCAAAAGCAGCAGGCGCACGCCCGCGTGCGCCTGACAAGCTAACAGTAAAAGGGAAAGCTTAAGACGCCAGTCGCGCCAGATCGGCCACCCGGTTCATGGCTTCATGCAATGTGGCCAGCAGACCCAAACGATTCGCTCTGAGCGCAGGATCCTCGGCGTTGACCATGACGTGTTCGAAGAAGGCATCAACCGGAGCGCGCAATCCTGCCAGGGTTTGCAGGCTGGCGGTGTAATCACCTGCTGCAAACTGTTGCTGAGCTTTGGGTGCCACCTGCTGCAGCACCGCATACAGGTCTTTTTCAGCCTGTTCCACCAGCAGCGCGTCGTTCACCTGCGGCTGAACGTCGATTTCGGCCTTCTTCAGGATATTGCCCACGCGCTTGTTGGCCGCGGCCAGAGCAGGAGCTTCGGGCAAGGCAGCAAAGGCGCGCACGGCTTCCAGGCGCTTTTGCACGTCGGACAGGCGCTGGGGCTGCAGGGACAGCACGGCCTCCACTTCCTGGGCGCTGTAGCCTTGTTCGCGGAACATATTGGCCAGGCGGTCGTAGATGAACTCGACCAGCTGAGGCGTGGCATCCTGGATCTTGTCGCCAAAGGCGGGCAAGGTGCTGACCAGCAGGGTTTCCAGATCCAACTCCAGATCCTTTTCGACCAGCATGCGGATCACGCCCAGCGCATGGCGGCGCAGGGCGAAGGGATCGCGGTCGCCCGTGGGCAGGTTGCCGATACCGAACATGCCGACCAGGGTTTCGAGCTTGTCGGCCAGGGCCACGATCACGCCCACATCGCCGCGCGGCAGTTCGTCGCCGGCAAAGCGGGGCTTGTAGTGGTCTTCGATGGCATCGGCCACGGCCACATCCAGGCCGTCGTTCTGGGCGTAGTAGCGACCCATGATGCCTTGCAGCTCGGGGAACTCACCCACCATGTCGGTGACCAGATCGGTCTTGGCCAGCATGGCGGCCTGATCGGCCAGACGACCCAGCTCGGAGTTGCCCAGCTGCTGGGCAATGCTCTTGGCGATGGCACGTACGCGGGCAATGCGCTCGCCCTGCGTGCCCAGCTTGTTGTGATAGACCACCTTGTCCAGCTGCTCGACGCGGCTGGCCAGGGTCTTTTTGCGGTCCTGGTCGAAGAAGAACTTGGCGTCGGCCAGACGGGGGCGCACCACCCGTTCGTTGCCGCCGACCACAGCCGAAGCGTCCTGGGGCTGGATGTTGCTGACGATCAGGAACTGATGGGTCAGCTTGCCATTGGCGTCCAGCAGCGGGAAGTACTTCTGATTGGCCTTCATGGTCAGAATCAGGCATTCCTGAGGCACGGCCAGGAATTCTTTCTCGAATTCGCAGACCAGCACATTGGGGCGCTCGACCAGGGCCGTCACCTCGTCCAGAAGGGCCGGGTCGTCGATGGGGCGCACGTCGCCACCAATGCGTTCGGCAGCCGCCTGCAACTGGCGGGCGATATCGGCACGGCGCTCGGTAAAGCCGGCGATCACGGAGCCCTCCTCACGCAGTTGCTCGGCATAGCTGTCGGCGTTCTGGATGACCACGGGGTCCACAGCGGCTTCAAAGCGGTGGCCATGCGTGGCGGCACCGGCCGTCAGGCCCAGGGCCTTCACGCCGATCAGCACCTGGGTGCCATGCAGCACAACCAGGCCGTGGGCCGGGCGCACAAAGTGCACGCTGGTCCAGCCGTCCTGCAACTGGTAGCGCATGACCTTGGGAATGGGCAGCTTGGCCAGTGCTTCGTCCAGCGCCTTTTGCACGCCATCGGTCAGCAGCACGCCCTTGGCAGTGGATTCGTAGAAAAGGGCTTCGGCCTTGCCTTCGCCCTGGCGCTTCAGAGCGGCCACGGCGGATTCGTCGGCCCCCAGGGCCGCCAGCTTTTTCAGCAGTGCCGCCGTGGGCTTGCCCTCGGCATCCAGCGCCACGGAGACAGGCATCAGCTTTTGCGAGACAGCCTTGTCTTCTGCCTGGGGCAGTACTTCAGTGATGTGCACGGCCAGACGGCGGGGCGAGGCGTAGGCGGTCAGGCGCGACTCGGTCGAGGCCAGCAGTCCCTGGGCCTTGAGCTGCTCGAAGATGACGGCGGCAAAAGCGTCACCCAGCTTTTGCAGCGCCTTGGGCGGCAGCTCTTCGACAAACAGTTCAACCAGTAGATTCGATGCGTTCATGATAATTTTGATAGCAGCCAGCGCTTGCTATATCAAGGCTGGCTGCTGATATTTTGGAATGTGGGACGGTGGTAGCGTGAAAGCGGCTCAGGCAGGTTCAAGCGGCCTTCTTCGCTGCCTGCTCCGCAGCCTTGGCCAGCTCGGCCAGCACCTCGTCGGCATGGGCCTTGGGTGCCATGGGGAAGCCCAGGCGCGCGCGGCTGTCCAGATAGCTCTTGCCCACGGCGCGGGCCAGGTTGCGGATGCGGCCGATATAGGCAGCGCGCTCGGTCACCGAGATGGCACCACGGGCGTCCAGCAGGTTGAAGGTATGGGCAGCCTTGAGCACCTGCTCATAGGCGGGCAGCGCCAGCTGGGCGTCGATCAGCTGATTGGCCGTGCCTTCGTGGGCCGCAAAGGCGCTGAACAGGAACTCGGCATTCGAATGCTCGAAGTTGTAAGTGGACTGCTCCACTTCGTTCTGGTGGAACACGTCGCCATAGGACAGGCCGTCGGTATAGACCAGGTCGTATACCGATTCCTTGCCCTGCAGATACATGGCCAGACGCTCCAGCCCGTAGGTGATCTCGCCGGTGGCGGGCTTGCAGTCGATGCCGGCGACCTGCTGGAAATACGTGAACTGGGTCACTTCCATGCCGTTGAGCCAGACTTCCCAGCCCAGACCCCAGGCGCCCAGCGTGGGGTTCTCCCAGTCGTCCTCGACAAAGCGGATGTCGTTCTTCTTCAGATCGAAGCCCAGGGCTTCGAGCGAGCCCAGATACAGCTCCAGGATGTTGTCGGGCGCAGGCTTCAGAACAACCTGGAACTGGTAGTAGTGCTGCAGGCGGTTGGGGTTCTCGCCATAGCGGCCGTCCTTGGGACGACGGCTGGGCTGCACGTAAGCGGCCTTCCATGGCTCGGGGCCGATGGCGCGCAGAAAGGTGGCGGTGTGCGAGGTACCGGCGCCGACTTCCATGTCATAGGGCTGGAGCAATGCACAGCCCTGTTCGGCCCAGTAGGACTGCAGTTTCAGAATGATTTGTTGGAAGGTCAGCATGACTTGTATACGTTCGCGCGTCTGCAATCACTGGCGATTGCGGGCGGCATCTTCATTAAGAGGTGTTCTGGGCGGTATCGACCGCATAAGCGCTAGATTCTAAGTCTGTGCCACTGATCACGGACGTAGTCTGTCTGCGCGGCCCCACAGCGGGCATTTTCACGAAGGGGCTCCAGCCGGTGATTTCAAAATGTGAGAAACAAAACGCTAGCACTTACCACTCATGAATAGGTAGATACAGCATCAATTGACCCTGAAACTATTGAATATCGAGCGCAGTGTGCTCACTTTTTAACAATTTCCGTGCAACTGCCATGCATCCCGGATGCCGGCTGCTGCGGTTTGCCTCCTAGAATGATTCCTTTCCCGTCATCCTCTTTCGGAGCACGTCATGGATTTCATGAAAATCATCACCAAGCAACTGATCGAAATCATCGAATGGACCGATGATTCGCGCGACACGCTGTCGTATCGCTGGCCTGATGAAGACAAGGAAATCAAGAACGGCGCCCAGCTCATCGTGCGTGAGTCGCAGCAGGTTCAGTTCGTCTCCGAAGGCCAGTTTGCAGACCTGTTCAACCCGGGCCGCCATCTGCTGACCACGCAGAACATCCCGGTTCTGTCCACACTGCGCGGCTGGAAGTACGGCTTCAACTCTCCCTTCAAGTGCGATGTCTACTACATCAACACGCGCTTGTTCACGGGCAACAAATGGGGCACCTCCAACCCCATCATGATGCGCGACAAGGACTTTGGCGTGATCCGTCTGCGCGCCTTCGGTACCTATGACTTCCGCATCACCAACGCCGCCCTGTTCCTCAAGGAGGTGGCGGGCACGGACCAGAACTTCCGCATCGACGAGTTTGCCGACACCATGCGCTCGCGCATTGTCAGCATCTTCTCCGAAGCCCTGGCCAAGGCCCAGGTGCCGGCACTCGATGTGGCCCAGCGCTACAGCGAGCTGGGCGACGCACTGCTGCAGCTCATCAACCCCGCCGTCAGCGAGAAATACGGCCTGGAGATCACCAGTTTCCTGCTGGAAAACGTTTCCGTGCCGCCCGAGGTGGAGCAGGCCATCGACAAGCGCTCCAGCATGGGCGCCATCGGCAACCTCAACGACTATGTGAAATACCAGATGGGCCAGGCCATGGCCAACGGCGGCGAAGGCGCTGCCGCAGCCACCATTCCGGCCACCATGGCCATGGGTTTTGGCATGGCCCAGGAAATGATGAAGGGCATGCAGGGCGGCGGCGGCGCTGCAGGCGGCCCGGGCGCTGCTGTGGCAGACCCCTTTTCGCCAGCAGCGGCCCAAGCCGCCCAGACGCCTACCGCCCCGGCCGCCGCCGGCCTGCAGGTCCTGACCCCCGCCCAGGCGGCCCAGGTGCTGGGCGTGGCCGAGGCAGATGTGCTGGCCGAAATCCAGGCCGGCAACCTCAAGGCCCGCCAGATCGGCAGCCAGTGGCGCATCGCCCAGGCTGCGCTGGACGAGTTCCTGCGCGGCTGATCCGCAACCGATGGCATCGGGTGCACGTCATGAGTGAACACAAACCGGTTTTCATCAGCACCACTCCGGTGCTGGCATCGCTGGACATGGCGCGCACCGTGGCTTTCTACGCCCGCGTGCTGGGCGCCAGAACCGTCCACGTCCAGCCCGCCGAGTACGCCATCGTCTCGCTGGGTGGACTGGAGCTGCACTTCTGGGCCTGCCAGGACCCGGAGATTCCCAGGCAGACCAGCTGCCGCATCCAGGTGGCGGGAATTGCCGCCCTGCATGCGCAGTGTCTGGCCGAGAATGCGGTTCACCCCAACGGCGGTCTGCGCCAGCAGCCCTGGGGCACCCAGGAATTCAGCCTTCTCGACGAGGATGGCAACTGCGTGACCTTCTACGAAACTCATCCAGCCGCTACTGCCGCCTGAACCCGTTTTTGCCGTGGCCACACCCGCTTCTTCCTCTCGCTCTTCCGGATCTGCATTCACCCCTATCTCCGAGACGGCGCCCCCCTCCATGGTGGGCAAGCATGTCTGCCCCGAATGTGGTGGCAATCTGGAGTGGAATGCCAAGGCCCAGTCGCTCAAATGCCCTTACTGCGGCACCGTCGTTCCCTGGAGCGAGCAGACACAGCCCGAGCTGGGACGCGCCGTGGTGGAGCAGGATCTGGCCGAGGCCTTGCGCAACCCGGCCAGCGGTCGCGGCTGGGGCTCGGACGAGCGCTACGAGGTGCAGTGCCAGAACTGCCGCGCCATCTCCGTATTTCTCGGCAAGCATGTGGCCCAGCGCTGCGACTTCTGCGGCTCGCCGGCCATCGTCGCCCATGAAGAGCGCAGCGACGCCATCACGCCGCAGAGCATTCTGCCGTTCAAGATCAGCGACGGCCAGATTCGCGACAAGATCCGCCAGTGGTATGGCAGCCGCTGGTTTGCGCCCAGCAAGCTCAAGAGCGCCGCGCTGACGGACACGCTGCACGGTGTCTATCTGCCCTACTGGACCTTTGACGCCCACGCCAGCGCACAGTGGTGGGCAGAGGCCGGCTATTACTACTACACCACCGAGTCCTATCGCGACGGCAACGGCAATCTGCAGACCCGCCAGGTCCAGCATGTGCGCTGGGAGCCGGCATCGGGCAGCTTGCAGCATTTCTTCGACGATGAGCTGGTGCCCGGCACGGTGGGCGTGCAAGCCCATCTGCTGCGCCAGGTGGAGCCTTTCCCGACCACCACCGACCTCAAGCCCTACAGCCCGGAGTTCGTGCGCGGCTGGACGGTGGAGCGCTACCAGGTGGACCTCTCCAAGGCAGCCAGGATCAATGAGGAAGATATGGACGGCCAGCTGCGCAGCATGTGCTCGCGTGAGGTGCCGGGCGACACGCAGCGCAATCTGCAGGTCCAGCGCCAGTACTCGGGCCGCAGCTTCAAGCACACGCTGGTGCCGGTCTGGCTGGTCGGCTACACCTATGGCAGCAAGACCTACCAGATCGTGGCCAATGGCTATACCGGCCAGATTGCGGGCGAGCGGCCTTACAGCTGGGTCAAGATCATGTTTGCCGTGCTGGCCGTAATCTTGCTGCTGGTGCTGATTGCGCCGCTGTTTGTGCAGCAGTGACGCTCATGCATTGATAGCTGCTAGCGCTGAATAGATCTCGATATTGATTTCATTCACCCGACATTCGAGAACTGACAAGCGCTAGCAGCTATTCAATCCGTAGCAACTACCAAGCTTTCCATACCTCTTCAGCCAGACCAAACGCCGTGCTCGCGCCCGAGCCGCTGGTCACCGCCACCACGCGTGTCGCGGCATCGGGCGCTTTGACCAAACAAGGGGCTTCGGCACTGGAGGGGTAGATGCCCGTCCAGCGCTCCACCACCTGGGCCTTGTCGATATGCAGCGCCTCGTGCATATGGCGCAGCATGAGCTGGTCGACGGCTTCGCTGGCAAAAGGCTGGGGTGCGCTGGCGTAGTGGTGCGAATCGCCCACCACGAGCGAGCCGTCGGCGCTTTGCACGGCAATCAGGTGGATGCCGTGCTTCAGGCTTTGCGTCTCCTCAAGCTCCAGCTGAGCGCGCAGTGCAGCGGCTTCGGGCAGCGCGCTATAGCCCTCGTAGCGCACCAGGCTCAGATCCCCCATGACTGATCCTTCAAGCTTGAAGCCTGCTTGCGGCTTGACGCGCAACATCTGCAACTGGCACAGCTGCACTTTGTGGTCAGTCCATTCACTGGCGAACAGCCCGCCCGGATCGGCGTTGTTGCAGACCACCACACGTTCGGCATGGTAAATACCTCGCGAGGTGGTGACGCGCGGCGTTGCCACTTCGGTCACGCTTTCGCTATAGGCGAAATCCACTCCAAGCGCCTGCTGCAGCCACAGGCCCAGTTGCGGGATGGCGGTGCGCGACTCCACGCGCAGCTCATGCGGGCTGTAGAGCACGGATTGCAGCCCTTGGGTGCGCAGCGCCGGATGGCGCGCCGCGGCCTGGGCTGGCGTCAGCAGCTCACAACCTGCGCCCATTTCGGTGTGCATGAATGCCTCAAGCACAGCAGCTGCAGCAGGACGGCGCGCCGTCAGCCACAGGCCGGAATGCAGGACATCGATACCGGCCTTGGGGGCAATATCGGCCCAGACATCGCGTGAGCGCATGGCGCGCCGCCAATGGGCACCGGCTCGCTGGCCGGTGATGGTGACAAAGCCGAAGTTGCGAATCGAGGCGCCCAGGCTGGCGCCGTCGCGCTCTATCACCAGCACAGAGCGGCCGTGCGCGGCAGCGGTATAGGCATGCGCCAGGCCGACAATGCCGGCGCCGACGACGATCAGATCGTAGTTTTTCATAGCGTTACAGGAAAAGCAGACAAGCCCAATCCCTGCCGCAGCGCCATGGCGATGCAGCGAGAGACATTCAGGAAATCAAGTGATGAGGACAAAGCCCTCAGCGCTGGCGCCAGTGCTGGGTACGCCGCTGCAGCCAGGCATCGAGCAGCGCAATCAGCAGGCGACCGGCGGCTGCGGTCGCAAAGATCAGCGTGGCCATGGCGGCGGCGGGAGCGGTATCGCCCGCGTCGTCCATGGCCAGCACGGCCACCGAGGCCAGTGTGGTTTCGGGCGAATACAAAAAGACCACTGCCGACACCGTGGTCATGGCATTCACGAAGAAGTAGCCCGCCACCTGCATCAACGCAGGCAGGCACACGGGCAGGTGCACGCGCCACAGCAGCGTCCAGAACGGCACGCCCATGGAGTCAGCCACGCGTTCGTATTCGGCGTCCAGCTGCTGCAAGGCAGTGAGCTGGGTGATGTGCGCCACCGAGAAGAAATGCGCCACCGAGCACAGCACCAGAATGCCCATGGAGCCGTACAGAAAGTGCAGTGGATTGCTGCCCGAATTGAAGAACAGGATATAGCCCAGACCCAGCGCCAGTCCCGGCACCGCCATGGGCAGCGTGGCCACCGCGTGCAGCCACTGGCGCGCACGACGCCAGCCCGTGGGCCTGGCCACCAGATAGGCGCTCAGAAAGCTCAGCAGCGCGCCGGTTGCCGCCGTGGCCACGGCCATGGTCAGCGAGTTGGCGTAACTGGCCCAGCCGCCGCCATCCATCAGGTCGAACTGGTAGTGCTTGAAGCTCAGGCTCAGGTTGTAGGGCCAGAAGCTGACCAGGGATGCCAGCACGGCCACTCCCATCACCGCCAGCAGCGCCAAAGCCATCAGGCTGCAATACACCAGCAGCGCACGGTCAAGCGGCGCACAGGGCTGCGGCACCAGAGGCACGGCCCGCACGCTCATGACAGCGGCCTGCCGGGCACGCAAATGGCGCTCGGCCGCCAAGGCCAGGCCCGCAGGCACCAGCAGCAGCATGGCCACCACGGCTCCCATGGACAGGTTTTGCTGACCAATCACCTGCTTGTAGATATCGGTGGCCAGCATCTGCGTGTTGCCGCCAATCACCTTGGGCACACCAAAGTCGGTGACCACCAGGACGAACACCACGATCCAGGCAATCATCAGTCCATAACGGCTGGCTGGCAGCGTGACTTGGCAGAAGCTGCGCCAGCGGCCTGCGCCCAGTGTGGCGGCGGCCTCATACAAGCGTGCATCGCCCGAGGCCAGCGTGGTGCACAGAATCATCAGCGCATGCGGAAACGTCCACAGCACCGAGCCAATGATGATGCCAAACGGGCCGTAGGCCGTGCCCCCCGCCAACCAGCTCTTGAGCAGACCCTGGGCGCCAAAAAGATAGATCAGGCTGATGGCCATGAGCAGCGACGGCGCCAGCAGAGGCACCAGGGCAATCGCGCGAAAGAGCCTGGCCAGCGGCATGCAGCTGCGCATCACGCCATAGGCATAGCCATAGGCCAGGGCCACACACAAAGTGCTGCTGATGGCCGACAGCCACAGGCTGTTGAACAGCGACTGGCCTACGCCCGGCGTTTGCGCGTAGGCGAGGTACTGGGCCAGGCCCGAGAAATTGCCATCGGCCGACACAAAGCTGCGGCCCAGCAGGGCTCCCACGGGCAGTGCAATGGCCACCAGCAGCGCGCACAGCAGGCCCAGCACCAGCGCGCCCAGCCACAGCTTTTCCCAATGGAAAAAGCGCGTTTGCCGTGGCGCCGCAGGGCCGGTGCCTTGCTGCTGGTGTGATGCTGCTGCGGGCGCGTAGCTCCCCACGGGCAGCGCAGAAGAAGAGGCATCCATGCTCATGCCGCCTTTCGCAGAATCTCGGGCGCTGCCAGCGACTGCAGCGCAGCAGCCGGCAACTCCACCAGCACCTCGCCCTGCAGCCAGTCGGGCAGGCGCGCGTCATGGCGCAGCGGCCATTGCACCTCGATCTGGCATTGCAGCGTGGGGCTGAACACACGCACCAACACCAGCGAGCCCAGGAACGAGGTCTCCACCACCCGCGCCCGGAACAGATTGGGCAGCGCTGCGGGCTGGGCCGGGTGCAGCACGACGCTTTCGGGCCTCACGCCCACCAGCAAGGCATCACCGGCCTCAAAGCCGGCAGTGCAGCATTCAAGCCGCCCCTCACCCACGCGCACCGCATCGCCCGACTCGGCCACGGCGGGCAGCAAATTCATGCGTCCCACAAAGCCGGCCGCAAAATGGCTGACGGGTCGGGCATAAAGCTGCTCGGGCGAGCCCTGCTGCTCGATACGGCCCTGGTGCATCAGCACCACGCGGTCGGCCATCGACAAAGCCTCCTCTTGGTCGTGCGTGACCATCACGCAGGCAATGCCCAGCTGGCGCTGCAACTGGCGGATTTCGCTGCGCAGCTCGGTGCGCACCTGGGCATCCAACGCGGACAGCGGCTCGTCCAGCAACAGCAGGCGCGGGCGCGGCGCCAGTGCACGGGCCAGCGCAATGCGCTGCTGCTGGCCACCCGACAATTGCGCCGGATAGCGCTGCGCCTGGGCGTCCAGGCCTACCAGAGCCAGCATCTCCTGCACCCGGGCCTGCACTTGCGCCGCAGGCTGGCCCTTGAGGCCGAAAGCCACATTCTGGGCCGCCGTCAGGTTAGGGAACAGTGCGTAGCTCTGGAACACCACGCCAAAGCCCCGGCGCGCGGCGGGCCAGCGCGTGATGTCGTCCCCCTGAAACAGAATGCGGCCCGCGTCGGCCTGCTCGATGCCGCACAGAATGCGCAGCAGCGTGGTCTTGCCGCAGCCCGAAGGGCCCAGCAGGCTGACGAACTCGCCGCTATCCACTGCCAGGTCAATGCCGCGCAGCACCGGCGTTTCCTTGTACTGCTTGGCAATATGGTCTATGCGCAGCATGTATCTCTTTCACCTGCAAAAACGGACGGCCTACTATTTCCACCAGAGCGCATACCGGTCGATACCGGCGCGCCCCAACCCAGAGACACCGCGCAAGGGCCGCCCCGCCGCGCTGGTGTCGTCCCCCTCCAGCGCGCAGCGCCAGAGAGGGGGAAGCGGCAGCGCCGCCCAGGCGAAGCGCCTCAGGGGGTGTTACTTCTTCTCCGCTTTGGCCTCGTAGCGGCGGTTCCATTCGGAAAGAATGCGATCGCGATTGGCCGCTGCCCAGTTGAAGTCGTTTCTGGCCAGGCGCTTTTCCAGGTCGGCCGGAATGAATTCGTGTTTTTCCTGGGCCTCGGGCAGAGCCAGTACGGCGAAGTTGGCCGCATAGAGCTTGTTGGCATCGGGCGTCACCGCCCAGTCGGCCAGGGCCTTGGCAGCCTCCTGCTTTTTGCTGGCCTTCAAGATGGCCGTGGCCTCCACATCCCAGCCCAGGCCTTCCCTGGGGAAGACGATGTCTATGGGCGCCCCGTCCTTCTTGGTCTTGTTGGCCCGGTACTCAAAGCTCAGGCCCACGGGAAACTCGCCCGCGCCGGCCTGGCGGCAGGGCTTGGAGCCACTGTGCGTGTAGACGCCGATGTTCTGGTGCAGCGCATCCATATAGGCCCAGCCCTTGTCCTCGCCCATCATCTGCAGCCAGGCGGCCACCATCAGATAACCGGTGCCGCTGGACGCGGGGTGGGGCATGGTGATCGCGCCCTTGAATTCGGGCCTGGTCAGGTCGGCCCAGCTGGCAGGCGTGGGCAGCTTGCGTTTTTCGCCTTCCACGGTGTTGAAGCAGACGGCGGACGACCACAGATCCATGCCCACCCAGGTCGGCGTGGCTGCCGCATCGCGCATGCTGGAGCGCACCTTGGCCACGTTCCTGGGCGCATAGGGCTGCAGCATGCCTTGCTTGTCCAGCAGCATCAGCGAGGTGGCGGCCACGCCCCAGATCACATCGGCCTGGGGATTGGCTTTTTCGGCCAGCAGGCGCGCAGTGATGATGCCCGTGCTCTCGCGCACAAACTTCAGCTCGATGTCGGGATGGGCTTTTTCAAAAGCCGCCTTGTAGGCCTTGATCTGGTCGGCCTCCAGGGCCGAATACACGAGCAGATCGGTCCTGGCGTGGGCCGCGGAAGTGAGGCCCAGCAAGGCCGTGGCAACTGCGGCAAAGGCGATCAAGGTGAAGCGGCGAGTGGCGGGTGCAAAAGCGTGGCGCATGGATAACAGTCCCTTGAATTGATCGTTGCCGCCCGACCAACGCGATCATTTGCGGCATGAGGGAACTGTAGAAACTCACTGTGAAACGCTGGTGTCATAGAACTGAAATCTGCCACGGATGTCATCAGCAAACTTTGTAGTCATCGCGCCGCGCCAGTGTTGGCCGTCGAGATGCTATTAAATCAGAAGCACATTGCGCTTTACCCGCATCATATTTATATATAAAACCATCTAAAAACTTTCTTATATATGCGCAAGAAGCTATTGAAATCAAAGCAACGCTTGCACATTGCCGTTCGCAGCGTTCATGGTGAAATCCGGGCACCGCTTTCTTGAAGACCTTGTCATGTTTGCCACACAGCTCAAATCCTTCTTCTGGGTCGCCCGCCTCGGCAGCATCACGCAGGCAGCGCGCCAGCTGGGGCTGAGCCAGCCCACGGTCACGGCGCAGATCAAGGCCTTGGAGGAGCTGTATGAGGTCGAGCTGTTCACGCGCCAGAGCGGAAGGCTGGCCATCACCGATGCGGGCCTGAAGCTGCTGCCGGAAATAGAGAAGCTGCTGCTGCAGTCGGCCCAGATCGAATCGGCGCTGCGCCAGTCAGGCCATGTCAACCAGGGTCAGCTGCGCATAGGCGCAACAGCGCCCTACTATGTGCTGGACATCGTCAAGCGCTATCAGCAGCAATATGCGCTGGTGGAGGTGAGCATCGTCAATGGCAATTCGCGCCAGATGATTCAGGCGCTGGCCGAGTACCAGGTGGATCTGGCGACCTCTTCGCACCTGGACACCGACCCGCGCCTGCTGCGCCTGGAGCTGGGGCGCGACCCACTGGCCCTGGTCGTGCACCGGCAACACGCGCTAGCCGGGCAGAAGTCCGTAGCCATCAAGGATCTGGCAAAGAACACGCTGATCCTGCGCGAGCGCGGCTCCATGACCCGGCAGATGACCGAGCAGATGCTGGAAGCCGCCCAGGTCAGCCCGCACCGGATTCTGGAAATTGCCAGCCGCGAATCCATACGCGAAGCCGTGATACGCCAGATGGGCATCAGCATTTTTGCGCGGCACGAAGCATCGGCCCATCCGGACCTGGTCGTTCTGGATCTGGAAGGCGAGGTCCCCTGTCTTCCCGAATACCTGTACTGCCTGCGAGAGCGGCGCGATGCGCAGCTGATTCAGCCATTTCTGCAGATGGCCGAATCAAGAAAGAACTAATCGAACAGTTCGGCCTGCTTGAATGCAGGCTGATGCCTATCCTTTTCGGACAGGGAAAAAGCGGTATCGAGCTGTGGCCACGCAATAGCGATGTCGGGGTCGTTCCAGAGCAGGCCCCGATCCGACTCCGGCGCGTAGTAGGCCGTGGTCTTGTACACAAAGTCCGCCGTGTCACTGAGCACCACAAAGCCATGCGCAAAGCCCGGCGGAATCCAGAGCTGGTGGTGATTCTCGGCACTCAGCTCCGCCCCCACCCATTGGCCAAAAGTGGGCGAGCTGCGGCGAATATCCACGGCCACATCAAACACCGCGCCGGAGATCACACGCACCAGCTTGCCCTGGGCATGGGGCGGCAGCTGATAATGCAGCCCACGCAGCACGCCCTTGCTGCTGCGGCTGTGGTTGTCCTGAATGAACGCGTAGTTAGTGCCCGTCGCCTGGTTGAAGAGGTCCTGGCGAAAGCTTTCCAGAAAAAAGCCGCGCGCATCCCCAAACACCTTGGGCTCGATCAGAAAGACATCGGGAATCGCCAAAGACGTGAACTTCATAAGCGCACCTTTTCCTTGAGCACCTGCAGCAGATATTGTCCGTAGCCATTCTTGACCAGCGCCTGGCCCAGCTTCTCCAACTGAGCGGCATCAATCCATTTCTGGCGATAGGCGATTTCTTCCGGGCAGGCCACTTTCAGGCCTTGGCGCTGCTGCAAGGTGGCGATGAACTGCCCGGCTTCGAGCAGGCTGTCATGGGTACCGGTGTCCAGCCAGGCATAGCCTCGACCCATCAGCTCGACATTGAGCTTGCCTTGCTGCAGATACATGCCGTTGAGATCCGTGATCTCCAGCTCACCCCGCGCCGAAGGCTTGACCTGCTTGGCCAGCTCCACCACCTGCTCGTCGTAAAAATACAGGCCGGTGACCGCATAGTTGCTCTTGGGCTGCTTGGGCTTTTCTTCGAGCGACAGCACCTTGCCGTCGACATCGAACTCGGCCACGCCATAGCGCTCGGGGTCTTGCACATGGTAGGCAAACACCGAGGCGCCGCTCTGCCTCGCATCCGCCTTTTTGAGCAGCGGCTGGAAGTCGTGGCCGTAGAAGATGTTGTCCCCCAGCACCAGGGCGCTGGGAGCGCCGTTGAGGAATTTTTCGCCAATCAGGAAGGCCTGGGCCAGGCCATCCGGGCTGGGCTGCACCTCATATTGAAGGTTCAGGCCCCACTGACTGCCGTCGCCCAGCAGTTGCTCGAAGCGCGGCGTATCCTGCGGGGTGCTGATGATCAGAATATCCCGGATGCCCGCCAGCATCAGCGTGCTCAGCGGGTAGTAGATCATGGGCTTGTCGTAGATCGGCAGCAACTGTTTGCTGATGGCCAGGGTGGCAGGGTGCAGACGGGTGCCGGAGCCGCCAGCCAAAATGATGCCTTTGCGCTGTGTCGTCATGATGAATCAATGGATGGCTTCAAGCGCTTTACGGATAAGCACTTGAAGCGAGTTATTTAAAAATTACAGAATCTCGCGCAGCATGCGCTCCACGCCTTGCTGCCATGCGGGCAGATGCAGTTGCATGGCCGCTTGCAGCTTTTGCGTATCCAGACGCGAGTTCAAGGGCCGTACAGCCGGTGTCGGGAAGGCCGTGGTCGGCACGGCGGCAATGCTTTTCGCCTTCCAGTCCAGATCCGGGCGCAGGCTTTTCGCGCGCTCGATCACATGGCTGGCATAGGCGTGCCAGTTGGTTTCCCCTGCCGCGACCAGATGGTAGAGACCGCCATCGCCTTCATGAGCGCCCATATGGCGCACGGCATGGGCCGTGACATCGGCGATCAGATCGGCTCCAGTCGGCGCGCCCCATTGGTCGTTGATCACGCTGAGCGCTTCACGCTCCTGCGCCAGGCGCAGCATGGTCTTGGCAAAGTTGCCGCCACGCGCCGCATAGACCCAGCTGGTGCGAAAAATCAGATGGCGGCAATGCGTGGCCGCAATCCGCTGCTCACCCTCCAGCTTGGTGCGGCCATAGACCGATAGCGGCCCCGTCGCATCCCCCTCTTTGCGCGCCGCACTGCCAGAGCCGTCGAAGACATAGTCGGTGCTGTAGTGCACCAGCAAGGCGCCCAGGTTTTTGGCTTCCAGCGCCATGACTTCGGGCGCTTCGGCGTTCAGGCGCCAAGCCAGGTCCGGCTCGCTCTCTGCCTTGTCCACTGCCGTATGCGCTGCGGCATTGACGATCACATCCGGGCGTACGCTGCGAATGGTCTGCGCCAGTGTCTGCAGATCAGCGATATCGCCGCACAGGCCATTTCCATCCACATTCACGCTCTGGCGATCCAGCGCAATCACCTCGCCCAAAGGGGCGAGACTGCGCTGCAGCTCCCAGCCGACCTGACCGTTCTTGCCCAGCAGCAGCAGCTTCATGCCGAAGCCTCGCCGGTGTACTGCTTTTGCACCCAGTCACGGTATGCGCCCGACTGCACATGGGCCACCCACTCGGGGTTGGCCAGATACCACTGCACGGTCTTGCGAATGCCGGTTTCGAACGTCTCGGCAGGCTTCCAGCCCAGCTCGCGTTCCAGCTTGCGTGCATCGATCGCATAGCGGCGATCATGGCCGGGACGGTCGGTCACATAGGTGATCTGCTCGGCATAGGTCTTGCCGTCGGCGCGCGGGCGCAACTCGTCGAGCAAGCTGCACACGGTCTTGACGATATCGATATTGGCCTTCTCGTTCCAGCCGCCCACGTTATAGGTCTCGCCCAACTGGCCGGCCTCGAGAACGCGGCGAATGGCGCTGCAATGGTCGCGCACATACAGCCAGTCACGCACCTGCATGCCGTCACCGTAGATGGGCAGCGGCTTGCCTGCCAGCGCATTGACAATGACCAGCGGGATGAGCTTTTCCGGGAAATGCAGCGGGCCGTAGTTGTTGCTGCAATTGGTCGTCAGCACCGGCAGGCCGTAGGTGTGATGCCAGGCTCGCACCAGATGGTCCGAAGCTGCCTTGCTGGCCGAGTACGGGCTGTTGGGCTCGTAATTGTGCTCTTCGGTAAACGCGGGGTCCGTAGGCGCCAACGTGCCATAGACCTCGTCGGTGGAGACATGCAAAAAGCGAAAACCGGACTTGGCCTCGCCCTCCAGGCCATTCCAATAGCCACGCACTGCCTCCAGCAGGCGGAAAGTACCCACCACATTGGTCTGGATGAAATCCTCGGGGCCATGAATGGAGCGATCCACATGCGACTCTGCCGCAAAGTTCACCACCGCGCGAGGCTGGTGCTGCGCCAGCAATTGCGCCAGTTGTGCACTGTCGCCGATATCGGCCTGCACAAACACATGGCGGGCATCGCCCTTCAAGCTGGCCAGATTCTCCAGATTGCCCGCATAGGTCAGCTTGTCGATATTGACCACAGGCTCGTTAACATGTGCCAGCCAGTCGAGAACAAAGTTGGCGCCGATAAAACCTGCACCGCCGGTTACAAAAATCATGGAAACAGCCTCAAACCAAAAATCGAATCATTTCAAAAAAGCACTCAGCCCCAGCGCTTTTCAGCCATCACCAGCAAGCCATCAAAAATCAGGTTGTTGATCAGCTCAAAAGGTCGGGTCATGCTGGGAGACATTTTCCAGCCGGCGCCACCCGCCATGATGCACATCGGCTCTGCGCCGCAGTGTTCGGCCAGATGCTGGTACATGCGCTCCACGGCACCTGCAATCGCATAAGTGCCGCCGCTGGTCAGTGCATCGCTGGTGTTCTTGGGAAAGCACCTGACTTCACCGGTCGGCACATGTAGGCCCGCAGTACCGCCTTCCAGGGCCCTGAGCATGATGCCATGCCCGGGAATGATCAGGCCGCCAAGAAAATGGCCTTGCGCGTCCATGGCATCGACCGTCACTGCGGTGCCCACCATAACCGTGATCAAAGGCCGGGCCTCCCCCAATTGCAACATGTGGTGACGTGCACCAATCATGGCCACCCAGCGGTCTGCTCCCAGCCTGGAGGGATGGTCGTAGCCATTGGTCACGCCGGCTTCTGCAACGGAAGGAACGACCCACTGAGGCTCGAGATTCCAGCCCAGCATGAGCTCGATCTGCTCGTGCACCCTACGCCTTGCCGTCTCGCCGGCAACCACGCAGCCCAGCATGCGCTCGGGAGCTGGCAGCCCCGCCCAAGCACCATCTGCCAGGCGCTCTATATGCTCCAGGAACTCCGCTCCATGGGCCAGCAAGGCAGCACCCGGGCGATGATCTTCATACATGGCCCACTTCAAACGGGTGTTGCCAATGTCTATGGCCAAAAATGTCATGCGGCGCATTATCAGCACTTTTCTCTTCATCAGACAGCCGTTTGTCACATTCATTACAAGCGGGCAGGAAATTGTCAAAGAAAGCGCTCAGTCCATATCCTGCAAGGATTCATTTCGATTTCCCGTTAAAGTGAACCGCCTTCTTCCACTAATTTTGAGGAGTCGAAACCATGGGTCTGTTCAGTTTCATCAAGGAAGCCGGAGAAAAACTGTTTGGCGGCAGCGACGCACATGCGGCCTCACCAACCGAAGACTTGAATGCCCAGGCGGCTCAAGCGATCGCCAGCTATATCAATACCCAGAATCTTGGCGTATCCGACCTGCAGGTTCAGTTCGATGGCTCTCAAGGCAAGGTGACGGTCAACGGGACCGCCCCCACTCAGGCCATCAAGGAAAAAGTGACGCTGTGCTGCGGCAATGTGGCCAATGTCCAATCCGTGGACAACCTGATGACGGTCACCAACCCCGAGCCAGAAGCCCAGTACCACGATGTGGTGCGCGGCGACACTCTGTCGGCCATCTCCAAGAAGTACTATGGCGACGCCAACAAGTACAACGTGATTTTTGAAGCCAACAAGCCCATGCTCAGCAACCCGGACAGGATCTATCCCGGCCAGAAGCTGCGCATTCCGGCGCTCTAAATCTGGCTCTGTAAATACAGCCGCCAAAAGCGCTCGCCTGAGCGCTTTTTTCATTTGACTCGAAGTTAGACTGCAGCTTATGAAAACTCTGCTCACAGGCGGCGCCGGCTATATCGGCAGCCATACCGCCATTGAACTGCTAGGCAAAGGCCATGAAGTCGTGATTTTCGACAACTTCAGCAACAGCCATCCTGAAGCTGTGCGCCGTGTGGAGAAGATCACAGGACGCACCATCCCCGTGATCAATGGCGATGTACGCGATCAAGCTGCACTCGAGCAGGCATTGCGGGAGCATGGCATTGACAGTGTCGTGCACTTTGCCGGCAAAAAAGCAGTGGGCGAGTCCGTTGCTCAACCTGTGGACTATTACGACAACAACGTCAATGGCACCCTGGTGCTGCTGCGCGCCATGAAAAAGCACAATGTGCGCAATCTGGTGTTCAGCTCTTCGGCAACAGTCTATGGCTCGCCACAATATTTGCCTCTCAATGAAGTGCACCCCACTTCGGCCACCAACCCCTATGGCCGCAGCAAACTGATGGTGGAAGAGATTCTGTCGGACCTCTACCACTCCGACTCCCAATGGTCGCTGGCCGTGCTGCGCTACTTCAATCCCATTGGAGCCCATGCCAGCGGCCTGATTGGTGAAGACCCTTCGGACATTCCCAACAACCTGCTGCCTTTTGTGGCACAGGTCGCCGTGGGCCGTCGTGAAAAGCTGCAGATCTTTGGCGGCGACTACGACACCGTGGACGGCACCGGCGTGCGTGACTACATCCATGTCGTCGACCTGGCCCGAGGTCATGTCAAGGCACTTGAAAAACTGGCCGGCCTGACCAAGCCCGAACTGTTGACCATCAACCTGGGCACAGGCAATGGCTACAGCGTGCTCGAAGTGCTGCATGCCTTCGAAAAAGCCTGCGGCAAGACCCTTCCCTATACGATTACAGACCGCCGCCCCGGGGATGTGGCCAGTTGCTACGCCAACCCCGACCACGCCCTGAAAACCCTTGGCTGGCAAGCCGAGCATGATCTGGACACCATGTGCGCCGACACTTGGCGCTGGCAAAGCTGGAATCCCAACGGCTATCGTTCAGCCTAGAAGCTGCAGGCCAAGCCCTGCGCTTTACTGATGCCAGGGCAGGCCGCGCTTGCGCCAGCCTCCCAACTGGCCTCGTTGGCCGTTGGCGTCAACGTCGCCCTCAAAACCTTCAAGAATGTTGTAGGCCTCGATTCCCAGGCCCGCAGCACGCTGGGCCGCCGCAACAGAACGCACACCGCTGCGGCATAGCAGCACCACTTTCTTGCCTTCGGGCACCGCTGCTCGCAGCTCGGCGTCAAAGTTCTGGTTGGCAGCCATGCCGGGCCACTGCTTCCAGGCCACGGCAACAGCGCCTGGCACCTTGCCCACCCACTCGCGCTCGGCATCGGTGCGCACATCGACCAGAACCGCTTCACCGGCCTGCAACCATTGCCAGGCCAACTCCGCCGGCACATCGCCGGCATAGCCGGCAGCAGGTTGGATTGGGGTCGTATTGCTCATTTCATTCCTCGTCTCGGTCATTGCCGCTATTCCCAAACCGGCAGAGGCCTGTCTCTCAAGGCTCTGCGCAAGTGCTTCCAGTCAGGCAGCACATGAGCCACCACAGCCCAGAACTGCGGGCTGTGATCCATATGATGCAGATGGGCGAGCTCATGCACCACCACATAGTCGATGATTTGCGGGCCGTGCTGCATCAACCGCCAGTTCAGACGAATGACCCCGCTGCTGTTGGCGCTGCCCCAGCGCGTGCTGGCACTTGTCAGGCGCAGCGCATTCCAGCGCACGCCCATGAGTGCGGCAAAGTGCAGCATGCGGGCCGTGAAATAGCTACGTGCCTCGCGCAGTATCCAGGCCTGAACGGCAGCGCGCACCTGGGCTGCCGGTGCCTGCGGCGGCAGGGGAAGATGCAGGCTTTGCGACCCATCGCTCCCCTGCTCTCGATGCGTCTGGCGAGTAGCCAATGCAGGTGATACCCCTCCTGTCAGCCGCAAGGTCATGGGCTGCCCCAGATAGTCCAGCACGCCTCCGTCCTGCCAGAGAATGCGCGCTTCCTGCTTGATCTGCTGTCGCTGTCCGGCTTCCTGCAGCTTGCGCACAATCCAGCCGGCCTTGGTCTGCAGCGCTGACTCGATCTCGGGCATGGCCACCCATTGCGGAGCGGTGACTTCAAGCCCTTGCTGCCCTACGCTGAAGCCGATGCTGCGGCGCGCCGAACGGCGCAGCAGATAAGCCACCTCACACCCTTGCAAGCGGGCGCTGTGGCTGGCTTCCGGATGCACCAGAAGTACGGGCTCTGCAGGCAGCTCGTCCTCTTCAGAATCAATAGTACCCACCGAGATAATGACGGGCGCTACAGGCTGACTATTCTCAAATTCCAGCTCGGATTGATCCAAACGCCGTTCAATGGCTTCAGGGCCGCTGCGCCGGCGCTTGCGCGGCACCAACCCACCCTGCCCATCCCCCACCACAGGCGGCACCAGCCATTGCCAAGCTTGCTGCAAGCTATCGCCTGTGGACATGGGCAGTTTTGCCTTATTTGCGGTAGGCCTCAGGGTCCAGGCGCTGCATTTCGGACTCGATCCAGGCCTCGACCTCGACCATCAGCTCGTCATGCTTGCGGCCCACCGAAGAAATGGGCTTGCCTATGGAAACATCCACCACGCCGGGCTTTTTGATGAAGGCCTTGCGCGGCCAGCACTTGCCCGAGGTAACAGCGATGGGTACCACGGGCGCACCCGTCATGATGGCCAGACGGGTGGCACCGCTCTTGTACTCGCCCACTTCTCCGCGATTCACACGTGTACCCTCGGGAAACATGATGACCCAGATGCCTTGATCGAGCAGGCGCTTGCCTTGCTCCACCACCTTGTGAAAGGCGCGCGAGCGCTGGGCTCGGTCGATGTGAATCATGTCCAGTGCACCGATGGACCAACCGAAAAATGGCACCTTCAGCAGCTCCTTCTTGAACACATAGGCCAACGGGCGCGGCATGATGGCAGGCATGAGAAAGGTCTCGTAGGTGGACTGGTGCTTGACCAGCAGCACCACCCCCTGATTCGGGTCCACAGGCAGGTTCTCCATGCCCTGCACCTGATACCGGACCCCCATGATCACGCGGGCGCTGTCCACCGAGAGCTTCAGCCAGGCGCGGGCAGCGCGGTATGCCTTGGCCGACGAACCGCTGGTCCACTTGGCCAGCAGCACCGCGAAAGTGTAGGGAATGACGGTAATAGCCATCCACAACATGTGGAGGACGGAGCGAATCAGGGACATGACAGCAATCGAATGACGTGAGCACAGACCTGAAGCCTGGCCCGTTGATTTGGCACGGTTATCAACAAGAAACATAGCAGCTTGCGCTGCTCTTTCAAGCAGTTGAGTCTATTTTGACCTGAAACCCGAGCTCAATGCGGGGCAGGCGCCGAATCCGGGGGGTGAGCATCCTCGCCCCCTCCCAGCGGCAACAACATATTCACCACGGCCTCCAGATCTGGATAGCGCTCGCTGCCTTCAGGCAGGACGGCATCGCTGCTGCACTCGGGCCTGGCGGTGGACTCCACGAACACCAGATGAGCGCCCAGAGCCTTGCCCGCCTGCAAATGCTCGACACCGCTGCCAATGGCCCAGATTTCACGGCCTTCCGCCCCGTAGCGATCGGCAATCTGCTCGAACAGCGCTACGCCTGGTTTACGGCACTGGCAGTCTTCATCAGGAGCGTGCGGACAAAAAAACACTGCCTCCACCCGCGCGCCGACGGCTGCCATCTCCCGGTGCATCTTGGCGTGCACGGCGTTGAGCTCGATCACATCGAACAGCCCGCGGCCCAGCCCAGGTTGATTGGTGGCGACCACCACATGCCAGCCGGCACGGTTCAGGCGCGAAACTGCCTCCAACGCGCTGGGGACTGCTACCCATTCATCGGGCCGGCCAATGAAGCCTTGAGCTCCCCACTGGTTCAGGGTGCCATCACGGTCAAGAATTGCGATCTTCATGGGGGAGACGGTAGTCGACGACAGAAAAAAGCCCGCTTACCTCAAGGCCAAGCGGGCTCGCGATCCAGGACTCCAGCGCTTACTGCCCTTCCCAGCGCTTGAGCACCAGGGAGGCATTGGTGCCGCCAAAACCAAAGCTGTTGGACAGCACGGTCTTGAGTTCGGCATCGCGGGTCTGGGTGACCAGAGGCATATCGCCCAGCAGCGGATCGGGTGTGTCCACGTTCACGGAACCTGCGATAAAGCCCTTGTTCAGCATGATCAGGCAGTAAATCGCTTCCTGCACACCGGTTGCGCCCAGCGAGTGGCCGGTCAGCGACTTGGTGGACGAGAACGGAGGCACCTGGTCACCGAACAGCTCGCGCATGGCACGAACTTCCTGCATGTCGCCCACGGGGGTCGATGTGCCGTGGGTGTTGATGTAGTCGATGGGCGCATCCGCGGTTTCCATGGCCTGCTTCATGCAGGCGATGGCGCCGTCGCCCGAAGGGGCGACCATGTCCTCACCGTCGCTGGTGGCGCCAAAGCCCACCACTTCGGCCAGGATGTTGGCGCCGCGCGCCAGCGCATGATCCAGGCTTTCCAGCACCACGGCACCACCACCACCGGCGATCACAAAGCCGTCGCGGTTGGCGTCGTAGGCACGCGAGGCCTTCTCTGGCGTCTCGTTGTTCTTGCTGGACATGGCACCCATGCCGTCGAACAGCAGCGACATGCCCCAGGACAGCTCTTCACCGCCGCCGGCAAACATCACATCCTGCATGCCCCAGGCGATCTGCTGAGCCGCAGCACCGATACAGTGGGCCGAGGTGGAGCATGCCGAGGTGATGGAGTAGTTGATGCCCTTGACCTTGAAGTTGGTTGCCAGGCAGGCCGACACCGTGGAGCTCATGCAGCGTGTGACCTGGTAAGGGCCCACGCGGCGGATGCCTTTTTCACGCAGCGTATCGGCTGCCTCGATCTGATTGGCCGGCGAGCCGCCGCCCGAGCCCATGATCAGACCGGTGCGCGGGTTGCTCACCTGCTCGGGCGTGAGACCGGCTTGCTTGATCGCGTCTTCAAGGGCGATCTGCGAATAAGCCGCAGCATCACCCATGAAACGCAACTGCTTGCGGTCGATGCGCGCCTCGATATCGATCTCGGGAATACCTGCCACCTGCGAGCGCATGCCCAGCTCCGTGAACTGGGGCATGGCCTTGATACCGCTTTTGCCCTCGCGCAGCGAGGCCTCCACCGTTGCCAGGTCATTGCCGATGCACGAGACAATGCCCGCGCCGGTGATCACTACCCGCTTCTTGCTCATGCTGCCGTTCCCTTGGCATCACCTTCACGCAGGAACAGACCCACGCGCAGGTCATTGGCCACGTAAATTTCCTTACCGTCGGCCAGCAGGCGTGCATCGCCGATGGCCATGTTCAGCTTGCGCTTGATTACTCGCTTGATATCAATTTCATATGTCACGAGTTTGACATCGGGACCTACTTCACCTGTGAACTTGACTTCACCTGCACCCAGGGCGCGACCGCGACCGGGCAAACGCAGCCAGGTCAGGTAAAAGCCGATCAGCTGCCACATGGCGTCCAGGCCCAGGCAGCCGGGCATGACGGGGTCTCCACGGAAGTGGCAATCAAAGAACCACAGGTCGGGCTTGACGTCCAGTTCCGCAACAATCTTGCCCAGACCGTGGGCACCGCCGTCCTCGGAGATATGTGTGATGCGATCGAACATCAACATGGGAGGCAGGGGCAGACGTCCGCTATCGGCACCAAACAGCTTGCCTTCGCCGGACGCGATCAGTTGTTCGTAGGAAAAAGATTCAGCCATTCTCTCAATTGCTCCGCGGCAGCCTGTGCAAGCTACCTGTTACTGTGTATTTTGGGTGACGGGACCCGCGCCCACTGCGCGCGCCCACTGCGGGCGGTACAACCGGGGATTATCAAGGCTCGCAGACCTACCCGGGACACAATACCCGTTTTCAGGCCCAAGACTCTGCCACAAATGCCACAGCCGCTGATGCCGATGTGGCTTATTCCGTGCGGGACACTACGCCTTCCTCGGTCTTTCTCAAGGTGATACCGGCCAGGGCGCAGAACGCCAGGCACAACAGCGTCAGAGGCAACAGGCCCAAAGCATGCACCCAGCGCGCATAAGGCGTCAGTCCGTCGCGTCCCTGAACCCGGCCCTGCAACACCGCGCGCTCGAAAGGCGCCAGTGCTTTCACCACTTGCCCCCTGTGATCAATCACCACTGTGGCACCGGTGTTCGTTGCGCGCAACATGGGGCGCTCGAACTCCAGCGCGCGCATGCGGCTGATGGACAGATGCTGATCGATGGCCACGGAGTCGCCAAACCAGCCGATATTGCTCAGATTGACGAGCACCGTGGGTGCCGTCGCCGCATTGCCGAAATGGGCCGCAAGCTCTTCGCCAAACAGGTCTTCGTAGCAGATATTGGGCGACAGGCGTTCACCC
Source organism: Comamonas sp. GW821-FHT11H03 (assembly GCF_058807955.1). NCBI lineage: Bacteria > Pseudomonadati > Pseudomonadota > Betaproteobacteria > Burkholderiales > Comamonadaceae > Comamonas > Comamonas sp. GW821-FHT11H03. Next base: position 609,707 of record NZ_JBXARF010000001.1, read on the forward strand.
GCCCAGCTCATGGAAGGCTGGCCCAGTGCGCCGCGATTGAAGTCGCCCAGCGGAATATTCATGAGTTCGGTGAACCAGCGAAACATGGGCGGAATGAACTCGCCAAACGGCACCAGATGGTGCTTGTCGTATTGATAGGCCTGGGTCTGCCCCGGCAGCCAGCCCTCGACCGTATTGGTAAAGCCCTGATCCCAGTTGCCCAGCGGAAGACCCACCAGAGCCGCGCGGCTGGATTCCTTGGCGACAAAAGGTGCGCGCACAAAGTCCAGATAGCCTTCAGGAAGCTGCTGGGGCAGCAGTGGAATGGCGGTCTCGGGTGCCACGACCAACTGGGCCCTTGCGTCATGCAGCTGCTGGGCATACCAGCGCAGCGCCACCACCACGCCCGAGCCCAGTTCAAACTTTTCGTCCTGAGGAATATTGCCCTGCAGCAGCTCCACGCTCATGCCGGGCTGCTGACCAGGCGCTTCAATGGCGTCATCACGCGACCACCACAACCCGCCCCAGACCAGACCCAGGGCCACGGCAGATGCAAGGGCCGGCTTGAATTTCAGCACCGCCGACCTGGTCTGCATGCGCCAGACCAGCAGCGCCAGCCAGGCCGCCGCCCAGGCCGCCACAAACCCCGTGCCGTAGACGCCAATCCAGCGCGGCAGCACAGCCAGCGGGCCTTCCACATGGGCATAGCCGCCGGCGCCCCAGGGAAAACCGGTCCACAACCAGCCGCGCGCCAACTCGGCCAGCGTCCATAGTGCAGCAAAGACCATCGCTGACAACGCATCCGGCGTCTTTGCCAAACGCTTGAAGCACCATGCAGCTACGGCGTAATAGCCCCCCAGAAAGGCCGCCAGCGCCAGCACGGCAGCTACGGCCAGCGGCGCCGCCAGCCCGCCATAGGCGTGCATGGAGATAAACAGCCACCAGAAGGTGGCCACAAGCCATGCCGTGCCAAACAACCAGGCCCGGCCTGCCGCCTGAGCGGCAGAGCGGGCAGCCAGCAGCGCATGAGCCAGCACCGCCAGCGACAGAATCTGCAGCCACCACAGCGGACGGCCATAGCCTCCGGCCAGGCTCAACCAGCCGTCGCCCTGGTCACGAGCCCATGGCCAGGCCAGGGAAAGCGCTTGCAAACTGCCTGCAATCACTAGCAAAGGCCAGCGCATCCAGCCTTGGGGCCTGACAGCAACAGTCTGAACGGAAGAGGCAGTGGAGGTCATAGAAATCAACGGGTACCAACAAAACACCCAACCGGGTGGTTGGGTGAATTCAAGCATACGAGGTATCGGCAGGCCTTGCGCAAACAAAGAGGCACAACCGGTATTTCCACCGGCATCACACCAGGCCCGAGCCGGATTGGCGCAAATCGCGATCAGTTACGAACAAGGCTGTCCGGCGAGGGATCCCGGACCACCTTGAACCAGCGCACCGCGCCGCCCTTGGTGTGGAGCACGGTGAACTCCAGCCCGCCCAGGTGAATCTGCTCGCCGCGCTTGGGCATATGACCGATCTCGTGGGCGATCAATCCACCAATCGTGTCGAACTCGGCATCGGGGTCGCTGGCATGCAGCGAGGTCTCGAACTCCTCGCTCACATGCTCGATGCGGGCATCGCCCGCGACGCGATAGCTGTTGTCGGCCAGGGCAAAGATATCGCCCTCGTCCTCGGGGATGTCGAACTCATCCTCGATCTCGCCGACGATCTCTTCCAGCACATCCTCAATCGTCACCAGGCCGGCCACACGGCCAAACTCGTCGATGACCACCGCCAGATGGTTGCGATTGGCGCGGAACTCGCGCAGCAGATCGTTGAGGCCCTTGCTCTCGGGCACAAAGACCGCCGGACGCACCAGAGCGCGGATATTCAGGGTTGGAGAGCGCTGCAGCTTGAGCAAGTCCTTGGCCATGAGAATGCCAATGATGTTCTCGCGTTCGCCCTGGTAGACCGGAAAGCGCGAATGCGCCGTGGTGAGAACCTGGTGCAGGATTTCTTCGTACGGAGCGTCGATATTGATGAGATCCATGCGTGGCGCAGCCACCATGACTTCCCCGGCGCTCATGTCGGCCATGCGGATCACGCGCTCCAGCATGACGCGGGACTCGGTGCTGATGACCTGGTTGTCTTCGGCTTCGGCCAGGGTTTCGATCAGTTCATCGGTAGATTCCGGTGCCGGATGGATGAACTCAGCCACCTTTTGCAGGAAGCTTCGCTTGTCTTCCTTCTCGGGAAGGCGCGCTTGATGGGGGTCAGACACTGTCTTGGAGTGCAGGACGTGCGGTAGTCAAACAAGTCTCAAAGAATAACGGATTGTGTTGACAGACGGCTTGCTAGCTCACAAAAGCCATGATCAGCTGTCACCGAGGTCGCTCAGTCAAAGCTATTTTGATAGCTGCTTGCACTGGTCTTTATTGGGCTGCAGCATTGCCAGCTTCACAAGCCGACTTACTCGCCTGATTTATGGCGGCCTTCCTGCACACCCTTGCGCACTTCCTGCACGCCTGCCAGGAAAGCCCAGAAATTGACGGCCTGCTTCTTGAGCTGGTAGTCCATCTCTCCCAGGTGCTCGGTCACCAGGTCGCTGACATGGGTCTCGAAGTCGGCAGGCGGCAGCTCCAGATAGGCTTCGGATTCCGAGCCTTCGCGCTTGACGGTGGCACCTGCGTTGCGCGCAATCTTGAGCATGGCCGTGTTCTCGGACAGCGCATGGATGAACATCATGCTCACGTTCTTGCTGCGTGCATGCAGCACGGCACGCTCGAACAAACGCCCCCCCAGACCCTTGCCACGTGCACTCTTGAGCACGGAGACGCCGAACTCCGCGCATTTCTGATGCTCGGGATGGCCGGCAAAGGCCAGATGCGCCATGGAGATCAATTCCAGGCGGCGGTTGAAGATGCCGAAGATATCGTCGCGATCGAAATCGAGCTGCTCGACATAGCGGCGCACCTGCTCGTCGTTGGCCGCATAGCCAAAGCGCAGATAGCGGTCCCGCGCATCCAGCTTGAGCAGATGCTTGATGATGCGGTCGCGATGGCGCGGACTCAGCGAACGGATGGGAACCAAGGACGGCGAGCGACGCTCGGCGCCATGGGACTTGCCCATGTCTCGCAGCCAGCCGGAGCCGGCCTGCCAGGGCGATTTCAACCAGTCTTTGGGGAGGTTCATAGCTTGAAATATAGGTAAAAACCCGAAGTTTCACAAGCCACATGTTGCATTGCAACAATTCTGTAAGGATTTTCCGCTAATTCAACACCTTAGCGCCTGTTTCCCGCTAGGTCATGGTCCGTATGAAGGACTGCCCTGAAGGTCTACAGCGGCACGGCCGTCGTGACCTTGACCCGGTCCATGACAAAGCTGGTTTTGCAATCCTGCACGCTGGGGTGTTTGAGCAGGGTATCCATGATGAATCGACTGTAATGCTGCATGTCTGCCACCACCACCCGCAGCAGATAGTCCATCTCGCCAGTGAGGGAGACGCACTCCACCACCTCGGGCCAGGTCTGCACGCTGGCGCGGAACACATCCATGGGGTTGCGCTTGCTGGTTTCGGTGTATTTTTCCAGACGCACATTGATATAGGCAGTCAGCCCCAGGCCCACAGACTCGGGCTGCACCAGAGCCACATAACGGTCGATGACACCGTTTTCCTCCAGACGCTTGACACGGCGCAGCACGGCACTGGGCGACAGGCCAACCTGCTCACCGATGACGTCATAAGTTTCTCGGCCATTGGCCTGCAATCGGCGCAAAATCGCCTTATCCAGTTTGTCGATGGTGTGCATGGGACTCATGGCGGCAGATTATAAAAACAGCGCAGTTTTTATTAATGGTTAACCCTTGATAACCATTTAAATTGCATGAAATCGATTTTTCATGCAATTTTCATGCGTCAAGCTGTTTGCAGCCAAGGCATTTTTGCATGAAGCTTGTCCGCGCCCCATCCTACAGTGCATCCATCGTCGACACCTGTTCTTCATGTGTTGCAGCCCTACCCGATGGAGACCTCTGCCATGAACGCCCCACTGACCCAAAGCAACGCCAGCACCTTCCAGACTTGGGACAACCCCATGGGAACGGACGGCTTCGAGTTCGTCGAATACGCCGCCCCCGATCCGGTGGCCATGGGTCTGCTGTTCGAGCGCATGGGCTTTCAGGCCATCGCCAAGCACCGCCGCAAGAACGTGACCCTGTATCGCCAGGGCGAGATCAACTTCATCATCAATGCAGAGCCCGACAGCTTTGCTCAGCGCTTCGCGCGTCTGCACGGCCCCAGCGTCTGTGCCATCGCCGTGCGCGTCAATGACGCCAAGTACGCCTATGAGCGCGCCACCTCGTTGGGTGCCTGGGGCTATGCCCAGCAGGCCGCCCCCGGCGAACTGAGCATTCCCGCCATCAAGGGCATTGGCGACTCCCTGATCTATTTCATCGACAAATGGCGCGGCAAGAATGGCGCCAAGGACGGTGATCTGGGCAATATCAGCTTCTTCGACGTGGACTTCGAGCCCCTGCCCGGTGCCGATCTGCACCCCGAGGGCCTGGGCCTGACCTATATCGACCACCTGACCAACAACGTCTATCGCGGCCGCATGGCCGAGCTGGCCGAGTTCTACGAGCGCATCTTCAACTTCCGCGAGATCCGCTACTTCGACATCGAAGGCCAGGCCACAGGCGTCAAGAGCAAGGCCATGACCAGCCCCTGCGGCAAGATCCGCATTCCCATCAACGAGGAAGGCAACGACAAGGCCGGCCAGATCCAGGAATATCTGGACATGTACCACGGCGAAGGCATACAGCACATCGCGCTGGGCTCGACCAATCTCTATGACACCGTGGACGGTCTGCAGATGAACGGCATCAAGCTGCTGAACACCAGCGAGACCTATTACGAACTGCTGCCCAAGCGCATCCCGGACCTGCAGGAGCCCATTGCCGAGCTGCTGGCGCGCAATATCCTGGTGGACGGCCAGCCCGGCGAGCTGCTGCTGCAGATCTTCAGCGAAAACCAGCTGGGCCCCATCTTCTTCGAGTTCATCCAGCGCAAGGGCAATAGCGGCTTTGGCGAGGGCAATTTCAAGGCCTTGTTCGAGACCATGGAGCTCGACCAGATGCGCCGCGGCGTGCTCAAGACCTGAGCCGCTTACGGAGTCGATCATGCGCCACCCCGCCCAGCACCTGCCACTTGCGCTCGCTTGCCGCGTGGCCGGCCTGGGCTCTGGCGCTACGACTTGCATCAAAAAGATACCAATGGTTACCACTCCGTCAAACGGACCATGTGGCGATCGCTTTCCGTCCCTATACTTTCCGTCATGCTGCACTGCCGCATCCACGCCTGGCGTGAGTCGGCGCGGCCAGCTTCAACGCCCGGAAGGATCAAGTGTCGCGCCCCCATCAGCCCCCCGCTACAGCCCCCGAGGACTGCAGAGCACCGAGGCTGGACGCGTCCGTGCTTTCCCGTCGCCAGGCCCTGTCGCTGGCGGTGGCCTCCGCGACTACCTTGATCGCGAGCAGCGCGCATGCGGCCAGGGATGCCAGCGTTCTGCCGTCGAATTCCAGCCGCAGCCGCAACGAGCTCTCTCTGGTCGTGCCCTATACAGCGGGCGGCCCGCTGGACCGTTCAGCGCGCAAGCTGTCGCAGGAAACCACGGCCCTGGGCAACATCAATGTGCTCAATGTCGCGGGCGAGGGGGGAGCCACGGGTGCAGCCATGGTGGCCAGGGCGGGAGCGCGCGAGCCCATGCTGCTGATGGGCGCCGTGGCCACCCATGCCATCCTGCCCTGGCTCAATCCCCAACTGCCCTACGATCCGCTGCGCGACTTTCAGCCGCTGATACTCGTGGCCCGTATGCCTCATGTGCTGGTCATGCGCAGCGAGCTGGCCATGCAGTGGCGCATCTACACGCCCGAAGATTTGCTGCGCTTCATGTCCAAGCACCGGCAGCCCCTGCGCTATGCCTCGGCGGGCAACGGCAGCATCGGCCATATCGCGGGCCAGTGGTTCCAGTCGCTGACCCAGGTGCCGCTGCAGCATCTACCGTTCGGCGGGGCCAGGCCGGCCCTGTCGGCACTGCTCGAGGGCACGGCCGATCTGATGTTCGACAACATCGCCTCGGCCCTGCCCCATCTGCGCGCCGGCAGGCTCAAGGCCATTGGCGTGACCTGGCGCTCGCCGCTGCCGGCTCTGCCGGAGGTGCCCAGCCTGGACGACAGCATCAAGGGCATGAATCTGAGCACCTGGTTCGGCATCTTTGCCACTGCCGGCATTGCGGACAGCCAGGCCAAACGCTGGTCGGACGCTTTTGCCCAGACGCTGCAAAGGCCCGATATACAGCAGTACTTCGACGCCATGGGCGTGGTGCGCGACGACCTGCGTCTGCAGGACTTTGCCCGTCTGGTGCAGGCCGAGCATGCGCGCTACGGACAGCTCGTCAAGCGCGCCCAGATACAGATGCACTGAGCCAGCTTCCGGCTCGCTTCTCCTTTTCCCTGCTGCGCCCCGGCCACAAGCTCTGGCCGCAGCCTTCGCGACCCCTCATTTCAGGGAGTGCCTTATGAACAGCATCCAGAACAGCACCGCCATGACCGGCGGCATCGGCGCAGCCCCGGTCGTCTATGGCCAGTCCGATCGTCCGCCGCGCGGCGACTACACGCGTGCCCATGCCGACTACACCTGCACGCAGGACTATGCCGCCTATACCGAGGCCGAGCATGACACCTACCACCGCCTCTATGAGCGTCAATCCGCGCTGCTGCCGGGCCGCGCCAGTCAGCATTTCATCGATGCCCTGCCCTCGCTGGGCGCCAAGGAGCGCATCCCGCGCTTCGAGGAAGTCAACGAGCGACTGTTCAAGGCCACAGGCTGGGAGATCGTCGGCGTTCCGGGCCTGATTCCCGAGGTGCCGTTCTTCTCGCTGCTGGCCCAGCGCAAATTTCCGGTCACGGACTGGATACGCAAGCCCGAAGAGTTCGAATACATCGTCGAGCCCGACATCTTTCACGACCTCTTCGGCCATGTGCCGCTGCTGTTCAACCCCGTCATGGCCGATTTCATCCAGGCCTACGGACAGGGCGGTCTCAAGGCCGCCGAGCTCGGCGCCTGCGAGATGCTGTCGCGCCTGTACTGGTACACGGTGGAATTCGGTCTGATCCGCGAGAGCGGCGGCGTGCGCGCCTATGGCGCAGGCATTCTCAGCTCCGTGGGGGAGTTGGAGTACAGCGTCAACAGCCCGCAGCCGCATCGTCTGCCGCTGCAGCTGGAGCGCACCATGCGCACGCTCTACAAGATCGACACCTATCAGCAGACCTATTTCGTGATCGACGACATGCCCCATCTGCTGAACCTGGCCGATACCGACTTTGCGCCTCTGTATGAGCAGCTGGGTCAGTTGCCCACCATTGGCGCCAAGGAGTTGCTGCCCGGCGAGCAGCTGATTTAGTCAGCGGATGTATACCGGCACGCGCCCCGGAACGCGCGAGGTCATGCGCCGAATTTCCAGATGGAAATCCGGCGCCACACCTTTTCTGAGAAGCGCATAAAGCTCCATTTTTAATAGCAATCGATACAGAATATTCAGGCTGCAAGCCCTGCAGGACTTGGCTGCGCCCTGAAACCCTGACCGCAGCATTGCACCTATAGTGAGCGCCAGAGGCAAACTGCCGCCCACTCACTTCTTCACAATGCATTACCGCTGCAACCGACTGCTGCGCTGGCTTTTAGCGCTCCAACTTTGCATAGGTCTGGCCGTCGCGGCCGAGCTGCCTGCCAATGGCGATATCCAGACCACGTCCATCGCCCAGATTCAACAGGCATCGAACACGCTGGACAAGGTACGCCAGTCGCTGGACGATGCCGACACCTCCGAAACGCTGCAGGCCCTGTCCGAAAAAGCCCTGCAGTCCAAACGCGATGCCGACAATGCCGTCACGGCACTGGAGCCGCTGCTCAAGCAGATCGATGCCCGCATTGCCCAGCTGGGGCCGGTGGCCGAAGGCAGCGAGGAATCCCCCGAACTGACCCTGCAGCGCAAGGATCTGGCGCAGCAGCACAGCGAGCTGGACTCCGCACTCAAGCGCGGCAAGCTTTTGTCCATGGAGGCCAAGCAGACCACGGACAGCATCGAGAAAATCCGCACCCAGCAGTTCAACGCACAGATCGCCCGCAAGGTGGCATCGCCGCTGTCGCCTTCGCTGTGGAAGCAGTTTGCCGAGCATCTGCCAACCGACCTGCAACGCATTGCGGCCCTGACACGCCAGGGCCATACCAGCTTTAACGCTGCCATTGCCGAACATGGCTGGTCGGCCACGCTGACCGGCATTGCCCTGGCGCTGTTTGTGATGTTTCCGCTGCGCATCGGCCTGCGCTATGCGGGCCGAAAATTTGCGGCCTCCGAACGCGCACCCAACGGGCGGTTGCGCCGCACGGGTCTGGCCGTCTGGATGCTGGTCGTGGGCACCGCCCTACCCGGCCTGGCCAGTCTGGTATTCATCGAGAGCCTGCGCTCCATAGACGCGATTGCACCTCGCCTGCAGACCGTGGCCGATGCCTGGATTCAATCCTCATTTGTCGCGGCCTTCTTCCTCTCCGTCAGCGCCTGCCTGCTGGTGCCCAAGCGCCCCACCTGGCGACTGCTCAACATCGACGACATTGCAGCTCCTGCGCTCACACGCTTTGCCTGGGGAGCCGCCGGTCTGACCTGGTTCTCCATGATGCTCAACGCGGTGGACATTGCCGCACGCACCAGCGCCGTCAGCAGCGTAGCCCTGGACGGACTGATTGCGCTCGTCTATGCCTTGCTCATCATGTCGGTGCTGATGGTCATCAACAAGCAACGCAAGCGCCAGCAACTGGCCGAGCGCGAGAAAGCCGCTCACCATGGTGACGATTACCGGCCTGCTGCAACCAGTCGCTGGCTGATGCTGGCCTGGCTGGGCGGGCATCTGACGGTGCTGGCCGCGCTGATCGCAGCGCTGATCGGTTATCTGAACTTCTCGGTATTCGCAGCCACGCAAATGGTCTGGATCACCGTGGTGGTTCTGGCCACCTCGCTGCTGATGAAGTTTGTCGACGACCTCTTTACCTGGCTGTGCTCCAGCGAGAGCCGTATCGGCCAGAGCTTTGCTGCCGGCACGGGGCTCAAGCCCTCGCGCCTGGAGCAGGTCGGCGTGCTGCTGTCGGCCTTCACGCGTGTCTGTCTGCTGCTGCTGGGGCTGATGGCGCTGATCGCGCCCTTTGGCAACTCCAGCAGCCTGATCGTGCTGGCCGATACGCTGACCAACGGCCTGCCCGTGGGCGACTCCTTCCTGCGTCCCATGACGATTTTGCGCGGCCTGCTGGTGCTGGTGGCGGGGCTGACGCTGTTTGGGGCCCTGCAGCACTGGCTGGTGGAGACCTTTCTGCCCAAGACCGAGCTGGATATAGGTGCACGCAACTCCATCAGCACCGTGGCCCGCTATACGGGCATTTTGCTGTCCGGCCTGTGGACGCTGGCGGCCCTGGGCATAGGCTTCGAAAAAGTGGCTCTGCTGGCCAGCGCCTTGTCCGTCGGCATCGGCTTCGGCCTGCAGGCCATCACGCAGAACTTTGTCTCGGGCCTGATTCTGCTGGCCGAGCGCCCCGTGAAGCTGGGCGACCGCGTGCGCATCGGCGATCAGGTCGGCGACATCCGCCGCATCAGCGTGCGCGCCACCGAGATTCAGACCGATGACAAATCCACCGTCATCGTGCCCAACTCGGAGTTCATCACCAAGTCCGTGCAGAACCTGACCATGGATGGCGCGCTGGGCCGTATCTCGATCGCGTTCTCGGTGCCGCTGAACACCGATATCGTCAAGCTGCGCGAGGTGCTGCTGGGCCTTTATGCCGAGCATGAGGCCGTGCTGAGCACCCCGGCCCCTTCAATGTATGTGGACTCCATCAATGGCAGCGTGGTCAACATCACCAGCTTCGGCCATGTCTCGAGCTCGCGCAATGTCTACAGCACGCGCAGCGACCTGCTGTTCGGCCTGCTGCAGCGCTGTGCCGAGCAGAAGATCGCCCTGGTCTCCGCCACCGACATCCACCTGGTTCAGGACCCGCAGGCCCGTGCCCCGGCATCGGCTGCCGAGGCACCTCCGTCTGCCGCCTGATACCGCTGCTGCGGTCGCTCCTGCAGTCGCTCCTGCAGTCGCTCCTGTAGTTGCGCCTGCAGCTGCAGACAGTGCTGCCAGACCCGCGCATCAAACAGCAGCTGCATATGCGCTGCATCGTCGACCTGATGGCGCTGCGCATTCGGCAGGACAGCCAGATCGGGGGGAAAGACGATGTTGTCGCTGCTGCTGCACCAGCAGCTGAATGGCACATCCTCGGGCGGCGGCCCCAGCCGCTGCAGCCAGTCGCTGCCCTCGCGCATCTCCACGGCCGGCAGGCGCTGCGCAAACCGCGCCAGCCACGCGCCGCCATGCGGCGTGGCCACGGTGACCACATGGGCCGCATGGCGCACGCGCTCACCGGCATCAAGCCGCTTGAGCCAGGCCCGCACCACCAGACCGCCCATGCTGTGCGCAACCAGAAGAGGGGCACAGCCGGTTTGCTGGACCATGGCTTTCACGCATCGGTCGAGATCGTCCACCATGGCGTTGACGGAGCTGCCGTGCGCGGGCTCCAGCGTCACGGCCATGCCGGCAATGCCGCGCGACTTGAGCCTGCGCAGCCAGACGGTCCACACGCCACGGTTGCAGAAATAGCCGTGCACCAGTACTACGCCCACCTGCCCTTGCACTGGCCCTTGCACCTGCTTGCCCTCGACAGACACTCCATCGGGCTCGGCATGTTCGCCAAAAGGAATCTGCCAGCCAAACAACCGCCAGGCCCAGCGCCACTCCGACAGCCAGGCCCGCAGCGCGACCATGGCAGACGGCAGCGGCACACCGCGGCGGCGCAGCACCCTGCGCATCATCAGCATCTGCGTGCCCAGCTGCAGTCCGGCACCGCCCGCAATCAGGGCTGCACCGGCCAAGGCCGTCGCGACCGAGCGCGGCCACCAATAGCCGCACCAGAGCAGCAGCGCCAGCCAGCTGCCCATCACCACTGCGCGCCAGAACCAGGTATTCAAAGCCTGCACCTCCAGGCGCTAGCGTAGCAAGCATGCCGCTCAGCGCCTAGGACAAGCCCCCGTAGACCCTGACAGAGGGCATCCGCAGAATCAGCCGCAGCGCAGGTTTTGCACGCTGGCCTTCTTTGTTCAACCCGCCGCCCGCTTCCCTGGACGACGAGCGGCTTCTGCAAGGTACCTCTTCTATGGACGCTGCCGCTCCCTGGTTCAAGAACTATCCGCCCAATGTGCCGCACGAAGTACAGCCCGAGCAGTACCGCTCGCTGGTACATCTGCTCGAAGAAGCCTTTTCCCAGCATGCGCAGCGGCCGTTTTCCGTCTGCATGGACCGCTGGATGAGCTATGGCGAGCTGGACAGGCTATCCGCACAGATGGGGGCCTGGCTGCAGGGCCTGGGTCTGGAGCCGGGGGCACGCGTGGCCATCATGCTGCCCAATGTGCCGCAATTCGCCGTCAGCATGGCCGGCGTGCTGCGCGCAGGCTTTACCTGTGTCAACGTCAACCCGCTCTATACCGCGCGCGAACTCGAGCATCAGCTCAAGGACTCGGGTGCCACGGCCATCATCATCCTGGAGAACTTTGCCCACACCCTGGCCCAGGTGCTGGAGCGCAGCCATATCCGCCATATCTGCCTGACCAGCATGGGCGATCTGCTCGGCGGCCTGTACGGCAGCTGGATCACCTTTGCCGTGCGCCACCTGGCCAAGATGGTGCCGGCCTTTGACCTGCCCCTTGGCTCGGATTCAGGCGCCGGCAGCCAGCCGCGCCAGGTCACCCTGTTCAGCAAGGCCCTGACCGAGGGCGCTGGACGCAGGCTCATTCCCAGCACGGCCACGCTGGACTCGATGGCCTTTTTGCAATACACGGGCGGCACAACAGGCCTGTCCAAGGGGGCAGTGCTGACCCATCGCAATATCGTCGCCGCCACGCTGCAGGCGCATACCTGGTTCACCCCTGCGCTGGAGGGCAGGGTCAAGGCCAATGAAACCCATATCGTGGCGGCCTTGCCGCTCTATCACATCTTCGCGCTCACCGTGAGCCTGTTCGCCATGCGACTGGGCGGCAGCCTCAGTCTGATCCCCAACCCACGCGATATCCCGAAATTTGTGAAGGTGCTCAAAAAGCGGCCCTTCCATGTGCTGCCTGCCGTGAACACCTTGTTCAATGCGCTGCTCAACAACCCGGAGTTCCGCCAGCTCGATTTCTCGCAGTTGTTTATCTCCCAGGCCGGCGGCATGGCGGCGTCCGAAGGCACGGCGCGTCAGTGGCAGCAGACCACGGGCTGCGCCATGATCGAAGGCTGGGGCATGAGCGAGACCTGCGCCATAGGCACGAACAATCCCGTCACCAACAAGGAGTTCACCGGCACCATAGGCCTGCCTCTGCCCGGCATCTCGGTCGCCATCAAGGACGATGAAGGCCGCACCCTGCCCAACGGCCAGGCGGGAGAGCTGTGCATCAAGGGCCCCAACGTCATGCACAGCTACTACAACCAGCCTGCAGAGACCGCCAAGGCCTTCACGGCCGATGGCTATATGCGCACCGGCGATATCGGTGTGCTGGACGACGAGGGATACACCCGCATCATCGACCGCAAAAAGGACATGATGGTGGTCAGCGGCTTCAACGTCTATCCGAACGAGCTGGAAAACGTCATCTCCATGTGCCCCGGCGTGCTCGAATGCGCAGCCGTGGGCGTCAAGGACGATCAGCAGGGCGAATCGATCAAGGTCTATGTGGTGCGCAGCGACCCCTCGCTGACGGAAGACCGGGTCATGCGCTACTGCCAGGAGCAGCTGACAGGCTACAAGCGGCCACGCCATATCGAGTTCCGCGACGAGCTGCCCAAGACCAATGTGGGCAAGATCCTGAGGCGCGAGCTGCGGTCGAACTGAGTTTTTTCAGAAAATTTACGAGTTTTCCCGAAGACTTCCAAAGTTGCTGCTAGAATTGCGGTCTTCGGGTGATTAGCTCAGCGGTAGAGCACTGCCTTCACACGGCAGGGGTCACATGTTCGATCCATGTATCACCCACCAGTTAAAGCGCGATTAGCTCAGCGGTAGAGCACTGCCTTCACACGGCAGGGGTCACATGTTCGATCCATGTATCGCGCACCAGACAAAGCCTCTTGAATTTCGGTTCAAGAGGCTTTTTCTTTGCCCGCATGGCAGACCGCCTCCCTCTTTTGCAGGATGCCTGCCCACCGATACGGCTTGCATAATGGTCTTCAGAGACAAGCTGCGCACACTCCGCAGCATTCACAAGAAGACATTGCCATGAGCCACACCGCCACCCTGGTCTGGGGAGACCATCTGCTCATGGGCCACGGGCCCATGGACGAGCTGCACGAGGAATTCGTCGAGCTGATTGCCCTGCTGCAAACCGCCGAAGACAGCGAGCTGCCCAGTCTGCTGCAAACCATGGAGGCCCATCTGCAGCACCACTTTGCCGAAGAGGACCAGTGGATGCTGAGCACCAGCTTCCCGCCACGCGACTGCCATATCGACGAGCATGCGGCCGTGCTCAAGTCCGTGGCAGAAGTCCGCGTCAAGCTCGCCGAAGGCAATGTCGCCCTTTGCCGCGATCTGACCCAAGCCCTGGTGGACTGGTTTCCGGGCCACGCCACGCATCTCGATTCGGCCCTGGCGCACTGGCTGTCCAAGCAGCGCTTTGGCGGCAAGCCCGTGGTGATTCGCCGCCGCATCCTGTCTTCGGCCGAGTCACACTGAGCAGCACTGAGCAGCCCGCCCGCGCGACAGCTGCATGATGAGCGGCCTGCTAGGCTTGAGCAAAACACAAAGCACTGCACAGGAGACCAGCCCGATGAATGCATCCCCGGCAATGCATGTCCCACTGCCGCCCGGCATGACCGTGCTGGAGCGCGGTTGGCTGTCGGCCAACAACATCGTCTTTGCCGCACAGGCCGGCGATGCCGAAGGCGCTGCCGTCATCGACACCGGCTATGTCACGCATAGCGCGCAAACCCTGGCGCTGATCGAAAGCACGCTGGCAGGTCAGCCGCTGGCGCGCATTCTCAACACCCATCTGCACAGCGACCATTGCGGCGGCAATGCCGCACTGCAGCAGGCTTATCCACAGGTGCAGACCTTTATCGCACCAGGCCAGGCCGAGCTGGTACGCAGCTGGGACGAGGCAGCCCTCAGCTACGCTCCCACGGGGCAGGAATGCCCGCGCTTTGACATCACGGGCCTGCTGCAGCCGGGCAGCACGGTGCGCCTGTCGGGCCGCGACTGGCAGATCCACGCAGCCCCCGGCCATGATCCGCATTCGGTGATTCTGTTCGAGCCCGACAGCCGCATCCTGATCTCTGCCGATGCGCTATGGGAAAACGGCTTTGGCGTGGTCTTCCCCGAGATCGAAGGCATTGCCGCCTTTGACGAGGTCGCCGCGACCCTGGACGTGATCGAGCGCCTTGAGCCTCGCCTTGTCGTGCCCGGACACGGCGGCTTGTTTGGCGATGTGCAGGCGGCTCTGGGCATTGCCCGCAAGCGGCTGGCCGGCTTTGTCCAGGCACCGCTGCGCCATGCCAGCTATGCCGCCAAGGTGCTGCTCAAATACAAGCTGCTGGAGTGGCAAAGCATCAAAGTGCAGGATCTGCAGCGCTGGGTGCATGCCACCCCCTATTTCGGCATCCTGCACCAAAGCTACTTCGGTGGCCAAACGGAACAGCAATGGCTGGACGGCCTGATCGCAGGCCTGGTTGCCAGCGGCGCGGCCGAGCTGCGGCGCGATGCGACCGGCGCCCCCGTCCTGCTCAATCAATGAAGCACGCTCAGGGCTGCACTGTGGCGGCAACCAGCCGCATGACCAGCGGACGCACCAACACCACGCATGCAAAGGCCGAAGGCATGGCCAGCGCATAGGCCTTGAGCACCCGCCACCCGTAGCCTGCGCCCAGACCGCCGTTGGCAGCCACGATGATGCAGCACATGAGAAATGCCATGATCAGCGCCATGTAGAAGGCAAACACCAGGGGCGTGTAGCGCTTGTGCAGCTTGCGGCGCAGTATTGCAGTCAGCCGTGAAGGCGGACTTGTCGCTTCAGTCATTCGCGCTCAGTTCCTCGTGGTGAGCAGCCTCGCCCTGCTTCCAGTAGGACGCAATCCGCATGCGCTTGGGATTGGCACCGGGCTTGGCCAGAATGCGCTTGCGCAGATCGGCCATGGCACGATTCTCGCCAGCCGCCCAGACAAAGCCCTCGCCTTCGGGCAGCTCCAGGGCATCGACGGCCACGGCCAGGGACGGCACCCACTGCAGATCCAGCTTCGCAGCACTGCCCCAGCGGCGCTGGTCAGCCGGATTGGCGATCTGCACCCGCACGATGGCGCGGCTGCCGGCCGGCAGCTCCGCCAGACGGCGCTCCATGGCGGGCATGGCGCTTTCATCGCCCAGCAGCACATGCCAGTCCAGATCGGCGGGCACGACCAGGCTGCCGCGCGGGCCGGCCAGACCCAGCCACTGACCGATGGGTGCCGTGCGCGCCCATTCCACGGCCGGGCCCGAGCCATGCTCGGCGAACTCCAGCTGCAGCGTGTTGCGGGCGACGTCATGGTTCAGCGGCGTGTAGTCGCGCATGGTGGGACGCTCGCCGTCGATATGGGGGCGGCCGTCGACCATCTGCGGCAGATTGGGCCTGTCCATCCCGGCCTGGGGCAGGATGAGCTTGGTATGGTCGTCAAAGCCCGCGCTGACAAAGCCTGCCAGCTCGGGGCCGCCCACGGTCAGGCGGATAAAGCCGGGGCTGAGCTGCTCGCGCGCCAGCAGCTGTACATGGCGCGAGCGGAATTCGTGGCGTACACGCTGCATGATGGACACTGTCTCGGTGTTGGACATGATTTTCATTAAGTTGATAAAGTCCACGAAATATCCATTAATAAGTTGACTAAGTCAACAAACAACCTTTCCCACCATGAGTTCATCCATCGCTGCCGAAGTGTTCGAGGTGCTGCACGATCTGCTGCACCTGTTTCGCGCGCGCCTGCTTGAGTCGCTTGAAGCGGTGCAACCGGGGCTGACCTTCAACGAATTCCGCATCCTCATGCACACCGGTCGTCACCCCGGCATCACGCAAAAGGAACTGGTCGAGCACAGCCACACCGACAAGGCCCAGATGGCGCGCACCCTGGCTCAGCTGCAGGACAAGGGCTGGCTGGAGCGCTCGGCCAGCGAAGCCGACAAGCGCGTGCGCTGCCTGCAGCTCAGCGCCCAGGGACAGCAACTGTTCGATCAGCTCAGACACCGGCGCGAGCAGATAGCCACCGAGCTGCTCAGCGACTTTCCCGAAGCCCAGCAGGGCTTGTTGCACGAGTTGCTGCTGCAGGCCAAGGACAGCGCCCAGGCCACGCGACCGTAAAGACTCTTAAAAAAGAAGCATGCAGCGCATGCTAATCAATGATTTCAACGCTCTATCACCTTGAAATACATATATGAAAGGCGATATTCGCTCTCATATTCGGAGTGAAGCGAGTGCCCGCCCCCTTGGCAATTTTGCTGTGCAACAACGTCAGACATGATTCTCCATAAACTTCCGCAAAGCAATATTGGGAATCATTATCATTTGATGAATTCGTACCCGAGCACGCTTTAGCCCGCCAGAACTTCGCCCAATATCGGCCTGCACGGAAAATTCGGCGAAACCGAGGAGTGCGTCAGCCTGACCGGCCACGATCCCAACCTGCTGTGCATGTGCGCCAAGACCTGAGAACGTGTTCTGAAAGCGGCCGAACTGCTCAGGGCCTGTGCTTTTCGGCGCAGCCGACCAGGTGGTTGTGCATGCTGGTCATGCACTGGTACATATCGCGCGAGCGGCCCGTGGCGGCCTTGCAGTCGCCGACCGTGGCCTGCGAGCGCAGCTTCACGAAGTTGCCCGCCGAGCTGTCGTACTGGGCCTGGGTGATATAGCCACCCTTGAGGTTTTTCTGGCCGTTTTCCAGCATGGTCTCGATCTGGCTGCGGATGTTGTCCACCGCCAGCGCGCAGTTCAGCGCCACTTCCTTGCCGTCGACCTTTCTCAGGCCCTGGGCCAGACCGTCGGCCATTTCCTGAGCGCCCTTGGGCAGCTTCTTGGTGCCGTCGGGATTGCGTGCCTCAGCTCCCTCGCCAAAGCGCCCCGCGCCCGCACCCGAGCTGCCGTTGGGCGAGACCTTGACCTGCGACGCATCCGCCTGCTGCGGCGGCAGTTGCGAGCCGTAATGCGTCTGCCCTTGCGCATCCACCCATTTGTAGACGGGCTGCGCCATCAGGGCACCGACCCAGACCAGTCCCAGCGTGGCGATGAGCACGCGGCCTCTTGCTGCTGACATTGCGACTTTCTCCCTCACTCGGTATGGGTCTGCCATGCGCAGAACCCGTATTTGTAAAGAAGTGTATCCAATCATCAGAGATATGAAAACAGGAGCTGCCTGCGCTTTTTCATCATTGGTTTCAGACATAAAACAGTGTGAAAACCATGAGCAAAATACGCTGACAGCTCCTGATTCAGAAGCTCATGCCGCTTGTGAAGCGCTCAGCCTCAGAACTTCATGTTCGCCGTGATCCAGAAGGTGCGGCCGGCTTGGGTAACGCCGGACACCGAGGAGCCGCCCTGGAAATAGCTGTTCACCCAGGTCGGCGTGCCGTTGACGCTCACCTGCTGGTACTTGCGGAAATCCTTGTCGAACAGATTGAAGATGCTGGCGTTCAGGCTCAAGCTCTTGTTGACCTGATAGCTGCCGCCCAGATGGAACAGCGCATAGCCCTTGATATCGCCCACGGCATCGAACACGGCCTTGTTGGCTGAGCTCAGATTGTCGTAGGAGCCGCTGAAGCGCGGGCTCTTGCTGCGGTACTCGCCGCGCGCCCACAGACGCCACTGGCTGCTCGGGGTCCAGTCCAGCTGGGCGCTGGCAATATGCTTGGCGGTGTTCGCCAGCTGGCCGTTCTTGCGGCCTCCTTCGATCACCTCGCTGTTGGTCCAGGTATAGCCGGCCTTGACGGCCCAGTCCTTGGCCAGCTGGGCGCGGCTGCTCAGCTCCAGACCCCAGGTCTTGGCCTTGTCCACATTGATGGAGTAATCGGCCGTGGGGTTGTAGGCGCAGCTGGAGATGACTGCCGTGGCACAGGAGCCGCCCGAGGCGATCTTGTCCTTGACATCGTTGTGGAAGAACGTGGCCGCGCTGGTCCAGCCCGCCTTGTTGTCGAACAGGGCCGACAGCTCCACATTGGTGCTGGTCTCGGGCTTGAGGTTGGGGTTGCCGATGCTGATGGTCGTGCCCTGGCCGCTGACACCGCTGACACCGTCGATCAGCTGGTTAAGGCGCGGCGCCTTGAAGCCCTGGCTCACGCCGCCCTTGAAGGTCCAGTTCGTCGTCGCATCCCAGACCAGATAAGCGCGCGGGCTGAACTGGCCGCCAAAGGCGTCATGGTGGTCATAGCGGCCGCCCAGCGTGGCGGTCAGTCCCTGGCGCAGGCGCCACTCGTCTTCCACGAACAGCGACCACATGGTCTGCTTGTGGCTTTGCGGCAGCAGCCCGTCCTTGAGCTTGGCATCCCAGAACTGGCCGCCTACGGTCAGCATATGGGCATCGCCCAGGGGGGCCACCAGCTTGCTGTCCAGCACCAGATTGGTGGTCTTGAGCTCGCGATCGGCGCCAGCACGCGGGTCGCCCTTGGGCACCGACGCGCCGGGGATGGTGCGGCCAATGGTCTCGGTTTCGGTATGCATCAGGCTGCTTTCCAGCGTGCCAAAGCCCAGACGGCTGGTATGACCGATGCTGACCTGATCGCGGTTGAAACGCAGCGCATCGCGATAACCGGGCTGCGAACCAGGCTTGGCAACCGCATCGCGATTGCCCAGACGGCCATCCTCGTTGTTGTACCAGGTGCGGCCCTGGTCCACGTCCAGCCAGATATCGTGATAGCGGCTGGGCGTCAGCGTCAGCTTGGCACCCAGGCTGTGCTGGCGGCTTTGCGCCGGCGCGGGGTTGCGTGAACCGGCGGGCTGTGCGGCGCCAGGGGCCAGCACCCAGTCCGAGGCATCGCGGTTGAAGGTGCTGCCACGCACGGCCAGGCCCAGCAGCTCCTGCTTGATGGGGCCGTTGATGTAGAAGCTGCTCTTGTACTGGTTGCCCCATTCGCTGTCTTGCGGAATACCGGCGCCCACGCTGACTTCGCCACCCCACTCCTTGCCGACCTTGCGCGTGATGATGTTGATCACGCCGCCCATGGCGTCCGAGCCGTAAAGCGTGGACATGGGGCCGCGAATGACTTCGATACGCTCGATGGCCGACATGGGCGGCATGAAGCTGGTCAGCGCCGCACCAAAGCCGTTGGGCGTGACGTCGCCCGCCACGTTCTGGCGGCGCCCGTCGATCAGGATCAGCGTGTAGTCGCTGGGCATGCCACGGATGCTGATATCGAGGCCGCCGGTCTTGCCGGTGCCGCCCATCACATCAATGCCTTCCACGCCCTGCAGGGCTTCTGCCAGATCGCGGAAGTTCTTGGTCTCAAGCTCCTGGCGCGTCACGACGGAGATGGAGGCCGGGGCATTTTTCAGTTCTTGCTCGAAGCCGGAGGCAGAGACCACCACCTCCTCCATGGTGGACTCCCTGGCTTGCGCAAAAGCATTGCCGGCGCATGCGGCGGCAGCGGCCAGGGCCAGTAGACGGGGTTGCCAGCGAATATGGCGGGCACGGCTGAGAGCTGCGTTGGACATGATGACTCCTCGGCCTGCCTAGGGCAGGTCGTTCACAGATACGGGTAGGAAGCGGCGGCCCGGTGGGCCTTCTGGACAGCTGGCAGGCAGCTAAAGGGAGACAAAGCCGAGGTTGTATGTGACGTTATGGGCTCTGACGGTTGCAATTATGTACTTTTGTAAACGCAAACCAATCTCATTCGCCATCTGTTTGTAGGTTATTCACCTACATGGGACTTTGCGTGCTATCTCGCGCGCGCCCCGGCGCGCCTGGGCAAATACGAGCGGTTTCGCGAGAGCCGGAGCACCATGAAAAAAGCGCCCTGCCCCTTTCGGGCAGAGCGCTAGCAGCGATAGGTCCGCGCGCCACCAGCGCATCGGAGC
The DNA here is from genome assembly GCF_058807955.1 of Comamonas sp. GW821-FHT11H03. Taxonomy (NCBI): domain Bacteria; kingdom Pseudomonadati; phylum Pseudomonadota; class Betaproteobacteria; order Burkholderiales; family Comamonadaceae; genus Comamonas; species Comamonas sp. GW821-FHT11H03. The sequence continues at coordinate 629,866 of NZ_JBXARF010000001.1, forward strand.
CCAAGGCCTACGGCAGGTCCTTCATGGTTTCGGGATCATCGGCAAATGGTGGGACAAACTCAGGTCTTGTGCAACCTCTGCAAGCGACAAACGCGGTGGGCCGCCCTAGATCCTCAACAACAACACCACGCAAAATTGCTTAAGGAAGCCTTTTCGCTCTCATTCAGTGGGCAGCCCATTCAATTTTGGAAAGGTCAACACCTTCCAAATGCATTTCCCACAAAGGACTCATGTCACGAAGTTTGGCAACCTTCTCTTTAAGCAGGTTGACCGCAAAGTCAATCTCGGCTTCCGTTGTGAATCGCCCCAAAGAGAACCGAATGGAACTGTGGGCCAACTCGTCATTCCGCCCCATTGCGCGCAGAACATACGAAGGCTCCAATGAGGCGGAAGTACAGGCAGAGCCCGAAGATACAGCCAGGTCACGAACCGCCATGATCAACGACTCGCCTTCAACATAGTTAAAGCTGACGTTAAGAATGTTGGGAACGCGCGACTCCAAAGATCCATTCACATAGATCTCCTCAATTGCCTGCAGGCCTTTCCACAACCGCTCCCGTAGCACATGAAGCTGCGGAGCTTCGCTTGCCATCTCAATCTTAGCGATCCGGAAGGCCTCCCCCATCCCAACGATCTGGTGGGTAGGCAATGTACCTGAGCGCATCCCTCTCTCATGCCCTCCACCGTGGATCTGTGCTTCCAATCGAACGCGGGGCTTGCGTCGTACATAAAGTGCTCCAATCCCCTTTGGGCCGTACAACTTGTGAGCAGTCACCGTCAGAAGATCCGCGTAGATCTCATCGACGTTGACTGGGATTTTCCCCGCTGCTTGAACTGCGTCACAGTGAAAAACAATCTTGCGTTCGCGGCATGCCTTGCCAATTTCCCCAACCGGCTGAACCACGCCCGTTTCGTTGTTGGCCATCATGATGGACACCAGCGTGGTGTCAGGACGTATTGCCTCTAGCACTTGCTCCAACGTAACAAGCCCATCTTCGTTGACGGGCAAGTAGGTAGTAGTGAAGCCTTGACGTTCCAACTCTCTGAATGTGTCGAGAACAGCCTTGTGCTCCGTTGCCTGAGTGATGAGGTGCTTGCCTTTTTCCTTCAAGAAATTTGCTGCACCTTTGATTGCCAGGTTGTTGCCCTCGGTTGCACCCGAGGTCCAAACAATCTCACGCGGGTCAGCACCTAAGAGCTCAGCGACAAATCTCCGTGCTTCCTCGACAGCACTCTCGGCATCCCATCCATAAGAGTGGCTTCGAGAGGCAGGGTTGCCGAAGATGCTGCAAAAGTAGGGCTCCATCGCATCAAAAACGCGTCGATCAACAGGCGTCGTAGCGCTGTAGTCCAGGTACACCGGCAAGCGTGAAGGAGTAGTTGTCATGATCAAGAATCTTTCAAGGCTTTTAATTATAAAAAAAAGCTTTTTAAGTAAGCAAAATGCACCCTCAAAAAGTATGGACTTCCAGCTCAAGGTTTGGCAGATTGATCAAGACGCAACGAGGCCGAACGGATGCTGACAAGCTGAGATGAACTGATGAACGGGCAATGCCATCCTTACCCGAACTGGCGGTTTCAAAAGGACGCTGCTATGAAAGGCTTTTAGCCATTGAAAATGCCAGAGATGCCCCCCAGGCATCCTCCGTTCAATAGAGGATCTGGATTGAGCAGTCTCTGGCTATAAAGAGGCAGGACGCCATTGATTGCACTACACGACTTCGCGCTTTGCGTCCAAGGCAGCTTCTACAGCGAGTGCAACAGCTGCTAGTTCAGCATCGTTGCCATTTGTGGAAGCCAGCATCAGTCCAACGGGTAGATCGCCTTGCAGATGGCAAGGGATGCTGAAAGCACATCCGTCCAGATAATTGATCGCGAAAGTGTTTCGCAGCAGCAGTCCGTTGGCCTTAAAGAATGCATCGTCACTCTTGACCAAACCTGCAATCTCAGGAGCAATCATGGGTACGGTAGGACAGATCAAGGCATCGAAGGGAGCCAGTACAGCCTCCGATCGATCAATCCAACGCTTTCTGGCATCCTGCATTTCAATGTAGTCTGCTGCGCTCACAGTGGAACCCAGCGCAATGCGCTGTGCTACTCGGGAGTCAAAGCTCTGTTGCTGATGCGTAAACTTTGCTTTGTGAACTGCGTACGCTTCAATTGCTGAAAAACCGCCAGGCGAGTTCAGACGTGGAATCTCAGCAAGCTCTTCAAACGCAATTGTCGTGATGTGAGCCCCTGCTTGGGACAGCCATGACAATGCTCGCTCGAACGCCTGGATTACAGCTGTATCAGCGCCATCAAACATGACTGAGCGTGGCACGGCCAATCGCATGCCTGCAAGCGGCAGCCGTTTCACATCAAGTGGAGCACCAGACAGAGCAGCATCCACAGTCATGCAGTCCGCAACGCTTCTCGTCATGGCACAAACAGTATCCAACGTCCGAGAGAGCTCAAACGCTCCCAGCCTAGGGACTCGAGACTGGGTACTTTTAAACCCAACCAGGCCGCACAAGGCTGCAGGTATACGTATCGATCCACCCGTATCTGAACCCAACCCTGCAATGGCCAAACCTAGTGCCACTGACACTGCGGCTCCCGAGGAGGAGCCTCCGGGGATTCGCGCAACATTGGAATCTGCAGGATTCACTGGAGTTCCATAGTGAGGATTGATGCCTACGCCGGAAAACGCGAACTCTGTCATATTCGTTTTTCCAACAATCGCTGCCCCCTCTTTTCTCAATCGAGAAACGGCTAGAGCATCAACCAAAGCCGGCTTCTCATCGCAATAAACCATTCCACCGGCTTGTGTTGCCTCCCCAGCAATGTCGTACAAATCCTTCACAGAAACAGGCAAACCAGCAAGCGCTGGGATCTCAGCTCCCGCAGCCAAAAGCTGATCGGCCGATCGTGCAGCCGCTAACGCGGCATCTGCATACAAAGCAGTAAAGACATGCTGAGCGGAAGACTGCCCGGCCTTCTCCAATGCACTCGCAACCACACGCTCGTGAGTCGTTTCACCACGCAGTATGCGCACTCTAATTTCGGAGATGTTGTGGCTCATGATCATCGATCCCCACCAACTGTCAGGCCACAAGCGGAAGCATCTCTACGGTGTAGCGATGCACGATAGAGCGGTTCCTGCGCGGATCGTGCAACGCTATCTGCATTTGTGTTGCGGGACGGATCCTTGTACCTTGCTCATTAGGAATTGCACCTAAGGTTCCGCAGAACATGAAGCTTCCCTCAAGTTGCTCATTCATTAGAGCGAAGAAGCCATCGCGCAAAGATGTCAGAGGACGTATTGAGGCAAGTGTGCCGCCTTGGTACATCACCCATTTGTCACCTTCCAAAATGCTCGACTGGAGCTGAATTTCGTCTTGGTAACTTGCAATCTCCGACCAGCGCCAAGCTGCATTTGCTATAGGCTTCGGACACATCTGCTTGGACACAGCAACCGAATAGCCTTCGACTTTTCGGTCCGTGTGGTCAGAGCCAACCGTGAGCCACCACTCGCCCTCGGCAAAGAACATCACAGGCTCGGCTTCACCAGAACTCTCTGAGCCAATAACTTCCTGTACGGAGTCTTGGCAAAGTAGATTTTTCCCAACGCGGTAATACAGCGGTACAGAAGATGGGCGAGGCACACCGAGCTCTGCGAGTTCTTCGATATGGTGCTCAATGGCTTTTGCATCGCGCCCTGTCCAACCTGCAACAATAAAGCGATGCGGATTAACTCCAATGACGCGGCTTTCAGAATTTCCATCAGAATTATCAGCAATGCAAGAAAAATAAATCATGGCTGTCGATAAAGTTTAAGTATCTGAGCGCCGTCAACTATTCTCACTCCACCAACCGATCAGCCAAGCCTATTTCAGCAGCTATCCACCTGAAATTCCTGCAATCACCTTTCCACTTTTTTCGGACTCCGAGGATAGGGCTTTTAATAAGGCCACAGTTTGGCCAAACCCATCAACCAACGATCCTACAATGCGAGAAAGCTCCTGGAAATCAGATTTTGATAATTTACCGAAAAGTCTGTTATTGACTGAAATAATTTCTGGCTCTATTGCCTGTACTTTGGCATAACCAGATGGAGTCAAAGTCAGTAATACACTGCGCCCATCATCAGGATTGGATTTCTTATGGATAAATCCGCTCTTTACAAGCTTCTTTACCTCATTGGTAACAAATGCGCCTGTTACGTTGAGTCTGGTTGCAACGTCGCTGACGTTCACCCCATTTTCTGAACCTTGCCTCGCAATCACCATAATAATGTTGTATTGAGACGAGGAAACCCCTAAGTGCTCCGCCAAATACTCACGAGCCGACTCAAGAAGATCTGCGACGACATAAATGTCATAGATTAATTGACGAAACTTGCTATCGGTCTGGGGACTTTTGTCGAGAAGCGCTGGAAGAGAGACTGTAGGACCCAAGGTCAACTTTTTTTCCTTGTCTTTCTTCGTAGCGCTTTCGCTCGATTTCGCTGGGCGACGCTGCATGCAGAAACTCCAGAAGTTCTATGAACAGCCGGAGATTGTGACGCATCTTGATCCTTAGCTTGTCAAGCAGGATCGTAGTAGTGGGTTTCCAGCAGATAGCATCCGTTCTTCGAACGGAAGGGGCCATGCCACGCACCGGGTGGACGCACGGCGTATGTGTAGCCTTCAAAGGACTCGCCACCATGGCCACTGTCATCAGCACCGACGGTCATGTCACCTTCCAACATGAACACTTCTTCCCAGTAGTCATGGACGATGGGCTTGTATGTCGCAAAGCCGGCCGGGAAGCGCAGGATACGAGTACGACTACCCTGCTTTTTCTCCGTGTCCAGCGAGCCGGAGATGATGATCTCCAACGCACCGGAATCAGGGGCATAGCCTTCAGGCAACTTCCAGCCTGGCGCATTGAGGTCAATTTTGTGAAACTCGTGATGAGCTTTGGTAACAGCCATTTCACTTACTCCTAGGTTAAAAAAACATTAGATCGACGCTGAGATCGTCGGCTGTTGCAGGGAGGCATATCGCCCACTAAAAAAAACCAGAGGCGAACCCTCTTCACGCTTGTGAATACGCAATACACGGCCAACAAAAATCACGTGATCACCACCGTCATATTCGGCGTAAGGAGCGCATTGAAAAGCAACAATGGAATTGGCCAACGTGAATGGAAGCCCATCATGCAATTCCACCTCCGTTTCACCCCATTTATCACCTTTTGCCGTTGCAAATCGGTTTGAGATGTGTTCATGCTGTTGACCCAGTACATTAATACTGAACATCTTGGATTTACAAAGAGCCGGCAAGCTCATTGCTCTTTTATCGATAGAGAAAAGAACCAGCGGAGGGTCGAGCGAGACCGAATTGAACGACGTAATAGTCATTCCAATCCGAAATTCGCCTTTTTCATCATTTGCAGTAACTACCGCCACGCCTGTGGGGAACAAGCCAAGTGCAGAGCGAAAGTCTTTGCGATCAATTTCCGGATAAGGTGTAAACGAGGAATTCATGAAAATGTCTCCTTAACAATGCGGACAGGCGTGCGCCAAATCTATTTACAGATATTCCGCAGGAGCGCCATAGCTGGACATCAAATGCTCTGCCACGCCCTCCAAGGATTTCCAGTCTGCGTGCATATAGTTGTAATTGCGCACGACAAACGAAGCACCCGCATAGAACTTCTCGTACTGTTGATGGCGACCGGCAAACTCCGAGCCAGTCAAATCCCAGGCCAGCTTGTAGAGCTTCATACGTTCGACAGCTTCGGTTTGGGGCGTTGTCCAGTACTTTTCAAACTGAGAACGCATATGAGCGTCACCCATGACCGAGATGTCTGCGGGCATCTGGAACACACTGCCGCCGCATAGTTCACGCAGTTGATCGATGATGATTGAATGATTTTCGGTGCACCAGTTCAGCGCCGCATACTGGAAACGGCGGTTGAAGCACAAGAAGCCTTCTGTGGGCCATTTCTCGGCACTTTGGATCTGGCCATGGATTGCAGCGTCAAGCATGCCTTCCCAAGCCGCTAGCTTGCCCAGTGTTTCTCGCACCGCCGGAACCTGGTCGGCTCCCGAAGCCTTGGTGATCTTGCTCGCCAGACCCACGATGAGCTGCAGCTTTGAATGGAAGCGCACATTGGACTGGTGGTTGCCATAGGTGTGGCTCGGAGTCTTCACATAGATCTGGCTTGCCAGCGCGGCATCGTTGTGTACGAAAACCTTTTCCCATGGCACTTTGACTTCGTTGCAAAGCAGCATGCAATCTGATTCATCGTAGCGATAGGCCAACGGATTCTCGAACTCTGCCTTCACATCACGAGACAGCGGCTTGCGCGACCACAGCTCCAAGCCTGGTGCGTTGCAAGGTATGGTGCAGGTGATCGATTGCTCGGCTTGGTCAGGTGCCAGTGGCGTAATGTTGCCGACCCAGATCTCGTTGGTATATGCCGCACCTGTTGCCAGCATTTTCTGGCCGGAGATCACCAGACCATCATCCTCCTCGCGAACCACACGCAAGGTCGGCACCGGAATATTGAGCTTCTTGTAGGGCTCAGGATTGCGGCCTGCTTGCGGAGGGATGATGGCATACGTCGAATAGATGTCATTCTTTCGCATGTGCTCGTAATGAGCCATCAAGTTGTCGGCGTATTTACCAAAAACTTCAGGCGCCAGGCTCATGCCAGTCACGAAGCTGGCAACGTGGTCTGGCGAACGTCCGAACATTCCATAGGTCTGATCGGCGATGGCACGGTGCACGCCGCTGCGGAATTCCAGGTCTGCCTTGCTACGGGCACGCAGAAAGTAGCCGCTGTAACGCTCACCGTTTTCCTCATATGTCATGAAATCACGGTTCTCAGGCGCCGCCTTCATGTCATAAATGGCTGCAATCGATTGCGCACCATTGCGGAACGCAGGGTGTGTCGTCACATCCATCACACGCTCGCCACCAACGAAAACCACGCGACCATCGCGCAGTGACTCAAGATGTTCAGCACCAGTCTTCAACATGTCCATATCTCCATTGGTTTGTTCTTGCGTTTTGACCGATTCATGTAGCCCTGCTTTCTAAAACTCATGAATCGTTCGCATCAATCTTTGAGTCAATTATATTACCAATTTAGCTAAGCTGGTAAGATATATGGTCGTGTTTTTAATGCTCGGAAACCCCTACAAGGGCCTCCAACCGAGCCTGGTCGGGGACTTCGCGACCGTCCGCGTTGTCATATACCGCCACTCCACGATCAAGAACGATGACCCTGTTAGTGAATTCCAGTGCCAAGGAGACGTGCTGCTCAACGAGCAAGATCGCCAGATCACCCTCAGCACGCAGCCGATGCAGAGCCTGAACGAGACCATCGATGATTACGGGCGCAAGCCCTTCCATGGGTTCATCAAGCAGAAGAACAGACGGGTTCCCCATGAGTGCCCGACCGATGCTGAGCATTTGCTGCTCCCCTCCGGAAAGCTGGTTGCCCCCGTTGTTGATACGCTCCCCTAAGCGAGGCATCAAGTCGACAACTCGATCCAGATTCCAGGGCTTCGCACCAGGTACCGCTGCCGGCTTGGCCGCTACGAGCAGGTTCTCACGTACTGACAGCGATGGAAATATTTCCCGCTCCTGCGGCACAAAGCCGATGCCAAGTTTGGCGCGCTCGTACACAGGCAGCGTCTCGATGTTGGTTCCCGCCAAAACGATGGACCCACTCTTGTGTGAAGCTCGGCCGACAACGCTTGAAAGCAAGGTACTTTTTCCAACGCCGTTGCGCCCAAGCAGCGCCAAAACCTGTCCAGCACCAAGACAGAGAGAAACGTCTGATAGAACCTGGGTATCACCCCAACCGGAGCAGAGCCGGGCACAAGTCAAAATCGAATCACGCATGGTGCGCCCTCCCCAGATAGACCTCTCGAACCTGTGGGTCCGCAGCAATTTCCGCCGGCGTTCCGTCTGTCAGAAGCCGTCCTCGCACCAAAACGCTGATTTGCTGTGCAAAGCGAAAAACGAGCTTCATGTCGTGCTCAATGATCAGCACGGCAATATCACCTGGCAGACTCGCAATGGTGTCCATCACCAAATGAGAATCTGCGGGCGGAACCCCTGCTGCAGGCTCGTCTAGTAACAGCACTTTAGGCTGCAACGCGAGCGCGATGGCAATCTCTACTAAGCGCTGCCGCCCGTAAGCAAGGGATGAGATCCGATGGCCCGCGTGCGAGGCCATTCCAAGCGTCTGGAGGATTTCCATGGCCACTTCCGCAGCCTCGCGCTGCTCGCGAGCACCACCAAACATGCGAGAGCCAAACCCACGCCGCTCAAGTACCGCCAACTGCACGTTCTCCAGGACGCTCGATTCCCTCAACAACGTGTTGAGCTGGAAAGTTCGCACGATGCCACTGCGCACGCGATGGTGCATTGGCACCTTACTTATGTCCTCTCCAGCGAGCAAAACGCTACCGCTCGTTGGAGCTATCTGTCCAGTGAGCAAGTTCAGAAATGTAGTTTTGCCAGCACCATTCGGACCAATCAGAGCTCGCCGCTCGCCCGCACTCATTGAGAAAGTGACGTTATCGGTAGCTACAAAGGCTCCATACTTCCTGACCAAATTTTTGGTTTGAATAATTGGTTGCTTCATTTGGCCACCTCCAAGCGCTCGACCTCAGAGCGCTTCAATTTATGGCAAATCAAGTCAGCTATACCAAGCAAGCCACCCCGATTGAATAGCACTGTCAAAACCAGCAACAGACCAATCCAAAACAGCCAAAACGCTGGTTGATCTTTCGACAAAGTGTCTTGAGCAACCATGTACACGAAGGCGCCAATAAACCCGCCGTAGAGTCGACCAACTCCGCCCAGCACCAAGATCACGATCACGATCCCGGACAGCTCTAAGCCGAACACAGACAGAGAAACAAATTGATTGGTTTGGGCAGAGAGTCCGCCGGCAAGACCGGCAAGAGCACTGCTGATTGCAAATGCCACTAGCTGACGCGTCCACACAGAAACCCCCAGAGCACTCATCCGCGCTGGATTCTGGCGAATTCCGACAAGTGACCTGCCGAACGGCGCGTTCACCAGTTGACGAACAAAAAGCCAAGCGAAAAATAGAACTACAAGGGCATAGACATAGGCGGTCTTTCCGAACATGTCGAAGTCGAACTTGCCAAAAATGGCCGCCACATTCATCCCTTGGAGTCCATCGGCACCACCCGTAATGTTTACAGCGTGGTTGGCCAGCTCCAGTAGCAGCAGTGATACAGCCATCCCCAACATAAGCAGTGCTAGTCCTTTGGTGCGCAGAATCACCGCACCTGCAATAGCGCCCAGTAAGCCAGCGACAAGACCAGAAATTGCTAATGCCGACATCGGCTCACCCCAGCCATACTTCGCAAGCAGACCTGCCGTATAGGCTCCTGCACCGAAATAGGCAGCATGACCCAGGGTCACAATGCCCCCGTACCCCAGCAAGAGGTCAAACGAAAGGGCAAAGAGCGCCATGATCAGAATCTGCGAACCAAGCTGCAGATACTGCGGAAAGACAAAGTAGGCCGCAATGGCCAACAGCCAGGGCAGTGCCTCGATCGGCCGAAAGCGGCGGATCGACAGAAGATCGTTGATTGCAGGATGGGAGCTCATACGCGTCCAAATAAGCCGTTCGGGCGGATCAGAAGAAGAATGAAAAGCGCGACATAGATGAAGATGCCTCCGAACTCAGGCGCAAGAATCTTGCAAGCCGAGTCACCAACACCCAAAAGCAGTGCGGCAAAAAACGGCCCCTTCACAGAACCCAAACCGCCAACTGCAACAACCATGAGGAAGTACACCAAGTGCTTTAGTGCGTACTCTGGCTCGATCGCCATCACCTCTGCGCCGAGTGAGCCACCGAGAGCTGCCAGTACGCTGCCCAGCGCAAAAACGATTGCAAACATCCTCTTGCTGTTCATCCCTGTGGCTTCGGCCATCGCACGGTTGTCCACTGCGGCCCGGATGCGCGCCCCCATCAAGGTTCTTTCAATAGCTACCCACAGCGCACCAAAAACACATAGACCAGCACAGATCAAGAACAGCCGATACACAGGGAACGAGTAACCACCCAACGTGAGCTGCCCATCTAGCAAATCCGGCAGAACAACACGGACGGGCTGAGCACCAAACTCGACATGAGCCACTGCGGTAGCCATGAAAATCAGGCCCATGCTAAGAACCACCTGATCCAGTTCAGTGCCTCGATATACGCGGGAGTACAGGGCTCGCTCAAGGATCAAGCTGATCAAGCCAACGCAGACACAGGCCAATGGCACAGACAAACCGAAAGGCAGTCCCAGTTGGTCCATGAAGGTCACGAGAAAATAGCCACCAGCCATTGCAAAAGCGCCATGGGCCAGGTTTGCGACACCCAGCAGGCCCATGGTCACAGACAAGCCCACAGAGGTCATGTACAGGACCATGGCGTAAGCGGCACCACTAAAGGCGATGCCAACAAGTATGTTGAGAACGTCCACGCTCTGCTTCCTAAAAGTAAACCGATTCGAGGAACGTGATCACTTTTCAGGGTTGACCAATTTCCAAGGATCCTTGACGTCCTTAACTACATCGAACGCGACGTTCTCGTACTTGTCTCCAACCTTCTGAATCTTTGCGAGACTGACCTCGTGGACGATGTCTCGTGTAACTGGGTCAATCGCAATGGGGCCCGCAGGCGTGTTTGAAGATTTCCAATTCTTCAAGACACCCATAGCTTGATCAGAGGTGAAATTCGCGCCATGCTTTTTGATGATCCCGAATACCGCCTCCATGCTGTTCCAAGCAGCGACCGCAGGTAGATCTGGGTATGCGTTTTGACCATAGGCCTTTTGATATGCGGCCAGAAACGCTTTGGCATTTGGACGCGAATCGGTCGCGATGTACACAGCGCTGTTAATCATCCCCACCGATGCTGGCCCTGTCTGGGGCAACTGCTGATCCGAGACATTCTGTGCAGTACTGAGCAACTGGACACCTGCAGCCTGTAGACCTGAGTCACGGAACGCTTTCATCGTTGCAATACTCGGTGCACCACTTAGCGTAAAAACAAATAGCGACTTTGGCGATGCCGCTTTGATACGCGCCATAGCAGGTAGATAGTCAGTCGTCCCCATCGGGGTCCTGTCTGAGCCCACGATGGTGCCGCCGTTGTCTTCAAAGCCGCGCTTGAAGCCTGATTCCATGTCATGGCCCGCTGCGTAGTCGGCTACCAATGTGTAGGCGCTCTTGATGTCGTGTTTGGCAGCCCAAGCACCCATCGTGTAGGCCATCTGCCAGTTTGCATAAGAGAAGCGCACAAAATATGGGGAGGAGCGCGTCAAGGCTCCAGTAGTCGCGTTCATGATCAACGTCGGCACCTTGGCCTCTGTCGAAACCGGCGCAATAGTCAATGCCTGAGGACTCAAAGTCACGCCAGTCAGGAGTTGGACCTTGTCGCGCACGACCAGCTCCTGTGCCAGACGCTTTGTGCGATCCGGATTGCTACCATCATCACGCTTAATTAGTTCGACTCTCGTGCCTGAAGGCAGGTCTTTACTATGCAGCGCTAAGTACAAGTCTGCGCCACGGACCATGCTTTCGCCAATATCTGCGCCGGGGCCCGACACACCAACAACCATCCCCACTTTGACAGTCTGGGCGGTTGCGCTTGAGGCGCTGACCGACAGCGCACACAGCACCCCTGCACCGAACGAAATCTTGAATCGCGACCATGTTGACATCGTTGTCTCCTATTTGAAAGCGGCTTGCACCAGCACCCAATTTACTTGCTAAATTCGCAAACATAGAAAGCTTATTTAAAAAGCTATTTAAACGCTAGCGGGTAATCGTGAACCAAGGGAAAGTCACTAGAGAGCACCTGATCAACCCGTGTCGTCAATCACCGAACCAGCCCGAGAGGCCGATCAACTCGCAGGGCGCTTTAATCGGAAACCGAGCCAATGGGACTTGCGCGTGCGCCAAAGAAATGCCGATTCAGTCGTCGATCTAAGCGCCTGACCACCGGAAAGTCACAAGATCAAGGATGCTCTTGCATAAATCGATGAGCAACTGGCCAAAGGCTCTCGGCCTGATTCGCTCCGCTGGCGCACGACCCGCTGCAAGCTGTACAACGACACTCGTTGTCAATCTGGCTGGAAGAACGCCATCCTGTCTTGCCGCTGTCAGCCGCAAACATGGGCGTCACCCTCGGTTCTCAGATGTAGCCATCCTGTTTTTCTTGACGCTCAAAAAACTGTTTGGCTTGGCACTTCGACAAACCACGAGCCCTGTGCAGCCGGTGATGCAACGGTGTGGACTCACAGTCCATCGCCAGACTTCAGCATGCGTTGCAGACCGCAGTTCAAGCTCAATATTCAAGTCCCATACCCATGTTGTCAGACCTGGCTACCTGGCTATAGCTGCTGAAGGAATTAACCGGCATGAGGTTTCTGAGCGCTAATGCAAAACTATGGCGCTGAGCGCCGACGACAGTAACGCAAACTGCACATTGAAAACGCTGCTTGAACATTGCAGATTCAATGCGTTTTGTGTGGTGTCTAACAATATGCGTGATGCATCCGTGCTGACCCGCTTGCTACAACAGCTGTCGGAGGATGAAACGCCAGAGAGCCCTGACAGGTGATGAAGCCTTTGGCAAAAAACCAGCTCATGCAGGGGAACAGCTCTCTTGAATCAGTTGGATGCGCTTGGCCATGCTCAGACGGAAGGCCTCGTATAGATGTGGGGTACAAGCTGGATTGATGCAACAACGCCAGCCCTTGCCGAATTCAACAAAAAAGCGCTCTGACCCTCTCGGGCAGAGCGCTTTTTACTATCGTCAAATGAGCAATCAGCTCATCTAGACACCCGCTTATGGCAAGTCCTTCATGGTCTCGGGATCATTGGCCGGGCGCGGGCCTATGGTGCCCAGACGGCTTTTGAGCGACTGTGGCTGGCCGGTGATCAGTGCCGCATAGTTGGTGGTGTTGGAGAGCACCTTCTTCACATAGTCGCGGGTCTCGCTGAAGGGCACGTTCTCGGCCCAGATGGCGGCGTCCAGCGTGGGGCCGTTGCGCCAGCTGCGCGGGCGGCCCGGGCCGGCGTTGTAACCCGCGGCCGCCAGCGCCATCGAGCCCTCGAAGTCGTCCAGCGCCAGCTTGAGATAGGAGGTGCCGATGGTGATATTGGTGTCGCGGTCGTTGATCATGTCGGGCGTGAAGCCCGCCATGCCGATCTTCCTGGCCGTCCAGCGCGCCGTGGCCGGCATCACCTGCATCAGCCCCGAAGCGCCCACGCCCGAGCGGGCATCCATGATGAAGCGGCTCTCCTGACGGATCAGGCCATAGACATAGGCCGGATCCAGCCCGATATTGCGCGACTTGGCCAGCACCGTGTCGTGATAGGGCATGGGAAAGCGCTGCGTCCAGTCGGCAAAGGTCTTGGTGCGCTCGCTGGTGTTGATGCAGCGATCCCAGACCTGGCGCTCGCAGGCCAGATCGGCTGCCGCATACAGCTCGCGGTCTTCCATGCCGCCGGGCTGATGCAGATTGGTGGAGTAGTTCCACTCGCGCACGCCTTCGCTGCGCAGCCCCATGCCGATGGCATAAAGGCTGCGGCTCAGGCCTGGGTTGCTGCGCGCCGCCGCCTTTTCCTGCGCCGTCAACGGCGCGGGCGCGGGCGGCACGGTGATGCGCTGACCGATTTCCTCCAGCGCCAGCTGTTCATAGAAGCTGTGGCTGCCGGCCGTGTCCTCCAGCAGTTGGCGGGCTTCGGCCTTTTCCTCGGCATTGGGGCGGCCCGCCAGCATGGCCTTGGCTTTCCAGTAAGCCCAGGCCGGGTCGGTGCGTTCCGGGCCCATGGCGTCGATGGCACGGCGCACGGCCTTCCAGTCGCCGGCGCGCAACGCGGCACGGGCCTTCCAGCCCAGCAGGTCGTCGCTCAGGTCTTCGTTGCGGCGCACCTTGCCGAAATAGCTATTGGCATCGGGCGAGAGCTTGAAGGCGGCCTGCTTGCCGGCCACGGCCCAGGCCCAGTTGCGCTCCTCGCCGTTGAGTTGGGCGCCCCAGCCGCCGTCGATCTGCGTGGCTGCCGCATCGGGGTCGCTGGCCGCCATGCGGATCAGCGCCAGCAGGGCCAGCTCCTTGCGCTCGCGACCGCGCGCCTTGCTCTGGCCTGACAGGTATTTGGCGGGCGAGGCAAACACCTGCGCCACCTGGTCGACCGCTTCGGGGGCGACGATGGCCACCGCATCACGGGCCGCCTTCTGGCGATTGGCTTCGGTGGCCACACGGGCACGGCGCCAGACATCGGCGTCGGTGATCAGCTTGTTCGCATACAGCTGGCCGGCGGCCGTGGTGCAGCCGTCATCGGCATCCTTTTGCGCCAGCCACAGATCGCGTACCTGCTGGCCCACATTGGGCGCACCCCGGCCTTGCAAGGCGTCGGCCAGCAGGGCGTAACAGGTGACGGACTTGTCGTCGCGCATGCGGAACTTGAGATAGACCTGGCTGAAGGTGTTCCAGTCGCGCTGCTTGCCCAGCAGCAGCAGCCAGTCGTTGCGCAAGCGGTCTTCCTGGTAGGTGCCGGCATAGCGGTTCAGAAAACCCTGGATTTCATCGGGCGATGCGCTCTCCAGCCGGTTCTTGAGTTCCCAGTAAGCGGCCCAAGGTTCGAGGGGGTGACCGGCCGCCTGGGGCAGGAGCTGGGTCAGCGCCGCCTGATTGCGGCTGCGGAATGCTTTTTGCATGTCCAGCAACACGGCATCGCCCGGGTTTTGTGCCTGCGCAAACGGAGCAGCTACAGTCAGCAGGGAAGCCGCACAAAGCGGTGTCAAAATCTTCAGCCAGTGCATGGAGGAAATTATCCGATGGACAAAGCAGCGTTACGCCGCAAGTTGATTGAACTGCGCCTCAACCTTCCAGATCGCCTGCAACGCGCCGATGCGCTGCAGCAGGTGATGCGCTTTTGGCTGATGGAGCGGCCCGATACCGTGATTGGTGCCTACTGGCCCATCAAGGGAGAGTTCGACCCGCTGCCAGCCCTGCATCGCTGGAAGGAAGATGGCGAGCTACAGGGTACTCCACAAAGGCGCAGGATCGGGCTGCCGGTGATAGACAAACAGCGCAAGACGCTGAGTTTTCACGCCTGGTACCCCGGTTGCCCGATGGAGGAGGACGCCTATGGCATTCCCAAGCCCAAGGATACCGAACTGCTGGTGCCCACGCTGCTGTTTGTCCCCTGCGTAGGCTATGCGGCCGGCGGCTACCGCCTGGGCTATGGCGGCGGCTTCTATGACCGCACGCTGGCCGAGCTGAGCCCGCGCCCGTTTACCGTGGGCCTGGGCTACACCAATGGCTATGTCGATGACTTCCAGCCCGAGGCCCATGACCTGCCGCTGGACGCCATCCTCAACGACAACGGCGTGGTCTGGCCCGTCTAACCTTTGAATCGCTTTGATCGCTTTGCCATGAATCGTCCCCGCAAGAACATTCCCCAGCGCCGCTACCGCCCGCGCCCCCCGCTGACCGTGATGCAGCTGCCGCTGACTGCGGCAGAGCTGCAGCGGCTGCAAGCCCATATGCGCCGCCATGGCGCGCTCGCCCTGACACCGCGCCAGCACGATGCCATCTGGGACTTTCTGTTCGAGCGCCCGGAAAGCCAGACCTGGCTCAGCCAGATGACGGCGCAGATTCAGGCCGGGCAGATCGCCACACGCCCCGGCGCCTGAATCGGGCCCATCGAAAAAATGCTCCTTATTAAGGAGCATTTACCGCCTTCAATCAAAGGACTTTAGCGCTTTATCAGCCTGAAGTCCTTTTTTATCAAGCGCAAGCAGCTATCAATTTCAAGTTGCGGCCTGACTGGCGCGCCAGTTGTGCCAGCCCGATGCACGCAGCTCGCAGGCCGGGCAGCTGCCGCAGCCATAGCCCCATTCGTGCAGCGCATCGCGCGTGCCCTGGTAGCAGGTATGGGTCTCGGTGCGGATCAGCTCCACCAGATCGCTGCCGCCCAGATCCTGGGCCAGCTGCCAGGTCTGGGCCTTGTCCAGCCACATCAGCGGCGTATCGATGCGCAGCCGGCGCTCCAGGCCCAGGTTCAGCGCCAGCTGCTGGGCCTTCATGGTGTCGTCGCGGCAATCGGGGTAGCCCGAATAATCGGTCTCGCAGACGCCAGTGACGATCACCGTCAGGCCGCGCCGATAGGCCAGCGCGCCGGCCAGCGTCAGAAACAGCAGGTTGCGGCCCGGCACAAAGGTGTTGGGCAGGCCGTCGGCCTGCATGGCAAAAGCCACATCCTCGGTCAGGGACGAGCCGCCAATCTGCTTGAGCACATCGAGTGACAGCACATGGTCCTCGCCCAGACGCGGCGCCCACTGGGGAAAGCGCTCAGACAGCTGCTCGCGCACGCCTGCGCGCACCTGCATCTCCACGCTGTGGCGCTGGCCGTAGTCAAAGCCCAGCGTCTCCACGCGCTCGAACATGGCCAGGGCCTGAGCCAGGCAGGTGGTCGAGTCCTGGCCGCCCGAGAACAGCACCAGCGCGCCCTTGTGGTGACCAGCCCCTGCCACATGCGCGGCCTGGTTTGCAGAAGAAGTCGAAGTATTTGCCATAGTGCTGCGATTACATCATCCGCCGCGCCGCCCCGGCATGACTGGGGAATCAAAACACACAGACCGCCCGCCCCAAGCTTGATAAGCTGCACGGCAAACCACACAGGAGTCCGCCATGAAGCTCTATATCGGCAACAAGAATTACTCGTCCTGGTCCATGCGGCCCTGGGTGCTGATGCGCCAAAGCGGCATCAGCTTCGAAGAGCTCACACTGCGCTTTGACAGCTTTGCGCCCAACTCCAGCTTCAAGCTGCAGGCGCTGGCACTCGCCCCCACCGGCAAGGTGCCACTGCTGGTCGATGGGGGACTGATCATCTGGGACAGCCTGGCCATCTGCGAATACCTGGCCGAGCGCTTTCCCGACAAGCACCTATGGCCGCAGACCGTAGCCCAGCGTGCCCGTGCCCGCAGTCTGGTGGCACAGATGCACAGCGGCTTCGGTGCGCTGCGCAGCCTCTGCCCCATGAATATCGAAGCCCAGTTGCAGGAGACCGGTGCCCGGCTATGGGCCGAGCATGCCGATCTGCGCAGCGATGTCCAGCAGCTCGAAGAACTCTGGACCCCGCTGCTGAGCACCGCCAGCGGCCCCATGCTGTTTGACCAGTTCAGCATTGCCGATGCCTTTTTTGCGCCGGTGTGCATGCGTATCAACGGCTACGGCCTGCCGACCTCGGCACCGGTACGCGCCTATATACAGCGCATCACCCAGCTGCCCGCCACCCAGGAATGGATTCAGGCCGCCTTGGCCGAGCAGGACTTTCTGCAGTTCGAAGAGCCCTATCGCCAGCAGCGCTGAGTCCGCCATCCCGCGATTGCGGTATCTGCAGGCCGGCTCGCAGCCACTACCATTGCAGCATGAGTGAATTCAAGGTTTTCAAGGTAGGCGGCGCCGTGCGCGATGCGTTGCTGGGCCTGCCCGTCAACGACACGGACTGGGTGGTGGTCGGAGCCACACCGGAGCAGATGAGCGCGCGCGGCTTCGTGCCCGTGGGGCGCGACTTTCCGGTGTTCCTGCACCCCCAGACCCATGAGGAATATGCGCTGGCTCGCACCGAGCGCAAGAACGGCATGGGCTATCGCGGCTTTGTGGTTCACACCGCTGCCGATGTGACGCTGGAAGAAGACCTGGCTCGGCGCGATCTCACCATCAACTCCATCGCTGCTCCTGCCGACTGGACAGGCAACGGCGGCCTCGAAGACCTGGTGGATCCCTATCGCGGCCAGCAGGATCTGAAGGATCGCGTCCTGCGCCATGTGACCGCTGCCTTTCGCGAAGACCCGGTACGCATTCTGCGCCTGGCCCGCTTTGCGGCGCGCTTCACCGATTTCTCCGTCGCCCCCGAAACCATGGAACTCATGCGCGAGATGGTGGCGGCCGGCGAGGTCGATGCCTTGGTGCCCGAGCGCGTGTGGCAGGAAATCAGCCGTGGCCTGACGGAGGCCCAGCCCTCTCGCATGTTCGACATCCTTCGCGAATGCGGAGCTCTGGCCCGGCTGCTGCCCGAGCTCGACAAGCTCTGGGGCGTGCCCCAGCGCGCCGAATACCACCCCGAGATCGATTGCGGCGTGCATGCCATGATGGTGCTGGACATGTCGGCCCGCTTGCAGGCACCGCTGTCCGTGCGCTTTGCCTGCCTGTGCCATGACTTCGGCAAAGGCACCACGCCGGCCGATGTGCTGCCCCGCCATATCGGCCACGAACAGCGCAGCGCCCGCCTGCTGCTTCAGGTCTGCGAGCGCTGGCGCGTGCCCAACGACTGCAAGGAGCTGGCCGAGGTCGTGGCGCGCGAGCATGGCAACATCCATCGCAGCCACGAGCTCAATGCCGCCGCCCTGCTGCGCCTGCTGGAGCGCTGCGATGCCATACGCAAGCCCCAGCGCTTCGAGGAAGCCTTGCTGGCCTGCGAATGCGACGCACGCGGGCGTCTGGGCTTTGAAGAGGCGGCCTACCCCCAGCGCCAGCGCCTGGGCAATGCCCTGAAGGCGGCCCTGGCCGTGGAAACCGCCCCCGTGGCCCAGGCCGCAGCGCAGCGCGGCCTCAAGGGCAAGGCCATTGGCGATGCCGTGAGCAAGGCGCGCGAGCAGGCGATTGCCGCCTATCTGGAAGGCTGCGCCTAGCAGTGCGCGCGCCGAGGTGCTAGCGACAGGGATGGGCACGGCTTGAGTTAAGTCAAAGAAGGTATGCTGCAGCCATTGCACAGTACGAGATGGCTGCGGCGGTTCGCTCCGCCCGAGCCATGCAGCGGGTCACGAAACCTGCTGCAACACCCATGCCATACCGGCATGGTTCTTTGACGGGCAAGTGTCCGGCCCACAGGCCACGGCCTTGCCCTCTTGCTTCAAGGAGGTGCTCTGATGTCCTTACCCCAGACCATGAAAGCCGCCGTGGTGCGTTCCTTCGGGAAACCGCTCACGATTGAAGAAATGCCGGTGCCCCGACCGACAGACGATCAGATCCTGGTCAAGATCGCTGCTTCCGGCGTCTGCCACACCGATCTGCATGCAGCCGAAGGCGACTGGCCTGTCAAGCCTCATCCGCCCTTCATTCCCGGCCACGAGGGCGTGGGCTATGTGGCGGCGGTGGGCAAGAACGTCAAGCATGTCAAGGAAGGCGATCGCGTGGGCGTGCCCTGGCTTCACAGCGCCTGCGGCTTCTGCCGCCACTGCATAGGTGGCTGGGAAACCTTGTGCGAGTCTCAGACCAATACCGGTTATTCGGTCAACGGCGGCTTTGCCGACTACGCACTGGCCGATCCCAACTATGTGGGCCATCTGCCGTCCAACGTGAGCTTTATCGACGTCGCTCCCGTGCTCTGCGCCGGGGTCACGGTGTACAAGGGGCTGAAAGTCACCGATGCCAAGCCCGGCGACTGGGTGGTGATTTCCGGCATCGGCGGCCTGGGCCATATGGCCGTGCAATATGCCAAGGCCATGGGCTTCAACGTCGCGGCCGTCGACATCGATGACAGTAAGCTCGCTCTGGCGCGTCAGCTGGGCGCCACCGTCACTGTCAACGCAAAGACCACCGATCCGGCGGCCTATCTGCAAAGAGAGATTGAAGGTGCCCATGGCGTGCTGGTCACCGCTGTGTCGCCCAAGGCTTTCGAGCAGGCGCTGGGCATGGTGCGCCGCGGCGGCACGATTTCGCTCAACGGCCTGCCGCCCGGCGATTTTCCGCTGCCGATCTTCTCCATGGTGCTCAAGGGCATCACCGTGCGCGGCTCCATCGTCGGCACGCGCCTGGACCTGCAGGAGTCGCTGGACTTTGCTGCTCAGGGCAAGGTCAAGGCCACCGTATCCACCGACAAGCTGGAAAACATCAACGACATCTTTGCCCGCATGCACGAAGGCAAGATCGAAGGCCGCGTGGTGCTGGACATCGCCGCCTGAGCGCCTGACCGGCCCCGCCACGGGGCCGGGTGAGCGGGCCCGGCTCCCGCGAAGACGGTGCTCAGATCACCGATCGCACCCAGCGCACGATCTCCGAGGCAGGCAGTGCCCCGGAGATGCGGGCCAGTTCCTGGCCTTCCCTGAAGATCACCATGGTCGGAATGCTGCGGATGCCCAAGGGTGCGGCGGCCTGCGGGTAAGCCTCGGTATCGAGCTTGGCCAACTGCGCCTGTCCTGCCAGCTGCTGCGCCGCCTGGGCAAAGGCCGGCGCCATCATGCGGCAGGGGCCGCACCAGGGGGCCCAGAAATCCACGACCACCGGCACTTGGCTGCGCCCGGTGTGTCTGGCAAAGCTGTCGTTGTCCAGTGCCACGGGCTCGCCCGTCACAAGAGCCTGGTGGCAGCTACCGCAATCAGGCTGATTGCCCAGCTGCTCTTTGGCGATGCGATTGGTGGTGTGGCAATGAGGACAGACGTAGTGCAGGGATTCGGACACAGGGGCAACCTTTCTAGGATTGACGCAAACAGGAATGCGACAACGGCCTGCCTGCTGAGGCTGTCGCCTTGCCTGAACCCGCTTTGCGTAAGTCGTGCTTTCTTTGGCAATGCCTGACGGTGCCAGCAGGCACTGCTCGGGCTCAGGCTCAGGCTCAGGCTCGTATGTGCAGCCAAAGCCTGCAGATTCAAGTCGGCCGGCCTCAGAACGTGTCTACGATCTCAGAGCTTCACAAAGCGGGCAATCAGCGCCGCCACCACGCTGAGCAGCACGGTGCTGGCCACCGGCAGGAAGAACTCCTTGCCGAACAGGCGAAAGCGGAAGTCGCCGGGCAGACGCCCCAGCCCTATGCGCTGCAGCCAGCCGTGCAGCCCGTTGACGAGCAACAGGGCCAGAAAAATGACGATCAACCAGCGAATCATGAGGCCGCAAGTATAGAGGCCTGCCGCGCTGACGGTCTGAGCGCCCATGCTGGCAGACAGCCATTCCGTTTATGCATGACATGCTTCCCAAAGATTGATTGACCTCAACTCCCCCCTCTGCCCATGATGTCCACGCCCTGTGCCATGCAGGGACCGGGCCCGTGCGTCTGCCGTCAGGGCCCGCGAACTACAAACAACGAGACATACCGTGCCCCTGACCTTCTCACGCAAACAGATTCTTCTGAGTGCAGCGCTGCTAGGCGCTTGCCTGGCCCTGCCTGCTGCCGCCGACAGCTTCCCCAATCGCCCGCTCAAGCTGGTCGTGCCCTTCTCGCCCGGTGGCAATACCGATGTCGTGGCGCGCCTGGTCGGCCAGGGTCTGGCCGAGGCGCTGGGCCAGCCGGTCGTGGTGGAGAACGTCCCCGGAGCCAACGGTGCCATCGGTGCCAGCCGCGTCGCAGCCGCCGCCAATGACGGCTACACCCTGCTGTTCGGCACGGCGGGCACGCAGGCCATCAATCCCAGCCTGTACCGCAATCTCAGCGAGAAAAGCCTGGACGACTTCGAGTACGTAGCTCTGGTGACCTCGATTCCCAATGTGCTGGTGGTCAACGAGTCGAAAACGCCGGTCAAATCGGTGGCCGAGCTGGTGAGTTACGCGCGCGAGCGCCGCGCCGGGATGAGCTATGGCTCGCCGGGCATGGGCTCCACCGTGCATCTGTCGGGCGAGCTGCTCAAGAGCGCCGCCAAACTGGACCTGGTTCACGCGCCTTACAAGGGCAGCGCTCCGGCACTGACCGATCTGATCGGAGGCCAGATTGATTTCATCTTCGAGAACATCACGCCGGCGCTGCCCTTCATCCAGGGCGGCAAGCTCAAGGCGCTGGCCGTGACCTCCGCCGAGCGCCTGCCGCAGCTGCCGCAGGTCCCGACCATGAAGGAAAGCGGCTTTCCGTCCTTTGTGACCGCCACCTGGAACGGCGTGCTGGCCCCCAAGGGGACACCACGCGCCGTGGTTCAGCGCCTGGAAGCGGCCACGCTCAAGGTGGCCAGCAGCCCCGAGTTCAAGGCCAGGGTCGCGGCCCTGGGCGGCGAACCGCGCCTGCTCGGCTCAAGCGCGTTCCGCGACTTCACGCGCACCGAGTACAAGCACTGGGGCAGCATCATCCAGGCCGCCAGACTGGAAAAGCAGTAAGCGCGCCAGGCACGCAGACGCTATAGCCGGTGCGTGCGGTCGCCCTGCACAAAGCCCAGCGGCGTCCAGGGCTCCACGCCCTTGGACAGGGCAACGACCTTGAACAGCTCGCCCATCTCGTGCTCCATGACCAGCTTGGAGGCCATGGAGCGGGCCTTGATGCCCGCCGCATCGAGCTTGGGCGCAAGTCCGCAGTTGATGAGAAAGTGCGCCTGATTGGTGTAGCCCAGCACGTCGAAGCCCGCATCCTGGGCCGCCACGGCCGTGCCCGTGAAATTGACGTGGGCCGTGATGTCCTTGAGGCCGACCAGCACCAGAGGGTCGTTGTCCACCTGATGCTGGTAGTGGCAGACCAGGGTCCCCATATGGCGCTGCTCGTGGTAGTACTCGCTCTCGCCAAAGCCGTAATCGATGAAAAAAGCGGCTCCCCGGGTCAGGCGCTCGCCCAGGGTGTGGATAAACGCCTCGCCCTGGCGGTGGATTTCGGTCAGAAAGTCATGCGGGCCGCCGATATCCACAGGCGGACGCAGTTCGGTGAGCCGGTCTTCCCAGGCAAAGGCCGCCTCATCACAGTCACCTGCGAGCACCACGCCGCGCTCATGCCATTGGCCCTGGGTGCGCTGCAGCAGTTGCACCGGCATGGCGTCCAGCACCTCATTGCCGATGATCACGCCTTGCATGGCGTCCGGCAGCGCATCCACCCAGCGCACCAGATGCTCGTACTTGGCCAGCGCCAGCTTCTGGCGCGCGCGCAGCGTGCCCGAGAGATCGACGATGGTGTAGCGCTCAGGCAACGCGCCCTGGGCCGCCAGCTCGTCAAGGATCTGCAGCGCCAGCGCGCCCGTTCCCGCACCGAATTCCCAGATCTCGCGGGTATTCGTTTTTTGCAGCGCTTGCCGCAATTGGGATGCCACCAACTGACCAAAAATAGGCGAAATCTCCGGTGCCGTCACAAAGTCGCTGCCCGACTCCGGCATGGCACCGAACTTGGCCGTCTCATTGGCGTAATAGCCCAGGCCCGGCGCATAGAGCGCCAGCTCCATGAAACGGTCGAAAGGCAGCCAGCCGCCCACGGCGGCAATCTCCTTGGCAATGCGGGATTGCAAGGCGCTCGTTAAACTTGAGGGTTCTGTCGTCACAACCCGCATTTTCCACGAATGTCCTCACCCGCCCAACCACGCACAGTATTGGTGACCGGTTCCGCCCGTCGCCTTGGACGTGACATGGCCCTGGCCCTGGCCCGCGCGGGCTGGCAAGTGGCTGTGCACTACCGCGACTCCCGCGATCAAGCTATGCAAACCGTAGCTTCTTGCGCAGAATTGGCGGGCGATAGCGCCGCTTTTGATGCAGATTTCTTTGACGAGGAATCGGTGCGCTCGCTGGTGCCGCGTGTGGTGGAGCGCTTTGGCCGGATCGACGCCGTGGTCAATAACGCCTCGCTGTTCGAGCATGACGATGCCCAGAGCTTCAGCTATGTGGCCCTGGAAGCGCATCTGCGCAGCAACACGGGCGCGCCCATATTGCTGTCCCAGGCTCTGCATGCCCATGTGCAGGAGCGCGTGGCGGCAGGCGAAGAGTCCGCCCACGGTGCCGTGGTCAATGTGCTGGACCAGAAACTCTGGAACCAGAACCCCGATTTCCTGAGCTACACCCTCTCCAAGGCGGCCCTGGAAGCCGCCAACACCATGCTGGCCCTGGCGCTGGCTCCACGCGTGCGCGTGGTGGGCGTGGCGCCGGGCCTGACACTGACCAGCCATATGCTGAGTCAGGAAAAGTTCGAGGCCCTGCACGCCATGAGCCCGCTGGGCCGCTCCTCCTCGCCCGAGGACATTGCCGCCGCCGTGTGCTTTGCACTGGAGAACCGCTCCATGACGGGCACCACCATGCTGGTGGACGGCGGCCAACATTTACAGCGCTTCGAGCGCGATTTTTCGATGATGTGAGCCCACCGAGGCCGCACCTTCTCTCATGACTTCCACTTCCGGACAACAAATTCTCACGCTCACCGGCCTGCGCTTTGACGCCAGCCTCGGGATTCTCGCGCATGAGAAACAAGAGCCTCAGCCGATCCAGGTCGACGCCGAACTCAACCTCGGCCCCCAGCCCCTGGCTCCGCGCGATGACGACATCCTCCACGTACTGGACTACCGCAAGGTGCGCCAGATCATCATCGACGAATGCACCTCCGAGCATGTGAACCTGCTCGAGAGCCTGATCGGCAAGCTGGCCCAGCGCCTGCTGCAGCTGCCCGGCGTGCGCGGCGTGCGTGTGAAAATTGCGAAGCTGGAAATTTTTGACGACTGCGAAGTAGCCATTCGCATCGAAACCGGACAATGGTGAACCCCATGAATGCAGTAAACGACAACCCCTGGATTGCCGAAGAGGCAGAAGCCGCCGATGCTGCGGCCGCAGAGAACGCCAACGGCGAAGAAGCCGCCAAGCCCGGCAAGATCAAGATCGAGCGCGAACAGATCAAGCTCGAAAAGCGCCTGTGCCGCGAAGTGGGCAAGGCCATCCTCGACTACAATATGATCGAGGAAGGCGATCGTGTCATGGTCTGCATGTCCGGCGGCAAGGACAGCTACACCCTGCTCGACATTCTGCGCAAGCTGCAAAAGCGTGCGCCCGTGAAGTTCGACATCGTGGCCGTGAACCTGGACCAGAAGCAGCCCGGCTTCCCCGAGCATGTGCTGCCCGAGTACTTCCAGAGCATCGGTGTGGACTACCACATCGAGAACCAGGACACCTACAGCGTCGTCAAGCGCGTCGTGCCCGAAGGCAAGACCACCTGCGGCCTGTGCTCGCGCCTGCGCCGCGCCATCCTGTACAAGGTGGCCGACCAGCTGGGCTGCACCAAGGTGGCCCTGGGCCATCACCGCGACGACATCGTGCAGACCATGATGCTCAACATGTTCTACGGCGGCCGCATGAAGGGCATGCCGCCCAAGCTGGTCAGCGACGACGGCAAGCATGTGGTGATCCGCCCGCTGTGCTATGTGCCCGAGAAGGACACGACACGCTGGGCCCAGTACCAGAACTTCCCCATCATTCCCTGCAACCTCTGCGGCAGCCAGGACGGCCTGCAGCGCGTGGCCGTGGGCAATATGCTGCGCGAGTGGGACAAGAAGTTCCCCGGCCGCATCGAGAGCATGTTCCGCGCCATGGGCAACATCGTGACCACGCACATGATGGACCCCCAGCTGCACGACTTCAGGAACGCCAAGGCCACGGGCATTGCCGATCCCAACGGCGACATGGCCTTTGACCATGAAGAGCTGCCAACCATGGCCGCCCTGCCCGGCGGAGTGCAAGTGGTACAACTGTCCTGAGCGGACTTTTGAACTAAAGCCGGACCCTGCAGTCCTATCAAAGGCCCATCTCATGGGCCTTTGTCGTTTTCAGAGAAATCATCATGAACCTGCGCAAAACCTCCTTACGCTGGATCGGCCTTGCGGCCCTGACTGCGACGGCTCTGCTGGCCGGCTGCAGCACGGTGCGCGAGGTCAACAGCACGGTGCAGAGCTTTTCCGCACTGAACACCATTCCCGTGCCGGCCACCTACCGGCTGGAGACCCTGCCCTCGCAGCAGGGCCAGGTGAACTTCGCGGCCGTGGAAGCCCAGGCCCAGCATGCGCTGGCCCGCGTCGGCCTGACGCGCGATGACTCGCACGCCAGCCTGGTGGTGCAGATCAGCGCCATGGCGCGCTATGCGCGCGACTGGGCCAGCTGGCCCTACTACGACCCCTACTGGGGCCCGCGCTGGGGCTGGGGCATGAGCTACGGCCGCGGCTTTGGCTGGGGCTTTGGCGGCGGCATGATGTTCAACGAGCCGCCGCTGGAGTATTACCGCGCCGTGAGCATCGTCATGCGCGATATCAAGACCCAGCAGATCGTCTACGAAACCTCGGCCCAGCGCCAGGATGTATGGACCGACGACCCGGCCATCTTCGGCATTTTGTTCGATGCGGCGCTGACGGGCTTTCCCAAGCCGCCGCAGGGCCAGCGCAACGTGCGCACCGTCATCCAGCCGCCCGGGGCCCAGCCTGCCAGCGGCACGCCGGCAACACCTGCACAGCCCGCCGCATCGGTTGCGCCAGCAGCACCGGCCGCCGTGGCGCCGGCACGTTGATTTGCAATCTTCAACAGTTGCCGGGCCTGGCGCGTGCTAACGTGCAGCTCGGCTTGAACCGGGGCCTCCTGCCTGGGCCCCGCTATGAAAAGGATGACTGTCATGAAGAAATTTGCTCTCTCCACCCTGCTTTGCGCCACAGTGGCTGCGGGTTCCTTCAGCGCCCATGCCAGCGGCCTCGGTGACGCCTTGCGCGGCCAGCTGGGCGGCGGCGCAGCCGAGAGCAGCTCCAGCGCCTCGGGCCTGGGCGGCATGCTCGGCGGCTCCGGAGGCTCTTCGGCACTGTCGGCCCTGGGCCTGGGCAACCTGAGCTCCGGCACGGCCAGCAATGCCGCCGGCGTCCTCACCTACTGCATGAAGAACAACTACCTCAACGCCGACAAGGCCGCCCAGGTCAAGAATCAGCTGCTGGGCAAGCTGGGCCTGGGCCAGAAGGAAGAGCCCAAGGACCAGGGCTACAAGAACGGTCTGATGGGCATGGTCACGGGCGCCGACGGCAAGAGCTTCAGCCTGGACAAGGTCAAGAGCAACCTCAAGGAAAAGGCCTGCGACTTTGTGCTGGACAATGCCAAGTCACTGATCTGACACCGAAAGACATGGCAGCCGGCGCTTGAAGCGCAAGTGCTGCAATGTCCAAAGGCCTGCAACCATGGTTGCAGGCCTTTTTTCTTGGCTGCAGCACCATTTGCCCAGGAAGAAGCAAGGCTTTGCACCGAAATCATCACGCCTCCCGAACTGAGCACTGCCGTCCATGCCCCTGGTCCGCCCTGCCAGGCTGCGCTTTGCAAGCTGGTGATTCGCGCACCATAGCCCGCTGCGCCTGGCGGGTGAATGCCGAGTCTCAAAAGGTCTGTAACAACAGACCGGGGTACAGGCACACTTTGTTTGCAAGACAATGACTGCTCAATAAAACAACCTACGCTGAACGAGCCAAGACATGCACGCCACGCGCATCATTGCCATCCGGCACGGAGAGACAACCTGGAATGTCGATGGACGCATCCAGGGGCATCTGGATATCCCCTTGAACGACACCGGCCTGTGGCAGGCCGAGCAGGCGGCCCAGGCGCTGGCCGACGAGAGCATTGCCGCCATCTACAGCAGCGACCTGCAGCGTGCCCATGTCACGGCGCAGGCGATCGCCCAGAGATCCGGTGCACCTCTGCACACCACCACCGGCCTGCGCGAGCGCTGCTTCGGTGATTTTCAGGGCCGCACCTTCAAGGATGTGGAAGCCACCCAGCCCGAGGACGCGCAGCTCTGGCGCACGCGCAACCCGGCCTATGCCCCGCCCGGCGGCGGCGACTCGCTGCAGGCCTTGCGCGAACGCATCTTCGCCACCGTGGACCGGATTGCGCGCCATCACGAGGGCGAGCAGATCGTGCTGGTCGCCCATGGCGGCGTGATGGATGTGCTCTACCGCCTGGCCACGCGCCAGGACTTCCAGACGCCACGCACCTGGGAGCTGAGCAACTGCGCCATCAATCGCCTGCTCTGGACGCCTGACGGCCTGTCTTTGGTAGGCTGGGCAG
Organism: Comamonas sp. GW821-FHT11H03; assembly: GCF_058807955.1. Lineage (NCBI taxonomy): Bacteria > Pseudomonadati > Pseudomonadota > Betaproteobacteria > Burkholderiales > Comamonadaceae > Comamonas > Comamonas sp. GW821-FHT11H03. The sequence goes on from NZ_JBXARF010000001.1 coordinate 657,638, forward strand.
ATACCGCACACCTTCAGCAAGGCAGCCGAGATGAAGCACATTCCTGAGCATTTGCAGACCCTTGTCGGCCAGGCCGTCAAACGCATAGACACGCCCGCCCTGGTCATCGACCTGGACGCCATGGACCGCAATATCGAGCGCATGGCCCGCTTTGCCCAGCAGCATGGCGTGCTCTGGCGCCCGCATGCCAAGCTGCACAAGAGCGCGCATATCGCCCATCTGCTCGAGCATGCCGGTGCCTGCGGCCACTGCGTGCAAAAAGTCAGCGAGGCCGAGGCGCTGGCCGAGGGCGGCATCACCAATATCTTCATCAGCAACGAAGTCATTGCCCTGACCAAGCTGGCGCGCGTGGCAGCTCTGGCCAAGGCACTGAATGCCCAGGGCGGACGGCTGGCCCTGGCCGTGGATTGCGAGGAAGGCATCACGCGGCTGGCGCGTGCCCTGCAGGATGCGCAGGCCGGCGACGCGGCCATGGATGTGCTGGTGGAGATCAATGTCGGCCAGAACCGCTGCGGCGCAGAGCCCGGCGAAGCCGCCCTGCGCCTGGCACAGGCCATTGCCGCCCAGCCCACGCTGCGCTTTGCGGGTCTGCAGGCCTATCACGGCGGCGCCCAGCATCTGCGCAGCGCCGAGGAGCGCAAGACAGCCATCGACCAGGTGCTCAAGCTCGTCAACCGCACGCGCCACGAGTTCGATCGCGCCGGCCTGGTCATCCCGCTGATCACGGGTGCCGGCACGGGCACCATGGTCAACGAGGCCGCCAGCGGCATCTATGGCGAAATCCAGCCCGGCTCCTTCCTCTTCATGGACGCCGACTACGCCGCCAACCAGCGCGATGCGGCCCAGCCCCTGTTCGAGCATGCGCTTTACGTCAAGACCCAGGTCATGTCGCTCAGCTCCGATCACGCCGTCTGCGACGCCGGGCACAAGGCCCATGCCATAGACTCCGGCCTGCCCAGGCTGCATGCGCTGGCGCCCGAAAACGCGCTGCGCTTTGCCAACGGCGGCGACGAGCATGGCGTGCTGCACCCCGATGCCGACGCCGGCAACCACAGCGGCTGGCTGCCCGCGCTGGGCGAGAGCCTGTGGCTGATTCCCGGCCACTGCGACCCCACCGTGAATCTGCACGACCACCTGATCGGCGTGCGCGGCGGGCGGCTCAAGGGCGTGGTCGAGCGCATCTTCACGGTCGACGGGCGCGGTGCGCTGACCTGATGCGCTCTTGCATCGGTCTTTGAATGCTATATAAATAATAGCATTCAGCGCCTTTCATGCAATGATTTCAAGGCATAAACAGTCTGAAATTCATGCCTGATAGGCGTCAACAGCTCTCTTTTTTACAGACCTTCAGGCCACCAGCCGTCGGCACGGCGCTCCATGCGCGGGCAGTCGTAGGCCGCAACCACGGGGATGGCGCTGCCATCGGCGCGCACCAGCTTTTGCTGCCATTGCGTGCCCTGGCGCATGGCCACGGCAATGGCGGCCACGTGGGCGCCGCAGCGCTCCAGCAGCTTGAGGCCCGAGACCATGGTCGTGCCCGAACTCACGGCATCGTCGACCACCAGCACGCGCTTGCCGGCAATCAGGCCAAGCTGATTCGGGTCGATATAGAGCAGCTTGCCCTTGCCCGGCGTGGTGATGGAGCTGACGGGCTCGCAGAGCTCGTCGCGATACCAGTATTTGCGCGAATAACCCAGGGGCACATAGCGGCTGTGGCCCAGATGCTTGGCAACCAGCGGGGCAAAGGCCAGACCCAGCGTGGGCAGGCCGATGACCGCATCAAAGTCATGCGCCCCGGCGGCTTGCGCCATGTGCAGCGCCAGCTCCTCCACCACCTCCATCGATGCCTGATTGGCAATCAGGGAGGCCACGCAGCGATCCGGAGCCGAGCCATCGGCCGTGGGCATGCCGCGCAGCGGCAGCAGCAGATAGCGGCCGTCGGGCAATCGGGCCGGGTAGCTCCTGGCATAGGGCGGCAGCGGCGACTGGGTCAGCTCGGCCTCGGTGACGGTGGCTTGCCAGTAGTCGGTCGTGGCATCGAAGCCGGGCAGGTTCTGGCCGCAGAGGTCGGCCACGGATGCAATTTCACTCATACAAAACTCAGTCGCGGCGCAGATAGCTCTCGGCCAGCTTGACCCAGTACGAGGCAGTGACGGGCAGCAGGTTGTCGTTGAAGTCATAGGCCGCGTTATGCACCATGCAGCCGCCCTCGCCCATGCCGTTGCCGACGATGAAATAGTTGCCCGGAACCTGGTTGAGCATGATGGCGAAGTCGTCGCTGGCCTGCAGCGGCTGCAGATCGGGAATCAGCCATTCCTCGCCCAGGAATTCGCGCGCCACACCGACAGCGAAATCCGTCGCAGCCCTGTCGTTCATGACGGGCGGATAACGCCATTTGTAGTCCACCTCGGCCGTGGCGCGGTGCACGGCGGCCTGGGCATGGGCCATGGCCGTGATGCGCTCGCGCAGCTGCTGGCGCACCTCGGGGCAGCGCGCGCGGATGGTCACGCGCAGCTCGCAGGTTTCGGGAATCACATTGGGCGCATCGCCCGCATGGATGGCACCGATGGTGACCACGGCCATATCGTTGGGGTCGATCTCGCGCGAGCGTATGGTCTGCAACGCCAGCACCAGATGCGAGGCCACGACGATGGGGTCCACGGCCACATGGGGCATGGCGCCATGGCCGCCCTTGCCGCGGATGGTGATGATGGCCGTGTCCGAGCTGGAATACATCACGCCCGGGCGAAAGCCGAACTGCCCGGCCGGGTAGCCGGGCTCGTTGTGAAACGCATAGAGCGCGTCGCAGGGAAACAGCTCGAACAGACCCTGCTCGACCATCTTCTGCGCGCCGCCATGGCCTTCCTCGGCGGGCTGAAAGATCAGATGCAGCGTGCCCTGGAGCTGGTCCTTGCGCCCGGCCAGCACCCTGGCTGCGGCCAGCAAGGTGGCCGTGTGTCCGTCGTGGCCGCAGGCATGCATCTTGCCGTCGTGACGGCTGGCATAGGGCAGGCCTGTGGTTTCGCGGATAGGCAGCGCATCCATGTCGGCGCGCAGGCCAAGACGTTTGCCGATGTGCTTGCCATGGGCATGCTCGCCGCAGCGCAGCGTCCCCACCACGCCGGTGTCACCCAGGCCACGATGGACCTCATAGCCCCATTCGGCCAGCCTGGCGGCCACGATATCGCCGGTGCGGTGCTCTTCGTAGGCCAGCTCGGGATGGGCGTGCAGATCATGGCGCAGGGCCAGCATCTCGGCCGCCACAGCGGCCACTTCGGGCAGCACGGGCGGGTGGATCTCGGCATGCACCGGGTTCAAAGGCGCGGCCATGGCTTATTCCGCCTGGATATTGGCCGACTTCACGATCTGCGCATAGCCGGCTTTTTCCTTCTTCAGGAACTGGACAAAGCTGGCCTGGGTGCCGGCGCCGGGCGTGGCGCCGCCGTCTTCCAGGCGCTTGCGCACATCGGGCAACTTGAGCACGGCATCGAGCTCGGTGGCCAGCCGCGTGACCACGGCCTGAGGTGTCTTGGCGGGCACGAACAGACCCGTCCAGGTGTTGAGGTCAAAGCCCTTGAGTTCGGCCGTCTCGCCAAAGGTGGGCACGTTGTGGATCGCATCGATGCGCTTGGCCGATGTCACGCCCAGACCTTCGAGCTTTTTCTGCTGGATCATGGGCACGGCGCTCACGGTGGTGAGCATGCCCACATCGACCTGGCCGCCCATCACATCGCTGGTGATCTGGGCACCGCCACGGTAGGGCACATGCACCAGCTTGATCTTAGCGCGCTCCTGCAGCATTTCCATGGCCAGATGCAGCATGGTGCCCACGCCCGAAGTGGCGTAGGTCAGCGAGCCGGGCTTGGAACGCGCCAGCGCAATCAGCTCGTTCAGATTGTGCGCCGGCAGGCCGGGACGGGCCACGGCGACCACGGGGGCGATGGTGGTCAGGCCCACGGGTGTCAGGTCTTTTTCAGCGTCGTACTTGACGGCGGAATTCACCAGCTGAGCAATGCTGATGGGGCCGTCAAAGCCCATGAGCAAGGTGTAGCCGTCGGCCGGGGCCTTGACGGCCTTGCTCACCCCGAGCACCCCGCCAGCGCCGGGCACGTTGTCCACCACGATGGACTGGTGCAGGCGCTCGCCCAGCTTCTGGCCGATCAGGCGTGCCGTGGTGTCCACATTGCCACCGGCGCTGAACGGCACGATCAGCGTGATGGGCTTGGTGGCGGGCCAGGCATCGGCGGCGGCAAGAACGGGAGCGGAAAAACCAACCGCAGCCATCAGGGCGGCGGTCGCGACAAGAGAGCGGCGGGGTATGGACATGTACAGGCAGCAGTGGGTCACGGGTACCTTGCCGCAGCATGCGGACGGCGGAGTGCCCGTGCAGGCCGGCAGGACAAGACAGCTTGCCGACCGGGGAGATGGGCGAAATTATCGGCTCGCTTCTCGCTCAATGTCATAAATAAAAATACTTAGCAATCAATGCTTACCCCAGAAAACCTCTGATCCACGACCTCAAAGCACTGCCTGTCGGGCCATCAATGCGCCAGCGGTCTCGGCGACCAGGGCCGCCACCGCCTTGCCCGCCAGAGTGAAAGGACGCTGACTGCTGGTCGCCAGCACCACATGCTGACGAAACACCCGCTCCGCCAGTGCAATAGCTGCGAGGCTGCCACCGGCCAGCTCCTCGCTGACGGCATGGCGCGGCAGCAGCGTGGCGCAGTCGTGGCGAGCCAGCATGCTTTTGAGGATCACCGAGGAGCTGGCCTCCAGGATCACGTTCAGGCGCACCCCCTGTCGGCCTGCCTGCTCATCGAGCAGGTTGCGGATGGCGTTGGGGGGCACCGGCAGCACCAGCGGCAGGCGCTCAAGCGTCTGCAGGGCCATGCTGGCCGGCAGGGCCGTATCCGCCGGCGCCAGCATGCGCTGCAGCACACTCTGGCGGCCCACCACGCAGATCTGCGCATCGGCCAGCTTGCGGTAGCTGTTGCTGCCTCTGGCCCGGTAGCGGTTCAGGATCGCCATGTCGATGCGGCCCTGGCTCAGCGCCACCTCCATGTCTCCGCTGTAACCCTCTATGACGCGCAGCCGGATCTCGGGAAAGCGCTGCGCCAACTCGCCATACAGCGCCGCGGCCATGAAGCCGGCCACACCCGGCACCAGGCCCAGCGTCACCAGACCGCTGGGCACACCGGTCAGCTCCTTGCCCAGGCGCACCAGCGCCTCGGCCTCGGACAGCAACGCCGAAACGCGCGGCAGCATCTGCTCGGCCAGTGCCGTGGGCTTGACGCCGCGTCCCGTGCGGTAGAAGAGCGCACCGCCCAGCGCGCGCTCCAGTTCGGCGATCTGCCGGCTCACGGCCGACTGCGCCAGTCCACGCTCGACGGCCGCGCGTGTCAGGCTGCCGCCCTGGATCGCGGCGGCCAGCGTCCTCAGCGACTTCAGTGTCAGCAGCTCCAGGGCTTCGGTGGCGTGGGTCATGGCAACTTGTGCATCCATCTGAAAGCGAGATATCTGATTCTCATATTTCTGGTTGGCTCGCGGCTAGCGGTTTCCTACATTGACCTTCAGGAGATATGCACACCATGAACGGACCTCTCACCGGACTGCGCGTCCTGGACATCGCCACCATCATTGCCGCGCCCTCGGCCGCAGCCCTCCTGGCCGACTACGGCGCCAGCGTCGTCAAGGCCGAGCTGCCCGGCGCTGGCGACGGCATGCGCGACTTTCCACCACACAAGGACGGCAAGCCTCTGTGGTGGAAAGTGACCAACCGCGGCAAACGCCTGGTCACCCTCGACCTGCGCAAGCCCGAGGGTGCCGCGCTGCTGCTGCGCATGCTGCCTCAGTTCGATGTGCTGATCGAGAACTTCCGCCCCGGCACGCTGGACCGCTGGGGCCTGAGCAAAGAGGCCTTGTGGCAGGCCCAGCCCAGCCTGGTGATACTGCGCACCACCGGCTTCGGCCAGAGCGGCCCCTACCGCGACCGGCCGGGCTTTGCGCGCGTGTTCGAGGCCATGGGCGGCCTGACCTACATCAGCGGCGAAGCCCAGGCAGCGCCCATGCACTGCGGCTATCCACTGGCCGACAACGTCGGCGGACTGTTCGGCGCGGTAGGCGTGCTGGCTGCGCTGTGGCGCCGCGCCCGCGACCCGCAGGCCCCGGGCGAGGAAATCGACCTGTCGCTCACCGAGGCCACGCTCAAGCTGCTTGAGTTCCTGCCCATCCAGCACGAGCAGCTAGGCACCGTGCATCAGCGCTCGGGCAATGCCAACCAGTACTCTGCGCCGGCTGCGGTCTACCGCACTGCCGACGGGCAATGGGTATCGCTGTCGGGCAGCACCAATGCCATGTTTGCCAACAACTGCCGCGCCATAGGCCGGCCCGATCTGATAGACAAGCCATGCTTGGCCAGCAACAGCAGCCGCGTGCAGCATGCCCAGGAGCTGAACGGCATCTTCGCGGCCTGGTGCGCAGCACATCCGCTGGCGACGGTACTGGCCGCCTTCGAAGCGGCGCAGGGCACCATCGCCCCGGTCTACGGCATCGACCAGATCGAAGCCGACCCGCACATGCGCGCTCGCCAGGCCCTTTGCGACGTACCCGACCGGGACTTCGGCAGCGTGCGCATGGCCAATGTCGTGCCGCGCTTTGCCCGATCGCCCGGCGGCATCCGCCACGCCGGCGGTTCACTGGGGCAGGACAACGAAGCGTTCTACCAGGGCGAGCTGGCAATGCCTGCCGCCGAACTGGCCCGCCTGCGCGAGGCAGGCGTCATCTGAGGCAGATCCGAGACAAAGGAGACACCATGTCGATTCCCGAATCCCACCACCCTCTCGTGCGCCTGTCGCCCGATGAAGCCGCCCTGCTTGAGCGCGTGAAAACGCTGGTGGCCGAGCGCATCGGTCCGGACGCCGACCGCGTGGCGCAGCAGGACGTCTTCGCCTGGGATACCTTCCGGCTGCTATGTCGCGAAGGCATCGTCGCCACCGCGTTTCCGCGCGCGCACGGCGGCAGCGAGGCGTCGATGATGCTGCGCGTGCGCATCATCGAGGAAGTAGCGTCTGTGTGTTCGACGGCCGCTTCGCTGATCACAGGCACCGACCTGTCCTCGCGCCCCATCGTGGCCGGCGGCAGCGAGGCGCTGCGCAGCGCGCTGATCCCCGAGCTGGCCAGCGGCGCACGCCAGTCGGCCTTCGCACTGACCGAGCCCGGCGCAGGCAGCGACGTGGCGCGACTGGGGGCGCACTATGCGCCGGCAGCGCAGGGCGGCTGGACGCTCAATGGCCAGAAAAAGTTCATCACGCGTGCCAACGTCGCCGACATGTTCGTGGTGGTGGCGCGCCAGGCGGACGGTCCCGGCGGTGGCCGCGGACTGAGCGCCTTCGTCGTGCCGCGCGACACGCCCGGCATCACGGTATCGCCGGTGATTCCCAAGCTGGGCTGGTACGGCGTGCCGATCGCGCTGGTCAGCTTCGACGACGTGCACATCGCGCCGCAGCACCTGCTGGGCAAGGAAGGCGAAGGCATGGCGCTGACGCAGGACACATTGCTGCGCGCACGCATCGGCCATGCTGCGATCGCGCTGGGCCGCGCCGCAGGCGCGCTGCAGATTGCCGCCCAGTACGCCAACCAGCGCCAGGTCTTCGGGCAGCCCGTGGGTGCGCACCAGGGCATCCAGTGGATGGTGGCCGAGATGGCGGCCCAGATCGAGGCCGCACGCTGTCTGGTCTACAGCACCGCGCAGCGCTACGACGCAGGCGATGCCGATGTGGCCATCCATGCATCGATCGCCAAGCTGCATGCCACCGACCTGTGCATGCGCATCGTGGTCGACTGCCTGCAGCTGCTGGGCGGCAACGGCTACCTCAAGGCCTTCCCGCTGGAGCGCTTCCTGCGCGACGCCAAGATGAACCAGATCGGCGAAGGTACCAGCGAGATTCACAAGACGCTGATCGGCCGCCATGTGCTGCAGCGCGCCGCCACGCTGCCCCAGCACCCCTGCCTGGACATGGAGCCGCAGCTGTGGACATGAGCAATGCACTGACCAACGAGCTGTGCCGCCGACTGGGCATACGCCTGCCCATCTTTGGTCTGGCCCACCACATCGAAGTGGCCGCCGCGATCTCGCGGGCCGGCGGGCTGGGCGTCTATGCCGCTGCGCGTGACGGACCGCAAGAGCTGCAAAAGAAGCTGCGCCAGCTGCGCGAACTGTGCCCCGACCACCCGGTGGGCGTGGACCTGCTGCTGCCCACCGGCCTGCCCGAACACGACGACCGCGCTGCCGTGGCTGCCGCGCTGCCGCAGGGGCACAGGGATTTCATGCAGGGCCTGTTCAGGCAATACGACGTGCCGCCAGCCACCGAAGGCAACTTCTTCTCGCAGTACGTACGCTCGCAAAGCCTGTTTGAGGAGCAGGTGGACGCCATTGCGGACAGCGATATCGAGGTCTTTGCCGCCGGCGTCGGCACGCCGATGAAGGCGCTGGCACGCATCAAGGCGCGCGGCCTGCACACCATCGCCCTGGTCGGCAGCGTGCGCCATGCGCAAAAGGCGATCGCAGCCGGGGCCGACATCCTGGTGGCCCAGGGCTATGACGCGGGCGGCCACACAGGGCCTGTCGGAACCTTCACGCTGGTGCCGCAGATCGTGGCTGCAGCCGAGGGCCGGCCCGTCATCGCGGCCGGAGGCATCGGTACCGGGGCGCAGGTGGCGGCCTCGCTGGCCCTGGGCGCACAGGGTTCATGGCTGGGCACGCTATGGCTGGGCACGCGCGAGCACGAGATGCCGCAGGCGCTGGCCAAGAAGCTGATCGCGGCCGACAGCGAAGACACGGTGATCACGCGCGCCCACAGCGGCAAGCCCTGCCGCGTGCTGCGCAGCGCGTTCAGCGACGCCTGGGCACAGCCCGGCGCACCCGAGCCACTGTCCATGCCCTACCAGCAGGCTCTCACCGGCGATCTGCTGGCAGCGGTGGAGCAGCACCAGATCGGGCCGCTGATGTACGAGGCCGCAGGTCAGAGCGTGCACTGGCTGCGCGAAATCGAGCCCGTGGCCGCCGTGATGGACCGCCTGGTGACCGAGACACGCCAGGCCCTGCAATCAATGGCGGCTTACATCGCCTAGAACCGGAGAGACAAGCATGGACCGTCGGCAATTCCACCTTCAGCTGCTGCTGGCCGGCCTGGTGCCCGGCATGGCCCGCGCAGGCACCGCGCCGAGCCCGGACGGCTACCCCGATCGACCGATCCGCATCGTGGTGCCCTACCCCGCAGGCGGCGTCGTCGACGTGGTGCTGCGCGCCGTCTGCGACCCGCTGTCCAACGCGCTGCCGCAACGCATCGTGGTCGACAACCGCCCGGGCGCCGACGGGCGCATCGGCATCAATGCGGTGTCCAAGGCAGCGGCCGACGGCTATACGCTGCTGGCGGCGTCCCCGATCCTGACGACGGCCGAGCACCTGATGCCCGACAGCCAGCTGCGCAGCAGGGATTTCGTCGGCATCTGCGGCATCGCCGCCGCGCCGACGGTGTTCGTGGTGCACGACACCGTGCCCGCCAGGACGCTCAAGGAGTTCGTCGCACTGGCTGGCGCCAGACCGGGCGAGTTCAACGCCGCCAACCCCGGCACCGGCAGCTCTATCCAGCTGGCGCAGGAACTGCTCTTCGAGCGCACCGGCATCCGCTTGACCAACGTAAGCTACAAGGGCCAGCCGCCGGCGCTGCTGGACCTGGGCTCCGGCCTGCTGCAGTTCGCGCTGATCTCGCAAAGCCTGGTGCTGCCGCTGATCCAGGCCGGCAAGGTACGGGCTCTGGCTGTCAACGCCGCAACGCGCACGCGCTCGCTGCCCGAGGTACCCACCGTCGCACAGGCCGGCTATCCCGATCTCCTGGTGCAGTCCTGGTACGGCATTGGCGCGCCGGCGAAGACGCCCGCGCCGGTGGTCGAGTGGCTGAACCAGCAGTTCCAGCGCGCGCTGGCGATGCCTGAAGTGCGCGCGCGGCTGGCAGCCACCGATGCGGAAATCATGGCGCTGGATGCGGCACGCTTTACCGAGCTTATCGCCGAGGAGACCAGGCGCTGGGGCGCGTTGATCCACAAGCGCGGCATACGGTTGTGAGCGCCCGCGCCAAGCGCTGCAACTAGGGAAGATGCGAGGCGCCGCGCGCCGCGCCCTGCCCACAATCGATGGCCTATGCTCTCCCCCAGCCAAGTCATCGTTCTGGCCACGCCGGTCTTTTTTGCATTGATTGCCGTGGAATGGGTCATCAGCCTCAGGCGCGGGCGCAATGCCTGTGCGCTGGCCGATGCCATCAGCTCGCTGAACCTGGGCGTCCTGAGCCAGACCAGCGCCGTCTTCACCAAGCTGCTGACGCTGGGCATCTACACCGTCGTGGCCAGCCATGTGGCGCTGATAAAGGCCGATGCCTTCTGGCTCAGCCTGCCGGGCTGGCTGCTGGCCCTGCTGTTCTACGACCTCTGCTACTACTGGCTGCACCGCATGGGTCATGAAGTGGGCGTGCTCTGGGCCGCCCATGCCGTGCACCACCAAAGCCAGGCCTACAACCTCTCCACCGCACTGCGCCAGACCAGCTCCGGCGCGCTGCTGGGCTGGATCTTCTATCTGCCCATGGCCCTGGCCGGCGTGCCGCCACTGGTGTTTGCCGTGGTCGGGCTGATCGATCTGCTCTACCAGTTCTGGGTGCATACCGAGCAGGTCAAGAAGCTGGGCTGGTTCGACCGCTGGTTCTGCGCGCCCAGCAATCACCGCGTGCACCATGCCGTCAACGAGCGCTATCTGGACCGGAACTACGGCGGCATTCTCATCGTCTGGGACCGGCTCTTCGGCACTTACAAGACCGAGGACGACGAGGAGCCCTGCGTCTACGGCACGCGCGGCCTGCTCAAGAGCTGGGACCCGCTGTGGGCCAACTTCAGCGTCTACCGCCAGCTGGCGCATGACAGCTGGCACGCACGCAGCTGGATGGACAAGGTCCGTGTCTGGTTCAAGCCACCGGGCTGGCGGCCGGCCGATGTGGCGCAGCGCTTTCCCAGGCCCGCCTTCGATCTGGACGAGCACCGCATCATCTACTCGCCTCCCATGAGCACTGCGCTGCGCTGGTTTGCCGGCCTGCAGTTTGCGGCGCTGGTTGCGGGCACTTCGGTCTTTCTCTGGCATGCCGACCAGTCGCCGCTGGCCACCAATCTGATCTGGTTCGGCGTGCTGCTCACCGGGCAATGGGCTCTGGGCGCAACCATGCAGGGACGCATCAGTCTGTGGCTTGCGTTGATGCTGCAAAGCGGTGCACTGGCCACGGCCACGGCAGCGCTCGGTCTGCAGCCATGGCATTGGCTGCTCAAGCCTGCCACCATGGTTTTTGCTCTCATATGCATAGCTTCTTGCGCAATTCAGACATCAAAAACGATACAAAACCTACCTAAGATTCATGTCCACCTGCTTCTGGCAGCTATTGTTTTTTCCATGTCAGGCGATGTCTTCCTGATGCTGGACGGACAGCTGCCAACCAGTCTGTTCATTCCCGGCCTGGTCAGCTTTTTATTGGCCCATATCTGCTACGTTGCGCTGTTCAGGCTTGATGTGGCCTGGCTTGCCGACCGCAGCGCACTGCTGCTGGTGGCCGCGATCGGCGCCGCCATGTATGTCTTTCTCTGGACCCATGGCCTGCCCGCCGCACTGCGTCTGCCCGTGGCCGCCTATGTCGGCGTCATCGCCCTGATGGCGGCACAGGCCTGGGGACGCTATCGTCAACTGCGCAGCCGCGCCGCACTGCTGAGCGCCCTGGGCGCCAGCTTTTTCATGCTCAGCGACTCCATCCTGGCCATCAACCGTTTTGTGCAGCCGCTGCCCTGGTCGTCGGTGAGCGTGCTGGGCAGCTATTACGCCGCGCAGGCCCTGATCGTCTGGGGCTGTGCGCGCCAATGGGCCGAGCCCGCAAGCCGCCAGGCCCCGGCGCAATTGCAACTGAAAGCCACCTAGGGTTGACCCTGGGCCCGGTCTGGGCCGATAATCGGCAGGTCGCAATTTCAGGAGTCCCCACGTGGACAGTGCCAGTTCAACCAGTGATTTATCGCACGCCGCAATGGCTGCGAAGCTGGCCGACTGACAGACTCCCCCGGATCGGGAGTCGTCATCGACCGCCCCGCATCCCTTGCCCCGCGCCCCTCGCAACTTGCTGTTTGGCTTCCCGACGTTCGGGGCGGCCTGCCGTGCACAGCACGGATAGTGGCCTCAAGCTCGCAAGCTCTGCTCATCACTGAGTTTTCGCGCAGCCATCCGCTCCGGCTTCCCGTCGGTTCATGGCCGCGCCAAAACGTTTGTGCCGCGCTGCCGCTTGGCCCGCTCCCTCAACCAATGAGGAGAACGCTATGAGCAACCGCCTGACCCGCTCTCTGCACCAGCTGCGCCCCCTGCTGCTGCACGCCCGCGCCATGCCCCGCCAGGCAGCGCCCGCCGCACCGGCAGCCTTGCCGCAAGCGCTGGAACAGACGCTGGCGCTCGATGCACTGACCAGTTGGCCCACGCATCGCATCCGCAGCTATCTGAGCAGCCGCAACGAGCGCTGAGCAGCCTGGTCGCAGACCGGCTTCAGCCCGCATTTCATTCACTTTTCATCAAGGAACACGTATGGATCCCGACCCTAGTCGATCTTGCAGCGCGCCCCGTGCGGCGCGCTGTCAAGCCATTGGCCTGCGTGTGACCCTGATGGCCGCGCGCAGGGACCCGAACCCCGTCCCGGGGCTGGACGCCTGATGCCCTAGCAGCGGCGGGCAGCTCCCGGGCCACCCCAAGGAGTATGCCCATGCAACGCCTCTCCTGGCTGCGCGTGCTGCAACGCAGCCGCCCCGCCCCCCGCCTCAACGACACCACCCGCCACCATGGCCTGACCCATGCCGTGATCTCGGCACTGACAGAGCGCCGCACCGAGGTGCTGCGCCACCTGGTCGACCGCCATGGCGCGCCCCTCATGGCCGGCGCCATGGCCAATCTCAGCATCCGCCAGCGCGCCGATGCGCTGTCGCTGCTGACCCGCGAGCAGCGCAGCCGCATCGACAACCAGTTGCGCGTCAGCCAGGCGCAGCAGCCCTGGAGGCGATCGGGCACCTCAGGCAAGACGCTGCACTGACAGGAGGCCGTGATGCAAACCCTCAAGAACCTGTTCCGGGCCTTTTTGCACAGCCACCGTCTGGCCGGCCTCTTCGGGCGTCGGCCGATGCCCGCAGGCGGCCCCTCCACCGTCGTCGCCGTGCCACCGGCACAGGTACAGGCCCTGCAATCCGCCGCCTGCAACCCCGTGTCTGCGCTGCTGCAGCAGCTGGACACATCGAGCCGGGGCCTGAGCCCCGAGCAGGCCCAGCAGCTCCAGCTGCGCCATGGGCCCAACGAGGTGGCGCATGAAAAGCCGCTGCCCGCATGGCTGCACCTGTGGCATTGCTACCGCAACCCCTTCAACCTGCTGCTGACGCTGCTGGCCGTGGTCTCCTATGTCACCGAGGACGAAAAGGCCACCATCGTCATCGCCAGCATGGTGCTGCTGTCCACGCTGCTGCGCTTTGTCCAGGAGGGGCGCTCCCGGCGCGCCGCCGCGCGCCTGCAGGCCCTGGTCGGCAACCGCGTCACCGTGCGCCGCAGACCCGAGGCAGCGGCCGCAGACTTTCGCGACAGCGGCGGCGGCCATGACACCTCGCTGTCCGAGCTGCCCATGCGCGAGCTGGTGCCCGGAGACATCGTGGCCCTGTCGGCCGGCGACATGATACCGGCCGACTGCCGCCTGCTGTCCGCCAAGGACCTGTTCGTGAGCCAGGCAGCCATGACCGGCGAATCGCTGCCCGTGGAAAAGGATGCGCGCACCCTCGCTGCGCTGCAGGCAGGCCAGTTGCTGGAAGCCGGCAACCTGCTCTTCATGGGAACCAATGTGGTCTCCGGCTCGGCCATGGCCGTGGTCGTCGCCACGGGCAACCAGACCTATTTCGGCACGCTGGCGGCGCGCATCACGCACCAGGACCGCACGGCCACCGCCTTCGAGCAGGGCGTGAACAGCGTCAGCTGGCTGCTGATCCGCTTCGCGGCCGTGATGGTGCCCGTGGTGCTGTTCATCAACGGCTACACCAAGGGCGACTGGGGCGAGGCCTTTTTGTTCGCGCTGTCGGTGGCCGTGGGCCTGACGCCCGAGATGCTGCCCATGATCGTCACCTCCACGCTGGCCAAGGGCGCCGTGGCGCTGTCGCGCCAGAAGGTGATGGTCAAGCGCCTGGACGCGATCCAGAACTTCGGCGCCATGGACGTGCTGTGCACCGACAAGACCGGCACGCTGACCCAGGACCGCATCGCGCTGGAGCGCCACACCGATGTGCAGGGCCGCCCCAGTAACGAGGTGCTGCAGTTCGCCTACCTCAACAGCTACTACCAGACCGGGCTCAAGAACCTGCTGGACCGAGCCGTGCTCGAGCATGTGGAGCTGCACACGCGGCTGCATGTCAACGAGGACTACCGCAAGGTCGACGAAATCCCCTTCGACTTCCAGCGCCGGCGCATGTCCGTGGTGGTAGCCGAGCGCGACCACCACCATGAGCTGATCTGCAAGGGCGCGGTCGATGAAATCCTGCAGGTCTGCACACATATTCGAGACAGCGGGCGCGACGGAGAGACGCTGCTGCCGCTCACGCCCGAGCGCCGCGAGCAGGTGCGCGCCGTCACCGAAGGCCTCAACAGCGAGGGGCTGCGCGTGGTGGCCGTGGCCATGAAGGAAGTGCCGCCCGACAAGAACACCTACGGCATCGCCGACGAGTCCGCACTGACCCTGATCGGCTATGTGGCCTTTCTCGACCCACCCAAGGAATCCACCCAGGCCGCCATTGCGGCGCTGCTGCAGCATGGTGTGACGGTCAAGGTGCTGACGGGCGACAACGAGCTGGTGGCACGCAAGGTCTGCCGCGACGTGGGCCTGCAGGTGGACAAGGCGATTGTCGGCAACGACATCGAAGCCATGGATGAGGAGCAACTGCGCCGCACGGTGGAGTCACACCTGCTGTTCGCCCGCCTGACGCCGTTGCACAAGGAACGCATCGTGCGTGCGCTGCGCGCCAACGGCCATGTCACGGGCTTCATGGGCGACGGCATCAATGACGCGCCCGCGCTTCGCGCCGCCGATATCGGCATCAGCGTCGACAGCGGCGTGGACATCGCCCGCGAAGCGGCCGACATCATCCTGCTGGAGAAAAGCCTGATGGTGCTGGAGCAGGGCGTACTCGAAGGACGCCGCACCTTCAGCAATATGCTCAAGTACATCCGCATGACGGCCAGCTCCAACTTCGGCAACGTGTTCTCGGTGCTGATTGCCTCGGCCTTCATCCCCTTTCTGCCCATGCTGCCCATGCAGCTGCTGATGCAGAACCTGCTCTACGACCTGTCGCAGATCGCCATTCCCTTCGACAACGTGGACGAGGAAATGGTCGCGCGGCCGCTGCGCTGGAACCCTCAGGACCTGGGTCGCTTCATGCTCTTCTTCGGCCCCATCAGCTCGCTGTTCGACGTGCTCACCTTCGCACTGATGTGGTTCGTCTTCCATGCCAGCACGGCCGCACAGCAAAGCCTGTTTCAGTCGGGCTGGTTCGTGGTGGGACTGCTGACACAGACGCTGATCGTGCACATGATCCGCACGCCCAGGATTGCCTTTGTGCAAAGCTGTGCCTCCTGGCCCTTGCTGGCCACCACAGCGGCCATCATGGCCATAGGCATCTTCCTGCCCATGGGCCCGCTGGCCGAGAATTTCAAGCTGCAAGCCCTGCCGCTCGGTTATTTCCCATGGCTCATCGTCATATTGCTGGCCTATGCTGTGCTGACGACGCTGCTCAAGCGCATCTATATCCGCAAGTACGGCTGGTGAGCTGCGGGCCGCTTCGCGTCTGCCCTGCGGGGCAGGCGCGCCAGCCCGGGCCCCATGTTTCATGAACCCAAACACCGATCCATCGGCAATAACAATCAGAACTTCATGCAATCCCTACAGAACTTCAATCTGCTCGCCACGCTGAACACGGTGCTGTGCCTTGTCGTGGCCTTTGTCTGCGGCAGCATCATCGGCCTTGAGCGCCAGATACGCCAGCGCACGGCGGGCCTGCGCACCAATACCCTGGTGGCCGTGGGCGCGGCCGTGTTCGTCGACCTGGCCATGCGCGTCTCGGGAGCGGACGGAGCCACGCGCGTCATCTCCTATGTAGTCTCGGGCGTGGGCTTTCTGGGCGCGGGCGCCATCATGAAGGAAGGCGCCAACATCACGGGACTGAACACCGCCGCCACGCTGTGGGGTTCGGCCGCCGTGGGCGCCTGCGCGGGCGCCGGTCTGCTGCCCGAAGCCGGCATTGCCACCTTGTTCGTGCTGGCCAGCAACACCTTGCTGCGCCCCGTGGTCAACTACATCAACCGCCACCCTGTTGCCGAGCATGCCAGCGAGGCCACCTACTATGTCTACGTGATCTGCGGCCAGGAGGCCCAGGCCGATGTGCGCGAGGGCATGCAGGAGCTGCTGGAGGCGGCCAACTACCCGGTGCGCGCAGTCGAAAAGCACGAGATCCCGCCGCACAACACCGAAATCGAGGCCGAGCTCTTCGCCACGGCCGTGCATGCCGAGGAGCTGGACCAGGTGGTCACGCAGATCGAAACACTGCCGGGCGTGCTGCAGGCGTTCTGGAGCGCCGGACCGCAGAATAATTGACCCCCTGAGCCGCTACGCGGCTTCCCGTTGCACGTCGCCCCCAAAGGGAACGACGCCCTCGCCTAGGCGGCCCCACCTGGGCGGCCCCGCCGCGAAGCGGCCCTTGCCGACCGCCTCTCACTTGAGGCGTGCCGATTTTTTGCGTCGTTGCCTTGCTTATGCAGCCGAATCGTCTGCGGGAACCTGCAAGCCCAGATGGCGATAGGCTGCCTGCGTGGCCATGCGCCCGCGCGGCGTACGCTGCAAAAAGCCCTGCTGGATCAGATAGGGCTCGATCACATCCTCGATGGTGCCCGACTCCTCGCCGATGCTCGCGGCGATATTGTCGAGGCCGACCGGGCCGCCATCGAAGCGGTGCACCACCGCTTCGAGCAGCTTGCGGTCCATGATGTCAAAGCCCTGAGGGTCTACATCGAGCATGGCCAGCGCCTTGTCGGCAATCTCGCGCGTGATGCGGCCGTCACCCTTGACATCGGCATAGTCGCGCACGCGGCGCAGCAGGCGGTTGGCAATGCGCGGCGTGCCGCGCGAGCGGCGCGCGATCTCGAAGCAGCCTTCCTCGTCAATCGGTGCCTTGAGCAAGCCTGCGCTGCGCTTGACGATGCGCGAGAGCTCCTCCGAGCTGTAGAACTCCAGCCGCGCCACAATGCCGAAGCGATCGCGCAGCGGGTTGGTGAGCATGCCGGCGCGCGTGGTTGCGCCCACCAGCGTGAAGGGTTGCAGGTCAAGCTTGATGGAGCGTGCGGCCGGGCCTTCGCCGATCATGATGTCGATCTGGTAGTCCTCCAGCGCCGGATAGAGGATTTCCTCGACCACCGGACTCAGGCGGTGAATCTCGTCGATGAACAGCACATCGTTGGGCTCGAGATTGGTGAGCAGCGCCGCCAGATCCTTGGGTTTTTCCAGCACCGGGCCGCTGGTCTGGCGCAGGTTCACGCCCAGCTCGGCCGCGATGATATGGCTCAGTGTGGTCTTGCCCAGACCCGGCGGGCCGAACAGCAGCACATGATCGAGGGCCTCGCTGCGCTTCTTGGCGGCACCGATAAAGATCTCGAGCTGCTCGCGCGCCTTGGCCTGGCCCACATATTCGTCGAGCAGCTTGGGGCGCAGAGCGCGTTCCAGCGCCTCTTCGCCCTGGGACGAATGCCCGGCCGAGACCATGCGCGGCGCTGCCGCCTCGGGGTCGGCGGCCGTGCTTCTGGCCTTGCGTGCAGGTGCGGGGCTGGCCGCAAATTCGTCCACATGAATCGTCATGGCGGCAATTGTGCCCCAAGCACGGCCGAAGCACTGATTAAAAATACAGGGAAAAACAAAATCCCACAGTTGCAGCACAGCCGGCTGGACGCTCGGCCCCGGGCTTTGCGCACAATGGCGGCAAAGACCTCAGGAGCTTTTTCATGCGTATTCACACCCTGGCCTGCACGGCCGCCCTGTTTTGCCTGTCCGTCTCGGCCCAGGCCGCGCTCAAGCCCGGCGATGCGGCCCCGAGCTTCAAGACGCCCGCCGCCGTGGCCGGCAAGGCCTTTGACTTCGATATGACCGAGGCGCTCAAAAAGGGGCCGGTGGTGCTGTATTTCTTCCCCAAGGCCTTCACCCAGGGCTGCACGCTGGAAGCCCATGCCTTTGCCGAAGCCACGCCCCAGTTCGCCGCCATGAAGGCCACGGTAGTGGGCATGTCGCATGACGATATCGACACCCTCAAGCGCTTTTCCACCGAGGCTTGCCGCGACCAGTTTGCCGTGGCCTCGGACCCTAAGGCCCTCACCATCAAGGCCTATGACGCGGGGGCTGCCGCCAACCCGGCCATGGCCGACCGCATCTCCTATGTGGTGGGCCAGGACGGCAAGGTGAAGTTCGCCCTTGTCAGCAGCGACCCGCTGGCCCATGTGGAGCAGACCAAGGCAGCCGTCAGGCAGTTGCAGGGGAAATAGCCCTGCCCGGCCTGGCCCGGCCCTCCATCACTGCGCCAGCCAGTTCCCGATCTGGCTGCTGAAGGTCCGGTCGAAGCGGCTGTAGACGTCGGAGCCGCCGCTGACCGTGCACGAGCTGCTGCCGCCGGACAACGTGCCCACGACGCGTCCGCCCGCAAACATGGCCGAGCCGCTGCTGCCGCCTTCGGTCACGCCCTTGCTCCAGCCGACGTTCACGAAATCGCTCTGGGCATTGCCTGGGTCGCAGGTGATGCTACCGGCGCTCAAGCTGCAGTTTCGGTAGCTCTGCACCTGGCCTTCGCTGTATTTGAGTAAATCGCCCTGCGGGTGATGCAGGCCGTAGATGGCCGTCCCCGTCACGGCCGTTCCTCTCGCATCCCAGCCGGCCAGCGTCGCACCGGCGGGCGCTGCGTCATTGAGCCGCATCAGCGTGGCATCGTGCGCCGCCGTCGCATACAGCAAGGTGGCACCGCGCTGCAGCGCCGTGGTCTGGGCACTGGGCTCGAAGCTGTTGCAGCTGGCCGAGCGGAAGAACCAGTCCGTGCGCAGCGAGGTGGCCGATGCCTGGGTCGAGATGCAGTGATTGGCCGACAGGAAATACGGCGTTAAATCGCGCCGCGTGTTGTTCAGCAAGGAGCCCGTGCAGTAGTAGTAGCGGTTGTCGGAGCCCACATAGGTCATGCGCGCCACGGCATTGCGCTCGATGGCGTACTGATCGGCGCAGCTGGCATCGAGCTCGCAACCCGCGGCATCGCCCACATTTCTGGGCACGAGGCTATCGCGCAGCTCCAGCTCCGTGGGCAGGGCCAGGTTGACATAGGCATGGGTGAGCGTGGGAATGGCAATGCGCAGCTGCGACGTCGGCAATCCCGCAGGCAGTGCAATCTCCAGCGTGACCTCATCGGCTCCCAGATCGGGGGTCCACCAGATGCCGGCCGCCCGGGTGTCGCCGTCGACGCGGCGGTTGCGCGCAATGGCCTCGTTGATGGCCTGGCCCGTGGTCACGAACCCGGTCTTGCTGCGATCCTTGCGGTACAGCCTGAGTTCGGCGGCATCGGGCATGGCTTCGACCACCAGGCCCAGCCGCAGGCCATGGGCGCCGGCCGAGGTGATGCTGATCGCCGCCACCTGAGCGCCCTCCGGGGTCTGGGACCAGTTCAGTGTGCGCGCCATATCGCCTGCGGACTGCAGCGAAGACAGCTCGCGCGGCGCCCCGATCTGCATGGGCAGGCCGGGCATGGGCATGACCGGCGAAGGTGCGTCGCTCCACTGCGGCAATGCCAGGCTGACGGCCTTGGGCCGCACCGCCACGGATGCCACCGCCACGCTTCTGGTCGCCGCCGCAGCCTGGGCAGCAGGCACGACCAGTGAATCCAGCACATTGGCCGTGGGCGGCCCCGAAGGGGGACTGATCTCTGGCGAGCCGCCAATGATCGCACCATTGCCTCCTGCGCCCCCTGCGCCAGTGCCGGGACCAGGGTCCGGAACACTGCCTCCCCCGCCGCCGCCGCCGCAAGCCGTCAGCACCACCAGCACCAGCACCAGGCTTGCGCACCGGAAGGGAATGCGTCTGCCCTGTTTCCACCCATGCATATCGTGCTCTCCTGCAGTTCACGATCGGACTGGCACAAGGCCAGCGAAGTTATTTGGTCAAAGCCTTGAGCGCGAGCTTAATGCCCTCGCTCACCCCTACATCCGGTGGGAGTTTCTTGAGGGCGGCCGAGGCTTCCTTGTCGGAATAGCCCAACGCCATCAGTGCCTGCTGGATATCGTTTTGCTCGTTGTTATTGGCAAACAGCGACTGAGCACCGGTATCCGCGCCGATCTTGCCCTTGAGCTCCAGCAGCAGACGCTCGGCGGTTTTCTTGCCGATGCCGGGCACCTTGACCAATCGCCCTGCTTGCTGCTGCGATACCGCGTCCGCGAGATCATCGATGGTCATGCCGCTAAGCACGGCCAATGCCATGCGCGGCCCTATGCCGGTGATCTTGATGAGTTCGCGGAAAGTCTGACGCTCGCGGGCCGTTGCGAAGCCAAACAGCAACTGGGCATCTTCCCGCACCACAAAATGGGTCAGCAGGGCCACCTTGGCGCCGTTGGCGGGCAAGTTGTAGAAGGTGCTCATGGGCACCTGCACCTCATAGCCCACGCCAGCGCAGTCCACCAGGACTTCGGGCGGGTTTTTTTCCAGCAGCGTTCCAGTCAATTTGCCTATCATTGAAATCCTTTGCCGCACCGTGCGGCGATTCTTTTGAGAAATTATCCGCGTGATCCTGCGCCATACCTTCACTCCCCATAACAATACGCGCCTGACCCATCTCTGCGGCCCGGCGGATGCGCATCTGCGCACCATCGAAGTCGCGCTGGGCGTCAAGATCGCTCACCGTCACGAGCAGTTCAAGATCGACGGCCCCAAGGCCAAGGCCAATGAAGCGCTGGAGCTGCTTCAGGCTCTCTATGAGATCGCCGACTACGTGATTGCCGAGGATACGCTTCAGCTCATGCTGGCCGGCGATGTCGAGATGCTGGAAGCCAATCTGACGGCACCGCAGCTGACCACGCGCCGCGCCGATCTGCGTGCCCGCACGCCCAACCAGGCGCTGTATCTGGAAAACATCGCCAGTCACGACATCAGCTTCGGCATCGGCCCGGCCGGCACGGGCAAGACCTATCTGGCCGTGGCCTGCGCCGTGGATGCGCTGGAGCGCAGCGCCGTGCAGCGCATCGTGCTGACCCGGCCCGCCGTGGAAGCCGGCGAACGCCTGGGCTTTTTGCCCGGCGACCTGACTCAGAAGGTGGACCCCTACCTGCGCCCGCTGTACGACGCGCTCTACGATCTGATGGGCTACGAGAAGGTGCAAAAGGCCTTCGAGCGCAATGCGCTGGAGATCGCGCCGCTGGCCTTCATGCGCGGACGCACATTGAACAACGCCTTCGTGATCCTGGACGAGGCGCAGAACACCACGCCCGAGCAGATGAAGATGTTTCTGACCCGCATCGGCTTTGGCGCCAAGGCCGTGGTCACGGGCGACGTCAGCCAGGTCGACCTGCCCAAGGGAGCGCCTAGCGGACTTGTCGATGCCGAGCGCGTGCTCAGGCGCGTCAAGGGCATCTCCATCAACCACTTCACCAGCGTCGATGTGGTGCGCCACCCGCTGGTGGCCCGCATCGTGGACGCCTACGATGCACGCGGGCGCGTGTCCGAAGGCACTTTGGCGCCCAAGCAACGCGCCAGCAGCCCGCGCACGACCCGCTCGCTGCCCACGGCCGACGAGCTTTAAATCAACACGACTTGCGCAAAACGGGTGCAGGCAAGGCGGCTGCCGCAAGAGGCAGGCCGTTGTGGCATTCTTGTTTGCGTAAGTTGCTATCAGAACCCATAGCTACTAGCGCTTGTTTCATAAGGGCTAAAAGCCAAAATGACCTTGAATCAACTGCAACTATCGCTGCAATTCGGCCCCAGCACCGAGGCCGCCGCCCACCGCGAACTGCTGAGCCGCAGCCGCGTCACGCGCTGGATCCGCCATGCGCTGGCCGTGGATGCCGAGATCACGGTGCGCATCGTCGATGCCGAGGAAGGCCGCAAGCTCAACCGCGAGTACCGCCAGAAGGACTACGCGACCAATGTGCTGACCTTCGACTATCAGCAGGAGCCTACCGTGATGGCCGATCTGGTGCTCTGCGCCCCCGTGGTGGAGCGCGAGGCCCAGGAGCAGAACAAGACGCTGGAAGAGCATTACGCCCATCTGCTGGTGCATGGCACGCTCCATGCCCAGGGCTGGGACCATGAGACCAGCGAGGAAGACGCCGAGGAGATGGAGGCCTACGAGACCGACATCATGAAGGAGATGGGTTACGAGGACCCCTACGCCAAATAGCGTACAGGCAGCGGCACACATGCCGATCACTCCTGAAAGTAGAGCTGCCTTCGCTTTTCGAGCATGAATTTCAAAGGTATTTAGCGTTGAAATTCAATATAGTCATGCGCAAGCAGCTCTTTTTATAGGAGCAACCCCGGTCTCGCCTACTCCACGCTCAGACCGATGCTGCGCACCAGCTGGGCCACGCGCACGTCTTCGGTCTTGATCTGTCTGGCAAACACCTGCTGGCCCTCGCCCACGGGAGTGATGCCCTGCTGCAGCAGGCTCTTGCGCAGCTCGGGGTCCTTGAGCGCCTTGTCGGTGTCCTGGGCGATGGCCTGAACCACGGCAGCCGGCGTGCCCCTGGGTGCGAACAGGCCGAACCAGGCGCCGGCCTCAAAGCCCTTGTAGCTCTCGGCCAGGGTCTGCACCTGGGGCAGCAGGGCGTGACGCTGCAGGCCGGACACGGCCAGTGCCGTGAGCTTGCCGCTCTGGATCTGGGTGAGCGCCGGAGCGATCGCAATCAGCATCACATCGACCTGGCCGGCCAGCACATCCTGCAGACCCTGAGGACCGCCGCGATAGGGAATATGCGTGGCGAAAAAGCCTGCGCGCTGCTTGAACTGCTCCATGGCCAGATGCTGGGCACCGCCCGTGCCCGAGGAGGCGT
The DNA here is from genome assembly GCF_058807955.1 of Comamonas sp. GW821-FHT11H03. Taxonomy (NCBI): domain Bacteria; kingdom Pseudomonadati; phylum Pseudomonadota; class Betaproteobacteria; order Burkholderiales; family Comamonadaceae; genus Comamonas; species Comamonas sp. GW821-FHT11H03. The sequence goes on from NZ_JBXARF010000001.1 coordinate 680,832, forward strand.
AGTTGATCTTGCCCGGGTGCGATTTGGCGTAGGCCACAAAGTCCTGCAAGGTCTTGAAGCCCTTCCTGGGATTGGCCACCAGCACAAAGTCGGACTGGCCCAGCTTGGTCACCGGCACCAGGTCGTTCTTGACGTCATAGGGAAGATTGCGCTGCACGTTGGGCATGATGGTGATGGCGCTGTCGCCGCCCACCAGCAAGGTATAGCCATCGGGCTGGGCCTTGACCACGGAATCCACGGCCGAGACACCACCGGCCGCGCCCTTGTTTTCCACCACGATGGCCTGCTTCCAGTCCCTGCCCACCAGTTGACCCACCTGACGGGCCAGCAGATCCGGAGCGCTGCCCGGACCGTTGGCCACCACCAGCTTGACGGAGCGCGCCGGGAAGTCCGGCTGCTGGGCCATGGCTGCGCCCTGCACACAGATTGCAGCCAACAAGGCCCAAGCGGTGCGAGAGAAGAGATGGGGCAGATTCACGGCAAAACTCCTTAACTAAGGAGTTGATTGTCAAAACAATCACTTATTCCTCAAAATACTGTTTTTTCATTTTTTAATATCGATAAATCAATAACGAGCTGAGATGACAGGCGGCCTGAGCAAAGTCCATAAGATCACGCCCTGCCATCCGCACACACAACAAGGCACTTTGCCATCAATGACGGGAGACAAGACATGGAGAACCTGGGCCACCTCGCCCTTTTGCTGGCCGCAGCTTTCACGGCCGGCGCGCTCAACGCGGTCGCCGGCGGCGGCAGCTTTCTGACCTTGCCGGCGCTGGTCTTTACCGGCGTGCCGCCTGTGGTGGCCAACGCCACCGGCACCGTCGCTCTGCTGCCCGGCTATATGGCAGGTGCCTGGGCTTTCAAGGACGATATGCAATCGCCGCCCGGTCTGTCGATGAAGCAGGTGATCATGCTGTCGCTGATTGGTGGCTCTGCCGGTGCGGCGCTGCTGCTGGTCACGCCCGACACCACTTTCCGCAAAGTCGTGCCCTGGCTGCTGCTGGCCGCCACCGCCATGTTCGCCTTCGGCCCACAGCTGCGCGCCTGGGCCGCAGGCAAGAACGCCCTCCACCACGCACCCGGCGCCACCAAAGCCGCCGCCGGCATGCTGGTCGTGGCTGTTTATGGCGGCTATTTCAACGGAGGCCTGGGTATTTTGCTGCTGGCCTTGTTCGGCCTGCTGGGCCAGACCCAGCTCAACGCCATGAACGGCATGAAGAATCTGGTTTCTGCCCTGCTGACTGCGATTGCCGTGGCCATCTATGCAGTCGGCGGCATTGTGCAATGGAAGCTGGCCCTGCTGATGATGATCGCCGCCACCGCAGGCGGCTACGGCGGCGCACGCTTGGCACGCAAGATTCCCGCACCTATTTTGCGCTGGGGCATTGTGGCTACGGGGCTGGTGATGGCGGGCTTGTTCTTCGCCAAGGGCTGAGCACAGCCCCAAAGCAAAAAGCCTTCTCAGACCGAGAAGGCTTTTTTGTGAGCAATCTGCGCTTTCTAGATAAGCGCTACAGGCTTATTCGGCTTGTTTTTAGAGAAGACGGGCTTTGACCGTCTTGCCCTTGACCTTGCCGCCATTGAGCCTGGCGCAGGCGGCCGAGGCGATCTTGCGATCCACCGCCACATAGGTGGAAAAGTCGTTGACGCTGATCTTGCCGATCTGCTCGCGGCTGTAGCCGAAGTCGGCGCACATGGCGCCCATCACGTCGCCGGCGCGGATCTTTTCCTTGCGCCCGCCAATGATCTGGATGGTCATCATGGGCGGCAGCAGCTCGCCACCGGCCGCGGGCGTGAGCTCGTCCACGGGGAAGAATTGCGAGGCGCGGCCTTGTAGTTGCTCGATCTTGCCCACGCTGCCCATCTCGTCCATGGACACCAGATTCAGCGCCAGACCTTCGGCATCGCCGCGGCCGGTGCGGCCGATGCGGTGGATATGCACTTCGGAATCCGGCGTCACGTCCACATTGATGACGGCCGACAGATCGGCGATGTCCAGGCCGCGTGCCGCCACATCGGTCGCCACCAGCACGCTGCAGCTCTTGTTGGCAAACTGCACCAGCACTTCGTCTCGCTCGCGTTGCTCCAGCTCGCCAAACAGCGCCAGCGCACTGAAACCTTCGGCTTGCAGCGCATTGACCACGTCACGGCATTGCTGCTTGGTATTGCAGAAAGCAATCGTCGATTCGGGGCGGAAATGGGCCAGCAGCTTGGACACGGTGGCCACTTTTTCGCGGGCACCGACTTCGTACCAGCGCTGCTCGATCTTGTTGGAGCTATGTTGCGCAGCCACCTTCACGGTCTGGGGGTCGCGCATGAAGCGCTGGGCCAGCGAAGCAATACCCTCGGGGTAGGTGGCCGAGAACAGCAGGGTCTGGCGATCCGCCGGGCATTGGCGCACCACGGTTTCGATATCGCCGAGAAAGCCCATGTCCAGCATGCGATCGGCCTCGTCCAGCACCAGGGTCTTGAGGTTGCCGATGTCGAGCTTGCCGCGCTCCATCAGATCCATCACGCGCCCGGGTGTGCCGACGACGATGTGCGCGCCGTTTTCCAGCGAGGCGATCTGGTTGCGCGAGGGCACGCCACCATAGACGGTGACGACCTTGATATTGTCCTGCGCGCGCGCCAGGCGGCGGATCTCGGTGGCGACCTGATCGGCCAGCTCGCGCGTGGGGCACAGCACCAGGGCCTGGACGGCAAACCAACGCGGGTTCAGGCGGTCGACCATGGGCAGGCCGAAGGCAGCCGTCTTGCCGCTGCCGGTGCTGGCTTGGGCGATCAGGTCCTTGCCCTGCAGAGTCAGCGGCAGGCTGGCGGCCTGGATGGGCGTCATCTGCGCATAGCCGAGCTGCTGGAGGTTGGCCAGCATTTCTGGGGACAGGGGCAGCGCCGAGAAAGCGGTGGAATCAGAGGCCTGGGCGGCGCTGGTGGAGGTATTCATGGAAGCGGATTATCCCGGGCCTGCGCAGGAAAAGCCTTGTGCCATCGCTATTCACGGTGCCATTTGCGGGTTGCCCCTCTTCAATCCGGGCCGGCCATGCTCCTAGTCTGAAAGCGCGGTCTTCAATGGCCGCCTCTGTTTGAAGCCAACCACAGACCCTCACATGCACCCTAGCCTTACCCGCAAGTTCTGCGCCGTCGCCACGCTGGCCTTCACTCTGGGCTCGGCCCAGGCCGCGGAGCTGGATCCCCAACCGCTCAAGCCCCAGCTGCAGCAGCTGATCGCCCAGATGTATCCGCAGATGCGCGGCATCTACGAAGACCTGCATGCCAACCCCGAGCTGGGTTTTCAGGAAACGCGCACCGCCGCCAAGCTGGCGGCCGAGATGCGCAAGCTGGGCTTTGAAGTCACCGAGGGCATTGGCAAGACCGGTCTGGTCGCCATCTATCGCAATGGCGCGGGCCCCACCGTCATGGTGCGCACCGAGCTGGACGCACTGCCCATGGAGGAAAAAACCGGCCTGCCCTATGCGAGCAAGGCCAAGGCCCAGTACAACGGCAAGGAGAGCTTTGTCGCCCATAGCTGCGGTCACGATATGCACATGACCAGCTGGCTGGGCACGGCCCAGGCACTGCTGGGCCTGAAGAAGCAATGGAAGGGCACGCTGATGTTCGTGGCCCAGCCCTCCGAGGAAACCGTGACCGGTGCCAAGGCCATGCTGGCCGACGGCCTGTTCCAGAAGTTCGGCAAGCCCGACTACGCCTTTGCGCTGCACACCGGCTCCATTCCTTATGGCACGGTAGGCTATGTGGCCGGGGCGGCGACTTCCAATTCGGACTCGCTGGACATCACGTTTCACGGCCGTGGCAGCCATGGCTCCATGCCTGACAAAGGCATAGACCCCGTGCTCATGGCCTCGCGCTTCGTGGTGGATGTGCAAGGCGTGGTCAGCCGCGAGAAAGATCCCATGGAGTTCGGCGTGGTCACCGTGGGCGCCTTCAATGCGGGCAGCGCAGGCAACATCATTCCCGATCAGGCACGGCTGCTGGGCACGATCCGCAGCTACAAGAGCGAGGTGCGCAGCAAGCTGCATGACGGCATAGAGCGCAGCGCCAAGGCGCAGGCCGCCATGTCCGGTGCACCGGCCCCCGAGATCAAGCTGACCAAGGGTTCGGACGCCGTGGTCAATGACGCGGCGCTGGTCAATCGCACGGTCAGGCTGTTCAAGGCTGCGCTGGGCGACAAGAACGTGCTGCCCATCCCTCCGGCCACGGCCAGCGAGGACTTCTCGGACTTCATCAACCAGGGCGTGCCGTCCATGTTCTACATCCTGGGCGTGTCCGATCCCCAGAAGGTGGCGCAGGCCAGCCAGCCCGGCGGCAAGCCGCTGCCCTTCAATCACTCGCCCTTCTTCGCTCCCGAGCCCGAACCCACGTTCAAGACCGGTGTGGAAACCATGACGCTGGCCGTCATGAACGTGATGCAGTAACCGTAAGCCAGCCCCGCCAGCGGGGCTGCCGTCACTGCATCTGCTGCAGATTGCCGATGCGCACCAGCATCTCGGTGAACATCTGCATGTCCGTGCGCAGATCCGGCAACTCCTGATACTCCAGCGCATTGTGGGCCGTGTACTTCTTGCCGGGCATGGCCGGGCCAAAGTTGATGGCGTTGGGCATGAGCTTGGCCGTGGTGCTGCCTGCGGTCGGCACGGGCCTGGCGTCCAGCCCCGTGGTGTCGCCAAAGATATTGAGCAGGGTGCTCAGCCACGCGCCCTTGGGATCGCGGGCCATCCAGTTGCCCTGGGTGTACTGCACGGTCACAGGAACCTTGGCCGCATCGCTCCAGCGGGCAATGCCCTGCTCCACCTCGGCGCGCAGCTGCTCGGGCGTCTTGCCCCGCGGCATGCGCGCATTGGCTGTCACCTCCAGCTTGCCGTCAGCAGACTTGATGAGGTTGGGCGACAGCGTGAGCGGCCCCATGAAATCATCGGCATAGGCAATGCCCAACTGCCGGCCCAGATAGTCCAGGCCGAACACTCCATTGATATAGCGTACGGCCTGGCTGTACTGATTGGGCTGCAGCAGCGCAGCGCCCTGCTCCCGCATCAGGCTCTGCTGCAGAAACAGCGCCAGGCGCGGCACGGGATTGACCCCTTCTTCAGGACGAGAGCCGTGGGCCGACGCTCCAGTGACCTTGACCGTGACCTGACCCTCTGCGCGCTGCACGTCGATGGCGAACTTGCCCTGCGCCTCATGCCGATGCACAAACTCGTCCTTTTCCTGAGACAGCCGCTGCGCAATCCGCTCCAGTGCGGCCGCATCGGTGGCGGAGATGGTAGCGGAGGCCGTCTGCGCAATGGAGTTGGCCGAGGCCGCGCCGCTCATGGCCGTGATGGAAGGCCTGGCGGCATCCACGGCCACCTCCGCAAACAAGGCCTTGAGCGCGCCTGTACCCTTTTCAGCGACCACGGCCGGGTACTTGCTGTCCAGCACGATGTTGTACTCGGGCAGCGCGGTCTTGCTCTGGTAGTACTTCATGGCATCGCCGCCGGTTTCCTCGGTGGTCTCGATCATCAGGCGAATGCCGCGCGACAGCGGCAGACCGCTGTCCTTGACGGCCTTCATCGCATACAGCACGGTGGCGATGGAGCCCTTGTCGTCAATCGTGCCGCGCCCATAAAGCCGGTCGCCCACGCGGGTGACCTGGAAAGGGTTGATCTGCTTGCCGTCCAGCACCCACTCGGCAGGCACCACCGGCACCACATCGGCATGGGTCAGAATGCCGAAATCGGTTGCCTCGCCGGCACGGCTCGCCACATTGGCTGGCAGCGTCACTTCAAAGATGCGGTTATCCACATTGCGAAAGCGCAATCCGAATTTGGTGGCCATAGATGCAACGAGCTTGCCGAAGTCCAGGATGGCCGCACTCTCATGCGCAGGCACCTTGGGATCGCGCACCGTGGGCAGCGCCACCATGCGCTGCAGGCTCTCCAGCACCGCCGCCTCTTGTGTCACACGGTTGTACACCCCCAGCAATCGGGCGATATCCGCCAGCTCGCCGTCCGACAGAGACTGACCGAGCATGTAGTGCTGCACCGCTGTTGCCACACCCGGCTCTGCCCTGGCAGCCTGTTGCGCAAAGGCCTTGAAGGAAGTGGAAGGGGTTTTGGCGGACGATGCAATCAATGCGTCCAGCGCGGGTTTCTTCAGGGTCTGCGCCTGAACAGGCAGGCTGACGCCTGCAACCAGACTCAAGGTCAGGCTCGCAGCGATGATCGGCAAAGAGGGCTTGCAGGATTTCTTCATGGACAGATTTTGTAGGAGTCGTGGTGGTGAATGTGGTCTCAGGCTTGGCTTCGCCTATACCTGAGGCTCCATGCGCATGGGGATGGTCACGGGCCCGTCATTGACCAGATGCACCTGCATGTCGGCGGCGAACTCGCCGGTCTGCACCTGAGGATGGGCCACCCTGGCCTGGTCCACAAAGTAGTCGTAGAGGCGCCGACCTTCGCCAGGCTCGGCGGCTGCAGTGAAGCTGGGGCGATTGCCGCCCCTGGTGTCGGCCGCGAGCGTGAACTGGCTGACCACCAGCAGCCCTCCGCCAATGTCCTGCAGGCTTTTGTTCATCTTGCCGGCCTCGTCGCTGAAGATGCGCAGCTTGAGCATCTTGGCCAGCAACTTGTCGACCTCAGCCTCGGTATCGCCGCGCTCGGCACAGACCAGCGCCAGCAAGCCCTGGTCGATCTGGCCCGTAATACGACCGCCAACCTCCACGCGCGCCTGCTTGACGCGCTGAATCACACTCATCATGTACTTAAGCCTTCCTGGGCCGCGCCTTGTGCTGCGCTGCCCTGCTCTCCATCGGCCACTTCACTGGCCGTGTTCATGCCCATGGGCAGCAGCTCGATGCGGGCATACAGGCCTGGAATGGCCTGCAACAGCGCGGCTTCAATCTCCGAGCGCAATTGTGCCGCTCGCTGCACGCTCCACTGGCCGGGCACATGCATGTGGAAGTCCACAAAGCTGCGCTCCCCCGCCTGGCGGCTGGAGATATTGTCAAAGCTCACTCCTTCGCTGCGCTTGGCGAAGCTGTCCAGCAAAGTGTCGATCCGCAGGCGCTGAGGCGCATCCAGCGCCTGATCCATCAGTCCTTGCGAGGACTGCCAGACCAGTTGCACACCCTGCACGCAGATATGCACGGCCACTGCCAGAGCCACCAGCGCATCCACCCACAGCCAGCCCGTCAAGGCGGCGGCCAACAGACCGGCCACCACGCCCACCGAAGTCCAGACATCGGTCAGCAGATGCCGAGCATCGCCCTCCAGTGCCATGGAGCGGTATTTGCGCGAGGAGCGCAGCATGACCCAGGCCAGCAGCCCGTTGAAGACCGTGCTGAGCAGCGACAGCATCAGGCCCCAGCTCAACTGCTCCAGGGGCTGCGGGTTCCACAGCCGCGACAGTGCGGCCCAGGCAATCGCCAGACTGGCGCCTATGACCAGCACGCCCTCGAAGCCGGCCGAGAAGTACTCCGCCTTGTAATGCCCGTAAGGGTGTTCGGTGTCCGCCGGCCGCTTGGCCACGGTCACCATGGTCAGCGCGAACATGGCACCGGCCAGATTCACAAAAGACTCCAGCGCATCGGACAGCAGGCCTACCGAGCCGGTCAGCCACCAGGCCAGGGTCTTGAGAACGATGGTGAGCAGTGCCACCACCACGGATAGACGCAGCAGATTGTGCGGCTGCAGCCATTTTGAAGAGTTCGAGAGGTCGGATTTGAGCATGTTCTGGTTCCTGAGCCTCTATATCACCAAGTGCCTTGATATATCAATAGTCTTTGCAAATTGTCTGAAAAGCAATTCACAATCCCTTATCGTGATGGACATGTCATGGTCGAGGCCGACCTGATTCCTATATAAATACTCCCAGAAACAAGGGAGGCGCATGCCTGATACGTTGATAGCACAGCAACCGAGGGATGAGGACGCCATTCTTCGACTGGTGGCCGATACAGCGCCCGCCATGCTGGCTTATTTTGATGCCGACACACGCGCCTGTCGCTTTGCCAACGCGCGCTATGCAGAGCACTTCGGCCACACCATGCAAACCATAGTAGGCATGGATGTGCGTGACATTGTGGGCGAACTGGTCTGGACACAGATCGAGCCTTATCTGGACTCCGTGGCCGTCGACAACACTCAGACGCTGCGCTACACCCGCCAGGTTGAAAACGAGATTGGTCGGCTGCAGCACATCGAGGCGGTACTGCGCCCTCATGAGGAAAAAGGCGTACTCAAGGGCGTTGTAGCGCTGATGACCGATGTCAGTCACCACCATCTGGCGACACAGCAGATACGCGACAGCGAAGAGCGCATGCGCAAATTCGCAGCCATCACCACCGAGGCCATCGTGCTGCATCGTGACGGAATCATCACGGACGGCAATGACGCACTTGCCCGGCTGGTTGGCTACTCGCTTGGCGAGCTGCGCGGCACGCCGGTTCTCGATTACGTGGCACCTGAAGCGCGCCTGCGGGCGCTGCAGAACATGCGCAGCGAGCGAGAAGATCGCCTCGAGTCCGTGATCATTCACAAAAACGGCCAGCTCATCCCCGTCGAGATAGAGGCCTCCACCATGCCTGGAGAAAAGGACAGGCATCGCATCGTCCTGCTGCGCGACATGACCGCAAGCCTTCAGACCCGGCAGCACATGGACTATCTGACCCAGCATGACCTGCTGACACATCTGCCCAACCGGGCACGTCTCAACCATTTGCTGGCCGATGCCATCGCCAGGGCTGCCGGCGAAGAATCACGACTGGCGGTGCTGTCGCTGGACCTGGACCAATTCAAGGCGGTAAATGACTCGCTCAGTCATCAGGCTGGAGATCTGCTGCTGTGCGAGCTTGCAAAGCGGCTGCGAAGCACTGTAGGTGCTCAGGACATCGTGGCCCGCACCGGCAGCGACGACTTTGTGGTCGTGCTGCCTGACAACCCCGGCCTGCTGGAGACAGAGGCCCTGCTGACGCGACTTCGGGCCACGGCAGAGGCCCCCTACCTGATCGAAGGGACTCAACTGGTGATTTCCGTGAGTGTCGGCATCGCCATGTATCCCAAGGACGGGAAATGTCCGGCGTCCCTGCTGAGCAATGCCGAGGCCGCCATGCAGATGGCCAAGAGTCGCGGCCGCAGCTTCTCCCAGTTCTACACTCCTGCGCTCGAAAGCCGGGCCACACGCATGCTGATGCAGGAGCAAATGCTGCGCAACGCTGTGGAACGCGGCGAGTTCGAGCTGCATTACCAGCCACAGATCCTCATGCAGACGGGCGAGCTTTCAGGCTTCGAAGCCCTGGTACGCTGGAAGCACCCGCACCGTGGCCTGGTCTCGCCCGACGAATTCATCGGCTTTGCCGAAAACCGGGGACTGATCGCAGCCGTGGACCGCTGGGTGCTCTATCAGGCCTGTCGTCAAGCCCGTGCCTGGCAGCAGCAGGGATTTCCCCCTATCCCGGTGGCAGTCAACCTGTCGGCGCAGGAATTCCGCCAGCGCGATGTCGTCAAGGAAGTGGCACAGGCACTGGCCGACACGGGACTGGACGCCTGTTATCTGCACATCGAGGTCACAGAAACCACGTTGATGCTCTCGGGCAACCAGATGCAGCAGACTCTGCATGCCCTCAAGACACTTGGCGTGGGACTGGCGATCGATGATTTCGGTACCGGCTACTCATCTCTTGCCTATCTGCGCAAGCACCCCATAGACCGGCTCAAGATCGACCGTTCGTTCGTGACCGATCTGCCCCACAACCCGGATGCAGCCGCCATTGTCAATGCCATCGTGCAGATGGGCCAGAGCCTGCATCTGGAGATTCTGGCCGAGGGTGTGGAAAGCACTGAACAGCTGCAACTTCTGAGAGAGATGGGCTGTGCCATGATGCAAGGGTTTCTCGTGTCAGCGCCATTACCTGCCGAGCAGGCTTCGGCATGGATGTCGCAACACTGTCAACTGCTACAAAGACAATAGTGCATGGCCTCGAATACACCGACACCCTCTCATAAAAGCAGCAGCATGTTTCATACGGATGCCCCTCAGGCACTGGCCCATGTGCAGCAGCTGTACCGCGAGCAAATCGACCATCTGCGAGCTGCCATGCAGCGTTTCGTGGCGGGTGAGACTCCGGCCGCGCCCATTCATGCCTACTACCCGTTTGTACGTATCAAGACCACCACGGTGGCGCAAGCCGATACCAAGCTGACCTACGGCTTTGTGGAAGGCCCAGGCACCTACGAGGCCACGCTGACCCGGCCCGACCTGTTTGCCAGCTACTTCGGCGAGCAACTGCGCCTGCTGATCCTGCACCACCAGGTCCCCATCGAAGTGGGCCTCAGCGACAAGCCCATCCCGATTCATTTCTCGTTCGCCGACAACGACCACATCGAAGGCTCGCTCTCGCCAGAGCGGCGCATGCTGATGCGCGATGTGTTCGATCTGCCCGACCTGGAATCCATGGACGACGGCATCGCCAACGGCACCTGGCGCGCGGCGGCAGGCGAGGCCCTGCCTCTGTCGCTGTTCACCGCCCCGCGCGTGGATTACTCGCTGCATCGCCTGCGCCACTACACAGGCACGGCCCCCGACTGGTTTCAGAACTTCGTGCTGTTCACCAACTACCAGTTCTATATCGACGAGTTCATCCGCCTGGGCCACGCCGAGATGGCCAAGGAGGACAGCGAATACATTGCCTTTGTCGAACCCGGCAATGTGGTGACCCGCCGTGCCGGCCTGCCCGCAGAAGCCGTCGACGAGCTCGGAACGGCGCCGCCGCGCCTGCCGCAGATGCCGGGCTACCACCTGGTGCGCGCAGACAATAGCGGCATCACCATGGTCAATATCGGAGTGGGCCCGGCCAATGCCAAGACCATCACAGACCACATCGCCGTGCTGCGCCCCCATGCCTGGATGATGCTTGGCCACTGCGCGGGCCTGCGCAACAGCCAGCAACTGGGAGACTATGTGCTGGCCCACGCCTATGTGCGTGAAGACCATGTGCTGGACGAAGAGCTTCCTCTGTGGGTGCCGATCCCTGCGCTGGCCGAAATCCAGGTCGCGCTGCAGCAGGCAGTGGCCGACGTGACGCAGATGGAGCGTGCCGATCTCAAGCGCATCATGCGCACCGGCACCGTGGCCAGCACCGACAACCGCAACTGGGAACTGCTTCCCGACAACCTGCCCCAGCGCCGCTTCAGCCAGAGCCGAGCCGTAGCACTGGATATGGAGTCGGCCACCATTGCCGCCAACGGCTTCCGCTTCCGCGTGCCCTATGGCACTTTGCTGTGCGTGAGCGACAAGCCACTGCACGGGGAGATCAAGCTGCCAGGCATGGCCAACCATTTCTATCGGGAGCGTGTGGACCAGCACCTGCGCATCGGCATGCGTGCCGTCGACATACTGCGCGAAGGCGGCTCCGACCGCCTGCACAGCCGCAAGCTGCGCAGCTTTGACGAAGTGGCCTTCCAGTAAATCCAGCCATGCCGGAGGCCGACCAGTTTTCCATGACATTGATGGTGGCCGTCAATTTGATGACGGTCGCTTTTGCACTGCCATGGTTTATGGGTCAGCAAATGAGCCGGGCGGCCAGAAATGCTCAGCAATTCCTGCTTTTGCAGGGGCTGGCCTGGTTGCTCGTCTTCTGCTCCGGGCAGGTACTCCCCTTCACATGGAATGCGCTGCTGTCGATATCCAGTGCCGCTGCTGCAACCGGTGCACTGTGGCAGCTGCACAAAGCGCTCAAGGGCTGGCTTGGACCTCGCAACAAGATACTCACCCGTTCCCTGGCCTTGCTGTGCCTGCTGACAATTGCGGGCGTGCTGGTTCTGATCGAGAGCAAACCCTACCGGCTGGCTTGGTTCAATATCAGCTACGGCTTGAGCCTTGTCACTCTGGTCTGCCTGACCCTATCGCCGCAAACCAACTCGGCCACGGCCTGGCGTTATCTGCTGCTAGGTGCGGGCCTTTGCGTCGCAAGCATTCTGGTCATACGCGGCTACTTCACCTTGTACGCGCCTTGGCTGCACAGCTTTGCAGAGGAACCCAGCCCACATATGCTGCTTTCGTGGCTGATCCCCATGGGTTCCGCCATTTTCTTTGTATCGATCCTGATGGCCTGCCGTGACGAAGAAGTCCGCCAGCGATCCGCAAACGCACCAGAAGACAGCCTGACCGGCCTGCCGCTGCGCCAGGCCATCAAGAACCAGGCCCGCCTCATGCTGAGCAGAGCTCGACGTGAAGGCCTGCCGCTGGCCTTGATTCTGATCGACATGGATCACTTTTCCCGGGTCAACAGCCGCCATGGCTATCAGGCCGGAGACGCGGCGCTGCAGCTCATGTCACGCACCCTGCGAAAGCAGATGCGCGGTGACGAGGTCGTGGCCAGATGGCAGGGGGAATCCTTTTGCCTGCTGATGCACGCCGACCAATTGGGTGTCAGGTCGCTGCTGACTCGCATCCGCTCCGCATTCCAGATCGGCGCGCAGTACGAACTGCAGATGGACCTCGACTTCAGCGCGGGTTGTGCCCTGGCCCCCTCAGCCTGGAAGAGCCTGAGCCTCAACGAGCTGGCCAGCCATGCCGCAGCCGCCCTGCAACAAGCCAAGAATCAGGGCCGTGGTAGGGTGGAATGCACCACTTTGACGCCTCCGCCCGGCGAGGATCATGCCCCCTCCGACTTGGCTCCGCTGGCCTGAGTCAGTACGAGGCCTTGATCAGATCTGCCGCCTTCTCGGCAATCATGATGGTCGGCGCATTCGTATTGCCGCTCACGATGCGCGGCATGACCGAGGCATCGACCACACGCAGCCCCTGCACACCATGCACCAGCAAGCGGGCATCGACCACATCCTGCGCCCCTGGCCCCATGCGACAGCTGCCCACGGGGTGATAGATGGTGTCGGCGTAACGGCGGATGAACTGCTCGATCTCCTCGTCGCTGCGCGCCCCTGCCGAATACTCCAGCTCCCGGCCCTCGAAGCGGGCCAGCGCAGGCTGCCCGAGAATTTCGCGCATGCGGCGTACGCCGCGCACCATGCGCTGCATGTCCTCGGCCTCGGCAAAGAAGGCCGGGTCTATGAGTGGCATGGATCCCGCATCGGCAGAGGCGAGCTTCACGCTGCCCCGACTCCTTGGCTGCAGCAGGCAGACATGGCAGGAATAGCCATGACCCAGCAGCGTCTTGCGTCCATGGTCGACCAGCTTGCCCACCACAAAATGCAGCTGCAGATCGGGCACCGCCTCCTGTGGCCGGCTGCGGATAAAACCGCCCGCCTCGGCAAAATTGCTGGTCAGCAGGCCCCGGCGCTCATGGCGCCAGCGGCTCATGCCCTGCCAGACATTCCTGAGACCGGCCAGCGAAATGCCGAAGCTGTCCTTGATCTGCGGGCCATCGACCACCTGCACCACATCGGGATGGTCGTGCAGATGCTCGCCCACTCCCGGCAGGTGGTGGACGACATCGATGCCCAGCTGCTGCAGATGCTCCCCCGGCCCTATGCCCGAGAGCATCAGCAGCTGCGGCGACTGCAGTGCGCCGGCACAGAGCAGGACCTCGCGCCGGCAAAGCAGCTGCCTGGCATGACCCCCCTGCACATATTCCACGCCGACAGCCTTGCGCCCATCCATCAGGATCCGCCGCACCTGGGCAGCGGTGATGATTTCCAGATTGGACCGGCTACCGCGCACCGGCATCAGATAAGCCTTGGCTGCACTGCAGCGCTCGCCCTTGTGATGCGTGACCTGATACAGGCCCACGCCTTCCTGAGCTGTGCCGTTGAAGTCCGGATTGTGCGCATGACCGGCCTGCACGCCTGCGCGCACAAAGGCCTGCGCCAGCGGATTCGGGTCGCAGAGATCACAGACATGCAAAGGGCCGCTTGCGCCATGCAGCACATCCGCGCCGCGCGTATTGCATTCGGCCTTCAGAAAATAGGGCAGAACATCGCTCCAGCCCCAGCCGGGATTACCCTGAGATCTCCAATATTCGTAGTCCGCAGGCTGGCCACGCAGATAGATCATGGCATTGATGGAGCTGGAGCCGCCCAGCACCTTGCCGCGCGGCTGGTAGCCCCGCCGACCATTGAGGCCGGCCTGCGGCACCGTGCTCATGGCCCAGTTGAAGTTTTTCTGCTTGGCCATCAGCGCCAGCCCTGCCGGGCAGTGGATCAGCACGCTTTTGTCTTCGCCACCTGCCTCCAGCAAGGTCACGCTGACCTGCGGGTTCTCGCTGAGCCTGGCTGCCAGCACCGCACCCGCAGAGCCCCCTCCCACTACCAGATAGTCACGCATGTCCGCACTCCTTTTGCTGCAAATTCTGACCAGAGGTCTGCAGCTGCGAAACGCGGAAAAACACGGTCGTGCAGAAAAAACACTGTCATCGTGATGACTCCTAACACGCCAACCATGCCCGACTAGGGTCAAACCCGGTCAGAACCGGGATAACATTTTCCCGTTCAACCGCAATTATCTGAATGGAGACAAAAAGATGGCAATCCAAACCGTAGGCATCATCGGCGCCGGCACCATGGGCAACGGCATCGCGCAGGCTTGCGCCGTATCGGGCATCGACGTGGTGATGGTGGACATCTCCGACGCTGCCGTTCAAAAAGGGCTGGCCACCGTGGCCGGCAGCCTGGACCGCCTGATCAAGAAGGAAAAGATCAGCGAAGCCGACAAGAGCGCAGCGCTGGCACGCATCAAGACCTCGACCAGCTACGACGATCTGAAGTCGGCCCAGCTGGTGATCGAAGCCGCCACCGAGAATTACGAGCTCAAGGTCAAGATCCTCAAGCAGCTCGATACCCTGCTGGCACAGGACGTGATCGTTGCCACCAACACCTCGTCCATCTCCATCACCCAACTGGCGGCCGCCACCCAGCGTGCCGACAAGTTCATCGGCATGCATTTCTTCAACCCCGTGCCCATGATGGCCCTGGTGGAGATCATCCGCGGCCTGCAGACCAGCGACGCCACCCACGATGCCGTCAAGGCCCTGTCGGAAAAACTGGGCAAATCGCCCATCACCGTCAAGAACGCTCCCGGCTTTGTGGTCAACCGCATTCTGGTGCCCATGATCAACGAGGCCTTCCAGGTGCTCAGCGAAGGCACGGCCTCGGCCGAGGACATCGACGCCGGCATGAAACTGGGCTGCAACCAGCCCATTGGCCCGCTGGCCCTGGCCGACATGATCGGTCTGGACGTGTGCCTGGCCGTGATGGAGGTCTACCTCAAGGAGTTCGGCGACAGCAAATACCGTCCCTGCTTCCTGCTGCGCGAAATGGTGGCCGCCGGCCGTCTGGGCCGCAAGACCGGCCAGGGCGTCTACACCTACTGATCTACGGTCGCTGGCTCGGTCAGGAAGCGAGGGCCAGCAAGGCCCACTCGCACTACTCCCGAACCTCTGCCAGCAGCCGGCGCACAGCCATCGCCAAAGCCTGAGGCTCGCTGACCCAGAAATGGGTTGTTGCGCCCAGTCTTTGCGCCGCTTGCTTTAAGGTCTCCAGCACCCGCTCAGGCTGGGTGCTGGTCACGCGCACCTGGGCTGCGCCTCGGTAGCCCTGCGCCACCTGCAACTGCTCACCGGGCCAAAGGCTTAGCCGCAGCTCATCCTGCAATAGCTCAATGTCGATGGGTGGCTGCATCGCACGCTTGCCTTTTTGTCTGGGCAACTCAGGCAGCACCAACCGCGCGCTCACCTGCAGCTCAGCAGTATCCAAGGCCCCGACCGTCGCCCCCTTGCGATACGCGAGCACCGCAAGCCGCTTGCGCCGACTCAGGCCTGAGATCAGCACACAATCTGCAGCCACAGTCACTTCGGCCTCGGTCACCATCTGGGCAAAATGCGCTGCCTTCTTCTGCGCCACCGCAGGGTCACCATCCCAGAACTGCAGCACCAGCCTCGGCGTCTGATGAATTTGCACACCGAGCCGCTTCATCACCTCCAGCATGTGCTCGCTGCTGACAATATCAGAGTGCACTTCAACGGCCAGAGGGCGCCCATCAGCCAAAGATTCCAGCTTGCGCTTGCAAGCCTCCAGCTCGCCCTCTTGCCCCATCAGGCCCATGGCCAGCAGCAGCGTATCGCCATAAACAAACGGCCGGGCCTGGAATTCATCAGCCCACTCGACTGCAGCGAGCTTGAGGGCTTCAGCTGCACCGGCGGTGCGCACTGCCGCCAGCAGCGTCACCTCATGGCTGTGTATGCCACCGGACATCGACGCTGCACCCTGCTTCCAGGCCAGCGCCCGCAGCTCGGGGAACTGGTCTTCCAGACCGTAGCCCATTGCCAGCACCGATCGGCCAATGGCCAGCAAATCGCGCGGCATCTCGCCATAGGCCAGCCCCGGCCCGGCCACGGCCTGCGCCTGAAAGAGCTGCTGCCATTCAGGTGCATAGTCTGCTTCCGGCCTCCAGGCTGGCAGCAGCTGCGCCAGATAGCTGTTGGCATCGCTAATGGTGTCGAACTTGGCCACCATCACACATTCGCCACTGTTATTGCCCGAAAACGCCTGCCACACCCGTATGGATGGCGCCGCGGCATGGGCGCGCTGCGTTTGCGGCACGCCAGCCCGTTTGCGGCCCGCACAGCCATGACGCAAACTGGGCTGGGCCAGACGCGAGCGCTGATGCTGCCAGCCCGCCAGAATCTCCTGCGCATTGCGCGCGGGCAGGCCGCCATCGTGGAACGAGCAACCCTGCATGCGCTGATCAGGAGTGATGGACACAAAATCCACGCCCGCGCCGCAGTCCCCGCTACCGTCCGCTCCATCAAACAAGCGAGGCAATGGAACGGTATCGCCAAAGCACACAGAAAGGCGGCAAGGCAGCGGAGCATCCAGCACCATGGCCGCCAGTTGCAGCCGCCCCTCAGCCGTCAAATGCCTGCGCATATCGGCACCGATATACGAAAGCAGCGACACATCGTGGCAACCCAGTGCCGCCAACTCCCCCAGCAGACTGGGCAGCATAGTCAGCACTGCCGCATCGACCAGCAGATTAGCGCCCCATCTTTGCCCATAGCTGGACAAAACCTGCGCCGTATCGCGCCAGCGCGGGTCGTCATAAAGAGAGATGCGCACCTGCCCCAAGCGGCCCGCATACGCCGCAAAGCTGCCTGGGCGAATCAGCAGGCCATTGGTGGTGACATTCAGCGCCAGCGGCGTGGTTTCATGCAGCTGCTGAACCAGATCGGCAAAGCCGCGAAAGACAAAAGGCTCGCCGCCGCCAAACGCAACCTCCAACACACCGGCTGCGCTCAGGTCTTGCAGCACCTGCGCGGCGGAGTCGACCGTCCATGCGCTCTCGCGCTGCACATCGCGTGAGCAGAAGTCACAGCTCAGATTGCATTTATTGGTAATGCCAAACATGGCCACCCGGGGTGCCACGCGCTGCAGATGCCGGGTTTCAGCGTTTTCAATGCGGATGCTGGTGCCGCTTTCCGGGTGGAAACGCAGCAGCGCGCCATCCAGCGGGTAGTCTCTGAACAGTTGACGGTGCGGCGCTTCTGGCATCTTTTTTCCAATTCGTGGGATCACGCCCAAAGCATAGCTGCGTGCAAGGCGCTGGCGTTAACACCTAGCTCTGCAAGCGATGACTCGTCCTGTATGCGACTGCTGCGGAAACCGCTGCGGTCTATTGTTTTGCGCAGGAGATTCACCATGCAAATCGACATTCCCAACCCTCCGCCCGAGGGCTGTATTTCTTGTGAAGTCCGCGGCCATGTGCTGCTGATCGGCATCAACCGCCCGGCCAAGCGCAATGGCTGGACGCCAGCCATGTTCCAGCAACTGGCCCAGGCTTATACAAGGCTGGACGACGACCCGGAGTTGCGCGTGGGCCTGCTCCACGCCTTTGGCGAACACTTCACGGCGGGGCTGGACCTGCCCCTGATCGCCGAGTTCATGAAGAGCGGCCAGAAAGTCATTCCACCGGGCCTGGTGGAGCCGCATGACTATGGCCTGCCCGGCTACCGCCGTCGCACCAAGCCCATGGTGGCCGCCGTCAAGGGCATCTGCTTTACCGTTGGCATTGAGCTGATGCTGGGCGCCGATATCGTCGTCGCTGCCGACAGCAGCCGCTTTGCACAGATGGAAGTACAGCGCTGCATCATGCCCACGGGCGGTGCCACGCTGCGCATGCCCGAGCGCGCCGGCGTGGGCAATGCCATGCTGCATCTGCTGACCGGCGACGCGTTCGATGCAGCCGAAGCCCTGCGCTGCCACTTTGTGCAAAAAGTGGTGCCTGCGGGCCAGGAACTGGACGAGGCTTTTCGCATTGCCGAGCGCATTGCCGCCCAGGCGCCGCAGGCCGTGGTGGCCACACGCCTCAATGTCCTCAAGGCCATAGAACTGGGCCAGGCCGCCGCCGTGGCCGATTTCATCCCCGTGCAGCAGCGCCTGGCCAGCAGCGAGGATGCCGCCGAAGGCGTGCGCTCCTTCGTCGAGAAACGCCCAGCACGTTTTACCGGTCGTTAATTCCAACTCCAAGAGGTGATGATGAGCTTGAAGTCTTTTACGCGAAAAACGCTTGTGCCACTTGCGCTGACAGCTATGGTTTCTGCAATCCATGCGCAGACTGCCGCACCCGCGCTGCCCGCCCCGGCCAGCACCAGCGTGCAGGCCATGGGCTGGATGCAGGGCTTTCCGCCCGCTGCCGACAAGCTCATCACCTTCGACAACCCCGTGGGCAATACCTTCCCGCGCATACGCTGGACCTTCTCGCATATCCGCGAAATCACGCCCACGGCCAATGTCTGGCGCGGCCCGGGCGCTCCCAGCGCCCTGCGCTCGGCTCCGGTCGACATCGAGCAAGTGCGCTTCAAGGTCATGGGCACGGGCGAGGAGCTGACCTTTGCCCAGGCACTGGATCGCAACTACACCGACGGCATTCTGGTCATGCACAAGGGCCGCGTGATCTATGAGAAATATCTGGGTGCGCTGCAGCCGCAGCGCCCGCACCTGGCCATGTCGGTCACCAAGTCCTTTGTCGGAACCCTGGCCGCCCTGCTGGCCCACGAGGGCCTCATCAAGCCCGAGGCACCGGTGACCGACTATCTGCCCGAGATGAAGAACACCGCCTATGGCGACGCCACGGTGCGCCAGGTGATGGACATGACGATCGGCGTGAAGTACTCCGAGAACTACGCCGATCCCAAGGCCGAAGTCTGGGACTACGCCCGTGCCGGCGGCATGATGCCCCAGGGCAAGGACTATGCCGGCCCCAAGAGCTTCTACGAATTTCTGCAGACCCTGCAGAAAGAGGGCGAACATGACCAGGGCTTTGCCTACAAGACGGCCAACGCCGAGGTTCTGGCCTGGATCGTGCGCCGCGCCAGCGGCAAGCCTCTGGCCCAGCTGCTGTCCGAACGCATCTGGAGCCGAATCGGAGCGGAGCAAGACGCCTACTTCATGGTGGATCGCATAGGCACGGAATCGGGCGGAGGTGGCCTCAACACCACGCTGCGCGACCTGGCCCGCTTCGGTGAGCTGATGCGCAACGAAGGCCGCGCCGCCAGCGGCCAGCAGGTGCTGCCCAGGGCCGTGGTCCAGGACATCCGCCGCGGCGCCGACCCCGCCAAGTTCGTGAAGGCCGGTTATGCCACGCTGCCGGGCTGGTCGTATCGCAATATGTGGTGGGTCTCGCACAACGCCAACGGGGCCTATATGGCGCGCGGCATTCACGGTCAGGCCATCTATATCGACCCCAAGGCCCAGATGGTGGTGGTGCGCTATGCCTCCCACCCGATTGCGGGCAATGCGGGCATAGACCCGACCAGCCTGCCCATGTACCAGGCGCTGGCCGATGCACTGACCACCCGTTAGGCACGAGACAGCTTCAGCCGCAACAGGCTCCGCTCACGGAGCCTGTTTGCATTGCTCCGAACCTCCGCACTGTCTCCTTGGTTTGGGTGATCTGCAAATTAAATTTCACACAATTAAATTGTCTGCAATAATTCGACTCATGCGATCCGATGACGACCTTCTCCCCGACAGCTCCGAGCTGCTGCGCCTGGACAATCAGGTCTGCTTTGCGCTGTACTCGGCATCGCTGGCCATGACCAAGCTCTACAAGCCCTTGCTGGATGCCATAGGCCTGACCTACCCTCAATATCTGGTCATGCTGGTGCTCTGGGAAGGCGACCAGCTCACGGTATCGGAACTGGGTGAGCGCCTCTACCTGGATTCAGGCACTCTGACACCCTTGCTCAAACGGCTGGAAAGCGCAGGCCTGCTGGCACGCCAGCGCGATGCGCAGGACGAGCGCCGCGTGCGCATCGCCCTCACGAACGCCGGCCAGGCACTGCGCGCCGAGGCCGAAAAAATACCGGCCTGCGTGCTTCAGAGCACCCAGTGCACCTTGCCCGAACTGCAGGCTCTTACGGGCCAGCTCAGCACACTGCGCGCACGGCTGGCACCGCGCCGCTGCCACTCCGGCTGATACCGGGGTGACGATTTCCTCCACCCGCCCGCACTGCCGGGCAATCTCGCAAAGGAAGACACCATGGCCCAGCTCGACAAAGTTCTCTACACCGCCCACGCCCACACAACCGGCGGCCGCGAAGGCGCTTCGCGCACCGATGATGGCCGTCTGGACATCCAGCTGAGCTCGCCCGGCGGCGCCGGCAAGGGCACCAACCCCGAGCAGCTGTTTGCCGCCGGTTACTCCGCCTGCTTTATCGGTGCCATGAAGGCCGTGGCCGCTCGCCAGAAGATCACACTGCCCGCCGACCTGTCGGTGGATGCCGAAGTCGATCTGGGCCCCGTGGGCGAAGTGTTCGGCATCGCCGTGCGCATGAAGATCAGCCTGCCCGGCATGGACAAGGCTGCGGCCCAGCAACTGGTGGACGCCGCTCACAAGGTCTGCCCCTACTCCAATGCCACGCGCGGCAATATCGGCGTGACGCTGACCATCGCCTAAAGCGACTCAGGCCACAGGGCACCGGGCGCTGCAACATAGCGCCCGGTCTCCAGCTCGAAGATGCCTTCAAGCGTCAGCGGCCCGGCAATATCGGCCGCCGCATAGCGGGCCAACGCCAGCTGCCTTACCTCGAAGACCGGCAAGTCCTGGATCAGTGCAAGCAACTTGTCCACAGCCTCTCGCAGCGGCAGCCTTCTCGCATAGTGGCCCAGGGTCACATGGGGTACATAGCGCCAGCCCGGCGCGGGCTCCACGGGCACCAGCTCCGCATGCAGGCGCTGCAGGCATTCCTGCCCCCGGCCGACGCCCAGATAGGGCACGGTGGTGAAGCTGCCAGCCCCCGCGACTTGCACGGCAAAAGGGCGCAGCCGCAGGCTTTGCAGCATGGCGACATCGGCGCGCAGCGCCAGCCGGTCATATTCCCGCGCCGCATGCTCGCCCCCTCCCCGGCACAGCCCCCTATAGGCCAGCGTGATATGCGGCTGGCGCGCATGGCGCGGCAGCAGGGCATCACCGAGTCTGGATCTGGCCTGCTGCAGCAAGGACTCCAGGTCAGGACCTTGCAGCATCACCACCCAGACGGCGCACCAGGGGCAGCCTTGATGCCACTCTGCAAAATCC
Source organism: Comamonas sp. GW821-FHT11H03 (assembly GCF_058807955.1). Lineage (NCBI taxonomy): Bacteria > Pseudomonadati > Pseudomonadota > Betaproteobacteria > Burkholderiales > Comamonadaceae > Comamonas > Comamonas sp. GW821-FHT11H03. The sequence goes on from NZ_JBXARF010000001.1 coordinate 702,360, forward strand.
CGGTCCTCGCAGGGCTGTGAAAGTGCTTCGCTCTCTTGCATGCGGGCAGTGTGCCAGCTTCGGCCGCATGCACAGCACCAAGACAGTTTTTCCCAATTTTCAGGCCCCCAGGCCAGTCCTGTCAGATGGATACCGCTATCAAATCAAAAGCAATCTTGTCGGCGTATGCGCAACCCCGTCCGACCCGGACTGACCTGTTTGGGCCTGACAATGCAGGAATGAGCGATACACAAGACCCCTCTCACCCCTATGCGGACCTCACGCCCGATTGCGTGATCGATGCGCTGTGCAGCACGGGCCTTGTGCCGGACGGACGGCTGACGGCGCTGAGCTCCTATGAAAACCGCGTCTATCTGGCCCACCAGGACGAGGGCGACAAGGTCGTCGCCAAGTTCTACCGCCCCGGCCGCTGGAGCCGCACCCAGATTGAGGAAGAGCACGCCTTCTCCCAGGAGTTGGCGGAAGGGGAAGTTCCCGTGGTTGCACCGCTGGCACTGCAAGGACAGACCGTGCATGAACATGCGGGCTTTCTGTTCAGCATCAGCCCCTGGCGCGGTGGGCGCCGCCCCGAGCTGGACGACTGGGAGGTGCTGGAATGGACAGGCCGTTTTCTGGCCCGCATCCACACCGTGGGTGCCGCTCGGCCCTTTGCGCATCGCCCGGCGCTGAACCTGAAAAGCTTCGGCTACGAATCCATGCACTATCTGCTCGAACATGAGGTCGTCGCGCTCGAAGTGCGCAGCCGCTGGCAGCAGGCTTGCGACAAAGCTCTTTCATTAATAGCACCGTCTGCGGACGGGTTAAGTGCTGCAGGCCATTTTGCCCTGCATTCTGCGACACAGATTCGCCTGCATGGCGACTGCCACCCGGGAAACATTCTCTGGACGCCGCTGGACGACGAAGGCCATGGCGGACCGCATTTCGTCGATCTGGACGACGCGCGCAGCGGTCCTGCCGTGCAGGATCTGTGGATGCTGCTCTCGGGCGACCGGGGCCAGCAGACGCAGCAGCTGTCGGCCCTGCTCGAAGGCTATGAGCAGTTCCGCAGCTTCGACCGGCGCGAGCTGGCACTGATCGAGCCGCTGCGCACCCTGCGCCTGCTGCATTACAGCGCCTGGCTGGCGCGCCGCTGGCAGGACCCGATCTTTGCCATCAACTTCCCATGGTTTGGCAGCACCGACTACTGGCAGGGCCAGGTGAACATGCTGAACGAACAGATCGAAGCCATGCAGCTGGAGCCGCTTTACGCGTAAGGCGTGCCGATGCCCGCAAAGAGCTAGCAGCGCCCCTGCAAACGGCATTCGGGCACGAGTTGCCCGCGCGCATCGCGCCATTGCACGGCATCGCCGCTCTGCGCGGGGGCAGCGGGCGGCACTGGCTGCACCTCTTGCGCCTGCGGGCGATTGGGGTCATGCAGCACGGTGGAGGACCCCACCCCGACACCCACGCTGGCACCACCCACGCCGGTGGACGCGCCAACACCGGCACTGCCCAGCACCTGCCCGCGCTGGTTGACGCCTACGCCCACACCGACAGGCCCGACACCCGTGCCGACGCCTGCGCTGAGACCGCCGCTGCCAAGACCCACGCCCACGGAAAACGGCCCCACCGGAATCCCGACACCCACTCCGGCCCCTACGGAGCCGCAGGCGGGCAAGGCCAGCACCAGAGCGGCGGCGCAGACCGTGCTCAGGATTCTGTGATGACCGGGCTTGATGGTGACTGGCATGGAATTCATCTCACTGACTCTCACTGACGTTGAACAGCCGCATTGTCACCCGCCGTGCCCGCAAAAAGGTTATCAATCAGTAGCTCGACCAGTGGCTTGAGGGCCAGCTTCTGCGAGCCCTCGGAGGCCAGCAGGTTGTTGTGCACCAGCGCCATCCAGAACGGGCTGGCCAGCAACTGGGCACTGCGGCTGACCGAACGGGTCCTGAGCTCCCCCTCTTTCACGGCCAGCGCCAGCAGATCCTGCACATAGTTCTGCCAGGCATCAAAAGCCAGCTCTTTGTACAGTCTGGCCAACTCGGGCGCATGCCGTGCCTCGCTGAGCACCAGGCGTGCCAGCATGCCGCGCTCGCTGCTGTCCACGGCCTCCAGCGTCGGCAGCAGGCTGCGGCGCAGAAAGGCACGCACCGTCTCGCCCGTGCGGCGCCGGAGCGGCTGATAGACGGCCGAATGCCGCAGCGCGTGCTCCACCACGCCCCGCAGCAGCTCGTCCTTGGACGGGTAGTAGAGATACAGCGTGCCCTTGGCCACCTGCGCACGACAGGCAATGCGCTCCATGGTGCTGCGGGCCACGCCGTACTCCACGAACTCGGCCAACGCGGCCTCGGCAATCTGCTGACGCGTCTGCGCCGTCTTGTCGAGACTCGGGCCGCGCGTGCGCCGCTGACGCTTTGCCTGCGTGCCGATATCCGGGTCTGCACAAGGGGCAGCCGTCGCGCCATCCGCCATGCGCTGAGATCCTTTTCTAGAATTCATAAAATTGACCAAATAGTCATTTTTAATAATTCTAGGTCAAGCCGACTTGCCCACGCCGGACATGCGGATGACTGCCCCACCCATGCTTTCCCAATGCAATCCCGTCTGAGTCCCTATGCCTGGGTATGCTTTTCCATGTGCGTCGGCGTCATGGGAACGGCTCTTGCCAGCCCGCTCTATCCGCTCTATCAGCAGGCCTGGGGGCTGCAGCCCAGCCATATCACGCAGATTTTCGTGACCTATATGCTGGGCGCCTTGATCAGCCTGCTGTTTCTGGGCCGTCTGACCAATCTCTTCGGTTTTCTCAAAGTGCTTCGCCTGGGACTGATGGTGATGACCGTGGGCGTCATCGGCTCGGCCCTGTCCTGGAATGCCTGGAGCCTGGGTGCCTCCCGCTTCATCATCGGCCTGGCCTCGGGGTTGATCACCACCTCGGCCTCCATAGGCATGACCCAGCTCAACAACAAGGGGGACCTGCAGCGTGCAGCTGCGACCACCAGCCTGACGATTGCCTTCGGCTTCGGCCTCGGGCCCGTGGTTGGCGGCCTGATGGCGCAGTGGGTGCCATTCCCCCTGGTCAGCAGCTATCTGCCGCCCATCGCACTGAGCTTTCTGGGCATCCATGCGCTGTTCAGGATCCAGCTGCCGGCGACCAGTGCGCCCGTCCACAGCGCGCCCGGCCTGAGGCTGAAAGATGTTCTGCCCAGCATCTCCCAGCCGCGCAAGCCTTTTCTCTATCACTATGCGCTGGGTTGCATGGCGGCGTTTTCCGCCTTCGGCATGTTCAGCCTGTTTGCCGCCATGGCCCCCAGCTTCATGGCCCAGATGCTGCCCTGGCACGGACCTGCGGTCTCGGGCCTGTCCATCGGCGTCATCCTGTTTCTGTCGGCCGGCATCCAGCTGATCGCCCGGCCCTACCCCACCAAGCGACTGATCATCATCGGCTTCTTCGCCCTGGCGGCGACCAATGCCCTGCTGGTTCTCAATCTGTTTGCCGGCTCGCCATGGCTGTTCGCCCTGAGTGTGCTGAGCATGTCCTGCGGTCATGCACTGTGCAATCTGTCGGGCATGGCCGTGGTCAACAAGGTCTCCAAACCCGTCAACCGCACAGGCCTGCTGTCTACCTATCTGGTCGTGGGCTATGTAGGCACCATCGTCCCCATCCTGGGCATGGGCTGGCTGTCCGACCATATAGGGCTGACGGGCGCATTGATAGGCTTCTGTGCCTGCCTGGGCCTTCTGTCGGCACTGCTTGGCGTCATCAGCGTACGGGCACGCGTACTGCCCGTGCCGCGCCAGTAAGCCCGGCTATCTGAAATGCGGGCCGGCTCCCTGCGCCGCCAGACAGTCATGATCGTTGCGCAGCGGGCAGGCCTGCAGAGACAGGCAGCCACAGCCTATGCAGGAGTCGAGCTGATCCCTGAGCTGGGTCAGTATGGCAATGCGTGCATCGAGCTGTGCCTGCCAGTGCAAGGACAGGCGACTCCAGTCCGCCTTGCCGGGCACGCGGTTGGCCGGCAGATGGGCCAGTGCCTGCGCTATCTCGGCCAGCGGCACGCCCATGCGCTGAGCTACCTTGATCACCGCCACCCGTCTCAGCACCGCTCGCGCATAGCGGCGCTGGTTGCCCGCAGTGCGCGCACTCTCGATCAAGCCCTGCTTCTCATAGAAATGCAGGGCCGATACCGCCACCCCGCTGCGGCTGGCGACCTCTCCCACGCTGAGATCCGGCATTCCTTCAGCCTCGGCCACCAGGCCGTTGCCGCATCCATTCATATCGTCAGTCTCTTCACACTGCACCGTCATCTCCCGCTGCCTTCCGTTGTCCCTGCCTGACCGCCATGACCGCAATCCTGTGTGGCCATACAAACCGCTTGACCTCAAGCTTAGTTGAGGTTGGACAATTCCTGCAGCTTCCGGAACAAAGGCCTGCTGCTGGCGGGCCTTGCCGGACAAGCCTTGCCTGAAAGACTTTCATGGACGCCAAGCCCAGTTTCATTGCCCAAGCCCCTGCCCCGCAACCGCGCTATCTGCAACCCACCGGTCTCTATGACAGCCTGCCCAATGGCTACACCCATGTGGTCACCGTCCAGGAGCCGCTGCGCTGGCTCTTCGTCTCGGGCCAGGGCGGAGAAAATGTCCTGGCCGAGCTGCCAGACAGCTTTGCCCTGCAGGCTGCGCAGGCTCTGGCCAATATCAAGACCGCCCTGGCCGCCGGTGGTGCGGACATGGGCCATGTGCTCAAGCTCACCGTGCTCATCGTCGATCACTCGCTGGAGCGCTTCGAGCACTGGCAAAGCGCCGTGAGACAGCATTGGGGCAGCGGCGAGCCCGGCGGCAGGCGGCCGCGCTTTCCGGCCTGCACGCTGATTCCCGTACCCAAGCTGGCCCTGCCCGGCATGCTGATCGAGGTGGAGGCCACGGCGGCCCTGCCCATGGAGATGGACGCCAAAGCCGCCATTCCCGCCTGACCCTGCACCTGAGCGCCTCATGAAAACCACAACACCAGCGGCCACCAACGTCCTCTCCAGAACCACCCTGCTGCTCATGGCCACGGCCTGCGGTCTGTGCGCCGGAGCCAATTATTTCAACCAGCCCTTGCTCAACTCCATGGTCCAGCATCTGCAGATCAGCGATGCCCAGGCCTCCAGCACCGTGACCATGGCCCAGGTCTCCTACGGTCTGGGACTGCTTTTTCTGGTGCCGCTGGGCGATATGCTGGAGCGCCGCCGCCTGATTCTGACCCTGATGCTGCTGGCCGCCTGCGGCATGCTGCTATCGGGCATCAGCGGCCTGGCTGGCAGCTTCGCACTGCTCGCCGCCGGCACCCTGATGGCTGGTGTGTTCTCGGTGGCCGCCCAGGTGCTGGTGCCCATGGCCGCCACCTTTGCCGCCCCCGGCGCCAGCGGACGTGCCGTCGGCCTGGTCATGAGCGGCCTGCTGATCGGCATTCTGGCTTCGCGCAGCGTGGCGGGGATTCTGTCCGACTTGGGCGGCTGGAGCACCGTCTACTGGGTGGGCGCCGTCAGCACCGCCTTCATGGCCGTGCTGCTGGCACGGGCCCTGCCCAAGGCGGCTCCCGCCGCTCCCGTCAGCTATGGCGAAGTCATGAAGTCCCTGGGGGATTTGCTGCGCCGCCATCCGCGCCTGCGCAGCCGCGCGCTGATCGGCGGCACCGGCTTTGCCACCGTGAGCGTGCTGTTCTCCACCATGGCGCTGCTGCTGGCCGGGCCGGGCTTTGAACTCTCGGATCTGATGATCGGCCTGATCGGCATCGTGGGCATTGCCGGAGCGCTGATGGCCAATGTGGCCGGACGCATGGCCGACAAGGGACTGGAGCAGCCCGCCACGCTGGCTGGCGCCATTCTGATGCTGCTGGGCTGGCTGTGCCTGTGGCTGGGCGGCAGCAGCATCTGGTGGTTTCTGCTGGGTCTGCTGGTGGTCGACGGTGCCTTGCAGGCCCTGCACATCAGCAACCAGAACGTGGTCTATGCATTGGCGCCCGAGGCCAGATCGCGCATCAATGCCGTCTATATGACCACGTACTTTCTCGGCGCCTCCCTCGGCTCGGCACTGGGCTCGTGGGCCTGGCTGACCTATGGCTGGACCGGCACCAGCCTCATGGGCGGCCTGCTGGGCCTGCTCACTCTGGCCATGGTGCTCTGGGACCGCAGCCTGCTTGCACGTTCACGCAGCTAATCAATTTTGATAGCTTGTCGCGCCGCGCCCATAAGGGATAAAGGCTGAAATCATAAAAAAACCCCGCAGAGCCACCACTCTGCGGGGTTTTTTATCGGGGTAACCGAACCGCTCAGGCCAGCAGCGCGTTCACACGCTTGACATAAGCGGCCGGATCTTCGGGCATGCCGCCCTCGGCCAGCACGGCCTGGTCGAACAGAATCTGGGCCAGATCGTTGAAATGGACGGAGCCGTCCAGCTTCTTGACCAGGGCATGATCGGGGTTCACTTCCAGCACCGGCTTGGACTCGGGCGCGGCCTGGCCGGCCTGCTTGAGCAAGCGAGCCAGTTGCAGGCTCATGCCACCATCGCTGACCACCAGACAGGCAGGCGAGTCGACCAGGCGGCTGGTGGCGCGCACGTCTTCGGCACGGTCCTTGAGGGCTTCCTTGAGCTTGGCCAGCACGGGCTTGAAAGCTTCGGCGGCTTCCTCGGCGGCCTTCTTCTCTTCTTCGTTCTGCAGCTTGCCCAGATCCACGGCACCCTTGGCCACGGACTGCAACGGCGTGCCGTCAAAGTCGTGCAGATAGTTGAGCGCCCACTCGTCCACGCGATCGGTCATCAGCAGGACTTCAATGCCCTTTTTCTTGAACACTTCGAGCTGTGGGCTGTTCTTCGCCGCAGCCAGGGTGTCGGCTGTGATGTAGTAGATCGCGTCCTGACCTTCCTTCATGCGTGCCTTGTAATCGGCAAACGAAGTGTTCAGGCCTTCATGCGTGGTGCTGGCGAAACGCAGCAGCTTGGCAATGCGCTCCTTGTTGCCGAAGTCCTCGCCCAGGCCTTCCTTGAGCACGGCGCCGAACTCGTTGTAGAACTGCGTGAACTTGCCTTCCTTGGCCTTGTCCTCTTCGCTGACGACATCCTGCACGCCATCGGCAGCCTCTGCCTCGGCTCCGTGCTTGTCGTGGCGGGCCAGGTCTTCGAGCATGGACAGCACGCGCTTGGCCGAGCCGTCACGGATCAGGCGCACATCGCGGCTTTCCTGCAGCAGCTCGCGGCTCACGTTCAGCGGCAGGTCGGCAGAGTCGATCACGCCCTTTACAAAACGCAGGTACTGGGGCATCAGCGCCTCGGCATCGTCCATGATGAAGACGCGCTTCACATAGAGCTTGATACCGGCATGCTTGTCACGCTGGTACAGGTCGAACGGGGCCTTGGCGGGGATGTACAGCAGCTGCGTGTACTCGGTATTGCCTTCGACGCGGTTGTGACTCCAGGTCAGCGGGTCCTCGAAGTCATGGCTGATGGCCTTGTAGAACTCCTTGTACTGCTCTTCCGTGATGTCCTTCTTGGCGCGGGTCCACAGGGCGCTGGCCTTGTTCACGGTTTCCCATTCGCCGGTCTTGACCATCTCGCCGGGCTGATCGTTCTCGCCGTCCTTCCACTCTTCCTTTTCCATCAGGATGGGCAGGCTGATGTGGTCGGAGTATTTGGAGATGACCTGCTTGAGCTTGTAGCCGTTGAGAAACTCCTCGGCGTCGTCACGCAGGTGCAGGATGATGCTGGTGCCACGCTGGGGGCGCTCGATCTGCTCGATCTCGAAGTCGCCCGTGCCGCCGCTGATCCAGCGCACGCCGGCCGATGCCGGAGCACCGGCGCGGCGGGTTTCCACGGTGATCTTGTCAGCCACGATGAAGCCCGAGTAAAAGCCCACGCCGAACTGGCCGATCAGTTGCGAGTCGGCCTTCTGGTCGCCGCTGAGCTTTTCCATGAAAGCCTTGGTGCCGCTCTTGGCAATCGTGCCCAGATTGTCGATGGCTTCCTGCTCGCTCATGCCGATGCCGGTATCGGTGATGGTCAGCGTGCGGGCAGCCTTGTCAAAGGAAACGCGCACTTCCAGCTCGGGCTGATCGCCGTAGAGGCTGGCGTCACCCAGCGCTTCAAAGCGCAGCTTGTCGCAAGCATCCGAAGCATTGGAGATCAGCTCGCGCAGGAAGATTTCCTGGTTGGAATACAGCGAATGCGTGACCAGGTGCAGCAGTTGGGCCACTTCGGCCTGGAAGGAATGGGTTTGCTTTGTCATGTCTTTGTGAGCGAAAAACTGAAATCAAAAGCCGCCCGGAGATCCTCTCAAGGCGATTCGCAGTCATAGCTAGGGCCTGTCCCAGATATTTCAAGGGCTATTCGGGCAAGAAAAAAGCGCAAGCGCTTATTCAAAAAGAATAGCTACTTGCGCTTATCAGCAAAGAGATAGATGCCATTTCCACTTAAAAATGGCGTCACCCTTGCCTGAGGGGCAGCGAGCAAAAGCCGCCTTGCGGCGAAGCTGCCCGTCCCCCTTGGGGGAAGCGGCGGAGCCGCTCAGGGGGTATCAAAAGCTTTCATGCGCCGCCAGATAGCGCCATTGGCCGGTGGGCAGATTGCCCAGGCTCACGCCGCCGATGCGGATGCGCTTGAGGCCCACTACCTTGAGGCCGACCTGCTCGCACATGCGGCGAATCTGGCGCTTCTTGCCTTCGGTCAGCACAAAGCGCAGCTGCTCGGGGTTCTGCCAGTCCACCTGGGCCGGCTTGAGCGGCTGCTCGTCCAGCGACAGGCCGTGGCGCAGCAGAGCCAGCTTTTCCTCGGGGAAGACGGACTGCACATCCACATCGCGATCGCCGAAGGTCACACGCACCAGGTATTCCTTGTCGACTTCCGAGTCCTCGCCAATGATCTGGCGCGCCACACGGCCGTCCTGCGTCAGCACCAGCAGACCCACGGAATCGATGTCCAGACGGCCGCAGGGAGCCAGGCCCTTGAGCTGGCTGAAGTTGAAGCGCGTCTTGCTGCGGTCTTCGTTCCAGCGGTTCTCGTTGGTGATCAGCACCACGGCAGGCTCGTGGCCGTCCTCGGCCTGACCGCTGACATAGCCCATGGGCTTGTTCAGCAGGATGGTGACCTGCTGGTCCTGACGGTCCTGAGCCTTCTGGTCGATCTCGATCCTGTCGCCGGGCACCACGTTCTGGCCCATGATTGCGACTTCGCCGTTGACCTTGACCCAGCCGTTTTCCACCCACTCATCGGCTTCGCGACGCGAGCACAGGCCCATGTCGGCAATGCGCTTGTTGATGCGAATCGCTCCGGGACGATCGTCCTGGCGCGCATCCACTTCAGGCGCACGCTTGACGGGAATCGCACGGTCCGAGCCATCCGCAGCGGGCCGGTAGGTGCGAATGCCGGTCGTGGGGCGGCGTGTAGCCTCCGATACAAACGAACCGGGAATATGACGCTTTTCAGGCTCGCCACCACGGTCGTCGCGGCGTTCGCCACGGCGCTCGTCGTTGCGACGGTCACCACGATCAAAGGAGCGGCCTTCGGGACGGTCACCGTAGCCACGGTTCTGCGGACGATCACCAAAGTCGCGGCCTTGCGGGCGATCGCCACCACGGCGCTCGCCATCACGGGGCTGGTATTCGCGGCGTTCGCCACCTTCGGAGCGGTCTGGGCGATCAAAACCACGGTTTTGCGGACGGTCACCAAAGTCACGACCTTGAGGACGCTCATCGCGGCGGCCTTCAAAGCGATCACCGCCACGACGTTCGTCGTCACGAGGACGGAATTCACGACGCTCTCCGCCTTCGGAGCGCTCAAAGCGGCCCTGGTCGGGACGGCCAAAACCGGACAAGCGTGGACGGTCGCCAAAGTCACGGCCGCCTTGAGGACGGTCATCACGGCGGTCGTCACGAGGACGGAATTCACGACGCTCTCCGCCTTCGGAGCGTTCAAAGCGGCCCTGGTCGGGACGGCCAAAACCGGACGAGCGTGGACGGTCGCCAAAGTCACGGCCGCCTTGAGGACGGTCATCACGGCGGTCGTCACGAGGACGGAATTCACGACGCTCTCCGCCTTCGGAGCGTTCAAAGCGGCCCTGGTCGGGACGGCCAAAACCGGACGACCGTGGACGGTCGCCAAAGTCACGGCCGCCTTGAGGACGGTCATCACGGCGGTCGTCACGGGGACGGAACTCGCGGCGCTCGCCACTGCGATCACCATCACGCGACTCGCCATAGGGGCGGAAACCTCGATCACCGCCGCCAAAGCGACGCTCGCCGCCTTCGGCAAAGCGGTCATCGCGATCAGAGCGGGGACGGCGCTCGTCGCGCTGCGAGAAGCCGTCGCGGCGTTCGCCCTCGTCACGAGCAGGACGGCCACCATCGGGGCGACCAAAGCCGGAAGCGCGGGGACGCTCGTCGCGCTCACGCTGAGGGCGTGCACCACGCTCGCCACGCGGGCCTTCGCTGCGCGGCCCGCGATCGGAGCCACCTGCGGGCCGGGAGCCACGAGCTGCCGCGGGCTTTTCCGCCTTGGCTGGCTTGGCCGGTGCACGCAAAACAGGACGCGCCGACGAGGAATCAGAGGGCGCTGAGGAATTGCCAGCACCAGGGGCGCCGGACTCTTTAGGAGGTTTGACTGACATTTGGGCGTAATTGTCTCGCGACGCGCGGACGCGAGGCTAGAGTTATCCACAATTCCAGCGCGGAGCTAGGTTATAGGGCGTCTCTCAGGCAAGCGCCTTGCGCGACGCGCAGAACTCTCCATGCCGCAATGCCTCCAGGTCCAGTACGCGCAGACCGCCATACTCGATCTGGATCACACGCTCGCGCTGCAGCACGGACAAGGCCTCATTCACACGCTGACGTGACAGGCCCACCAGGTTGGCCAGTTCCTGCTGAGTGATGCGCAGAATCTGCCCCACGCCGGGATAGAGCAAGGGGTTGAACAAAGCCGCCAGAGTGCGCGCCACGCGCAGATCGGGGTTGCTCATGCGGTCGATCTCGCGCGCCGCGATGAACTGGCCTAGGCGCTCGTTGAGCTGGTTCATTACAAAACGATTGAAGCCTATGGAGTGATCAAGCAGCCAGTGAAACATGTCTATGGGCAGGCCACCCACAACGGTCTTGCGGATGGCCTGCACGTTGTAGCGATAAGGCTCGCGCTTGATGACCGTTCCCTCACCAAACCAGCCGCCGGGCGGCAGACCGGCCAGCGTCATGCTGACTCCGTCGGCGCTTTCGGTGTTCATCTTGAGCAGACCGTCGACCACGCCAAACCAGTAGGTAGGCGGGCGACCGGTGCGACAGACATAGTCGCCCGGCTCGGCATCGCCGACAAGCAGCACGCGTTCCACGTTTTCACGCTCTATGGGCAACAGGACGGGCCACCAGGGAATGCCATCGAGTTCTGAGCTCAAAGGCTTGCGCCGCCTTTGATGCAGGGACAGTTCTTGACTCATGCCCAGAAGCATTGCCAAAGCCGCGCTGGCGCAACAGCGGGATTTCCACGAGGCAGCAAATGCGCCATTTTCAGCAGCATTTGTTACAGCGGATTTTCACTATGCAGGCTTTCCCTCAAATTGTCGTCAAACAGACATCCTGACGTCAAAGTCGCTCATAGCATGTCTGCAAGACTTTCGTGAAGGGTAGCCGCGGCGGCTCCAACCCCAACCAAGAGGATCAGGCATGACAACCACGTTCCCGCAACTGCTGCTCAAGCACGCGACAGAACGCCCCGATGCGCCCGCACTGCGCGAGAAAGAGTATGGCATCTGGCAAACCTGGAGCTGGCGCGAAGCCGCACAAACCGTACGCCACATGGCCTGCGGCCTGCGCGCGCTGGGGCTTCAAAGTGGCAAGAACCTGGCGTTCATCAGCGATAACCGGCCCCATGTCTACATGGGCTTTCTGGCCGTTCAGGCCTGTGGCGCAGTGCCCATTCCGCTGTACCAGGATGCCGTGGCCGCCGAGATGCGCTTTGTGATGGAGGACGCGGAGATCGCGTTTGCCTTCGCAGAGAACCAGGAACAGGTGGACAAGCTGCTGGAAGTTCGCGAAAGCGTTCCCAGCATTCGTCACATCATCTATGACGATCCGCGCGGCCTGCGCAAATATGATCAACCCGGCCTCATCAGCACCGAGGAGCTGCTGGCCAAGGGCAAGGAATGGGATGCGCAGCACGCGGGAGCCTATGAGGCCATGGTCCAGGCCATCTCGCCCGACGATGTCTCGGTCATCCTCTACACCTCGGGTACCACGGGCAAGCCCAAGGGGGTGTGCCAGACCCATGCCAGCTTTGGCGAATCTGCCCGCGGCGGCGTCCAGACCGACAGCCTGAATGCGACGGACAATGTGATCTGCTACCTGCCCCCGGCCTGGGTGGGAGACCATCTGTTCTCGTTTGCGCAATGGCTGGTGGCAGGCTTCACCATCAACTGCCCGGAATCTGCCTCGACCATCGCCATCGACCTGCGCGAGATCGGCCCCAGCTACTACTTTGCTCCGCCGCGCATATTCGAGGGCATGCTGACCTCGGTTTCCATCCGCATGGAAGATGCGTCGCCGCTCAAGCAATGGATGTATGCCAAGGCCATGGAGGTGGCACGTCGCGTCGGCTCTGACATTCTGGACGGCAAGAACGTCGGTGCCATGGATCGCCTCAAATACCAGTTGGGCAGCTTGTTCATCTACGGGCCGCTGCGCAATGCACTGGGCCTGTCGCGCATCCGCGTGGCCTATACGGCAGGCGCTGCCATCGGCCCCGAGCTGTTTCGCTTCTTCCGCTCCATCGGCATCAACCTCAAGCAGCTCTACGGTCAAACCGAAACCTGTGCCTATGTCTGCCTGCAGCGCGACCGCCAGGTGGAACTCTCCAGCGTGGGCCAGGCCGCACCGGGCATCGAACTCAAGATCGCCGACAACGGCGAGGTGCTGGTCAAGGGCGTGTCCGTGCTCAAGGAGTACTACAAGCGCCCCGACGCCACGGCCGAGGTGATTGATGCCAGCGGCTATTTCCATACCGGCGATGCCGGGGTGATCGACGCCAACGGCCAGTTGCGCATCATCGATCGCGCCAAAGATGTGGGCAAGACCAGCCGCGGCGCCATGTTCGCGCCCAACTACATAGAAAACAAGCTCAAGTTCTTCCCGCATATCAAGGAAGCCGTGTGCTTCGGTCATGGCAAGGACGAGGTCTGCGCCTTCATCAACATTGACTACGAAGCCGTGGGCAACTGGGCCGAGCGCCAGGGCCTTCCGTACGGTGGCTATGTGGACCTGGCCAGCAAGGCTAAGGTGCTGGAGCTGGTGGCCGACTGCATAGACAAGGTCAACGCCGATCTGGCCTGCGAGCCCGGCATGGCCGACACCCAGGTGGCGCGCTTTCTGGTGCTGCACAAGGAGCTGGACCCCGATGACGACGAGCTGACCCGCACCCGCAAGGTGCGCCGCAACTTCATCGCCGACAAGTATGGCGTGCTGGTGGAGGCACTCTACACCGGCAAGCAGCAGCAGTTCATCGAGACCCTGGTGAAGTTCGAGGACGGCCGCACAGGCAGCGTCAGCGCCACGCTGACCATCGTTGAAGCCAAACTCCACCCGGCTTCGGCCAAGGCTGCTGCCTGAGAGGAATTTTCATGAATACAAGAACCAGCGGCGACGTAATCCTGGACATCAAGAACATCAGTCTGCGTTTCGGCGGCGTCAAGGCCTTGACCGATATCTCGTTCAATGTCAAAGAGCACGAAATCCGCTCCATCATCGGCCCCAACGGTGCCGGCAAGAGCTCCATGCTCAACTGCATCAACGGCGTCTATACACCGTCCGAAGGCTCCATCACCTTTCGCGGCCAGACCTTCAGCCATATGAACAGCCGCCAGGTGGCCGAGATGGGTGTCGCACGCACCTTCCAGAATCTGGCTCTGTTCAAGGGCATGAGCGTGATCGACAACATCATGACCGGCCGCAACCTCAAGATCAGGAGCAACATCCTCATGCAGGCACTGCGCATCGGCCCTGCGCAGCGCGAGGAAATGCAGCACCGCGAGTTCGTCGAGCACATCATCGACTTTCTCGAAATCCAGGCCTATCGCAAGACTCCCGTGGGCCAGCTTCCCTACGGCCTGCAAAAGCGCGTGGACCTGGGACGGGCCCTGGCCATGGAGCCGCAGGTGCTGCTGCTGGACGAGCCCATGGCCGGCATGAACGTGGAAGAAAAGCAGGACATGTGCCGCTTCATCCTCGATGTGAACGAAGAGTTCGGCACCACCATAGTGCTCATCGAGCACGATATGGGCGTAGTCATGGACATCAGCGACCGTGTCGTGGTGCTGGACTACGGCAAGAAGATCGGCGACGGCGCTCCCGATGAAGTACGCAACAACGAAGACGTGATCCGCGCCTACCTGGGCGCAGGCCACTGAAGGAGCAGTCATGGGATTTTTCTTAGAGACATTGTTCGGCGGCCTCATGGTGGGCACGCTGTACGCACTGATCGCCATCGGCTTTGTGCTGATCTTCAAGGCCTCGGGCGTCTTCAACTTTGCGCAAGGTGCCATGGTGCTGTTTTCGGCCCTGGCCATGGCGCGCTTTTCGCAGTGGATTCCCGGCTGGCTGGGCATGGAGCCCGGCATCGTCGGCAACCTGCTGGCCATCGTCGTCACTCTGGCGCTGATGGTGGTCGTAGCCTGGGTGATAGAGCGGCTGGCCCTGCGCCATCTGGTCAATCAGGAGCCAATCACCTTGCTGATGGCCACGCTGGGCATTGCCTATCTGCTCGACGGCCTCGGCCCCATGGTCTTTGGCAGCGAGGTCTACAAGATTGACGTCGGCATGCCCAAGGACCCCGTCTTCATCATGGACAGCCTTTTTCAGGGCGGCGTGATGATCAGCCTGGAAGACCTGTATGCGGCCTGCATCGCCGCCATCCTGGTGATCTGCCTGAGCATCTTCTTTCAGAAAACCAAGACCGGGCGCGCCCTGCGTGCGGTCGCCGACGATCACCAGGCAGCGCAGTCCATCGGCATTCCGCTGTCGCGCATCTGGGTCATTGTCTGGTCGGTGGCCGGGGGCGTGGCTTTGGTCGTCGGCATCATCTGGGGCAGCAAGCTGGGCGTTCAGTATTCGCTGTCGCTGGTGGCCCTGAAGGCCTTGCCCGTGGTGATTCTGGGCGGCCTGACCTCGCTGCCCGGCGCCATCATCGGCGGCCTGATCATCGGCGTGGGCGAAAAGCTCTCCGAGGTCTACATCGGCCCCATGGTGGGCGGCGGCATCGAGACCTGGTTTGCCTATGGTCTGGCCCTTTGCTTCCTGCTGGTACGGCCCCAAGGTCTGTTCGGCGACAAAATCATTGACCGCGTCTGAACGGGGAGAACAAGAATATGTTTTATCGTGAAAACGGCCAGTTCAAGACCAGCTACGCGGCAGACCAGCAGATCTTCGGCGTCGCGCAGGACCGCTGGGTCATCCTGTTGGTGCTGGCCTTTGCCTTCCTGGCCATTCCCTTCGTTGCCAGCGACTACACCTTTCAGGCGATTCTGATTCCCTTTGTCATCATGTCGCTGGCAGCGCTGGGTCTCAACATCCTCGTCGGCTACTGCGGCCAGATTTCGCTGGGTACCGCCGCCTTCATGGCCGTGGGTGCCTATGCGGCCTACAACCTTCAGGCCCGCATTGAAGGCATGCCCTTGCTGGTGGCGCTGATCGGCGGCGGCGTGGTGGCCATGGTGTTCGGCGTGGTGTTCGGCCTGCCCAGCCTGCGCATCCGCGGCCTGTATCTGGCAGTGGCCACGCTGGCTGCCCAGTTCTTTGTGGACTGGCTGGCGACCCGCGCGGCCTGGGTGACAAACAACTCCTCTTCCGGCTCCGTCAGCGCCAAGCCGCTGGCCATCCTGGGCTGGGCCATCGACACGCCCATGGAGAAATACCTGCTCTGCCTGGCAATCCTGTGTCTGCTCGCACTGGCCGCCAAGAATCTGGTGCGCAGCTCGGTCGGCCGCGAATGGATGGCCATGCGCGACATGGACGTGGCGGCAGCAGTGATCGGCATCCGCCCCACCTACGCCAAGCTCTCGGCCTTTGCCGTGAGCAGCTTCATCGTCGGCGTGGCCGGCGCGCTCTGGGGCTTTGTCCACCTGGGTGCCTGGGAACCCGCGGCTTTCAGCCTCGATCGTTCGCTGCAGTTGCTGTTCATGATCATCATCGGCGGCCTGGGCTCTATCGTGGGCAGCATCTTCGGCGCCGCCTTCTTCGTGCTGCTGCCGCTGTTGCTCAACCAGGTACCCCACTGGCTGGACCTGCCGCTGTCCACGGCCACGGCCACCTATCTCGAGCACATGATTTTTGGTGCGCTCATCGTGTTCTTCCTGATTGTGGAACCCCACGGATTGGCCAAGCTGTGGGCAACGGCCCGTCAGAAGCTGCGTGTCTGGCCATTCCCGCATTGATGACTCCCCCTGTGCCGCTGACGCGGCTTCCCCCAAGGGGACGGCACCTTCGCCTCGAGGCGACTCTTGCTCGGTGCCCCTGAAGTGCTGAGTGCTCGATTGAGAGATAGCTGATTTATTGACAAGACACCGCAGAGTGCCTGCCACCGGGACAGCGTCCCATAAACCCAAGGAGACAGTCGATGATGTTCAAGAAAGTTGCGATTGCTGCCGCTGCTGTTGCTGCAGGCATGGGAGCCTTGATGGCCTCACCTGCGGCTCAGGCCCAGGAGCAGTTCGTGCCTCTGCTGGTGTATCGCACGGGCCAGTTCGCGCCTCTGGGTATTCCATGGGCAGACGGCAAGCAAGATTACCTCAAGCTGGTCAATGCCAAGGGTGGCATCAACGGCGTGAAGATCAAATTCGAGGAGTGCGAAACCGCCTATGACACGGCCAAGGGCGTGGAATGCTACGAGCGTCTGAAGAACAAGGACGGCGGCGCCTCCGGCTTTGACACCCAGTCCACCGGCATCACGTTTGCCGTGACCGACAAGGCTCCTGGCGACAAGGTGCCGGTGGTCACCCCGGGCTATGGTCTGTCCCAGTCCGTGGATGGCAAGGTTTTCGAGTGGAACTTCCCGCTGCTGGGCAACTACTGGACAGCCGCCGACTCCATCGTCCAGGACATCCTGAAGAAGGAAAAGGGCAGCCTCAAGGGCAAGAAGATTGCCCTCGTCTATCACGACTCGCCTTACGGCAAGGAGCCCATTCCGCTGCTGGAAAAGCGCGCCGCCAAGGAAGGTTTCGAGCTGATCAAGCTGCCCGTGACCGCCCCCGGCGTGGAGCAAAAGTCCACCTGGCTGCAGATCCGCCAGAACCGCCCCGACTATGTGCTGCTGTGGTCGGCCGGAGTGATGACTCCTACGGCCGTGCGTGAGGCACAGGCCACGGGCTACCCACGCGAGAAGATGTATGCCGTGTGGTGGGGCGGCTCCGACCATGACGTCAAGGACATCGGTGCCGGCGCCAAGGGCTACAACACGGTGACCATCCACAACACGGCAGAGAGCGACAAGGTGCATGGCGACATCAAGTCCATGCTCTATGACAAGGGCCAGGGCACGGCCAAGGACGCCAAGGAACTGGGCCAGCTGGCACATACTCGCGGCGTGGTGATCTCCATGCTGCAGGTCGAGGCCATCCGTACCGCTCAGGAAAAGTTCGGCAAGGGCAAGGTCATGACACCCGAGCAGGTGCGTTGGGGCCTGGAGAACCTGAACATGACTCAGGAACGCCTGAACGAGCTGGGCTTCGGCAAGATCATCCGCCCCTTCAAGACCAGCTGCGAAAACCACCTGGGCGCCGACTGGGCCCGTATCGCCACCTGGGACGGCGGCAAGTTCAAGGTGACTTCCGACTGGTACCAGGCCGACAAGTCCATGGTCGATCCGCTCTACAAGGAATTCGCGGAAAAGTACGCCAAGGAAAAGAACGTCAAGGTAAGAACCTGCACCCCCTGAGGCGCTTCGCGCCTTCCCCCCTCACTGGCGCCTAGCGCCTGAGGGGGCGACATCCTCGCTGCGGCGCGGCCAGCACAGGTCCTTGCTTGATGTCTCTGACCAAGGCTCGCCTCGTCGCAACCGGATTTACAAAAATCAGCCTCAAGCGCTTGTCCATAAAGTGCAGACAGCTATCTATTTTGAGTTACCAGGTGACCGCATGACCGATATCGCGCACACAGTTTCCAGTTCCGCCCAGACAGCACCGCTGGTGGAAGTCAATGGCATCGAGGTCATCTACAACCATGTGATCCTGGTGCTCAAGGGCGTCTCGCTGAAAGTACCCCACCAGAGCATCGTGGCCCTGCTGGGCGGCAATGGCGCGGGCAAGACCACCACGCTGCGCGCCATCTCCAATCTGCTCAAGGGCGAGCGCGGCGAAGTCACCAAGGGCGGCATCACGTTGGAGGGCGAGCAGATCGCCAACCTCTCGCCCGCCGAACTTGTCAAGCGCGGAGTGGTCCAGGTCATGGAAGGACGCCACTGCTTCGCCCACCTGACGATCGAAGAAAATCTGCTCACCGGCAGCTACACACGCACGGACAAGGGCGAGATTGCAGCCAATCTCGAGAAGGTCTACAACTACTTCCCGCGCCTCAAGACCCGGCGCACCAGCCAGGCAGCCTACACCTCGGGCGGCGAGCAGCAGATGTGCGCCATCGGCCGCGCGCTGATGAGCAACCCGCGTATGGTGTTGCTCGACGAGCCCTCTATGGGTCTGGCTCCGCAGATCGTGGACGAGGTCTTTCACATCGTCAAAGACCTCAACAGCAAGGAAAAAGTCACCTTCCTGCTGGCCGAACAGAACACCAACATGGCGCTCAAATATGCCGACTACGGCTACATCATGGAAAGCGGGCGCATCGTCATGGACGGCTCAGCCAAGGACCTGGCCAGCAACGAGGACGTCAAGGAGTTCTACCTGGGCGTGGGCGGCGGCGAGCGCAAGAGCTTCAAGGACGTGAAGAGCTACAAGCGCAGAAAACGCTGGTTGGCTTGATGGCTGCCCCCTGAGGCGCTTCGCGCCTTCCCCCGAAGGGGACGACAACCTCGTTGCGCGGCGGCGCTTGCTCGCTGTCTCTGGCTTGGTGCGCGCCAGTTTTTAGCTTGCGCCCATTGACTTCAGTTTTGCTTGCAGATTTTCTCTACAGGATTTGCCATGAGTGATTTCTACGATGCCCTGGAAACCCGCAGCCCCGAACAGCGCGAAGCCGACTGCATGGCCAGCCTGCCGCTGCAGATTGCCCATGCACAGCAGCGCTCCAGCGCTTTTTCCGAAATTCTCAAAGGTGTGGATGCGTCCCGTATCACCAGTCGCGCAGCGCTGGCCACCTTGCCTGTGACGCGCAAGAGCGAACTGCTGGAGCGCCAGGCCGCGCAGCGCCCGCAGCAGATTTTTGGTGGCTTCAACGCCATCGGCCTGGGGCGCGACATGCCCAGGCTGTTTGCCAGCCCCGGCCCCATCTACGAGCCCGAAAGCCGCCGCCCCGATTACTGGCGCATGGCCCGCTCCATGTGCGCCGCAGGCTTCAAGGCTGGCGAGCTGGTGCACAACTGCTTCAGCTATCACTTCGTGCCCGCCGGTTCGATGATGGAAACCGGTGCCCAGGCCCTGGGCTGCACGGTGTTTGCGGGCGGCACGGGCCAGACCGAGCAGCAGGTGCAGGCCATGGCCGATCTGCGGCCTGCAGCCTATGTGGGTACGCCCAGCTTTCTGAAAATCATTGTGGAAAAGGCCCAGGAGATGGGAGTGAAGCTGCCCAGCCTGACCAAGGCCATGGTCAGCGGCGAAGCCTTCCCTCCCTCGCTCAGTCAATGGATGCGCGAACATGGCATAGACGCCTACCAAAGCTATGGCACGGCCGATCTGGGCCTGATTGCCTATGAGACCAGCGCCCGGGAAGGTCTGGTGCTGGACGAGGGCGTGATCGTGGAGATCGTGCGCCCCGGAACCGGCGACCCTGTGGCCGAGGGCGAGGTAGGCGAGCTGGTCATCACCACGCTCAACCCCGACTATCCGCTGATCCGCTTTGGCACGGGTGACCTCTCGGCCTACCTTCCGGGAATCTGCCCCACAGGCCGTACCAATGCCCGCATCAAGGGCTGGATGGGCCGCGCCGACCAGACCACCAAGGTCCGCGGCATGTTCGTGCATGCCAAACAGGTGGCCGAGGTCGTCAAGCGCTTTCCGCAGATCGCCAGGGCCAGGCTGGTGGTGACGGGTGAGATGGCCAACGACCAGATGCAGTTGCTGGTTGAAACCACAGAAACCGCGCCGGGCTTTGCCCTGCAGGTGATCGACGCCTTGCGCGAAGTTACCAAGCTGCGCGGCGAGGTGCAAATGGTAGCCCCCGGCAGCCTGCCCAACGACGGCAAGGTGATCGAGGACGCGCGCTCCTACCAGTGAAGATCTGAAGAGCTGCCGGCATTCGGCTGGCTCTACGGCTTCAAGGTTTTGTACGGGGACTTGAGCTTGTCCAAGTTCCTGCACGTGTGTCGCCAATACGCTACAGGCAATCGTTTTGCTTTGGCGCAAATGCAATGTGATCGCCCGTTCCATCAAGGGATAACACTTAGAAAATAACAAAAACCCCACAGATTAGCGCTACCTAGAATCCGGCTTTACGTCACGAAAAGCGAACCGTCCTGGTCTGCTTGCACATTATTTTTAGGGAGACACTGTGAAAACTATTTTCAAGATCGCCACCATTGCTCTGGCCGCCACCGCTGCCATCAGCAGCCATGCTGACAGCTACCCTGCCGCTGGCAAGACGATCACGATCATTGTGCCTTTCACGGCAGGCGGCCCCACCGACAAAGTGGCACGCGACCTGGCCGAATCCATGCGCAAGCAACTGAACAACGCCACCATCGTCATCGACAACGCAGACGGTGCCGGCAGCACTATTGGCACGGCCAAGGCAGCACGCGCACGCAATGACGGCTACACGCTGCTGCTGACGCATATCGGCATGTCCACCATCCCGACGCTGTACCGCAAGCTGTCCTTCAACGTGCTCAACGACTTCGAGTACGCCGGCATCATCAACGATGTGCCCATGACACTGATCGGCCGCCCCACCCTGCCCGCCAAGAACTTCGCCGAAGTCAAGGACTGGGTCAGCAAGAACCAGGGCAAGGTGAATCTGGCCAACGCCGGAGTGGGCTCGGCCTCGCACCTGTGCGGCCTGATGTTCCAGGCCTCGCTGCAGCAGGACATGACGCCCGTGCCCTACAAGGGTGCAGCTCCTGCGATTGCCGACCTGATGGGCAACCAGGTGGACCTGCTGTGCGACCAGACCACCAACACCACTTCGCAGATTGCCGCCAAGAAGGTTCAGGCCTATGCCGTGACCACTGCCAAGCCGCTGTCCACGCCTGCACTCAAGGACCTGCCCACGCTGCAATCCCTGGGTCTGAAGGACTTCAACGTGACCATCTGGCACGGCCTGTACGCCCCCAAGGGCACGCCTGCCGATGTGGTGCAAAAGATCAACGAAGCCATGAAGGCTTCGCTCAAGGACCCCGAGTTCATCAAGCGCCAGGAAGCCCTGGGAGCCGTGATTGCCACGGACGACCGTACCAACCCTGCCGGCCACAAAAAGTTTGTGGAGTCTGAAATCGCCAAGTGGGGCAAGGTCATCAAAGCCGCCGGCATCTACGCCGACTGATAGGGCACGCGCTCGTCGAAACAAAAAAGCCTGCATTAGCAGGCTTTTTTGTAGGGGCGGCCAAAAGGCGACTGGACTTACCAGGTCACTTCCTTGCCATCGGCAGCACTGCGCCTGAGCATGTCGACAAAAGGCACGATGCGTTGGCCCAGGGCCACGCTGTCCTGGCTGGCAGGCGCTGCATCCTCGTCCTGTGCGTCGTCTTCCGGCTGCTTGCGCCTGACTGCCTCCTCGGCGGCAGCCGTCTCCAGCGCGGCAATGGCTGCCGGAATCTGCTCCACGGTGATGATGCCGTGTACCTCGTCGGGCGACTTGCCGATGATTTCCAGCAGCTTGCGGCCATTGGCGTCCAGCATGATGAGGTCTGCCGTGGCACGCGATTTGAATTTGTAGGGCATGGAGCGGTTCCTTCAACGGTAGATCAACGGTAGATGTATTCGCGGTTAAAAGGATAGCCGCTCTGCGCACCGGTCATCGCGCCGCTGTGCAGATCGCCATCGGGTTTGCAGCAAAGCATCTGATGCAGCGCAATCCAGCCATGCTCGAAGCCCATGCCCGATCCTGCTAGATAGAGGCGGTAGGCACGCAGCGCCTTGGCGGCTTTTTCCTCGTCATACTGGGCCTGCAAAATGGCCTGGGCCTCGCCCAGCCGGCTCTCCAGCGTATCCGACCAGGCCCAGAGCGTGCGTGCATAGTGCGGGCGCAGGTTCTCGGTGTCCACCATCTCCAGCCCGCTGGCAGCCAGGTCATGCAGCACGCGGCTGACATGCATGAGCTCGCCCCCGGGAAAGATGTAACGGTTTATAAACTCGCCCATGCCGGCGCCCAGCTCCACATTGCTGACGCCGCCCGCCGTGATGCCATGGACCAATGCAAGACCGCCAGGCCTGAGCATGGAATAAATGGTTTCGAAGTATTCCTGCAGATTGGCGCTGCCCACGTGCTCGAACATGCCGACCGAGCCGATCTTGTCGAACGGCTCCACATCACCCATTTGCCGGTAATCACGCAGTTCGACCTGAACCTTGCCCTGCAAACCCTTCTCGGCGATCAGGCGCTGCACATGCTCGAACTGGTTGCGCGACAGAGTGATGCCATGGGCCTGAACACCGTAATGCTCGGCCGCCCAGAAGATCAATCCGCCCCAGCCGGAGCCGATGTCCCAGAAGCGCTCACCAGGCTGGAGCTTGAGCTTTTTGCAGATGTGATCGAGCTTGGCCTCCTGTGCCTGGGCCAGAGTCATGTTCTGCTCCTTGTAGTACGCACAGGAATAGACGCGGCGCGGATCCAGCCACAGCGCGTAGAAGTCATCGGAAAGATCGTAATGAAACTGAATCTGCTCGGCATCACGCGTCAGCGTGTGCATGGCCAGCGACCTGGCCTTGGAAACCGTCTGCCCCAACCACGAGGGTGTATGGCTGACCGGATCGCCGCGCAGCAGCCCGGCAGCAGCAGCCATGATGTCGCGGGAGCTGCCCTTGACCTCCACCCAGCCTTCGACGATGGCCGAGCCGATCGAGCCGATCTGGCCGTCCAGCAGCGCAGCCAGGGCCTTGGGGGAGCGGAAAATGAGTTGAACCGCACTGCGCTCAGACCCGATGCGCTCGCCCGATGGAAGTTCTACCGATGCCGTCACAGGAAGTCTTGCTAGCAGCGGCTCCAATGTGCTCAACAGGTTTTTCATGAAAACCATTGTTCACATCGACTATGGCAGGGTCAAGACGGGAAACTTCTCCAAACCCCAAAGGGCCCGAAAAGACCTCAGCTGCTGGCCTTCACCAGTTTTGCATAGGCTTTGAGAGTGCCGGGGGCTATCGACTGCAACACTTGCTCATAAGCCGTCTTGTGACGCGCCAGCAAGCGCATGGAGGCAACGGTGCGGCTGCGGCAGAACCAGTGGCAGGTGTGTTGCATCAGCATCAGCTCGGCCGTCATGGTGAAGGCTCGGCGCTTGCGCTCTTCCTCGTCGGCCGCATCCCCCACACGGGCAGCCGCCAGCGCCAGGGCATGAAGCTTCATGGTCTCGCGCACATCCATGGTGGCCGAAGGCAACACCCGGGTCATATAGGGCAGCGCCAGCGGCAGGGTGCTTGCACGCGTCTGCTCGGCCGGCAAGGTGGCGAATTCATCCGCGAAACGCTGAAACTGGCTCACCAGACTGCTCTCGGTATTGGCCAACACGGGCCAGATCTGTTCACGCCTGTGCGCATCCTTCTCGCCGATGACACGCAAATATCCCTCCATCAGATTGGCCATGAGCTTCTCGATCTGAAAGCGTGCCAGATGCTGGGCCAGAAGCTGGGTGTGCTGACGCTGCTCCTGCTTCTTGAGCACGTAGAGCACGGTGGCGACAATGATGGCGAGCGTTAGAAAATCCATGAAGCGAAACCAGACAGGCGGACAAGCGCAATGAGAAAAAGGATGAGTGTAGTCAGCCTGAGGGCTTTGCTGGGAATTAGTGCTGCAATTGCAGGCCTGACGGGCTGCAGCAGCGCCGGCTATTACTGGCAAGGTTTCAAGGGACAGATGCAGATTCTTCAGGCCGCACGGCCTATTGATGAATGGATCGCCGAAGACAGCACCTCCGCAGCACTGCGTCAGCGCCTGCAGACCGCGCAACAGATACGCCGCTTCGCCAGCCGGGAGCTGGCTTTGCCCGACAACGCCAGCTACACCCGCTACGCCCAGCTGCAACGTCCGTTTGCGGTCTGGAACATGGTGGCAGCTCCAGCCTACAGCCTGGAGATGCACCAATGGTGCTTCCCCATCACCGGCTGCATTGCCTACCGGGGCTACTTCAGCAAGAGCGACGCACAGGCGCAGGCGCTAACGCTTCAGTCCCAGGGGTTGGAAACCAGCATCTATGGCGTGCCGGCCTACTCCACGCTGGGCTATCTGAACTGGCTGGGTGGCGACCCCTTGCTCAGCACCTTCACCTCCTGGCAGGAGGGCGACTTTGCCGGCCTGCTGTTCCACGAACTGGCCCACCAACTGCTGTATGTGAAGAACGACACGGCCTTCAACGAATCCTTTGCCTCCACGGTGGAGCGCATGGCCACACCTTTGTGGCTGCACAGCCATGCCAGCGCAGCCACACAACAACGCTGGCAGCAGAGCCTGCAGCGGCGCGAGCTATGGCAGCAGCTGACGCGCAAGACCCGACAGCGCCTGCAACAGATTTATGAACAGAAAAATACTGAACCCTTTGATGCCAAAGCGCTGGAAGCCATCAAAAGCAAAGTATTTGATGAATTCCGTGCTACTTATACGCAGCTCAGAACGCAATGGATTGCTACTGACGAGCCCCTGCTGACCAGCGTCGCCCTGCGCGAGCAGTATTACCGGCGCCTGACCCAGACCGATGAATGGGTGGCCCAGGCCAATAACGCCAGTTTCGGCGCCCTGGCCGCCTATGACGACTGGGTTCCCGCCATGACTAGCTGGTGGCTGCGGCTGCGCGGCGATAGCCCGCCCACGCGAGAAACCTGGCGCAGCTTCTATGCGCAGATGGGCGACCTGGCGGCCCTGCCCGCTGAAGAACGCAAGCTACGGCTATGCGCCCAATGGGGAGAAGCGGCAAAAACAGCGACTCAGTGCCAATAAATATTTCAAATTGACATAAAACAATTTTCACAAGGGTTAACCATGTAGGAGACTTCAGCGGTTTTTAAGAAAGTCCCGCCAGACTTCTCCGATACCTATTTTTTGCCGTCTACCGTGGCTACCCAAGACTCCGTTTCTGCCCCATTTTTAAAGGGGCTTTTTCAACCTCGCACGCCTCAGTTCATCGCTCTGGCCCTGGCCATCTGGCTGACACTGACGGCCAACTGGGCCCTGTGGCTGCGCCTGCCGTCCCTGGACGGCTATCACGGCAGCCTGGCCCTGCTTGCCCTACGGGTTGTGCCGCTGGTGCTGGGCGCCAGCCTTCTGCTGACCTCTTTGTTTGCCTGGCCGCGCTTTACCAAGCCGTTCTGGGTTGCGCTGCTGCTGGTGGCAGCCAGTTCCCAGTACTTCATGGTCAGCTACGGCACCGTGATGGACAAGGGCATGATTCACAACATCCTGCAGACCGATGCGCGCGAAAGCTCGGACTTGTTCAACATCAAGCTGCTGGCCGAGGTGTTGATCATCGCCATACTGCCAGCCATCTGGCTGTGGAAAACCCCGCTCAAACGCGCCAACAGCGCCTGGCGCAATATGCTGCGCACCGCCTTGCTGCTGCTGGGCGGCATCGCCCTGATTGCCGCATCGCTGGCCGTTTCGTACCGCGATCTGGCCCCCGTGGTGCGCAACAATCTTTGGCTGCGCTACATGATCAACCCCATCAACCCCGTGCTCTCGGCAGCTTCGGTGGCGCTGGACCCCATACTCAACAAACCCAAGCCCTTTGTCAGTATCACGGGTGGCGCAGCGCTGGGTGCAAGCTATGCCGCAGCCCAGAAACCGCCGCTGCTGGTTCTGGTGGTTGGCGAGACGGCACGCTCAAAGAACTTCAGCCTCAACGGTTATGAACGCGATACCAACCCCGAGTTGGCCAAGCGCGATGTGCTGAGCTGGCGCAACGCCCGCTCCTGCGGCACCAGCACCCGCGAATCGGTGCCCTGCATGTTCTCCAATCTGGGCCGTGAAGGCTTTTACGCCTCCAAGGTCGAGCACGACAACCTTCTCGACGTGCTGCAGGCTGCCGGACTGGCCGTGCTCTGGGTGGACAACCAGGCCGGCTGCAAAGGCGTGTGCAAGCGCATCCCCATGGCCGACACCGCCGACAGCGTGAGCACGCCTGCTGGCAAGGCGTTGTGCACCCAGGATGGCGAATGCCTGGACGCTCTGCTGCTCAGCGGCCTGGACGAGCGCATCGCCAAGCTGGACCCCGCACGCCGCGCCAAGGGTCTGGTGCTGGTCATGCACCAGATGGGCAGTCATGGCCCCGAGTACTTCAAGCGCTCCACCCCAGACCTCAAGGCCTTCACGCCCGAGTGCGCCACCAATGCCCTGTCCAGCTGCTCGCAGCAAAGCGTGGTCAATGTCTACGACAACTCCATTCGCTATACCGACCATTTCCTGGCCCAGACCATAGACTGGCTCAAGACCCAGCAAAGCCAGTTCGAAACCGGCATGTTCTACATGTCCGACCACGGCGAGTCGCTGGGCGAGCTCGGTGTCTATCTGCACGGCATGCCTTACGCCATGGCTCCCGACAATCAAAAGCATGTGCCCATGATTGCCTGGCTGGGAACGCTGGGTGCTCGCACCGGCTTGAATCAGGGCTGCCTGAGCAAGACACTGGATCAGCCGCTCTCGCATGACAACCTGTTCCATACGGTCATGGGTCTGATGGATGTCACCTCGCCGACCTACAAACAGCCGCTGGATGCATTTGCCAGCTGCCGCAAGGCCGGCTAGGCATTGACTGCAAAGCACAAAAAGGCCAGCCGGATCAATGATCCGGCTGGCCTTTTTTGTTTTCAGATGCGGCGTTGACAGCGCTCAGAAACAGTGCATTACTCGCCCTGAGAGCCGCGACGCGCCCAGCCCGTGGTGTGCTTTTCCAGCAGATTGAACAGCTCGTACATCACCATGGCCATGGCCCCGACCACGATCAGCCCCGCAAAAGCCAGACCCATCTGCATAGAAGATCCAGCGGAGACCAGCAGATAGCCGATACCCTCGTTGGCAGCCGTCATCTCGCTGACCGTGGTGCCGACGAAGGCCAGCGTGATCGCGACCTTAAGCGAGCCGTAGAAATACGGCAGGGAGCGCGGCAGGCCGACCTTGATCAGCACGTCCCAGCGCTTGGCTCCCAGCACGCGCAGCACATCCTCCAGTTCGGGCTCCAGCGTGGCCAGACCCGTGGCGATATTGACCATGATGGGGAAAAAGCTGATAAGAAAGGCCGTGAGAATTGCCGGGCCTGCGCCGATGCCGAACCAGACCACCAGAATCGGCACGAATGCTGCCTTGGGCAGGGCGTTGAACGCCGTCATCAGCGGGTAGAACGCCGCATAGGCAAGACGCGAGGAGCCGATCAGAAACCCCAGCAGCACGCCCACCACGATCGCCAGGGCAAAGCCTGCCATCGTCACCCAGTAGGTGCGCCAGGCATGCATGGCAATCGTGCCCGCGAACTCATAGAGCTGATGGCCTATGGCCCAGGGGCTGGGGAAGATGAATTCCGAAACGCCGAAACCTGAACAGATGATCTGCCAGAGCAGGACGATGAGCAGCAACAGCAGCCAGGGAGCCCAGCGCTCAGCGGTTTTTTGATGTTTCATGGTGCGCCTTATTGAGGGATGGCTGCAGCGGTGTCGGAGCCGCTTTTGCGCAGGGCGCCGATATGGCCGCGCAGCTCGTAGACGATGTCCGAGAACTCGGGTGTGTAGGTGACCTCCAGATCACGCGGGCGCGGCAGATCAATGTCGCGGCGCACCACGAAGCGGCCCGGGCTTTTGCTCATCACATAGACGGTATCGGCCAGAAACACGCTCTCGCGCAGATCATGGGTGACCAAGATCACATTGAACTTCTGCTCGGCCTGAAGGTCGCGCAAGATGCACCACAGCTCTTCGCGGGTGAAGGCATCAAGCGCGCCAAAGGGCTCGTCGAGCAGCAGCATCTGCGGCTCGTGAATCAGGGCGCGGCAGATGCTGGCGCGCTGCTGCATGCCGCCGGACAGCTGCCAGGGGAATTTGCGCTCGTAACCGGCGAGCCCGACCTTGCCCAGCAACTCAATGGCACGTGCCTCGTATTGCTTGCGCTTTTGCTTGAACTGCGAACGGTGCGGCTCCACGATCTCCAGCGGCAGCAGCACATTGTCCAGCGTGGTGCGCCAGGGCAGCAACGAGGAGGACTGAAACGCCATGCCCGAGATCTTGAGCGGCCCTGTCACACGCTGGCCATCGACCGTGATGCGCCCCATGGACGGCATCTTCAGGCCCGTGGTGAGCTTCATGAAAGTGGACTTGCCACAGCCCGACGGACCGACGATGGCGATGAACTCGCCGCGCTGCACCGTGAGGTCGATGGCCTCCACCGCAAAGTGGTTGGCCTGCAGCAGCTCTTCGTTATAGGCCAGCCAGACGTCTTTGAATTCGACAAATGGCCGGACAGCTTCTGTATCTGATGACTTCATAAAAGCAGGCTGTAGCGTTTGTCACACAAGCGCATCCAGCGATCAATCAATGAGCAATTACTTCTTGGGAAAAACGTCGAGATCCGCTACGGGCGGCAGGAGGCGGCCGTTCCAGAGCGTCTCGGGATTCACGCGTGTCTTGGTCGCATAGACGTCCGAGATCTGGGAAGCCATCAGCGCCATGCGTGTGGGGCTGACCTGACCAAAGCCTTCGCCGCGCGCATCGGCGGTGTTGATCACCGTGTCGATCGCCAGCTGCAAACGGCGGCTTTCCAGAGCGGTGTTGACGATGCCGTCGCGCTCCTTCACATAGGCAATGGCAGCACCGGGGTTGGCCATGACTTCCTTGGCACCCTTGCTGAAGGCCTTGAGGAAGGCTCGCACGGCTTCCGGGTTCTCACGCACCAGCTTGGCGCTGGCGATGATGGCGTTGCCATAGAGCTTGACGCCGTTGTCGGCAAACGGCATGACCGTCACATCGGCCGCCTTCACGCCACGCGCCTCCAGGTTCAGCAGCGAAGTAAAGGTAAAGCCCGTGATGGCATCGATATCGCCACGCACCAGCATGGTCTCGCGCAGCGGCGGGTCCATGGTGGTCCATTGCACATCGCCGACCTTGTTGGCCTTGGCAAACAGCGGAAAGCCGCGTCGGCCCGCATCAAAGACCGGCGCTCCCAGTTTCTTGCCCGTCAGGTCCGCAGGCTTGGCGATGGCGCTCTTCTTGAGCGCCATGACCGAGGCCGGCGTGTTGTTGTAGACCATCATCACGGCCACGGGCTTGTCCTTGACTTCGGGATTGTTGGCATGAAACTCCATGAGCGCGGCCAGATCGGCAAAGCCCATGTCGTAGGAGCCTGATGCCACGCGCTGGATGGCGCCGCCGGAGCCGCTGCCGGCGTCCACCGTCACATTCAGCCCTGCGGCCTGGAAATAGCCCTTGGCGACAGGCTGCAGAAACAGCGCCGCTGGCCCTTCGAAACGCCAGTCGAGCTGGAATTTGATGGGCGTGGCGGCAAAGGCAGCCGTGGCGCTGGCAAAGCTACCCAGGGCCAGAACGGATTGCAGGAAAAGGCGCTTGGTTTGCATGGTGGCTTCCCTCTCTCTCTATGTCAACGAGTTGTGGTTGGATTCATGTCGGCGCTCAGACCTTCCAGGCGCCCTGGTGCGAGCTGCTGGCCTCTTCGATCAAGGCCGGCCCTATGCATTCGATGGCGTGCGAAGCGGCCTGAAACACATCGCGGCAGGACAGCTCGGCATCCTTCTGGTCGAGCCGATCGCCGCGGAACACGCGCAGCCGCTCGGCATCGATGCCATAGACCACTCGGCCGATGGCGGACCAGAAGATCGCGCCGGCACACATGACGCAGGGCTCGGCAGACGAGTACAGCGTGGCGCCCGCCAGTTCATCGCGTGAATGCAAGGGACTGGCCAGGCGGATGGCGGACAGCTCGGCATGGGCCGTGCAATCACCGCTCTCGCCGTTGGCATTGCTGGCCTCGGCCAGAACGCGCCCGTCGGCAGCCACGATCAGTGCACCAAACGGCCGGTTGCCGCGCTCGCGCGCCGTATCCGCTAGCGCAATGGCTTCGCGCAAGTAGCGGCCATCGGTGTCATTCAAGGCATGGGCTTGAGGTAAGGACATGGGCCAACCCTCCTCAGGCCTTGAGCATGCGCGCCGACCTGGCGGGCAGCATGCTGCTGTTGAACAGCGCATCGGCAGATGGCGTGGTCTTGAGCGCAAAGGTCTGCACCACACTGTCCAGTTGCTGCTCCAGCAAACGCTTGCTGAAGTCGCCCAGTCCATGGCTTTTGGTGTCTGCTGCGGCCACGTACTGTGCGGTGATGGACCAGCGCTCCAGCTCCAGCTTCTCATCGAGAATCGGCTCGCGCCGGCGCACGGCGGCAATGCCTGCGGCCGGGTTGGCAAGACATTCCACAATCGCACGGTTGGTGGCGCGCAGGAAAGCGGCCACAACCTGCGGCTTCTCGGCGATCAGCTGGCTGGACGCCAGGATCGCATTGCCATACAGATGAACGCCTGCATCGCTGTAGCGCAGTATGGAAAGCTCCTCGGGCTTGAGGCGCGCAAACAGTGATACCGCCGAATCATGGAAATAGGTGGCGGCATCCACATCGCCACGCACCATGACGTTGTCGCGTGCCGAAAACTCCGTCGTGGACCAGGCAAACAGATCGGCGGGCAGATTCTTGCGCCGCGCAACCATGGGCCAGGCACGGCGCGTGGACTCCACTGCCGCTGCGGCCACCTTCTTACCCTTGAGACTGGCGAAATCCGAGGTGATGTCTCTGTCCTTGCGCCCGATGATCACAAAGGGCGCGCGGTTGTAGTACTGGTAGACGGCCTGCACGCGAGGTGTGCCGGCGTTCTGCGCATTGAACTCGATCAGCGAGCTGATATCGCCCAGTCCGAGCTGGTAGGCACCGCTGGCGATACGAGTAATCGAAGCCACCGAGCCCGACCCTACGTCCAGACTCACATCCAGCCCCTCATCGCGGTAGTAGCCGTTTTGCTGGGCCAGAAAGAACGGCGCCGTCTGGCCGTTGACGCGGAAATCCAGCGTGAATTTCAGTGGAGTCAGCGACTTGCCCTGGGCATGGACCCAGGGTGCGCCGCAAAGAGGCAGAGCAGCAAGGAAATGGCGTCGTAGCATGGTGGAACTCTCAGGTCTCTGGCGACAGGAACGCCAGCAGCAGCCGCTGCTGACAGGACTTGAGCAATTTCCGGGCACTGCACGCGGATGCAGGCTGAACGCTTCTACTCGTTCAACCTTCTAGCAATTGGCGTGCCTGCTTTGGGTTGCCCCTTGCCTGGTATCAACAAAGTGCATGCAAAAGAGATGGATGCATGGATTCATGCACAGCAATGCACCAGATTGAAGCCATGCACCAAAACCAAGGGTGCCGGCGCCCTGCTCAATGGCTGGCACGCTGTTTGCTGCACTCAAATCAAGAGTAGAAGCGTTCAGCACGGCGCTCTGACCTTCCCCCGGTCAGCAGCTTCGCGGGTCATTGCTCTTGAAGTGGGTGCGGCAGCCGGCCGCGCCTGGTATCCACACTTCAGATGCCCGCAGCCCAAAGTCTCACTGGCAACGTCGGTGTCTGAAGTCATCGCAAGAGAAATTCTTATGCAGACTATGACCAGCCACTCTTACAGCCTTGGCGAACTGGACAAGGAAGCCCGCATGGGCGGGCAAGGCGCAGAAACCTCGGCGCGCGAAGTTCGCGTCATAGACATCAGCGACTTCGAGAAGCGCAAGCAGGAGATTGCCGAGCAGATCTGGAGCGCTTCGATGGAAATCGGCTTCTTCCAGGTTTCCGGCCACGATATTGCCCAGGCCGATATCGACGCCGCGTTCGGCAGGGCCGAACAGCTATTTGGCTTGCCGCCCGAAACCAAGGCGCAATGGCCGCTATCGCGCAATGCAGGCTGGGAGCACAAGGCGCAGATTCGCCCTTCCACGCGCACCCCCGACCAGAAAGAGTCCTATCAGGTCACACGCCCGCGCATGCAGGGCCTGTGGCCCAGCGAGCAGGAGCTGCCCGGCTTCAAGCAGGCCACGCTGGCCTTTGAGCATCAATGCTGGCAGGTAGGCATGCAGTTGCTGTCCTGCTTCGCCTACAAGCTGGGCTTTGATGAGGAGTTCTTCATCCGCGCACATGACCCCGCCGTGCCCAGCTACCAGAGCACCCTGCGCATGCTGCATTACTTTGCCGTGGACCCGGCACTCAAGGACGAAATCGGCCTGTGGCGCGCAGGCGCACATACGGACTTCGACTGCCTGACGCTGTTGTTCCAGCGCGCTGGCCAGGGCGGGCTGCAGGTGCTGCCCGGCAAGGAGGCCGAGGCCCAGCAATGGACACCCGTGAAGCCCGTGGATGGTGTCATCACCTGCAATATCGGCGACATGCTGATGCGCTGGAGCGACGATCAACTGCCCAGCAACTTCCACCGCGTGCGCAACCCGCAGCCCCATGAGTACCAGGGAGCCCGCTACAGCCTGGCCTTCTTCTGCCAGGCCAATGAGGACACGGTGATCGAAGGGCCGGCCAAAAAATATCCGCCCATCACAGGGGCGGAATATTTGCGTCAGCGCATCAGCGCCAATTTCTCGAACAAGTACTGACCCCCTGAGCAGCCCTGCCGCGTCCCCCTAGGGGGACGACACCTTCGGGGCGGGGCAGCGCTTCCTCGGTGCCCCTGGCTTCGGGGTGCGCCAGTTTCCAGCCCCCGTCTTTGGCGCAGTGTGATGTGGTCTGAATTGAAACGACAAGGCTCCGGGCCCCGGAGCCTTGTCGACAATCAGGGCTGGCGCAGATCAGCGCAGCGACTCGATGAGATCGATGTACTGCTGCTTGGCCTCATCCGGCGTCGTGCCTTCCAGCTTGGCCCACGCATCCCACTTGGCACGGGCCACCATGTCGGTGAAGCTGGGCTTCTTGGCTTCGTTGTCACCCTCGGTCGCTTGCTTGTACAAGGCATAGATCTTAAGCAAGGTGGCGTTGTCGGGACGCTCGCCGAGCGAGGTGGAATTCTTGACGGTCTCTTCAAACCGGGCGTTCAGATCAGACATGAAAGGTCTCCTGGGCTTTAGTAATCGAGGCCAGTGTAGCCAAAAATCCGCCAAATTAGAACGACCGTTCTTTTTATTTCGCAAAGTACTGCGACGTCGGCAAGCAAGCTGCCCTTTGCGGCACGCGCGCCCTCTGACCCGCCTCTTCGTGATTCGCCTTGCGGCAGCAGCAACGGACGGCCTTCAGAACATCATGCGCAGACCCGCATCAAAGCCCAATGCGCTGCGCGGCTGCATGCCGGGGCTGTTGCTGTAGGCCGGCTGCGGCATGATGACCGGGCTGCTGACGGCCAGCGGCGTCACACCCATCACCGCAGGATTGTTGTGTCCATTGCTCACGCTGATACGTGACACCGTGGTGTAGAGCGCCGTACGTTTGGAGAGGTTATGCACATAACCCAAGGCCAGCTTGTTCACCGATGCGTCGCCAGTTCCCTGCCCATTTTTGAATTGCACCCTGGCCACCGACGCCCTGAGCTGATGCAGTCCGACAGGGATTTGCACACCAGCCAAAAGCCCGTCATAACGGTCTGTGGCCCGCACATCGCTGCGCGCATTGCGCACCTGCGACCACTCGCCCAACACGCGGACCGGACCGAAGTTGTACGAACCTCCCAGGTTCAGGGACTTGATGGTTTCCTTGCGGCCGTTGAAAGTTCCCAGCATGCTTTCGCCATAGCCCAGCGCAATATCGGTGGGGCCGCTGGCCCAGCCTATGCGGCCTCCCGCATAGCTGCCGCGCCTGGCATCATTTTCCGGGAAGGCATACATCAGCTGACCATAAAGTCCGTCCGGCCCTGTCGGAAGGTAGTAGCCGATGGAATTGTTCGCGCGCAGATAATTGTCCGTGCCTGCCGACAAACCGTTTCCCAGCAAGCGTTCGGGCAGCGTGCCGCTGGTCTGCGTGCTCAGTGCACGGTTGATGGCCAGGTTGCTGCTGACCACCGCCAGCAAATTGACGCCCACGCCGTTGACTGAATAGGGATCAAAAGCCCAGTCATTCAGAAACGACGGCGTGTGATCGCGCCCAAGGCGCAACTCGCCCCAGCTGCCCGCCAGGCTGACGGTGGAGCGTCGCCCAAAGTTCAGCGCGCCGCCGCCCGTGTCGTTGCTCACAGGCGCTTCCAGCCACATATTGGCAGACATTCCAGCCCCCAGATCTTCAACGGCACGAACACCCAGACGGCTGGCCAGATTACCCGATGGTGACAGCGCCCAGATACCTTGGCTGGCCGTGCGACCGGAGCCATCCCAGGAATTGCTGCGCACCATGTAGCGGCTGACGCCTGCATCCATGACACCAAACAGCGTCACGGATGACTGAGCGCTGGCCAGACTGCTGGCGAACAAGGCAAAAAGACTCCAGATGTAGCGTGAAATACGTGGCATTTCATGTCTCCTTTTCGTTATGAATTCGCGGTCTTGATCCGCGAAATCACTCTAGAAAAGGAAGGCTGCAGCTCTTGTGCAGTTGATGCCATTCATTGCTTATTTGGTGCCATGTTCCCAAGGTGAAATCCCTAGGAATGTCGCCCCGTCACATAGCCAATGTCAGACAGAAAAAAGCCGGCGCCTTGGAAAAGGTGCCGGCACAGATCTTCGCAATGGCTTTACGCGCCCGACATTTGCACCCAGCAGCTCATGGCACGAGTACCGTGGCCCCCACGGTCTTGCGCGCTTCCAATGCACGATGGGCTTGTGCCGCATCGGCCAATGCGAACTCCTGCTGCGGCTCGCTCACAATGCGCCCTGCCAGCACGTGCTCGAAAAGCTCTGCAGCCATCTCCAGCATATGTGGGCGAGGCTGGATGTAATGCATCATGGCCGGCCGGGTCATCCAGATCGAACCCTTGGCGGCCAGCAGCGACGAGTCCACCACCACGGAGCCGGAAGAGGTTCCGTTGCTGACCAGCGAGCCACGCGGCTGCAGGCAATCGAGCGAGTCCATCAGTGTGTCCTTGCCTACCGAGTCATAGACCACGGGAACGCCCTTGCCTGCCGTGATTTCCTTCACTCGCTCGACGATGTTTTCGCGCGAAGTCACGATGGTGTGTGTGCACCCGTTCGCCCTGGCCAGTTCGGCCTTCTCATCCGTGCTGACCGTACCAATCATGTTGACCCCCATGGCGCGGGCCCACTGACAGGCAAGCAGGCCTACGCCTCCGGCAGCTGCGTGGTAGAGAATGGTTTCACCGCCCTGCAGCGGATAAACCTGACGAAACAGATACTGGGCCGTCATGCCCTTCATCATGAGCGTGGCTGCAGTACGGTCTGAAATTCCGTCGGGCAGCGGAATCAGCACTTCTGCAGGCATCACACGTGCCTGTGCATAAGCGCCTTGCGGACCGATCAGATAGCCAACGCGGTCACCTACCCGAACATCCGTCACACCCGTTCCGACGGCCTCGACCACACCGACGGCATCCGAGCCGAGCCCGTTGGGCAAGGCCAGCGGATAACGCCCGGAGCGGAAGTACACATCGATGAAGTTGAGCGCGATATAGCTATGCCGCACACGCGCCTGGCCTGGGCCAGGGTATCCCACGGCAACGTTTTCCAGTCGCAGAACTTCTGGACCGCCAGTCTCGTAAATGCGAATGGCCTGAGTCATGAAATGCTCCTGTCTCTATTGTTCACAGCAAGGTGCAGCAAGCGCTGCAAAGCAAAAGTCCGAGCATCTCAGTCGCAAACATGCCCGGGCCGATTGACGAGCCGACTCAGTTCAGCTTGATGCCGAAACTCTTGACGATCTCACCGTTGCGCTGGTATTCGGCCTGCAGATCGGTAGACAGCTGCTCCAGAGTGCGCTCCTGGCGAATCGGCTCAAAGCCTGTGGCCACATAACGTGCCTGCACCGCCTGGCTGGCGTTGACCCTTTGCAGCGAGGCATTGATCTTCTCCAGCAACGGCTGTGGCGTCCTTGCCGAAGCAAAAACACCCGCCCAGTTGCTGAAATCAAGCTCCGGATAACCGAGCTCGCCCATCGTCGGCACATTGGGAAAATCGGGCAGGCGGTTCTTGTAAGCAATGGCCAGCAGCTTGACCTTGCCACTTGGAACCAGCGGTTTGGTAGTCACGGAGCCGTCGAACATCAGCGGAACCTGATTGCCCATGATCTGTGCCAGTGCCGGTGCAGAGCCTGGAAACGGCACATGTTGCATATCCAGGCCGGCCTTCTGATTCAGGATCACTCCGGCGTACTGCGATGCCGTCCCCTGACTGTAGGAGGCAAAAGACAGCTGACCCGGATGGGCTTTCACATAGGCAATAGCCTCCTTGGCATCCTTGGCCGGAAACTGAGGCGAAGCAATGAAGACCATGACGGAGCGTGCCATCTGCGAGACGGGTCTGACATCCTTCATGGCATCAAAGCCCCCCTTGAGCACATGCGGAACCTCGGTCAGGATATTGGTCACCGTCACCAGCAGGGTATTGCCGTCCGAGGGCTGGGACAGCATGTATTTCACTGCCATTGCTCCGCCGGCACCGGGGCGGTTTTCCACAATCACAGGCTGTTTGAGCTCATGCGCCAGCTGATCGCTGATGATGCGAGCAAACACATCGATCGTGCCGCCGGGCGGGGCGGGAACAATGAGCTTGACAGGCTTGTCGGTAAAAGCGAAGGCGCTGCCAGTTGGCAAAGCTGCAGCCAGCGCAATGGACAGCAGGACTGGAATGCGTTGCATCGTGCGCTCCTTTGGACTCAGGCGACTTTGCGCAGAAAACCCTGCTGAGCACCGTTACGATTCGGAGCAAAGCCGTTCCTTGCCAGGCTCTCCTCCACCGTGTCGTAGAACACGCCGATCTGGCAGATCTCGCGCGCCTGGGCAGGAGTGGCGATGGGGCGGCTGCATTCCTTGGCAATACGCACCAGTTGCGCGATCTGCTCCACCGTGCCCATTTTTCGGGTTCGGGTCTGATTCCACAGGTTGTCTTCGGTGCCGCAGCGCACATGCAGACCCATGGCAATGCCCATGAGATTGATGGGCAGCACATTCAGCACCGAGGCCTCCACCGTGAGCACCGCGCCGTCTGGCACGGCGCGCACGAAATTGGCCAGGCTGTAGACGCTGGGCTGGTCCATGCCGCCGCCGATGGCCACCCAGTTCAGCACCAGCGGACCTTTGTAGATGCCGCGGCGCATCAGCCGCTCAACCGACTCGAAGCTGTTGATGTTGTAGCACTGGAAAGCACTCTGAATGCCGGCCGCACTCAGGCGGCGTATATGCTCTTCGGCCCAGCCCGGCTGTGCGGGAACGGTCATTTCCTTGTAGGCATTGAACACCGCAGGGTCCTCCATCGAAGTGCCCTGGATATCCCGCGCATCGAACTGCTCCAGAATATTCATCTGCGAGGTATTGATGGTCACCGTCACCTGATCGGGCTTGGGGTCCAGCTCGGCCAACATGTGGCGGGTATCGTCAGACAGCCATTTGGCGGCCGCGCCATCGGTTTCGGGGGCAAAGCTGATTGACCCACCCACCTGGATGATCATGTCCGGGACGCGGGCACGCACGCCGGCAATCAGCTCGTTGAACTTGGAAAGCCGCTTGCTGCCGCGACCGTCGAGCTCACGTACATGCAGGTGCAGCACCTGGGCACCGGCGTTGTAGCAGTCCACGGCTTTTTGAATCTGCTCCTCCATCGTGACGGGAATTTCGCCAGGGAAGTCCTCCGGCAGCCACGAAGGCGCATAAGGAGCTGCAGTGATGATGAGAGGCTGCTGATTTTCGGCAACCAGGTGACCGTCGAGAAAATTCATGATGGTGTCTCCGTTGTTATATGAAAGCCATTCCCGCACTTTGATCCTTGCGTACAGCCGTGCTTGTATCGCACGGCACGTGCAGGGCCAGCTTCTGCGCCTTGCCACGGGCGTCTCTTCCGATGCTCAAAAAGTCGGTGTGCCAATGATTCCGGCACGCTCCATCTTTCGATGGCTGGGCGGGTAATCCATCACCGCGTAATGCTGTGTCGCGCGGTTGTCCCAGATGGCGATGCTGCCGGGCTCCCAGCGCCAGCGGACCTGGTACTCGGGGATCGCGGCCTGGCTGATCAAGAACTGCAGCAGACTGGATGAGCCCTGGGTGAAGTCCTGGCCCACACGCACATTGGCGGGCGTGTGGAAGTTCGTGAAATGAGTGGTGAAGCCGCTGACAAACAGCACTTTTTCACCGGTTTCCGGGTGTGTTCGCACCACCGGATGCTCCGCATCGGGAAACTGCGCCTTGAGGGCCAGACGCTTTTGCGCAGGCATGGCAGCGCCAAAGGTGCACTCAATGCTGTGGCGTGCCCGCAGCGGGGCTATCACGTCCTTGATATGAGACGGAAGCATCTCATAGGCCAGCGCCATGTTGGCCCACATGGTGTCGCCGCCAACCGGCGGACACTCGACGCAGCGCAGCACGCAGCCCATGGGCGGTACCTCGCGCCAGGTCGCATCGCAATGCCAGGAGTTTTCATACCGGTCCAGCTGCTTGTCCGGCGTCTTGTAGATCTGCACCAGGCCGGGATGCTCGGGGTCGCTGCCGACCACCGGGTGGTCCTCCAGCTCGCCAAAGCGCCGGGCAAAGCCAACATGCTCGGCGCGACTGATACTCTGGCGACGCAAGAACAGCACCTTGTGCTTGAGCAAGGCCGTCTTGATCTCGGCGAAAAGCCAATCATCGCGCAGCGCATCCGCCAGTTGCACATCGACCAACTCCGCGCCTATGGCACAGGTCAGAGGGTTTATCTGCATACCTGTCTCCTACCTTTTTTGAACCCGGGCTTGTTGCAGGTCTCTGCCGCCCGGTAAGTCCACTTTAGAAAACCTGTGTCACATAGGTTGTGCATTTCATGCCGAACCTTATGCATCTCATGCCAGAATTTCCACGCCTCTATGCATGGAGCAGTCATGGTCACTTTTGTGCGCGCGGCATCTCTGACAAATTTCTCGGAACTCTTCAGCGAGCTGGGTGGAGACCCCGACGCGGCATTGCGTCGCGCGGGGCTGCGACCCGCCGTGGTGCGCGAACAGGACCAGCTGATTGATGCGCTGACGGCCGGGCGCTTGCTGGAAGAAGCTGCAAGCATCACGGGTTGCGAAAACTTCGGCCTGCGCATGGCGCAATCGCGGCAGGTCTCTAACTTCGGTGTCGTCAGCCTTTTGTTGCTGCACCAGCCTACCTTGCGCAAGGTGCTGAGTACGCTGATCGAGCA
Organism: Comamonas sp. GW821-FHT11H03; assembly: GCF_058807955.1. Classification (NCBI taxonomy): domain Bacteria; kingdom Pseudomonadati; phylum Pseudomonadota; class Betaproteobacteria; order Burkholderiales; family Comamonadaceae; genus Comamonas; species Comamonas sp. GW821-FHT11H03. Next base: position 741,908 of record NZ_JBXARF010000001.1, read on the forward strand.
TGTGCACATGCTCAATGAGTCACTGGTCATTCATATGGACGACGCCAATGGCGTCGTGGTGCTGCGCGAAGAGTTCACCCTGCCTGAGGTGCTTCCGCAATCCATGGAGCTGGCAATCGGCGTGCTGTTTCGCACCTGCAATCTGCTGCTGCATGAGAAATGGCGTCCACTGCGGGTCTGCTTCAGCCACCCCGCGCCCGGCGACACCAGCCTGCACAAGCAGATGTTTCGTTGCCGCGTGGAGTTTGATGCGGACTTCAACGGCATTGTGTTTCGCACCGAGGACCTGGATGCTTCCAACCCCTTGGCGGATCCGGTTCTGGTGCGCTATGCCAAGACCATGGTGGACACCACGCAGCAGGGCCGTCAGGCCTCCATCGGCCAGCAGGTGCGCAAGGCCATCTACCTCATGCTGCCTTCGGGCAATGCAACCTGCGTCTGCGTGGCCCAAGGTCTGGGGCGCAGCGTACGGACCCTGCAGCGCGAGCTTGACAGTGAAGGTCTGAGCTTTACCAACCTGCTGCAGGAGGTTCGCTCAGATCTCGCCCAGCGCTATGTGCGCAACCCTGGCTACCCCGTGGGCCAGATCGCCGCCATGCTGGGCTACAACAGCCACAGTGCCTTCACACGCTGGTTCAGCACGCTCTTTGGCTGCCCGCCCGAGGTCTGGCGTGAAAGAAACCTTCCACCCAGGGCCCAAGCCTTCAGCCGCGCGTAGGCTGGGCCAGCCAGCGCTGGGCCAGCTTGACCCAGAAGGTCGCTCCCAGCGGAATCAGCGCATCGTTGAAGTCGTAGCTGGGATTGTGCAAGGTGCAGGGACCGCCACCATGCCCCATAGCGCGATGATCACCATCGCCGTTGGCGATAAAGCAGTAGGCGCCGGGCTTTTCCAGCAGCATGAAGGCAAAGTCCTCGGCCCCCATGGATGGCTCTTGCGGCACCACACCGGCATCGCCCAAAATCTCGCGCATCACGGCCTGGGCAAATTCAGCCTCGGGGGCCGTGTTGATGGTGGGAGGGTAGTTGCGCACAAACTCGAACGAGCATTGCGTGCCATGCGCGGCACAGACAGCCTCGCTGATCTGCTGCATGCGCTGCTCGATGAGGTCCAGCACTTCCAGCGTGAAGGTACGCACCGTGCCCTGCAGCTCCACGCTGTCCGGCACGACGTTGGTAGCCTCGCCGGCATGGACCATGGTGACCGACACCACGCCCGCCTCAATGGGCTTGACGTTACGGCTGACAATGGTCTGGAAAGCCATGATGAGCTGGGCCGCCACAGGTACCGGGTCCACCACCATATGCGGCATGGCCGCGTGGCCGCCCTTGCCGCGCACCACGATCCTGAATTCGTTGCTGGATGCCATGGCTGGCCCTGCCCCCACAGCCATGGTGCCGGCCTTCATGCCCGGCCAGTTGTGCATACCAAACACGGCCTGCATGGGGAACTGCTCGAACAGTCCGTCGTTGACCATCTCGCGAGCACCGCCACCGCCTTCCTCGGCAGGCTGGAAGATGGTGTAGACCGTGCCCTCGAAGCTGTCACGATGTGCGGCCAGATATTGCGCCGCCGCCAGCAGCATGGCCGTGTGACCGTCGTGACCGCAGGCATGCATCTTTCCCGCATGGCGGCTGGCATGGTCAAAGGTGTTGAACTCCTGCATGGGCAAGGCATCCATATCAGCGCGCAGGCCGATGGCTCGACCGCTGCTGCCGCCGTCACGACCTTGGATGATGCCCACCACACCGGTCTTGCCCAGACCGCGATGGATTGCTATGCCCCATTGCTCCAACTTCGCCGCGACCAGATCCGAGGTCCGTATTTCCTCGAAACACAGCTCGGGGTGGGCGTGGATATCGCGACGCAGCGCGGCAATGTCAGGGGCGCTTGCTTGAAGTTCGGGCAGCAGGGCCATGCGCTCTCTCCTTGGGGTCATCAATGGCAAAGATGCCATGATGGCCCAAAGCGAGAGAGCTTGCGCCCTGCGCACCTCAAAGCCTCACACCCGGACCTTTCCGTCGCCCGTGAGCATGGACAGCTCCACAAAACGGGGCTTGCCCGCCTGTGCACGAAATGCGATAGGAAAGCCCGCAACCTGCTGGCCATTCATGGCCTCCAGCGCCGCCACCAGGCCATCGCGCTGCAGGCGACCTGCGGCAGAGGCAGATTTCAGCGCTTCGCTCACGACACGGGCAGCCAGATAGCCTTCCATGCTGGAGTAATCTGGCTGCAGCGACGCACCGCCTTTGTGCAGTGCGGCCTGAAACTCACGCGCCAGGGGATGCGAGGTCTTGAAGGGCGAGGGAACGACCTGGGTGACCACCACGCCCTCGGCCTCCTTGCCAAGAGCCTGCGCCAGTGCAGAAGTGCCCACGAACGACACGTTGTAGAACTGACCGCCATAGCCTGCCTGGCGTGCCACTCGCACAAAGGCAGCGCAGGCCGCATAGGTGCCGACCTGCACGATGACATCGGCACCCAGCGGCACCAAAGTCTTGACGGCCTTGGCCACATCCTGGGAATTTCGCTCCACCGTCGCGGCACCCACGGGTTTGAGGCCATGGCCTTGCAGCGCCTGCATCACCCCCTCAAGACCTGACTGGCCATAGGCGTCGTTCTGGTGAAACACCGCGATCTTCTTGAGGCCCAAAGAAACCAGTTGTCTGACCATGAGCGCGGTTTCATCGGCATAGGAGGCACGCAGATTGAAGACCGTCTGCGCCAGCTTGGGGTCGCGCAGGCCGGCGCCCCCCGTCAGTGGAGCAATCAGCGGCAGCCTGGCTTTCTGCAGCAAAGGCAGTGCGGCCATGCTGGTGGAAGTGCCCAGATAGCCGAACAAGGCCATTACATCGTCGGCAATGAATTTCTGGGTATTGGCCACGCAGCGCTCTGGCTCATAGCCATCGTCCAGCGTGCGCAGCTCCACCTGGCGGCGGCCAATGCCGCCCTGGGCGTTGAGCTGATCGAAGTACAGCTTGGCACCCTGCACAAACTGTATACCCAGCTGCGCTGAAGGGCCGCTCAGCGCACAGGACTGCCCGAGCACAATGGGTCCGCTCGAATCCTGGGCATAACTGGCGCCGGTCCAACTCCCGGCTGCCACAGCTGCACCAGCAGTCATGAATTGACGACGATTCCACTCCACTCGCTTGTCCTGCATTGCTCTCGATCTCTTTCTACGGGCTACTCATTGGTACGGGCTGGATCGGCCCGTTTCTGGGGTCTTGCATCTCAGGTTTTTTGACATGGATGCGCGCCGCATAATAGGCCCATAAAACGGTCTTCAGCCGCAAACCGGCCCAGATTTTTCGAGCCCACGACATGCCTCATATCGCTCAAGTACGCGGCGCCTGCCCGCATGACTGCCCGGACACCTGCGCCCTGGTCACCACGGTGGTCGATGGCACCGCCACCAAGGTGCAAGGCAATGCAGAACACGCTCACACGGGCGGCGTGCTCTGCGCCAAGGTCAGCAAGTACACCGAGCGCACCTACCACGCCGGGCGAGTGCTGCAGCCTCTCAAGCGCAGCGGCCCCAAAGGCAGCGGCCATTTCACCCCCGTGAGCTGGGACGAAGCGCTGAGCGATATTGCCCAGCGCCTGCACGGCATTGCCCAGCGCGCGCCTGAAGCCATACTGCCCTACAGCTATGCCGGCACCATGGGACTGGTGCAGAGTGAGAGCATGGACCGGCGCTTTTTTCACCAGTTGGGCTCCAGCCTGCTGGATCGCACCATCTGCGCCAGTGCCGGCAGCGAGGCGCTGACTGCCACCTATGGCGGCAAACTGGGTATGCGTGTGGAGTTCTTTGCCGAAAGCAAGCTGATCCTGATCTGGGGCAGCAACAGCATTGCCAGCAATCTTCATTTCTGGCGCTATGCGCAGGAAGCCAAGCGCCAGGGCGCCAAGCTGATCTGCATAGACCCGCGCAAGAGTGAGACTGCCGACAAATGCCAGGAGCACCTGCAACTGCTGCCCGGCACCGATGCGGCACTGGCTCTGGCGCTGATGCACGAGCTGATCGTGCACGACTGGCTGGACCATGACTACATCGCCCAACACACCCAGGGCTGGGACGCACTCAAGGCCAGAGCATTGCAATGGCCGCCCGAGCGCGCCGCCAGTGTCTGTGGTCTGAGCGTGGAACAGATTCAGTCCCTGGCACGTGATTACGGCACGACCAGACCAGCCGCCATTCGCCTCAATTACGGTATGCAGCGAGTGCGCGGCGGCGGCAACGCCGTGCGCGCCGTGGCCTGCTTGCCGGCTCTTGTCGGCGCCTGGCGCCACCGCGCTGGCGGGCTGCTGCTGTCCGCCTCGGGGGTCTCGCCTTTCAAGCGGACTTCTCTTCAGATGCCGCAGTTGCTGGGTGAGCGTCGCCCACGCACGCTGAACATGAGCCAGATTGGCGATGTGCTGCTGCATGAGGGCGATACCAGCTTCGGCCCCAAGGTGGAAGCCGTCGTTGTCTACAACAGCAATCCCGTGGCTGTGGCGCCAGAGTCAACCAAGGTGGCCGCTGGCTTTGCGCGCGAAGATCTGTTCACCGTGGTGCTTGAGCATTTCTTGACCGACACCGCAGACCATGCCGACTATGTGCTGCCCGCTACCACGCAGCTCGAGCATTGGGACATCCACGGCAGCTACGGCCATACCGATGTGCTGCTGAATCGCCCCGCTATCGAGCCCCAAGGTCAGGCGCGCAGCAACGCGCAGATCTTTCGCGATCTGGCCAAGCATATGGCCAGGCTGGACTCCGCTTTTGCGGCAGCATATTTTTCTGAGTCTGATGAAACTCTATGCCGCGCAGCAGTCTCGGACACGGCTATTGATTTTGAAGAGCTGCTGCAACAAGGCTTTGCCCATATACCGCTGCCCGATGCGCCGTTTGCCGAAGGCGGCTTTGCCACGCCATCGGGCAAATGCGAATTCGACAACCCCGCACTGGCGCGGCTGGGCATCAACACCTTGCCCGACTATCTGCCCAATTACGAGCCGCCCACGACGGTCTACCCGCTAGCCATGATCTCGCCGCCCGCACGCAACTTTCTCAACAGCAGCTTTGCCAATGTGGCCAGTCTAGCCCGCATGGAAGAGCGTCCGCTGCTGGAGATGCACCCCGATGACGCCGCTGCGCGCGGCATTGCCGACGGTGACCAGCTGCGCGTCTTCAACCGGCGCGGCGAGCATGTCTGCCACGCCGCCATCAACGGCCGCGCTCGCGCCGGCGTGGTGGTGGGCCTGGGCATCTGGTGGCGCAAGCAGGGAGCCAACGGCACGAATGTGAACGAGCTGACACATCAGCAGCTCACCGATATTGGCCGAGCGCCCTGCTTCTACGACTGCGCAGTACAGGTGGAAAAGTTCAAGGAGTTGTCAGCCTGACGCAGCTGCATTGTGGTTGACCATGAGCAGAGCCACGGCGCGAGCAACCATAATGCAGGCACTCAATGAATATGCGGCCGGTGTCTGAGCCTGTCAGAGCACACAGGCACAGCGCAGAGCCGCCCTGCTCTCGCGACATCATCTGTGAAGAAATCTCTCCCCTGGCATCGCCGGCTTGCGCCTGACCGGCTTGATTTGCGTCGACTGATACTGGCCCTGACCATCTGCAGCGCGCTGATCCCGTTTCTCAACACCTTCTATGCCGGCTATCTGGTGCAGCGCCAGCAGCTGATAGACAACACGCTCGAAGGTCACCATGCCTATGCGACCAAGCTGGCGCAGAGCACGGATGATTTTCTGCAATCCGCCCTGCAGCAGCTGGAATACAGCGCCAATCTGATGGGCGCGCACATGGACGACGTGGACTATCTGGGCAGGGAGGCCACACGTCTGCGCTTGCAAACCAAGAGCTTCAACTCCGTCACCATCATCGACCCCACGGGCTATGTGCTGGCGACATCGCCCGAAACCCTGCAGATCATGGGTAAGACGCTGCAAAGCGCCGGAGTGACACAGACATTGAGCACTCGAAGGCCCGTCATCAGCCAGCCCTATATGTCCACGGCCGGCAACTACATCGTCTTTGTCTCCCAGCCCATTTTTGGCCCTCAGGGCGAGTTCCTCGGTGCGGTAGGCGGCAGCATCTACCTCAAGGAAGACAGCATTCTCGACACCCTGCTGGGCTCGCACTTCTACCAGGACGGCACCTATGTCTATGTGGTGGACAGGAACAAGCACATCATCTATCACCCCGACAACCACCGTATCGGCGATCAGGTGATCAACAACGATGTCATCAACGCCGTGATCCGGGGCGAGTCGGGTACGGCGCCGGTGGTCAACAGCAAGGGCGTGGAAATGCTGGCCGGCTATGCCATCATCCACGCATCGGGCTGGGGCATTGTGGCCCAGCGTCCTAAGGCGGCCACGCTGGCCCCGCTCAACAAGCTGATGCGCTCCGTGCTCTACAAGACCCTGCCCATCGCCCTGCTGATGCTGGTGGTCATCTGGTGGAGCGCGCGCCGCATTGCCAGCCCGCTGCGCCAGCTCGCCAACGGCGCGCACGATATGGACAAGCCCGAGACGGCGCAGAACATCCAGGCCGTCAAGTCCTGGTACTTCGAGTCCTACGAACTCAAGAAAGCCATGCTCAAGGGCCTGGGCCTGCTGCAGCGCAATATCACCAAGCTGCGCGAGGATGTGAACACCGATCCGCTGACAGGCCTGGGCAATCGCCGCCATCTGGAGGCTGCTATCAGCGCCTTTCAGACGCAAGCGCTGCCGTTCTCGGTGATTGCCATCGACATCGATCACTTCAAGCATATCAACGACGGCTTTGGCCACGATACAGGCGACGAGGTGCTCAAACGGCTCGCACGCACCATGCGCGAGGTCTCGCGTGTCGATGACCTGCCTTGCCGCGTGGGCGGGGAGGAGTTTCTGCTGCTGCTGCCAGGCACGGCGCTGGAGGCCGCCGCCCATGCCGCCGAGCGTCTGCGTCAGTTGGTCGAGAAGATAGAGATGCCGCCAGTGGGCCATATCACGATCTCGCTGGGCGTGGCCCACTGGCCCGACAGCGATCCCGATATCAAGGCCGTCTTCCAGCAGGCCGATGCCATGCTCTACGCAGCCAAGCGAGGTGGACGCAATCGTGTCATGGTCAGTGAGGCCAGCGAGCCTCCCTGCGAGCTCTGAACCCGGCAGCACCGTAGTTCCGGCCCCCTCTCAAGGCGTATCCGCTGTCACAGCAGATACGCTTTTTTTCAGCTCATTCATTGTGTGACTCCACTGCACCAATTTGGTCATTGATGCTTCAAATTAGTGAGCATGCACCATAAGCGTCAAGAGGATTGAACGCAGATTGATCTGAATTACATAACAAGTAACTGATTTTATTGATCTAAAGCCTTGAGCCCCCTGCCCTGGCACAGCTCTTGCTGAAAACCCTTGCCCCGCAGCCCCGGATGGACAGCGGAATACACAACAGCAAAGGAATTTCAGATGCCAGAGCCAAGCAAGCATGTCAGTCGCAGACAACTGCTCTCGATGATCGGAAAGGTTGCGGGCGGCAGTGCCATGTATCAAGCCATGAGTTCACTGGGATATGCTGCCGAATCGCATTACAGCGGTCCGGTCAGGCTCGGCAACGCCAGACCTGGTGCATCGGTTCTGGTGCTGGGCGCTGGCCTGGCAGGCATGGTGGCAGCCCACGAGTTGCGTGCGGCCGGCTACAAGGTGCAGTTGCTTGAATACCAGAGCCGCGCCGGAGGCCGCTGCTGGACGCTGCGCGGCGGCGATGAATTCAGCGAACTCGACGGCACGCGCCAGAAAGTGGGCTTTGCCAAGGGCAACTACTTCAACCCCGGCCCCTGGCGCGTGCCCTACCACCACCATGCGATGCTGGATTACTACAAGCGCTTCGGCATCAAGCTCGAAGCCTTCAACCAAGTCAACTACAACGCCTATCTGCACAACAGCAAAGCCCTGGCTGGCAAGCCTCAGCGCTTTCGCCATGTGCAAACCGATGTCTACGGCCATGTGGCCGAGCTGCTGTCAAAGGCTACCAATCAGGGCGCACTGGACCAGAACGTCAGCCGGGAAGACAAGGAACGCCTGCTGGAGAGCCTCAAGGCCTGGGGCGTGCTGGACAAGGAGTACCGCTACCGTGCCAGCAATGCGGTCAGCGATTTCCGTGGCTACGACATCGACCCTGGCGGCGGCATGATGGCGCTGGCTAAACCTTCGACGCCCATGGGCCTGCACGAGCTGCTCGAATCCAATTTGTGGCGCCAGATGGGCGTGGGCAATATCTACGAATTCCACAGCGCCATCTTCCAACCCGAAGGCGGCATGGACATGCTGGCCCAGGCCATGGCACGCGATCTGGGCTCTGCCATCCGTTACAACGCCAAGGTCACCAGGATCGCCCAGAGCGACAAGGGTGTAACCGTGGACTATGTGGACGCCCTCAAGCCCGGTGCCACGCTGCAGGCCCGCGCCGACTGGTGCGTGTGCACCATTCCGCTGTCCATCCTGAGCCAGATCGAAGTGCAGGCCGGCAGCGCCATGCAGAACGCGATTGCTGCCGTGCCCTACGGTAGCTCCATGAAGGTCGGACTGGAATTCAAGCGCCGTTTCTGGGAAGAGGACGAGCGCATCTACGGCGGCATCAGCTACACCGATCTGCCGATCCAGCAGATCTCCTACCCCTCCACCGGCTATATGGGCAACGGCCCCGCCGTGCTGCTGGGCGCCTATGCATTCGAGAACTCCAACAGCTACCGTTTCTCCTCGCTCAAGCCGGCCGAGCGCGTTCGTCTTGCGCTGGAGTATGGCGCGCAGATCCATCCGCAGTACAAGCAGGAGTTCCTCAACGGAGTGTCAGTGGCCTGGCATCGCATGCCCTGGATCAACGGCTGCTTCGGCAACTGGACCGATCCGCTGCGCGAGCAGCACTACAAGGATCTGGCCCAGATCGACGGTCGCCTGGTGCTCGCGGGCGAGCATGTCTCGTACATCCCCGCCTGGCAGGAAGGTGCCGTGCTGTCCTCGCTGGACGCCATCCAGCGTCTGCACGCCAAGGCCTCCAGCCTCTGATCGCCCATGTCTGCCACAAGGAACTTCACCATGCACACATTGCACCGTCTTTGCGCCGCTTGCGCCCTGGCCCTGGGTCTCTCCGGTGCCGTCCTGGCCCAATCACAGGGCATGAAAACCCAGGATATAAAAAACCTGCAAACGCTGCAATCTGCCGCCGTTCTTTCCATCTCGCCCGCTGATACCCAGGCGCTGATGCAGAACTTCTCTGCGGTCCGCCCACGCTTCAGCCAGAGCGGCGGAGAGACCCTGTACCAGGCGATCTGCCAGGGGTGCCACATGGTCAAGGGCGAAGGTGCCAAGGGCGCGGGCTTCTACCCGGCGCTGGCCTCCAACCCCAAGCTGGCAGCTGCTGCATACCCGGCCTCTGTTGTCATGAACGGCCTGCACGGCATGCCGTCCTTTGCCAGCAAGCTGTCCGATGAACAGATTGCCGACGTCGTGAACTATGTGCGCAGCAACTTCGGCAATCAGTACGCGGACAAGCTGTCTGCCGCCGACGTCAAACCCTTTCGCGCCACCCCATAAATCCATTCAGGAGATCACATGAACGTTCCATCCATCTTCAAGACCGCCACTACCGCCGCCCTTCTGGGTACGGCAGTCCTGCTCACCGGCTGCGCTGCCACCACCTCCGGCAGTGGCGATGTCCTGCGTTACAGGACACCGGGCTCGACCTTCCCCATCGCCGCAGCCGTGGAAATTCCCACCGACGCCCGCACCGTCTACCTCTCGGGCAAGGTGCCGCCCGTGGTGGACAAATCCAGGCCTGCCACTGATCCTGCTGCCTACGGCGGAGATACCGAGGGCCAGACCGTCGCCATCCTCAAGAGCCTGGAAGAGCAGCTCAAGAGCATGAATCTCGGCATGAGCGATGTGGTGAAGATGCAGGTTTTCCTTGTGGCCGATCCCGCCAAGGGCAACAAGATGGACTTTGCCGGCTTCATGCGTGGCTACACCCAGTTCTTTGGAACGGCTGTCCAGCCCAACCTTCCCGCACGTTCAGCCTTCCAGATTGCAGCCCTGGCCAACCCGGCCTGGTATGTGGAAATCGAGGTCGTGGCCGTGCGCGCCGGCCTTGCATGTATCTCCTGCCACGTCAGCGACTAAGGCTGACTTCAGAGTCGCTCAGTGGGCAGGGGAATCCGTTTCCTGCTGGGCGCTGCGCGCATCAAGTGCCAGGAAGTGGTGGACCACGGGCTTGCCCGGCCCCTGGTGGTAGCGCAAAGCGGCGGCCTGCAGATCGGCGTCAGCCTTGGACACGCGACCGTGCTGTCGCAGGTGCTCGGCCCAGGACTCGACCAGGAACCACTCGATCACCCGGCCCGGCTCGCCGGTGTGCTCGGCCACGCCCCAGGCATAAGCCCCATCGCGACGGCGCTCCTCGGCCACTTGCTGCATGGCCTGGAAAAAGGCGGCCAGGTCTTGATGCGCAATCCGGTACTCGATCTGAATCATGACCGGGCCACGGTCGTGGGCCACGGGTTCTGCCAGCAGGGGCTCGGGCCAGTGGTTGGACGGCTGCAGATCGGCTTCGCCGCCAGGCAGCTTGACGCGGTGGAAGACCAGGGACACCAGCACCAGGCCCACGGCTCCGATCAGCAGCGTGACCGGCAGCCCCAGCTGGCCAGCGATCAGGCCCCAGCCCAGGCTGCCCAGGGCCATGGCGCCGTTGAACACCATCAGGTAAATGGCGAGACCCCGGCCGCGCACCCAGTTGGGCAGCACCGCCTGGGCCACGCCGTTGAGCGTGGTCAGCGCGACAATCCAGCCCAGCCCCAGCACCAGCATCAGCGCCACGGCAGCCCACTGGGGCGGCGCCAGGGCCAGGACGCCCATGACCAAGGCCGTCACCACAGAAGCCAGCAACACCAGACCGTCAGTATCGAGGTGCTTGCGCAACTTGGGCAGCAGCACGGCGCCCAGGATGGCACCGGCACCTACGGCGCCCAGCATCACACCGTAGAAACCGGCCGTGCCGCCCAGCATGCGGCGCGCCACCAGGGGCAGCAGGGCCCAAACCGAGCTGGCGAATAGGAAGAACACGGCAGCGCGCAGCAGCACCACATGCAGCTCGCGGCTGGCACGGGCATAGCGTACACCGGCCCGGAAGGCGCCAAAGAACTGCTCGTTGAGTGCCGAGGCCTCGGCCTTGGGACGCTTCCACCAGATGAGGGCGGCGATCACAAACACATAGCTCAGCACATCAAGGCCGTAGGCCGCCGCAGCGCCGAAGCTGGCCAGCAGCAGACCACCGGCGGCCGGGCCGATGGCACGCGCGATGTTGATGCCCAGGGAGTTCAGCGCCACGGCGCTCTTGAGCTCGCTGCGCGGCACCAGCTCGGGCACGATCGACTGCCAGGTCGGGCCCATGAGGGCGGCCCCGATGCCGCCGACAAAGGTCAGGGCCACCAGGTATTCCACCGTGAGGGTGTTGGTCTGGGCCAGCACCAGCAGCGAACCGCTCACGGCTCCCAGCAGCACCTGCACGGCGATCAGGAAGCGGCGACGGTCCAGGATGTCGGACAGCACGCCGGCCGGGATGGCCAGCAGAAAGACCGGCAGCGTGGCCGCCGTCTGAATCAAGGCCACAGCCGTTGGGCTGGACGAGAGTTCGGTCACCATCCAGGCGCTGGCCACATCGCGCATGAAGCTGCCGATATTGCCCAGCACCGTGGCGGCCCATAGAACAGCAAAGACGGGGATGGCCAGGGGCGCAAAGCTGCCCGAGGCGGTTTTTTGGTTATCCGGCATGGGAGCCTCCGAGATCGTGCCAGGCGACGAGCAACATGCCGCCGACCAGGCCCCAGTGTTCAAAAAATGCATTGGCAGTACGCTGGCGCTCGGCCTGCGGCGCTGCCCAGAAACGGTCGGCCAGCAAGGCCGCCAGCACCGTGAAACCTGCGAGGGCCAGCGCCCCCAGCCAGCGGTACCAGCCCGTGAGGATCAGGGCCGAGGCCGCTAGCTGCAGCACCAGGACGGCCGCTGCAATGGGAGCAGCCGGGGTCAGCCCCAGGGCCTTCACCTCGGCCACCGCCCCGCGGAAGTCCCGAGCCTTGTACCAGCCACCTTGCAGGTAGGCCGCACACAGGCACAGCAGGGCCAGCGACTGCAGCCAGGGAGCGGTGGCTGCAGCGTGCAACGCACCCATATCACACCGCCCAGCAGGCGCAGCCCAGGGCGCCCCAGAAGCCCTTGAGATCAGCCACGGGCAGCTTGCTGCTCCAAGCCGTGGCATGGGCGTGGCCGTGCATGTTGCAGTTGCTGGCGCAGCCGCAGTTGGCTGCCGCGTTGCGCATCACGGACTGCAGCGGCGCACCTTCCTGCACACCCCAGGCGCCATAGCCCTTGAAGGTGCGCACGGGGGACCAGTCAGGCATAGCCAGGGGCGGGGCCGATTCGTCGAAGTCGGCGAAGACGCCGACGCCGTAGACCACCTTGCCGCCCACCACGGTGAGCAGGGCCGAGGTGTCGGCGATGTCGGACTCGGGGCAGGCGAAGAAGTCGCGGTCGGGCACGATGAGGTCGGCCAGCTGGCCCACCTGGATACGGCCTTTCTTGCCCTCTTCATTGCTGAACCATGTCACGTTTTCGGTCCACATGCGCAGCGCCTGGTCGCGGCTCAGGCAGTTGCGCTGGGGCGTGAGCTGCAGACCGCCAACGGTCTTGCCCGTGATCAGCCAGGACAGCGAAACCCAGGGGTTGTAGCTGGCGACGCGGGTGGCGTCGGTGCCGGCTGACACGTTGACACCTTTTTCCAGCATGCGCTTGACAGGCGGTGTGGCTTCGGCCGCAGCGGCGCCGTAGCGCTCGACAAAATACTCTCCCTGGTAGGCCATACGGTGCTGCACGGCCACACCGCCGCCCAGGGCCGCGATGCGGTCGATGGACTTTTCGGAAATCGTTTCGGCGTGGTCGAAGAACCAGTTCAGGCCGGCCAGGGGAATGTCTTCATTGACCTTCTCGAACACATTGAGGGCGCGGTCGATGGTCTCGTCGTAGGTGGCGTGCATGCGCCAGGGCCAGCGGTTCTGGGCCAGGATGCGCACCACCTCTTCCAGCTCGCCTTCCATGCCGGGGGCCAGCTCGGGCTGGGGCTGGCGGAAGTCCTCGAAGTCGGCGGCCGAGAACACCAGCATTTCGCCTGCACCGTTGTGACGGAAGTAGTCCGTGCCCTGCTTGTACTGCGAGGTGGCGGTCCAGCGCAGAAAGTCGTCCTTCTCTTCCTTGGGCTTTTGCGTGAACAGGTTGTAGGCCAGACGGATGGTGAGCTGATCGGCATCGGCCAGCTCCTGGATCACGTCGTAGTCATCGGGATAGTTCTGCATGCCACCGCCCGCGTCAATGGCGCCGGTCACACCCAGGCGGTTGAGTTCGCGCATGAAGTGGCGCGTGGAATTGACCTGGTAGTCGCGCGGCAGCTTGGGGCCCTTGGCCAGCGTGGCGTAGAGGATGGACGCATTGGGCTTGGCAAGCAGCAGGCCCGTGGGGTTGCCGGCGCTGTCACGCAGGATCTGGCCACCGGGCGGCTCGGGCGTGTCCTTGGTGTAGCCCACGGCGCGCAGGGCGGCGGCATTGAGCAGGGCACGGTCGTACAGGTGCAGGATGAAGACCGGGGTATCGGGCGCCACGGCATTCAGCTCAGCCAGCGTGGGCAGGCGCTTTTCCACAAACTGGTGCTCGCTGAAGCCGCCCACCACGCGCACCCACTGGGGCGCAGGAGTCACATCCACCTGGGCCTTGAGCATGGCCATGGCATCGGCCAGGCTCTTCACGCCGTCCCAGCGCAGCTCCATGTTGAAGTTCAGGCCGCCGCGGATCAGGTGCAGGTGGTTGTCGATGAGCCCAGGCAGCGCACTGCGCCCGCCCAGATCGATGCGTTGGGTCTGTGGGCCGGCCAGGGGCAGGACCTCACGGTCGCTGCCGACGGCGCTGAAGCGGCCCTGGCTCACGGCCACGGCCGTGGCTGTGGGCTTGCTGCGGTCCAAGGTGGTGAAGCGGCCGTTGAACAGGATCAGATCGGGGGTGGTGGGCTGGGTCATGGTGTGCCTAGGGGGGTGTCAGCAACGCAAAGAAGGGAGGAGAAGGCCGGCGAGAGCGCAAAAAAAGAAGACTGGGGCCGAGGACCACAGGCGCAGGATACGGCCGCGCAGCAGGCCCCTGCCGTTTTTTTTAGCCTTCGTGGGCGCCGAACATGGTCTTGGCGTAGGTGATGCCGATGCCGTAGCCGCCACCCAGCTTCTTGGCGATGCCCGTGGTCATGTCATAGGTCTCGGTGCGAGCCCAGTCACGCTGCATTTCCAGCAGATATTGCAAGGACGTGATGGGCTGGGCACCTGCCTGCACCATGCGGTCCATGGCGCGGTTGTGCGCTTCTGTCGAAATGTCGCCACAGGCATCGGCGATCACAAAGACCTCAAAACCCTGGTCCAGAGCCGACAGGGCCGGTCCGACGATGCATACGCTGGTCCAGAGGCCGGCCAGCACGATGCGGGGCTTGCCGATCTCATTGACCTTGTTGATCACGGCCTGATCTTCCCAGGTGTTCATCGAGGTGCGGTCCATCAGGGCCTGACCGGGGAAAGGCGCGGTCACTTCCTCGAACATGGGGCCGGAGAAGCTTTTTTCGGCCACCGTGGTAAGGATGGTGGAGGCGCCGAAGCCTGCTGCGGCCGAAGCGACCAGCGCGGCGTTGGAGCGCAGCTGCACAGGATCGATGGAGTGCGTGGCAAACGCCATCTGCGACTGGAAGTCGATCATGATCAGTGTGTGGTCATGGGGGTTGAGCAGCTTGGCACCGGGCTTGGCGACGGCGACGGGACGGGCGATGGAAGCGTTGGCGTTGGACATGGTGAAACTCCTGGGTAAAAGGTGAGCGAGAGGCTGCAGGGAAAACAAGAAAGCCGAATGAAAACCGGGGTATGAAAACTGTTGCTTACAAGGTGGGCAGTTCACGGGGGCGCAGGTCAAAGACCAGCACCTCGGCGCCTTCACCGTGATCGAAGCGCAGGGCCCCGGCGTTGCGGATGCGGGCACCGTCGCCTTCGGACAGGCGCTCTCCGTTCACGCTGAGGCTGCCGCGGGCCACATGTACATAGACATGGCGCTCGGGCCCCACATCGAGTTCGGCAGACTCTTCGCCGTCGAACAGGCCGGCATAGACCCGGGCGTCCTGGCGCACGGCCAGGGTGCCGTCTGCGCCTTCGGGGGCGATGATCAGGCGCAGGCGGCCGCGCTTGTCGGCATCGTCCACATGAACCTGCTGATAGCGTGGAGCGGCGCCGCGTTCGGCGGGCACGATCCAGATCTGCAGAAAGTGCACCGGGTCCTGGGCCGAGTGGTTGAATTCGCTGTGCTCCACGCCGGTGCCGGCGCTCATCATCTGCACATCGCCGGGACGGATCACCGAGCCCGTGCCCATGGAGTCCTTGTGCTCCAGGGCGCCGTCGAGCACATAGGAGAAGATTTCCATGTCGCGGTGACCGTGGGTGCCGAAGCCCTGACCGGGGGACACATGGTCGTCATTGATGACCAGCAGATCCGAAAAGCCTTGCTGATTGGCGTCGCGGTAGTGGCCGAAGGAGAAGGTGTGGCGCGATTGCAGCCAGCCATGGTTGGCGCGACCGCGGTGGTTGGATTGGCGAACTTCAAGCATTTTCATCTCCAAAAAAATCGATCGGTTTCACACTTACTGCTGCAGGCATGTTTGCCTTGTTTCGCTGCGTTTCGTGTTGCGATGGATGAAGTATCAGCGGCCAACAAAGGTCAAATATTGAAAGAAAAATGCTTTAATCATCGAAAATTTCGATGATTATTTTTTACGCACATCACCATGCTCAAACTCTCTCTGGAAGCCATTGAACTCGTGGATGCCATCGCGCGTTATGGTTCTTTCGCCAGCGCAGCCGAACGGCTGCACAAAGTGCCATCAACCATCTCCTATGCTGTATCCAAACTCGAGGAGCAACTGGGCCTGAACCTTTTCATGCGCAACGGCCCGCGCGTAAGCCTTACGCCAGCGGGCGAGGAACTGCTCAAGGAAGGGCGCTGGCTGCTGGCAGCCGCGCGTCAGCTCGAATCGCGGCTGCGCCAGATCGCCACGGGCTTCGAGACCGAGGTGCGCCTGGTGCATGACTCGCTGATCCCGACCAGCGCCTTCGGCGCCGACATTCAGGCCTTCGAGGCGCTGAACAGCGGCACGCGCCTGCGCATCGGCAGCGAAACGCTGACCGGCACCTGGGAAGCCCTGCGCGAAGGCCGGGCCGACCTGATCGTGGCGGCAGGAGAAGGCCCGGCCGGCGGCGGCCACAAGGCGGTGGCCGTGGGCCAGCTCGATTTCGTCTTCTGCGTGACGGCCAGCCACCCGCTGGCGCGATTGGGTCGGCCACTGGCGCGCAGCGACCTTCTGGAACACACCGCCGTGGTGGTGGGTGACGGCGCGCGCTCGCTGACCGACCGCACCGTGGGCCTGCTCACCGGCCAGCGGCGCATCACCGTGCCGAGCATGCAGGCCAAGATCGAATGCCAGGCCGCCGGGCTGGGCCACGGCTTTGTGCCGCGCGCGTGCGTGCGTGTGGAACTGGAGACCGGGGTGCTGGTGGAGCTGGCGGTGGAGGAACCTCGTCCGCCCGAAACCTTCTGGCTGGCCTGGCACAGCGATGCCCGCGGCCGGGCCCAGCAATGGTGGCGCGAGCGCCTCAGCCGTCCACTGCTGCCGGGCATACTGCCCTATTGAAACGGCCCTGCAACTCAAGGAGGCAGGGCCGTGGTGATGCGAGCCGGCGAGGTCTGCGGCAACGGATCACGCCATGCCCAGGACCTCGCGAAGCTCAGGGAAGGGACGATCAGTCCAGCTTCACGCCAGCAGTCTTGATGACCTCACCCCAACGCTTGGCTTCGGTGCGTGCCAGTTGGTGGAACTGCTCGGGCGTGCCGGGCAGGGCTTCCATGCCGAAGTCGGCCATGCGCTTGACCACGTCGGGGTCCTTGAGGGCTTTTTGCAGGTCTGCATTGAGACGCTGCACGATGGCTGGCGGCAATCCCTTGGGACCCAGAATGCCCTGGAAGGCATAGACCTCGGAATCCTTGAGACCCAGCTCGGCCAGCGTGGGCACATTGGGCAGATTGGGGACGCGCTTGGCCGTGCCTATGGCCAAAGCCCGCACCTTGCCCGACTGAATCACCGGCAGGCCCGATGCCAGATCCAGGAACATGCAGGGCACCTGGCCGCCCATCACATCGGCCAGCGCGGGCGCGGCACCCTTGTAGGGGATATGGGTCAGACTCGTGCCAGTGCGATTCTTGAACAGCTCCATGGCCAGATGGTGAGGCGAGCCATTGCCGGGGGAGGCGTAGTTGAGCTTGCCGGGGTTGGCCTTGGCATAGGCCAGGAATTCCTTGAAATCCTTGGCTTCGAACGCGGGGTTGACCACCAGCGCCATGGGGAAGCGGCTGATGCCGCCCACATAGGTGAAATCCTTGTCAGGGCTGAAAGGCAGCTTGCTGAACAGGTGCTCGTTGAACGCCAGGATGGCGTTGTCGGCCGACATGATGGTGTAGCCATCAGGCTTGGCCGCAGCAACGAGCTGGCCGCCGATATTGGTCGAAGCGCCGGGACGGTTGTCCACCACGATGGTCTGGTTCAGCGTCTTGCGCATGGACTCGGCCACAGTGCGGGCCAGCACATCGGTACCGCCTCCGGGTGGGTAGGGCACAACCCAGCGCACAGGGTTGGCGGGCCAGTCCTGCGCCATGGCGAAGGGGGATGCGGCAGCAGCCGAGCTGGCTGCCACGGCAGCCAGGAATTGACGACGATCCATCGTTTGTCTCCTTGAGGGTGATGTAGGGGGTTGTGGAATGATTTTTAGACCCCGCCAGGCTGCCTTTTCTATTAATTGATAGCTGCCTGCGCTTGTCTCTATTCGGTTTGAATCGGCTTTGACTCCGATTTCTGCATGGGTGGCAGTTTGAAGCTCACGCGCTCGACCTGATAGCCTTTCTGACGCAGCAGCTCAGGCAGGCCCTTAGGCCCGACCATGTGCAGCGCACCCACGGCAGCAAACACGGTCTTGCCCTGCTGGAGCTGACGAACAATGCCATCTGCCATGCCCGGATTGCGTCCATCCATGAGGCGGGCGTACTTGAGCCGATCACGCTCGGTCTTGATGCAGTCGCACCAGTCGGCATAGTTCTCCAGCTGTTTTTCATTGCCGCTGGCCCAGATATTCGCCAGCTGCTGCAGGATTTCCGGAGCCTTGGGGTCATCAAGCTGGTCCAGCCCGTCGCGCACGCTTTCCTGCACCTCCAAGGGATCGTCGGAAAGCAGCTCCTCGAGCTGGGTCTGCGCCGACTCCAGCCCCAGCACGGGCTTGTGCAATGCATGGGCCATGCCTGCCAGCAGCAGATCGGCGCCAAACTCGGCCACCAGCCCCTGCTTGCGGCCCAGTTGGCTGACCAGTCCCAGCAGCTGGGCGTCCGGGCGTTGTGTGCTCAGATGCTCGGCACAGGCCTGCTTTCGCTGCTGCGCCAGCCGGGCTTCCAGCTCTGCGGGCAGCGCAGGGGCGTCGACACGGGCCTGGAAGCCTTCGATCAACTGCTGCATGACCTGCGGATTCAGCACATCAAGCTCCAGCGCCAGCAGGTCCGCCCCATACATGGAGCGCACGATGGTGCGGCCGGGCAATATCCACTCCCGCTTGCCCACATGCAAAGTGCCGTAAAGCCAGCTGGTGCGCTCGCCGTCCTGCACGCGCCAGAGCAGGCCTCTGTCCTGCATATGGGGGGCCATGGCCTGCACTTCGGCCGGCGTCGGCGGGCTGAACGGCGGCGGGCAACTGGCAGCAGGTTCGGCGGCTGGCTCTGCCGCCATGGACAGGCCCGTCAACAAAACGAGCGCCATGGCCGGCACGGCCTTCAGAGGCAAAATCCAGCGCGAGAGATTAAGACTTGGCATGGGCATGGCGGCTGGATCGAGGGTTCAGTCTTCGGAGCCATCCAAGGACTGCCCCTCTGGCTCATGATCCCTGCTGCCGCCGGGCGGCGCAATGTTCTGGTCGATGGCACCGAAGATGCTCTGACCGTCCTTGCCCTTCATCTCGATGCGGATGGTGTCGCCGAACTGCATGAACTCGGTCTTGGGCGCGCCGTCCTGAATGGTCTCTATGCAGCGCTTTTCAGCGATACAGCTATAGCCCTTGGGCCATTCCATGCGCTTGTTCTTGCCGCTGCCGGTCTCCACGCCCTTGTTGCTCACCGTGCCGCTGCCCACGATGGAGCCGGCGCGTACATTGCGGGTCTTGGCGATATGGGCGATCAGCTGGCCGAAGTGAAAAGTCATCTCCTCGCCTGCATCGCACATGCCGACCTTGCGGCCGTTCCAGGTGCTCTGCAGCGTCAGATGCAGGCGGCCGCTCTTCCAGGCATCGCCCAGCTCGTCCAGCGTCACGGCCACGGGACTGAAGGCCGTGGCGGGCTTGCTCTGGAAGAAGCCGAAGCCCTTGGCCAGTTCGCCAGGTATCAGATTGCGCAGGCTCACGTCATTGGCCAGCATGACGAGTCGGATGCCGTCCAGTGCATCCCTGGCATCCGTGCCCATCGGCACATCACCGGTAACGACGGCGATCTCGGCCTCGAAGTCTATGCCCATGGCCGTGCTGGGGACGATCACATCGTCGCAGGGGCCGATGAAATCATCGCTGCCACCCTGGTACATCAGCGGGTCGGTGTAGAAGTTGGCCGGCACCTCGGCATTGCGCGCCTTGCGCACCAGCTCCACATGGTTGATGTAGGCCGAGCCATCGGCCCACTGATAAGCTCGCGGCAGCGGTGCCATGCAGCGCTGGGGATCGAAGGGAAACGCGTGGCGGGCCTTGCCGTGATTGAGTTCGTGTGACAGATCCTGCAGCTGGGGGGCCATGTAGCTCCAATCGTCCAGCACCTGCTGCATGCGGTTGGCAATGCCGGTGGCATAGCAGGCCTGGCTCAGGTCACGCGAGACCACGACCAGTTGCCCGTCGCGCGAGCCATCCTTGTAGGTTGCCAGTTTCATTCTCTGTCCCTCTGCTCACGGCAGCGGTGCTGGCACAATGCCAGACAACGCTAGCCAAAATTACGATTGGTTAAATTGATTTAACTAAACAAAACACAATTCTATTGCAATGGAAAAGGAACGCGCAGGGATTCAGTCGGTCGAAGTGGGTTTCTCCCTCGTCGAGGCGCTGGCACAGGCCAGCGGACCGCTGATGCTCAAGGATGTCGCCGCCGCCGCCGGCATGAGTGCCGCCAAGGCTCACCGCTACCTGGTGAGCTTTCAGCGCATCGGTCTGGTGACGCAGGACGAACGCAATTCGCGCTACGACCTGGGTCCCGCAGCGCTGAAGATCGGCCTGGCCTCGCTGGCCCGCCTCGACCCGGTGCGTCTGGCGCGTGAGCGCATCCCGGCACTGCTTGAGTCCCTTAATCACACGCTGGCCATCGCCGTCTGGGGCAATCATGGCCCGACCATCGTGCATTGGGAGGAATCGGCGCAGTCCGTCACCGCCAACCTGCGCCTGGGCGACGTCATGCCCATGCTGGCATCGGCCACGGGGCGCTGCTTCGGCGCCTGGCTGCCGCGCGAGGCGACGGCCGCATTGCTGGAGCCCGAAATGGAGCGCGCACGCAAAGCCCGGCGCCAGGACCTGCCCCAGACCGAGGAGGCCGTGGCGGCCATGCTGGCCGAGGTGCGCGATCGCGGCACAGCCCGCGTGGTCGACACCGTGCTGCCGGGCATCGTGGCTTTTTGCGTGCCGGTCTTCGACGCATCCGGCCATATCGTGCTGGGTCTGATGACCCTGGGCTCGCTGGCGACTTTCGACCCGGACTATGGTGGCGCCATAGACGCGCCGCTGCAGGCGGCTGCCCGCCAGCTCTCCAGCGATCTGGGCTGGCGCGCCGATCCCAACCACTGAAACCCGCAATCTCCGAATCACGCTCATGGGCCGCTCCCCTCAGGCAAGCCAGGCACACAAGACTCTGCTGCCCATCACCGGCTTGGTGTTGGCAGCCCATGGGCTATTGCTCTGGGGTCTGCCCGAACTGAGCCCGCCGGACAAAGCAGCAGACGACCAGATCGTGATGGAGACGCGCATGCTGCAAGCGCCCCCTCCTCCGCCGCCTGCACACGAAGCGCCCAAACCTGCCCCAGTTCCGGCGCCCAAACCCCAAGCTGCCTCCCGGGCGCCAGCGCCGGCTTCTGCTCCCGTGCCGGACGAACAGAAATCTGCGCCCAATCAGCCTCCAACCCAGGAACAACAGCCGCAAGACGCTCCTGAAACAGAAGCACCCACCAATACAGAGCAGCCCGCTGCTGCAGCAGAGACAGCTCCCGAGCCCGTGGCCGAGCCTCCCGAAGCCAATGGTGCCGATACGGACCGCCCCATCCAGGTCACGCCCGCAGGCAGCGCGCCGCTGCCGCCTGGCTCTGTGCTGCCCGTCACATTGCCCAACTCCGCCACGCTGGAGTTCAATGCCTCGGGTCAGGTCAAGGGTTTTCAATACTCGGCCGATGCCCAACTGCGGTGGCAGCATGACGGCCAGTATTACCAGGCCAGGCAGTCGATCAGCATGTTCTTGCTGGGCGAGCGCGCCCAGACCAGCGAGGGGCTGATCACACCCAAGGGCCTGCAACCACTGAACTTCAGCGACAAGGGTCGCAAAACCCAGTCCGCAGCCTTTGATGTGTCCAGCGGCAAGGCGCACTACAGCGGCGGCCAGACCGATGCGGCCATTGGCGATGGCGTGCAGGACCGCCTCAGCGTGTTTCTGCAGCTCTCGGCCCTGATGGCTGCCGCCCCTGAAAAATATCCGCCAGGCACTCTGATAGAGCTGACCACCAGCAGCGCACGCTCAGCCGTGCGCTGGCAGTTCCGCGTGGGTGCCAGCGAGGCGCTGGAGCTGCCATTTGGCAGCGTCATGGCGCTGCGCCTGGACAAGCTGCCCGGCAAAAGCAGCAGCGACCAGCACGGTTCGGTCTGGCTGGCACCGTCCATGCAATACCTGCCCGTGCGCATCAAGCTCACCCAGGGACAGGACGACTTTGTCGATCTGCAGCTCAAGAAATATCTGCCCGCGCCGCAATAGCCTCCATGCCGCACCCTGGCGTAAACCCCGGGAGCACCGCACCCGAAGCGCTCACTCACCTTGCAGCCAAGGCCTGCAACCTGCATCGACTCGGGCTGAACGCTGTCGCGCCGTTCAAGGACTTGCCTACTACAGATCGGGAAAGCCGGTTGCCCACAACCATGTCAAATCCGTGGAATACTGTGCTCAAGTGCCAAGAGCAGGCATTTCCACCTTGAAATGCGGCACCCTGTCGCCATATCCATGGCAGGCATGCTCATAACGGAAGTGAAAGGAGGAACACCATGCAAATGCTTTACGACTCTGAATCCTTTGCGGTGCTCCATCTGCGTCCCGATATGGAAGCAGACGCTCCGGCAGGCAAAGCCAAGGCCGAGACCAAGCAAGCCCATCAACTGCCCCGCCACGGCTTCGAGATCGTGGACAAGCGCTCGGGCAAGGAGGTGTATCTGGATGGCTCCTGGGCCGAAATGTTCCAGAAGCAGATCCTCGCCTGGCAGCAGGACGCCCCCACCGAGGAAGAGGTGGAGGAAATTCTCGACACCTACACGGGCCTGGCCCAGCAGCCGGTCATCATTCACTGAACCACGTACCAAAAGCCACTCGACAAAAGCCACTCGAAAGAGTGGTTTTTTAATGCCTGAAAACGGCTACATCGCTGATCCCCCGAGCGCCTGCCGCTATGACTTTCTGCACAACAGCAGCCACACCCAGACAGTCAGCATGCCGCCCAGAAAGCCCAGCAGCCACCCTCCCGCCCCCAGCGCCAGCCAGTAGCCCCAGTCAATGCCTTGCTCTGCGCAGTGAATCTCGCACTGGGGGTTGTGCTCCCAAGCCATCCACATCAGAAGTCCGGCCACCACAAAGCCGGCGCAGGCGCTGATGATCAGGACCGACCTCCAGGGATTTCGCCTAATGCGGATCATGGCCTCGCCCCCGGCAGTGCTTTGTTCAGCCTCCGGTACAGCGGCGCCACCAGCAGCAGTACGGCAATCAGCCGGCAGACCTGGAAGGCCGTGACCACGGGAACGCCCAGTTGCAGCACCTTGGCGGTGATGGCCATCTCGGTAATGCCTCCCGGCGATGTGCCCAGCAGCAAGGTCACCCAGGGCAGGCCTGTGCCCCAGTGCAGCAGCCAGGCAAAGCCGGTGCAGACGGCCATCAAGCCCACGGTACCCAGCGCCACCATACCCAGCCAGCGCGGAGCCGTGTGCAGGAATTCACGTCGAAAACGCACTCCCAGGCTGACGCCGATCACCAACTGGGCGGCATTCATCAGCCATTGAGGCACGGCAGACAGCTCCAGGCCTGCCATGGTCAAGCCCATGGATACGGCCAGCGCGCCAAGAAACCAGGGATTGGCACGCCCGAGCTTGAGCATCAGCAATGCCCCCGCGCCAGTGGTCAGCACCAGCCAGGCAAAGCCGGGCCATTGCACGGTACGCACGCTGGGCAGCGTCAGGCCAGGATCGCCCTGCAATCCTGCCCATTGCAGGGCAAAAGGAATGCTCACCGTCACGATCACCAGCCTCAGGCTGTGCGCTGCAGCCACCAGATCGGTGCGCGCATGCTCGCGCTCTGCCAGCAGCGTCATCTCCGAGGCCGCGCCTATCGCGCCCGAGAAATAGGTTGTGGCGCGCAAGCGCTCTTTATCCATACCCGGCTGCGCCAGCATGGAGGCGGCCTGCACGCGATACAGCCAGCACCCGAAGGCCCAGCCCAGCAGCAAGGCCCAGGCAATGGCCAGCGCAATCGCCCACCACAGGCCTGCCACCAGCTCGGTCACGGCAGGAGTGAAATACAGGCCCAGTGCTCCGCCTATCGTCCACTGCCCCAGATCGCGCAGCCTGGCCCAGCTTTGGGTGGGAGCTCCGCCAATCGATAGCAGCGAGACGGAAATCAGTGGCCCCAGCATCCAGGGCAGCGGCGTATGCAGCATCAGACAAAGCTGTGCAGCCAACCAGGCCAACAGCAAGGTGGCGGCCACACGAGCCAGAAACGCGGGGGGAGGCAATACGGACATGTGCACGGGAATCCGGCAAGGCACGACAATGGACGCGCGACAGGGGCAATGCCCCGCAGTATCGCGGCAAAACTCGGTGGGCAAAGCCGGTACGAAATCTACAGCTACGAAGCCATGCCCCGTCTTAGACGAATGCAATCAGCTCATATGTGGACTTTCATTTCTGCGGCGCGGCCGCGCCAGCGCTTCAATCGTTTCAATCCCTTGGCCCTTACGGCGCTTGCCGGCGCCCTGCTGCTGGGCGGCTGCGCCCATCAAAGCGCTCAGCGAACCACCGATGCCGAGTGGCTGCAGACACTGGACCAGTGGGCAGGAACACCGGTCATCCTGCTCGGCGAGCAGCATGACCAGATTTCCCATCACCAGTGGGAAGCCGCTACCGTGCGCCACTTGGCATCGCAAGGCAGGCTCGCGGCTTTGGTGGTCGAGATGGCACCTGCAGGCGGCAGCACCCGGAGCCTGCCCGCATCGGCCAACGATGAGGAGGTGAAAACCGCTCTGCAATGGGCTCAGGGCGGCGGCCCGGGCGGCTGGCCCTGGCAGGACTATGGCCCGGTGGTGATGGCTGCCGTGAAAGCCGGCGTGCCCGTGCTCGGCGGCAATCTGCCGCGCATCCGGATGAAGCAGGCCATGGGCGAGTCCCGCTACGACGCACACCTGCCGGCTGCGGGCTGGCAGCTGCAGCTCGATGCCATCAAGGACGGCCACTGCGGCCTGCTGCCCGAATCGCAGTTCGCGCCCATGGCCCGAATTCAGCTGGCCCGTGACGAATCCATGGCCAGAGTGTCTGAAGCAGCCTTACGTGAGCTGGGCCAGCCCGGCAAAAGCGTGCTGCTGGTGGCAGGCCGCGGCCATGTGCGCAGCGATATCGGCGTGCCGACCTGGCTGCCAACAGAGTTCAAGCCCAAAGTGGCAATAGCTCAATCAGATAAAGCGCAGACTGCTATCACGATGAAGGCAGACAAACAGCTGACGCTAGAAGGCAATGCCTCCGAGGACCAATGCCAGCAACTGCGCGAACAATGGAAAAACAAACCAGCGCCCAAGCCTTGACGGGCTGATGCAGCGCTGGTGATCTTCAGTGCGCGGTTGCGACAGACACCAGCGGCAGCCCCTCGCGCGTCTTTTCCAGCAGGCGCGTGAAGTCTTCGGCCGGCAAGGGCCGGCTGCAGAAATAGCCCTGAAAGTAGTCACAGCCTTTTTGCTGCAAGAACGTCAGCTGCTCCTGGGTTTCCACGCCTTCGGCCAGAACCTTCAGGCCCATGGCATGACCCAGGGCAATGACCGAGCTGCTGATGGTCATATCGTCCGCGCTGTGCGGAATGTCGCGGATAAAGCCTTGATCGATCTTGAGCAGATCGAGCGGAAAACGCTTGAGGTGCGCCAGTGAGGAATAGCCGGTGCCAAAGTCATCAATGGCCAGGCGCAGGCCCAGTTCGCGCAGGCGGTTGAGCACGGCCAACGCCTCTTCGGGCTTTTCGGCCAGTGCACTTTCGGTGATTTCCAGCTCCAGTAAGCTGGCCGGAAAACCCGACTTGTTGAGCGCATCGGCCGTGGCACCGGCAATATCGGTCAACAAAAACTGATGCAGCGAGACATTCACCGCAATCGTCAGATCAGGCAGGCCCGCAGCACGCCATTGCTGGCCCTGACGGCAGGCCTCACCGAGCACCCACAGACCCAGCGCGCCGATGACGCCCGAGTTTTCCGCCACGGGAATGAAACGGGCCGGCGAGATCAGTCCTTCCTCTGGGTCCAGCCAGCGCAACAGGGCTTCAGCCCCCATCAGGCGCCCCGTTGCCAGCTCAATCTGTGGCTGGTAATACAGACGCATATGGCCCAGCTCCAGCGCACGGCGCAGACGCGCCTCCATGGCCAGGCGTTCGCGCGCGGCCTGGGTCATGTTTTCATGGAAGAAGCACCAGGCATTGGAGCCCCTGGCCTTGGCTCCATACACCGCCGCATGGGCACCTTGCAGCAGATCGTCGGCCGTCAGCGCATGCTCGGGGTACAGACAGATACCGGCACTGACACTCACCACAACAGACAGCCCGTCTGGCGTGGTCCAGGGCTGGCCGGCTGCGGCCATCAGACGCTCGGCCACTTCCACCGCGCTGTTGTGGTCGCATATGGATTGGGCCACCACGCAGATTTCATCGCCCGCCAGGCGGCCAATGATGTCGCCGTGCCGCAAAGCACCCTGCATCTGCACAGCCACATGCCTGAGCACCTCGTCGCCGATGGAGTGGCCATAGCTGTCGTTCACGTCCTTGAAGCGGTCGATATTAAACAGCAACACGGCCATGCGACGGTTGGTGCTCTGACTCAGCTCCACCGCCTCACCCAGCATGCGCGTGAACTGAGAGCGGTTGGGCAGACCGGTCAAGGTGTCGCGATGGGCCAGAAACTCCAACTGCTGCTCGCGCGCCTTCTCGGCCGAGATGTCGGTGAACATGCAGACGTAATGCGTCACCTTGTCGTTGGCATCCTTGACCGCGCTCAGCGACATGCGCTCGGGAAAGATCTCGCCGCTCTTGCGCCTGTTCCAGATTTCGCCCTGCCAGTGGCCCGTGGCGTGCATGTTGGCCCACATGGCGTCGTAGAAGGCCTTGTCATGCCGGCCGGACTTGAACATGCGCGGCGTCTTGCCCAGCATCTCCTGCTCGGAAAAGCCCAGCAGCCGCGTGAACGCGTGGTTGACCGAGAGAATGCGGCTGTGGGCGTCGGTTACCACCACGCCCTCGATGGTGTTGTCCACCACCGTGGAGGCCAGGCGGCTGCGCTCATCGGCCTCTCGACTCGCAGTCTGGTCGGAGAGCAGGCCCGAGATCCGTATCAGGCGTCCGCTCTCATCCTTGTAGGCCTGGCCGCGTGCGCGGAACCAGCGATACAGACCGTCAAAGCACAGCAGACGTGCCGTCAGCACCAGCATGCTTCCCTGCTCCAGCGCCTGCTGGGCCTGGGCACGCGCAGCTGCGGCATCCTCGGGGTGCAGGCGCTGCTGGAAATCGAACTCGCGCGCTAGATCCTGGCCCTGGTAGCGCAGCAAGGCGCTCATGCCCGTGGAGAAATTCAGCCGCTGCTCCAGTGCATCCCATTCCCACACGCCATTGCCGCTGCCCTCCAGCGCCAGGCGCAACATGGTCTCGCTGCGCACCATGGCCTTGCGCGCACTCACCATCTCGCTGAGATCCTGCAACACGCAGACCAGGGCCACCGGCCCGTCCACACCCGATGCCGCCACGCGGCTGGTTGTGCACAGCACGGGCGTAACCTTGCCGGTTTCGGCATGCACGCATTGGCGCAGCACCTGGAAGTAATCAGTGCTGCCGTCCAGCAGGCGCTGCAGCTGCAGAGCAACTTCATCCTGGTCATTCACCGGCACCAGAACGCGAAAATCCTGACCGCGCAGCGACTCCAGGCTGCGGCCCAGCCAACCCGCCAGCTTGGCATTGGCCCAGACAATCTCTGCCCCGCCCACATGCACCCGAGCCATGCCGGCCGGGGCGTGACGCACCACCAACTCCAGCTCCTGCGCCGTCTCCCGGCCACGCTGGTCGGCGCGCGTCTTTCGCTGCATAAACCAAAGTGCAACCAGCGCTGTCGCCAGCAACCAAACAATGAACAGGCCTATCTGCCAACGCAGCGACTGTCGATTCAGCGATACATCAAAATAGCCGAGCACGCCAGCCTGCGCCCCCAACCAAAGCATCCCCACGCACAAATAGAGGGCGACAATCACCCAGGGTGTGAGCGGAGAATGCCCCTCCTCGCTTTTCATGAATTTCCTTTGTCCGCAGGGTCCTCGCCTTGCTGCGACAATTGCCGAGCTATGACCCAAGCCTATATTTTGACTTTATCCTGCCCAGACCGACTGGGCCTGGTGCATGCCGTTTCCGGATTCTTGCTTGAACAAGGCGGCAATATTGAAGAAGCAGCGCAGTACAACGACCCGGTAACCGGTCTGTTCTTCATGCGCGTGCAGTTTGCCTGCGATGGCAAAGACGCCGCCTCTCTAAAGGCATCCGTTGCCGAATTAGCTGATCAATATCAAATGCAGTGGAGTTTGCACTCCAAAGCCGAGCGCATCAAGACCGTCATCATGGTCAGCAAGGAAGGCCACTGCCTCAACGACCTGCTGTTCCGCTGGAAGTCGGGCCTGCTGCCTATCGAGATCAAGGCCATCATCAGCAACCACCGCGAGTTCTATCAGCTGGCGGCCAGCTATAACATCCCCTTTCATCACATTCCCGTGACTGCCGCGACCAAGGCCCAGGCCGAAGAGCGCCAATACGAGATCATTGAGGAAGAAGGTGCCGAGCTGGTGGTGCTGGCGCGCTACATGCAGGTACTGTCCAACGACCTGTGCAAAAAGCTGTCCGGCCGCGCCATCAATATCCACCACAGCTTCCTGCCCAGCTTCAAAGGCGCCAAGCCCTACTACCAGGCGCATGACCGCGGCGTGAAGCTGATCGGCGCCACCGCCCACTATGTGACGGCCGACCTCGACGAAGGCCCGATCATCGAGCAGGACGTGGCGCGCGCCGACCACACCGACACCGTGGAAGACCTGACGGCCCGCGGCCGCGACACCGAGAGCCAGGTTCTGGCCCGCGCCGTGAAGTGGCATAGCGAGCGCCGCGTTATTCTCAACGGTCACAAGACCGTTGTGTTCCGCTAAATCCCTGGGCTTGGGATTGATCATATGACCCGCAGCCCCGGCGCCTTGAACAGCATTACGGCCAGGCGGATTCCGCCGATACAGTGCCTGCTCACCTTCGAGGCTCTGGCGCGGCTGCGCTCGGTCACGTTGACGGCGGAGGAGCTGTGTGTAACGCCCAGTGCAGTCAGCCACCGGGTCAAGCAGCTGGAGCAGATTCTGGGGACTCGCCTGTTCGGCCGAACGGATTTCTCCCTGACCACGGACGGCAGCTCCTATCTGGCCCATGTGCGTGAAGGCCTGGGCGCCTTGCAACGCTTTCCAGGAGCGTCGGCCTCGCCTGGACGCAGGCGCCTTAAGCTGGCCGTCACCCCCACTTTTGCACGCGTGATCCTGATCCCGCGCCTGCGCCAGTTCACCGAGGTCTATCCGGAGATCGACATTGCGCTGCAGGTATCGATTCCGCTGCTGGACGTTATCGGCGAGGATGCCGACCTCATGGTGCGCTTCGGCGCCGGCCACTATGCCGATGTGGAGCACATCGAACTGGCCCGCGACACGGTCACGCCGCTGGCCTCGCCCAGCTTCATCCGCGAACATGGCCCGTTCGAGCGCCCGGACGACCTGGAAGGCATGCCGCTGCTGCGCAGCCCGCTGGAGCCCTGGCGCACCTGGTTCGCCGCGACCGGCCTCGACATGGCCGAGCCCAACGAAGGCTCGCAGTTCAACGACATCGGCCTGATGTGCGACGCCGCATCGGCCAGCATGGGCATTGCCCTGGTACGCCACAAGCTCGGTGCCCCCTGGCTGGAAAACGGTACGCTGGTACGCCTTTTCGATGTCGATGCACCCAGCCCGCACGCTCACTACCTGTGCTGGAAGACCGGCATCATGGACCGTTGGGAATGCGCTGCCTTCGCTGAGTGGCTGCGCAAGGCGATGGGCTGAGCTGCAGGCTTCGCTGTGGCACAGCTCTTGCTCGCCCGTCCCTGGCCCGGCGAGCAGCTCGTGACACGGGCTGCTCGATGGATAACGAAAATGGAGCACTCACGGCATGAACCTGCAGCCCAGGCTTTACCCCGGCCTTGACCAGAACCAGGCACTCAACAGCGAAGCGTCTTCGCTGCTCATCCGCGCCCTGGCCGGCACGGGCAAGACGACCACGCTGGCCATCAAGGCCACCGACCTGATCCGCACCCAGGGCGCGCGCAACGTGCTGATGCTGGCCTACTCGGAGGCCGGCATCAAGGCCATTCAGGCGCGCATGGACCGCCTCTCCTCTGTGCGCCTCGACGGCCTGCATCTGCTCACTCTGGAGCATTTTTGCGCCCAGCTGCTCGAAGAGCAGGGCGACCCTGTCCCCATGCTCTCCTCCGGTCTGGAAAAGAACCTGCTCATCCAGCAGGCGCATGAAGCGCTGTCGCAAGAGGCCGAGCGGCATGCCGAGCTCGACATACCCGAGCTGGCGGACTATTTCGCACGGCCTCTGGACATCAGCGCCTTCCTCGCCTTTGAGGCCCAGGCCAAGCAGTGCATGCTGGAACTCGACATCGACGGCAGCGGCCTCGGCGCGCTGGCATATTGCCGCGACAACGCTCTGGACTACGGCCTGTACCGGCTGCTGTGCAGCTATGAGCGGCTGCGCGCAGGCCCCACCCAGGAGCCGCTGTTCTATGCGCCCGGCGACTGCACCTACGCGCTGGCCTGCCAGCTGGCCGCACTGGACTTCGATGCCGGCTTCCCGCAGCTGCAGGGCCGCTTCGACGCCGTGCTGTTCGACGAACTGCAGGATCTGGACGAGGCCGCTTTGCTGGTGCTGCGCCATCTGGCGCGCGGCAACGGGCGCTTCATCGGTGTCGGCGACTTCAACCAGCACATCCTGCCGGGCGCCTCCTCCATCTTTGGCGACAGCGCCCAGCGCATCCTGCAGGAGCTGCCCACGGGCACCGGCCAGGCCACGCTCAACACGACCTATCGCTTCGGCCCCGTCATCTGCCAGGAACTCAACCAGCTCTTCGGCATGGAGTTCGACGCCCATTACCGCAACGCCTCGGCATGGTTCGAACATCGCCATGGCGATGACGAGGACTGCGCCCGGCAATTGCTGGATATTCATGCCGCCGTGGCCCGCCTGCCCCGCAAACCGCAGGATCCGCCCGCCGTGCTGCGTGTCATCCTGCATTCGCCCGAAGATTCGGTGCTACTCGAATGGCTGTTCGCCCACGAGGGCGTGCACTATGCCTGCAAAGGCATGCAGCGCTTCTACCAGCGCCGCGAAATCGCCCTGGTGCTGGCCATGCTGTGGGCCATGCAGGGCTGCAGCGGCGGCGCGCTGCTCTCACAAGGCATTCTGAACAGCGCTGCCGAAGGTCTGATGCGCTATGTGCGCCATGCCAGCCCGCCCGACCGGGATCTGCTGGCCAACGGCCTGTTCGACATGACTGCACTGGGTGACGCCCCGCCGGAGTCCGACACGCTGCGCATTGCCGCCGAACTCATGGGACAGCAAGCCGCCATGCGCCGCTTCCTCGCCGCCTACATCGCACCAGACTCCCCCTGCGCCCGGTTGCTGGCCCTGCCCGCCGACCAGTGCGCCGATGCGGGGCAGTTGCTCCAGCACCCTCTATTGCGACAGTTCTTTGCCCAGGCCCCCATCAGCCAGGAAGAACTGCGCCAGTGCCTGGCCAGCCTGCAAGCGCTGTCGCGCATCTGCACCGGACTTTCCGTCGATGAATTCCTTGGCCGCCTCAGCCTCATGGTCCAGTCGAGCATCGCGCAGCATCAGCGCCATGAAAAACCCAGCTTGCAACTGCTCACGGTAGAACGCAGCAAAGGCCATGAATACGAGTATGTGGCCGTACCCTTCGTCAATCCCAGGCACTTCTCGCCCAATGCGAGCGAGCCACAGCGCAACATGCTCTACGTCGCCATGACCCGCGCCAGCAAGCGCCTGTGGATACTGGAAAGCAGATGACGACGCAAGGCCATGGGGCGATGCAGATCAAGCCCGTATCTCATAAGCGGGTCAAAACACCATAACGTCGCCCCCAGCCGACATAGCCACAGTTGCCCTCTCCCACCCATGTTGCAGCCCTCCCACCATGGACTCGCAACAACGAAGAGGAGACCCATGCAAACCCCATTGCGCTGCGCCTGGCTACTGGCCGCCGGCATCACCGCCAGCCTGCCCCTGCATGCGCAGGAGAACAACCTCACCATAGGTGCCAGCTTGCCGCTGTCAGGCTCGCAGGCCGAGGCCGGCAAGGAAGGCCTGAGCATCATGCAGGCGCAGGTGGAGGCATTCAACAAGCAGGGAGGCCTGGGCGGCAAAGCCTTGACACTCAAGGTGCTGGATGATGGCTACGAGCCACAGCGCGCCGCCAGCAATGCGCGCCAACTGATCCAGGAAGGAGCCCTGGCCCTGCTCAACTGCTGGGGCACGGCCAGTTGCACAGCCATGCAACCCGAGGTCCAGCAAGGCCAGACGGCCCTGGTGGGCGTGATTGCCGGAGCCGGCAGCATGCGCCAGCAGCCGGGCCGTTTCATCTATCCGCTGCGCGCCAGCACCCAGGCTGAAATCGCGGCCATGCTGCAGCAGATGCAGACCATAGGTCTGCGGCGGATCGCCATCGTTCACCAAAACGACGGCTTTGGCAAAGACAGCCTGCAGATCGCCCTGACCGCCTTTGCCGCCAAGGACCTCAAACCCGTCATCACGCTGGCCGTGGAAGCATCGGGCAGCAACACCCCGGACCTGGCCAGGAAACTGGCCGCCCTGCCCGATCTCCAAGGCGTCATCGTGCTCGCGGGCGCCCCTGCCACCACAGGTCTGATCACCATGGCCAGACAGGCCCATGTCATGACGCCTTTCTACAACCTGGCCGCCCAGGCCAACCGTGCTGTGGTGCAAGGGCTGGGCCCTTATACGCGCGGCATTGCCTTCACCACCCTGGTGCCCAGTCCCTGGAAAGGCGCGGTTTCGGCCATCAAGGACTACCAGCAGCTCCTCGCCCACGGCGGCATGCCGCCTGCCTCCTATCTGGGACTGGAAGTCTTTCTCAACACCCGAACCCTGCTGGATGCGCTGCGTAAAGCTGCGCCCACAAACAGTCGAGCGGGCCTGCTGACCGCCCTCGACGCCATGGGCGAGATTCGCTACGGCACCATGCATCTGCGCTTCACACCGCCACGCACCGGCTCCAGCTATGTGGGGTTGACCATGATTGATGCAAGCGGCCATTTCAGGGAATAAATCAACTCCAAGCCTTATTCATCAATCGTCGGCAGCTATCGCTTCAAGAGCAAATATCATCATCGACTCAAAGCATTTCAAGCAGCTTTGCAATAAAGCTCACACCAATGCGCGGGCGCATCCCCTACATTTGCAGGCATGACGTCCGCCAGCACTTTTACCGATCTCGTCGCCACCTCCAGCGCAGCTGCCAACGCCGCGCATCACCCGCCCGAGCAGTCCGAGCGTGCTCGGCGCCAGGCCGAGGTGGTGGAGGCTCTGCGCCCCCATGTGCCGGCGCATGCCCTGCTCTATCAGAGCGAAGACACCACGCCCTATGAGTGCGACGGACTGACGGCCTACCGCCAGCGCCCTCTGCTGGTCTGCCTGCCCGAGACTTATGCACAGGTGCAGGCCGTGCTCAAGGCCTGTCACGCCATAGGCGCCCCTGTCATTGCTCGTGGCGCGGGGACGGGGCTTTCGGGCGGTGCCATGCCTCACCCCATGGGCGTGACGCTGTCGCTGGCCAAATTCAACAAAATCCTCAAGGTCGATGCCTACAGCCGTACAGCCCTGGTGCAGTGCGGCGTGCGCAACCTCGCCATCAGCGAGGCCGCTGCCCCCTACGGTCTGTACTATGCGCCCGACCCCAGCAGCCAGATCGCCTGCACCATCGGCGGCAATGTGGCCGAGAACTCGGGTGGCGTGCACTGCCTCAAGTACGGGCTCACGGTACACAACGTGCTCAAGGTCAAAGGCTTCAGCATCGAAGGCGAGCCCGTCGAGTTCGGCGCGGATGCACTCGACACCCCCGGTCTGGACCTGCTGGCCATCATGATAGGCAGCGAAGGCATGCTGGCCGTGGTGACCGAGGTCACGGTCAAGCTCGTGCCCAAGCCCCAGCTGGCGCGCTGCATCATGGCCAGCTTCGACGATGTACGCAAAGCCGGCGACGCAGTGGCTGCGGTGATCGCGGCCGGCATCATTCCCGCCGGACTGGAAATGATGGACAAGCCTATGACGGCCGCCGTGGAAGACTTCGTGCGCGCCGGCTACGACCTCACGGCGGAAGCCATTTTGCTTTGCGAGAGTGACGGCACGCCCGAGGAGGTGGAGGAAGAGATCGCCCGCATGAGCGAGGTTCTGCGCCACGCCGGTGCAACGGCCATCACCGTCAGCGAAAGCGAGGAAGAGCGTCTGCGTTTCTGGAGCGGGCGCAAGAACGCCTTCCCCGCCAGCGGCCGCATCAGCCCCGATTACATGTGCATGGACTCCACCATTCCCCGCAAGCGTCTGGCCGACATCCTGCTGGCGATTCAGGATATGGAGAAGAAATACCAGTTGCGCTGCGCCAATGTGTTCCATGCAGGAGACGGCAATCTGCACCCCTTGATCCTGTTCGATGCCAACAACCCCGACGAACTGCACCGCTGCGAGCTGTTCGGCGCCGACATTCTGGAAACCAGCGTCGCCATGGGTGGCACGGTGACGGGCGAGCATGGCGTGGGCGTGGAAAAGCTCAACAGCATGTGCACCCAGTTCACCACGGCCGAGAACGCCCAGATGTTCGCGCTCAAGGCAGCATTTGACCCTCAATCGCTGCTCAACCCCGGCAAGGTGATTCCCACGCTCAACCGCTGTGCCGAGTACGGCAAGATGCTGGTGCGCGGCGGACAGATTGCTCATCCCGATCTGCCGCGCTTTTAGCCGCCACAAGAGCCATGCAGCGCAAATACCGGTTGATTCTGAGTCTGTCTGCGCTGCTGCTCATGGCTGCCAGCCCAGGTGCGCATGCGCGCGGCTATGCCTCCACCGGCAAGTGCGGTATCTATCCGCGCCTGGCCATCACCACTCCCTCAGGCACCTGCGTAGGGCTGATTGCCGACGAGACCCACGGCCTGCGCTTTCCGCGCCGCGTATTGGAGATTGAGCCGGGCCGTATCTGGGTGCTGGACATGGGCAACTGGGTGCCCCAGGTGGGCCAGTT
The DNA here is from genome assembly GCF_058807955.1 of Comamonas sp. GW821-FHT11H03. Lineage (NCBI taxonomy): Bacteria > Pseudomonadati > Pseudomonadota > Betaproteobacteria > Burkholderiales > Comamonadaceae > Comamonas > Comamonas sp. GW821-FHT11H03. Next base: position 776,971 of record NZ_JBXARF010000001.1, read on the forward strand.
GGTCGAGCTGCAGCTGCCGCCCGATGCCGCCACTGCCCCCAATGCCAACACCACGGCCAGGGCCGTCGAAGCCAGAGTGTTGCTGAGCAAGCTCAACTATCCTTCGGGAATGGCGCGCGGGCCGGACGGCAAAATCTATATCGGAGAGGCCGACAAGATATGGCGCGCTGCGGTGCCTGCACTCGGACAGGCACCTCAGCCCGAGATGCTGGTCAGCGGCCTGCCGGCCGACGGTGCGCACCTGCTCAAGGAGCTGGCGTTTGCGCCGGACGGCAGCCTCTACGTCAATATGGGCTCGGCCACCGATGCCTGCCGGGGTGAAGACCAGAAGCAACCCGTGCCCTGCCCCGAACGCAGCACGGCCATGCCGCGCGCTGCCGTCTGGCGCATGCTGTTGCAGGCGGGCAAGCAGCCCGTCAAGGAATTCAAGCCATTTGCCGGCGGTCTGCGCAACTCCATGGCGCTGGCCGTGATGCCCGACGGCCCTGCGGCAGGCACCGTCTGGCAAGGCGAAAACAATATCGACTACCGCGACCCCAAGCAGCCGCCAGAAGAGCTCAACCTGCTGCGCGCGGGTGCCGACTACGGTTGGCCCTACTGCACAGGTGCACGCCAGAATGCGCAGGGCTATGAAAAGCGCTTTGATTGCAGCAAGACCGAGGCGCCGCATATGCTCTGGCCCGCCCATGTGGCTCCGCTGCAAATGCTGGCCACGCCAGTGGGCAGCGCATTTGGCGGGCAATTGCTGGTGGCCTGGCACGGCCAGCGCGCAGACGGTCAACGCCTCGTGGGCTTTGCGCGCGACGACAAGGGCCGCCCCTCTGGCAAGCCCATCCAATGGCTGAGCAAATGGGATGCCAGGCCCGGACTGCGTCCCGGCGGCCGCCCCACAGGCATGGACATCGATCATGCAGGCCGCCTGCTGGTGGTGGAGGATTTCAACCGCACCCTGCTGATCCTGATGAGTGAAGCGGGCACGGCGCCAAGACCCAGGTAACCGAGGTAACCCAGGCAACCCAGATCACCCAGGTGAGGTGCTCAGTTCAGCAGATCGCGCCCACGCGCCAGAAACCTCGCGTACTCCTCGTCAGGGACAAACAGACCGCCCGTGGTCCAGACGATATGTGTGGCGTTTGCCATGTGCGGCAGCAGCTTCTGGCGCTGCAGATAGTCCTGACCCGCAGCACTTTCCAGCAGGACGCACGGACCGCCAAATCCCGCTGCGGCCGATGGCTCGATCTGCAGCCCCTCCCTATCCTGCAGCAGGCACAGATGGCGAAACAGGGTTTCATCCTCCACCGTGAACACTCCGCCGAGAAAGCCACGCACCACGTCAGCAGCCAGCTCCGATGCACGCGGCACTGCCAGACCATCGGCCTCGGTCTGGTTGTTCAGGCCCAGCTCATAGACCGAAGGATGGGCTTCCAGACCCGGCAGCGCTGCAGCGCCAGCCAGCATCTCCACCATGAAGCAGGGCGACTGCACAGGCTCGGCAAAAAAACAATGCACATGCGGCCCGAATGCCTGCTGCAGACCCAGCGCCACGCCGCCGGGCGCGCCCCCCACGCCGCAGGGAATATAGACAAACAAGGGATGCGTTTCATCCACGGCAATCTTGCTCTCTGCAAGTTGCGCGACCAAGTGCGGAGCCGCCGCCGCATAGCCAAGCAGCAGCGAAAGCGAATGCTCGTCATCCACAAAGTGACAGTGCGCATCCTGGTCGGCCAGCGCGCGGCCTGCAGCGACGGCCTGGGCATAGTCGCCGGCATGCTCCACCACCTGCACGCCACGGGCTCGCAGGCGCTGCTTTTTCCACTCCTTGGCATCGGCAGACATATGGACCGTCGCCTTGAAGCCCAGACCCGAAGCCATGACGCCAATCGACAGGCCCAGATTGCCCGTGGAGCCTACCGCCACCTGGTACCGGGCGAACACCGCACGCGCAGCATCGGAGGCCAGCTGCAGATAGTCGCCATCGGCCAGCAGGCCATGCTGCAAAGCGATCTGCTCCGCGTACTCCAGCACCTCATGCACGCCACCGCGTGCCTTGATGGAGCCCGCTACTGGCAGGCTGTGATCGGCCTTGAGCCAGAGCCGGCCCAGTTGCTCGGGCAGCTCCAAAGCCTGCTGCATCTGCGGCACGTGCAGCAGCGCCGACTCAATACGTCCGCCAGACGCCTGCAGCTCTGGAAACAGCCGCGCCAGCAAGGGAGCAAAACGTTCAAAACGCTGTACAGCCTGCTGAACCTGAGCGGCGTCTATGAAGTGTGTGGACCGATCCCCACTGCTGCGCCCGGCCCATAGCGCGGGCCGGGCATGACGCAGGTCTTCAACAAGGTCGCGCAGTGCGAAGAAAGTCATGGCTGGCATCCATCGTCATACAAGAGCGCCATATTAGGGCCAATGGTGCATGCCAGACAGTTCGCAAAGGCGCAGCATGGTCGCTATACCTCGCCCATGGCAGGGTCGCTGATCGTGTGCTGACCGGTTTCCACGCGACCGGCAAAGCGCCGGTAGTACGCCGGATCGCTGTTGCAGGTTACGGCAAAGTCATACCACTGGCCGCTGGCCTTCAGCTCCCAATGCCTCTCGGCGCTGGCGGCGGCGGCCACGCTAACCGTCCATGGACCGTCGCTCAGGTAGGCCATGGGCGTGATGGTGAACACCGCAGCCTGAGCGCCCTTGTTCATCAGATCCACGTAGACATTGCCATTGGCGATGTCGTAGCAGACTCGCACCTCGGGAGCGGCCTGTGTAGTGCCCAGGCGATTCAGGTCGCCCTTGAAGTGGCGGTGAAAACCGTTGGGGCCCAGCACCCAGAGGTCGTACTTGCCGAAATTGTCACGCACGGCATCCCAGGTATCGGACAGAGTCTTGCCCGCTTCCACCATATAGCGGCGCGGCGTGCGATCCAGCTTGTAGCGGTCATAGACATGGAAGACTGCCGCCTGCGTACCGGTGTTGGCAAACACCAGCTCCACCTGGCTGTTGGCCTGACAGCGCGCACTGGTGTGCAGCTCGTAGGGCAAGGCCCGTGACGGACGCGTACCGCCTGCCTGCAAAGGCAGTTGCATATCGCGCGGCACCGGCACCGCAGGCAGCTTTTGCTGATCGGCACGCAGCTGGTCGGCGACATCGCGTGTGGAGCGCCCGGCCAGCACGGGCAGTGTCTCGTTGTTCGGCGTCTTGAAGTTGAAGCTGCTCAGAAGATCTCCGCATACCGCACGGCGGAACGGGCTGATATTGGGCTCCTTCACGCCGAAGCGGGCCTCCAGAAAACGCAGCACCGACGTATGGTCGAACACCTGCGAGTTGACCCAGCCGCCACGGCTCCAGGGCGAGATCACATACAGCGGAACGCGCGGCCCGGGACCGTAGACACGGCCATCAGGGGCGGGCTGGCTGCGACTGCCTGCCGGTGCGCCATGCGTGAAGTACTCGGCCTGCAGATCGGCTTGCGGCAGCGTGGTCTTGCCTGCATAGGTCTTGTCGGCGTTCTGCGATGGCGCCGAGGGAGAAGGCATATGGTCGAAGTAGCCATCGTTCTCGTCGAAGTTGACCAGCAGCACGGTCTTGCTCCAGACCTCGGGATTGGCCGTCAGCGCGTCCAGCACCTCCTGCAGAAACCAGGCGCCCTGCACAGGGCTGGATGGTCCGGGGTGTTCGCAATAGATGGACGGTGCATTGACCCAGGACACCTGCGCCAGCTTGCCTTCACGGATATCGCGCTTGAAGGCGTCCAGATACTCCTCGGGCTGGTTGCCGGGCAAGGTGTTGGCCACGCCCTTGTACAGCGGGTTGGCCGCATCGTCGCTGGCCACGTCATAGGCGTGGTAGGGCAAGGCCTGGCCGGTGTCGGTATAGGGCGCATTGGGCGCGCCGCCGCTGGAGACAGGAAAGCCCGAAGCCAGATTCGCTCGGCGAAAGTTCTGGAACGCCCCCAGCATGTTGTCGCCCCACTCGTCGGGCATGTTCTGGTAGCTGATCCAGCTCACCCCGGCGTCCTGCAGCCGCTCGGCATAGGTCTTCCATGTGTAGCCGGTATTGGCATCGCTGGGCACGCCGTTGATGGCATCCCACTCGTTATTCACGAAGGCCACGTTCTGGGGCATGGCACCGTTGGTGCCCGTCATGTGGAATGACCGGTTGGCGTCGGTGCCGGTGTGCATGGCGCAGTGGTAGGCATCGCAGATCGTGAAGGCATTGGCCAGCGCGAACTGGTAGGGCAGCTCCTGCTCCTTGAAATAGCCCATGGAGGTGTCCGTCTTGGCCACGGGCCAGCGCGACATGCGGCCGTTGTCCCAGGCCTGCTGGCTGTCCAGCCAGGAATGGGGAGTGCCGGAAACGCGCTGCGCGTTGTTGGCCGTTCCATCCAGATGGTAGGGCGTGATGACCGTACCGTTGGCACGCTCCTGCTGCCAGACCTTGCGGCCGTTGGGCACGGGAATCGTCATCCGGTCGCCAAAGCCGCGCACCCCCTTGAGCGTGCCGAAGTACTGGTCGAAGGAGCGGTTTTCCTGCATCAGGATCACCACATGCTGCACGTCCATGACGGTGCCCGTGACGTTGTTGGCAGGAATGGCCAGCGCACGGCGGATGCTCGGAGGAAAGGCTGCCAGTGCGGCAGCGGAAAAGGCGGCGTTCTTGCCGGCCTGCAGAAGGTTGCGTCGCGAAATCATGGTGAAGCCTTGTCTGTCACCGCGCTCAGGGAGCACAGCGCATCTCCGGCTTGGCCGGCTCGGTGGGGTTCGTGGGTGTCGTGGGATTGGTCGGATTCGTTGGGGCAGGCGGGCTGTCATCGCTGCCACCACAGGCGGCCAGCGTGGCGGCCGTCAGACAGGCGAGCGCCAGCGCCTTGATCAAACGCTTGTTTTGCATGGAGTCTTTCGCTTTGATGTCGACAGGTTTCGACCGGCAAGAATCTAGGTAAAACTCATGTCATCCCGATGACGTCCGTGTTTCAGTCCGTTGCCTCGCATCGCGCCAGCGCTCGAAGCTCGCGAGCCCTCTTCAGCGCGAAGCGCCATGAAAAAAGGGCCGACGCACCCACGTCGGCCCTCTGCAAAAAACATCACAACGCCAGTCAGAACGCTGGCGCTTGCGCGGCTATTTCCGCTCTCCATATCCCAGCCGGTACAGCAGCGGCAGCACCAGCAGCGTCAGCACCGTGGACGAGAGAATGCCGCCTATCACCACCGTGGCCAGCGGCCTTTGCACCTCTGCCCCCGTTCCGGTGGCAATCGCCATGGGCACAAAGCCCAGCGATGCCACCAGAGCCGTCATCAGCACGGGACGCAGACGCGTGAGCGCCCCTTCGGTGACGGCCTGCTCAACGCCCATGCCCTGCTCGCGCAGCGAACGGATATAGGCAATCATCACCAGGCCGTTGAGCACGGCCACGCCGCAAAGTGCGATAAAGCCGATGGCCGCCGAAATGGACAGCGGAATGCCGCGCAGCCACAGCGCCGCAATCCCGCCCGTCAACGCAAACGGAATGCCGGTGAAGACGATGAGCCCGTCGCGCACATTGCCGAACATGGCAAACAGCAGCGTGAACACCAGCGCCAGCGCCACGGGCACCACGATCATCAGGCGCTTGCGGGCCGACTCGAGGTTCTCGAAGGTTCCGCCCCAGCGTGTCCAGTAACCTGCCGGCAACGCAACGCCTTCGAGTTCCTGCTGCGCCTGCGCCACGAAGGAGCCGATATCGCGCCCGCGCACGTTGGCGCTGACAACGATACGGCGCTTGCCGTCCTCGCGGCTGACCTGGTTGGGCCCCGGTGCCAGCTCCACCGTCGCCACCGATGACAGCGGCACAAAGCCCAGACGCCCGTTGCCGCCGCGCGGCAGCGCAATCGGCAGGCGGCCTATGCTGTCCACATCGCTGCGCATGGCCTCGGGCAGGCGGACCTGGATGGCAAAACGTCTGTCGCCCTCGAATACCGTGCCGGCTTCACGCCCGCCGAATGCCGTGCTGATGGCATCTTGCACATCGCCCATGTTCAGACCGTAACGCGAGGCTTTCTCGCGGTCGATCTGCACCGTGAGCATGGGCAGGCCCGTGGTCTGCTCGACCTTGACCTCGGAGGCGCCAGGAATCTTTTGCAGCATGCCAGCCACGGCCTGTGCGGACTTTTCCAGCTGAGCCATGTCATCGCCGAAGATCTTGACAGCCACATCGCTGCGCACGCCCGAGATCAGCTCATTGAAGCGCAGCTGTATCGGCTGCGAGAACTCGTAGTTGCTGCCCGGAATCTTTTCTACAGCCTCTTGCACGGCAGCCAGCAGATCGTCACGCGAGCGCGCCGGATCGGGCCATTGCTCACGCGGTTTGAGCATGATGTAGCCGTCCGAAATATTGGGCGGCATGGGGTCGGAGGCGATCTCCGCCGTGCCGGTGCGCGCAAACACGCGCTCGATTTCAGGGAACTGCTGTTTGAGCGCTCTCTCGATCTGCATCTGCATCTGCACCGACTGCGTCAGGCTGGTGCCCGGTATGCGTAACGCCTGAATCGCAAAGTCGCCTTCATTGAGATTGGGCGCAAACTCGCTGCCCATGCGCGTGGCCAGCAACAGACTCAGGGCGACGATGACGCTGGCCGCCGTCAACACCACTGCCGGTGCATGCATGACCTTGTCCAGCACCGGCGCATAGGCACGGCGCGCCCACTCCATCAGACGGTTTTCCTTCTCGGCCACCTTGTCGCCCATGAACAGCGCAATCGCGGCAGGGATGAAGGTGATAGACAGCAGCATGGCCCCCAGCAGCGCGATCACCACCGTCAGCGCCATGGGGTGAAACATCTTTCCTTCCACACCGGTGAGCGCAAAGATGGGCAGATAGACCACCATGATGATGAGCTGACCGAACAACAACGGACGCCGAGCCTCCTTGGCTGCCGCAAACACTTCCTCGAAACGTTCGCTGCGGCTCAACGATCGACCTGCTGCGGCCTGCGCATGGGCCAGACGGCGCACGCAGTTCTCCACGATCACCACCGCACCGTCGATGATGATGCCGAAGTCCAGCGCCCCAAGGCTCATCAGATTGGCGCTGACGCGCATCTGCACCATGCCCGTGAAGGTGAACAACATGGACAGCGGAATGATGAGCGCCGTGATCAGCGCTGCCCGCAGATTGCCCAGAAACAGGAACAGAATCGCCACGACCAGCGCCGCACCTTCGATCAGGTTCTTCTTGACCGTGGCAATGGCTTTGTCCACCAGATTGGTGCGGTCGTACACCGTCACGGCCTTCACACCGGGCGGCAGGCTTTTATTGATCACCTGCATGCGCTCATGCACCGCCTGCGCCACTGCGCGGCTGTTCTCGCCAATCAGCATGAACACCGTACCCAGCACCACTTCGCGACCGTTGTCCGTGGCAGCCCCCGTACGCAGCTCGCGGCCCAGGCCCACATCGGCCAGATCACGCACGCGAATCGGCTGGCCTTGCGCAGACCCCACGATGACTTCGCGAATATCGGCAATGCCTCCCACCTGCCCCGGTGCGCGGATCAGGTACTGCTCGCCCTGGCGTTCGATATAGCCGGCCCCCACATTGGCGTTGTTGCGCTCCAGCGCCGCGACGATATCGGCCAGCGTGAAACCATAGGCCGCGAGCTTTTGCGGCTGCGGTGCCACCAGGTATTCCTTGGCGAAGCCGCCGATGGAGTTGATCTCGGTCACGCCCGCCACATTGCGCAGCTGGGGCTTGATGACCCAGTCCTGGATCTCGCGCAGATCCATCGGCGTATAGGGCGTGCCGTCGGGCTTGGTGGCACCGTCATCGGCCTCCACGGTCCACAGATAGATCTCGCCCAGCCCCGTGGAAATAGGCCCCAGCGCAGGCGCGACGCCCGCCGGCAGGGCGTCGCGCGCCTGCTGCATGCGCTCGTTCACCAGCTGGCGCGCAAAGTAGATGTCCGTGCCGTCCTTGAACACCACGGTCACCTGGGACAGGCCGTAGCGCGACAGCGAGCGGGTCTGCTCCAGCTGCGGCAGGCCGGCCATCACGGTCTCTATGGGGAAGGTGACGCGCTGCTCGGTCTCCAGCGGCGAATAACCGGGTGCCGAGGTATTGATCTGCACCTGCACATTGGTGATGTCGGGCACGGCATCGATGGGCAGGCGCTGGTAGTTGTAGATACCCAGTCCCACCAGGGCCAGTGTGGCCAGCATGACCAGCCAGCGCTGGGCAATGGCAAAGCGGATGATGCGCTCAAACATTCAAACTCCAAATATCTTCATCTGCCCTGTCACACTGGCGCAATCCAAACCAGAGACACCGAGCAAGAGCCGCCTCGCGGCGGGGCCGCCCAGGCGAGGGTGTCGTCCCCCTTGGGGGCGCCGTGCAACGGGAAGGCGCGCCGCGCCTCAGGGGGTGGCTAATCAATGCACATGCTCGGCCGTGGCCTTGCCCAGCTCGGACTTGAGCACGAAGGCCCCGTCCTTCACATAGCGCTGGCCTGTACTCAGGCCCTGCAGCACTTCGGTGTTCTGGCCATCGGTCTTGCCCAGCTTCAGGGCCTGCGCCTTGAAGCCGCCGTCCACCGGCACAAACACCACGGGCTTGTCGCCGTCGATCTTCTGGATGGCTGCACTGGCCACCGTCACCGCCGCCTTCTGGCCGGATGCCGTCAGATCCACATTCACGAAGAGGCCCGGACGCCAGATACCATCCGGGTTTTCCAGGGTGATGCGTGCCGGTGCCGTGCGGGTTTCCTGACCTATCAAAGCGCCCACATAGGCCACCGTCCCCGTGGCTTTCGATTCAAAGGCCGTCGCATGCACAGTGGCCTGTTCGCCCACGCGCACAAAGGGCAGGTCGCCGGCGGCCACCTTCATTTCGGCCCAGACCGAACGCAGATCGGAGATGGTGAACACGGCCGTGCTGTCCTGCACGGCCTCGCCCACGGAGAGATGCTTTTCCACCACCACCCCGTCGAAAGGCGCGCGCAGCTCGAAGCGGTTCAACGCCCCGGCAGAGCCTGAGCCGGCACCGATCGCAGCCAGCTTCTGCTGCGCATTGGCGGACGCGATCTCGGCCTCGCGCAGCACCTGCTGGGCCTGCAGATAATCCTGCTCGGCCGAGATCTTTTCCTGCCACAGCTGCTTCTCGCGCTGATAGGTGGTGCGCGCCAGTGCGAGACGCTTTTGCGCGGCCATCAGCTCGCTGCGCTGCTCGGATACCGCAGGGCTGGTCAGGGTGGCCAGCAACTGGCCCTTCTTTACCACCTGCCCCAGATTGGCCGCCACGCTCTCAGCCACGCCCGCCACCCGTGGCACCACATGGGCCGTCCTGTCCTCGTTGAAGCGAATCTCGCCCGGCAACTGCAGCATGCTGGCGATCAACGCCGGGCCGGCCTCGGCCAACGCCACGCCCGCAGCCCTGGCGCGCTCGGCATCGAGTTTGAGCAGGCCTTCCTCCTCATCATCGGCATGAGCGGATTCCGGCTGGACTGCGGGTTTTCCGGTGCTTGCTGCCTGTTCATGCCCAGGCTCGCTGCCATGGTCATGCTCCTCTTTTTCGTCATGCTCATGCCCGCTCTTTTCTTCATGGGCATGGCTCTTCTGAGCAGCGCCGTGACCATGGCCTTCGGCGCTTGCAGCCGCTGGCTGCGTACCGTAGACAATGGCTGCAGCAGCGGCCGCACCCAGCGCCAGAATGATGGCGATGGAAATCGCCGTGCGGCGGGGCTTAGGGGATGTGGAATTCATGATATGTGCTTGCTCTTACTCAAGACCGGGCACATCGCCCAGTTGGCGGGTGATGTCGGCAGCCGCCTGATGGGTTGCCACCAGCTGCTCCAGATAGAGGCTGCGTGCCTCGGCCAGCGTGCGCTGGGCATCCAGCACTTCCAGGTAGCTGAACTTGCCCATGGCAAAGCCCTTGGCAGCCACTTCGTAAGCGGACTGGGCCGCCGGCAGCACCTGCTGCGCCAGTTGCTCGGCCTGGGCACGGCTGGTCTGCAGCTGCTCGCGTTGCTGCTGCAGCTGTGCGTGCATTTGCTGGCGCGTGGCCAGCAGCTCGTCCTCGGCCTTGTCTGCCAGACGCAGTGCCTGCAGCTGATTGCCGCGGTTGCTGTCCAGAATCGGCAGCGGCACCGAGATACCCACCACCAGCTGATTGCGGCCCACTTCCTGCGCACGCTTCATGCCCAGACTCACGCTGGGGTCAGGCAGGCGCTTGGCGCGCTCGAGCTCGGCGACGGACCTGGCCTGAAAAACGGCCTGCTGCGCGCGCAGCATCTGCGGTGAATGCTCCAGCTTTTCCAGCATCAGGCTTTCATCGGGCAGCACCGGCAGTTGCGCCAGCTCCCCCACCGCACTGCCAAATGCCGCAGGCTGCGCTCCCCACAGCGCCGCCAGTTGATGACGCGCCACACGCAGACCGGAGCGCGCTTGCGCCAGCGCCAGCTCGGCACTGCTCTCGGCCACGCGAGCCTTGGTTTCCTCCAGCGGAGCCACCTTGCCTGCCAGCACGCGCTTGGCTGCGGCATCGCGGGCACTGCTGGCAATCTCCAGCGTCTTGAGATGCAGCTGCACGCGTTGCTGGCCGGCCAGCACATTGGCAAATGCCGTGCGCACATCGGCACGCAGACCGGCCTGCGCGGCGTCCAGCTCGGCCCTGGCCAGTTCGCGGCCATGCTCGGCCGCCTTCATGCGGGCCTCGCGCTTGCCGCCGATCTCTATGGACTGGTTCCACTGCAGCGTCATGGAGCGGGTTTCGCGGCGCGTGTCTTCCTGTGAATAGGCCAGCTCGGGATTGGGCCTGGCGCGACTCTGGATCAATGCCCCTTCGCTGGCCGCCAGGGCCTGGGCTGCCGCCCGCAGACCGGGGTTGCGCTCCATGGCCAGTGCCAGCGCGGCCTGCAGGCTGATGGGGGCGGCAGCCGCCGCCGTGACGGGCGCAGGCTGCTGCGCCCAGGTGCAGGGCACGAAAAGGCCCAGGCCGCTGCCCAGCAACGCAGCGGCCGCCTTGGTAATGAATGTCATGGTGATGCTCCGCCTGCATGCCAGCCCCTGGGTTGGCACTCCTGTACAGGCGGGGCAAATCTAGCGTGGCGGCCCCCACAGGGTTCTGACCTGAAGATGACAAATTTGTCATCTTCGCCAGCAGCCGACTTGCTCGACAATCTGCGCATGAAGCTTCTAGTCATCGAGGACGAAACCAAACTTGCCGAGTACCTGCAAAAAGGCCTGGGCGAGGAAGGCTTTGTGGTCGATACCGCGCACAGCGGCATTGACGGCCTGCATCTGGCCACCGAGCAACCCTGCGATCTCATCATTCTGGACGGCATGCTGCCCGGCATAGACGGCCTGGCCGTGCTGGCGGCTCTGCGCCAGTCCCGCCAGACGCCAGTGCTCATGCTCACGGCCCGCGCCCAGGTGGAAGACCGCGTCAAAGGTTTGCAGGCCGGCGCCGATGACTATCTGGTCAAGCCTTTTGCGTTTTCAGAGCTGGTGGCCCGCATTCATGCACTGCTGCGCCGCGGCCTGCAGGCTCAGGCCACGCCCGAAGCCACGGTGCTGCGCATGGCCGATCTGGAGCTGGATCTGCTGCGTCGCCGCGCCACGCGTGCGGGCCAGCGGCTGGACCTGACGGCCAAGGAATTCAATCTGCTGAGTCTGCTGCTGCGGCGCCAGGGCGAAGTGCTGTCGCGCACCGAGCTGGCCTCCCAGGTCTGGGACATGAACTTCGACAGCGAAACCAATGTCGTCGAGGTCGCTGTGCGCCGCCTGCGCCTCAAGCTCGACGCGCCGTTCGAGCTGCCCCTGCTGCACACGGTGCGCGGCATGGGCTATGTGCTGGAGCTGCGCGCGCAGCAGTGAGAAGGCGAAACAGCGCTTACCAGTCGCGCTCGCTGATCAGCGTTTCCCCGTCGGCATCATCAAAGCCGTAGGCATGGGCAATAGCCAGGAAATCGGTGCCAATGCAACCGCGGGCCACTGTTTCAATCTCGCTGCCCTGCTCATCAAATTCTTGCTGCAAGTCATTGAAGCGCTCCGTCGCCACCAAGGTCAGCGCATAAAGCTGCCCCAGACCGTCAGGCTTTTGCGCCTCAATCTGCTGGCACAGCTCCACCAGAATGTCTGCCCCTTTTTTCACCAGTGCGCTGGGGTAATACGCATCGTCATACATTTCTGCCAGAAAGCGGTAGTCCGCCATTTTTGAATTGCTCAAGCTCACAAAAATATCTCCTGAATACAAGGCCGAGGCAGCATAGCAGCGCTATGTGGCAGAACCTGGACCCAAGGAAAATCCATGAACTCATCCATTCCCCATCTGGGCAAACGCCTGTCGCGTGCGCTGGCCCTGCAGACCATGCTGGGGTTGGGCCTGGTCTGCGTGGCCGTGTACTGGGGTAGCTGGCTGGCCCTGGCACAGCGCCAGCAGGAAAGCCTGGAGCAAAAGCAGGTCACCGTCACCCATCTTCTGCAACAGGCGCGTGCCAATCGCTCCGCGTCCAGCATGCAGCACATGCTGTCCGACTTTCTCACGGGCCACGAGGATATGTCGATCCGTGTCAGCTATGCCGACGGCACGCTACTGTTCGAGAAACTGCACCAGCCCCTCGACGATGTTCACAGCGCCCGGCGCAGCTTCAGCGTCGTGCTGCCAGCCCATGTGGATCAGCAGGAGCAGCAGGTCGTGCAGGTACTGCTGATGCTGGACCGCCGCCCCGACGACGCCCTGCTGCGCCAGTTGGCCTGGATTCTGGCTCTGGCCGCCGTGAGCAGCTCGCTGCTGGTGTCCCTCACCAGCGCCTGGCTGGTGCGGCGCGGGCTGGCGCCGCTGCATTCGCTGGTGGAGCAGACCCGGCAACTGGGCGCCAAGGATCTGAGCCGCGACTGGCAGACCAGACTTGACGACAGCAACCAGCCCCAGGAGCTGCGCCCGCTGATTGCCCAGTTCAACGCGCTGCTGGAGCGACTGGCCGTGGCCTACCGGCAGATGGAGGCCTTCAACGCCGATGTGGCCCATGAACTCAACACCCCGCTGACCACGCTGATCAGCAGCTGCGAGCTGGCATTACGCAAGCCGCGCGACGCCGAGGAGCTGCGCGACATTCTGGCGTCCAACCTCGAAGATCTGCAGCGCATGGCCGGCATCGTGGCGGACATGCTTTTTCTCTCTCACGCCGATCGCGGCGAGAGCGCGCACCGCATTCAGGTGGCCAGCCTGGCCAGCCTCGCGGACGAAGTGGTGGACTACCACGAAGCCGCACTGCAGGAGGCCGGTCTGCAGGTGCGGGTGCAGGGCGATGCACAGGCCCAGGTCGATGCGCGATTGCTGCGCCGGGCACTGTCCAATCTGCTGGGCAATGCCACCCGCTATGCCACGCCGGGCAGCTGCATAGAGATACAGATCAGCACGCCGCAGGCCGGCCAGGTCACGCTGGCGGTGCAGAACCGGGGCCAGGCCATTGCGCCCGAGCACCTGCCCAGGCTGTTTGACCGCTTCTACCGCTCGGACGCTGCCCGCAGCCAGGCCGATCGCAACCACGGCCTGGGCCTGTCCATCGTGGCCGCCATTGCACGCATGCATGGCGGACAGGCGTTTGCGCACTCCGAGCAAACCGTCACCAGCATCGGGCTGAGCCTGCCTGGGGACCAGGATCCATCAGCCCAGCCACCTGTTTCCGGAGGCAACCGGGCGTCAATGCCGGGGATGCCCACAAGCAGCAGCGCGCGGGGATGACACGCAGCGGCGCGTCCGGGCCGCAAGATGGCCGCCCGTGCATCGCCGAAAGGAAACACCATGCATTGCTTGAGACATGCGGCCTGCCTGGCCTTGGCCGCCCATGCAGCTCTTGGCCTGCCCGCTCCGGCTCAGGGCCGGATGCCCGATATGCAGCAGGCTGGCGCCCTGCGCTACAGCTGCGGCGGCATAGGCGAGGACGAATCCACGCTCATGCGCGCCGCGATGAAGGACTACCCGCTGTCGCTGCTGTTTGCGCAAAAGGAAGGTGCCTACCTGGCCAATGTGGCGGTCGAGGTCAGCTCCGCCAAGGACAGCAGCCGCTTCACGGCCAACGGCCCGGTCTGCCTGATCCAGCTGCCCGCCGGCAGCTACAAGATCACCGCCACCACCCGGGAAGGCCGCAGCCAGACCCGGTCGGCAGAGATCGGCAAGGGCCCGCATCAGCTGGACTTCCGCTACTAGCGACAAGTCGCTGGCAGGCGGCGGCAATGTCCCGGGGCCGTCCAGGGGAGATGCGCGCAGTCGCGCTCCTCAAGGCCAGGCAATGAGGACAATATGAGCCATGTCCCAAGATCAAGACGCATCCACCTATCAGACCCATCTGCAGGCCGGCAACGCGCTGGTGCAGCAGGCCCAGAAGATTGCCACCCAGGACTTCGAGCAGGCCCGCGCGTTCTGGCAGGCCGCCGGCAAGGAGTTCTATCTGGCGCACAAGGCCGATATGAGCGAGCCCGAAGCCGCCTTTCGTCTGGCACAGGCCTGGATGGCCGAGGCCCACGCCTTGCAAAAGGAAGAGGACAGGAACGCGCTGGTCATGTGGGCCAACGCTGCTGCGCAATGCGAGCTGGCCTTTGACCTGGAGCCCGAGAACGGCCGTATCGCCATGACGGCCGCCAGTTGCCATCTGTTTGCCGGCCAGGCCGATGCCGCCAAGGCCTGGCAGCTGATCGGCAAGCAGTTGCTGCCGCCCGAACCTTCCGCGCCCGATGCCTGATATTTTTTGATAGCATTCATCGCATGAAAACAAAGGGTTTCAATGTATTTATGCATTGAAACCCTTTATTCATTGACGAAGTAAGCTATTAAATTTACGATCTCCCACGGAGACTAGCGCTCGAGTGCGGCGCGGATCTGCTGCGCATTGGCCCGCATGGCCTGGGGGCCGCTGCTGCCCAGCAAATACCAGAGCTGCGGATCGACGAACACCAGCTGCTGCTTGCGGCCCGCTCGCGTGCTCCGGATGATGTCGTTGTCGAACAGCAGCCGGGACGGCAGGAGCGGCTGGCCGTCCTTGTCCCTGGTGCTGCCCGTGCCCGCATTGCGGTCGATCACGAACAGCCATTCTGGATCGATCCTGGCGATATCTTCCATCTTCAGCGCAATGCCGCGCGCCTGCGCCGGATCGGCGGGCAAGGCGGGCTTGACGCCCAGCACGTCATGCAGCAGACCGAAGCGCGAGCCCGGCGTCTGGGCGCTCATGTTCTTGTTGACGGCCAGCACCAGCAGGCCCGGTGCGGCCCTGGCTGCGGCAGCGCGGGTGGCCTGCACATCGCTGCGCACCTGCTGCATGAGCTGCGCGCCCTCAACCTGCTTGCCCCAGAGGCTGGCCAGTGCGGTCACATTGCGCTGCATATCGCCGAGCAAGTCCTTGCCCGAGGTGCTCAGATCCAGCGTGGGCGCGATCCGGCTCAGCGCTTCGTACTTGCCGGCCGAGCGGCCGGCCACCACGATCAGATCAGGCCGGATGCGGCTCAGCGCCTCGTAGTCGGGCTCGAACAGCGAGCCCGCCACCTGGTAGCGGGCAGCGGCGTAGCCGGCCAGATAGGCGGGGAAATGAACCTTGGGCACTCCCGTCACCGGCAGCTTGAGCGCCTGCATGGTGTCCAGCGAAGCCAGGTCGTACACCACCACGCGCCGGGGAGCCAGGGGCAGCTCGCTCACGCCCCGGGCATGCTCGACCTGGATGCGGGCGGGCTGGGCCGCAGACGACAGGGCCTGCGGCGTTTGCGCCCAGGCGGCGCCGGCCATCATCAGCAGGGCCACGGTGGTGGCGCGACGGCTGTTCAGTGCTTGCATGAAGTACCTTGAAAAGCGGAAACAGAAGAAGGAGCGGCAGCCCGTTGCCGCGCATTGCGGCAACGGGCTGCGATGGACAGGATCAGAACTGGACGTTCATGCCCAGCCAGTAGCGGCGGCCGTCGAGCACGGTGTCGTAATTGACGCCGTCATAGATGACCTGCTTGTCCAGCAGGTTGTAGATGCCCGCGTACAGCGTGACGGTCTTGTTGAGCTTGTAGGAGCCGCCCAGGTCCAGCATGGTGTAGCTCTTCTGGGTGAAGCTGCCCGAGGAGGCCCCGCCCGTGGGCGCGCTTTCCTTGCCGCGGTAGGACGCCTTGAGCCAGCCGTTGAGCTGGGCCGTCGGACTCCAGTCCAGCGAGACATTGAACAGATGGCGCGGCAGCTGATTCAGCGGCAGGCCGGCAAACCCGCCGCTCTTTTGCTCGGACTTGGTGAAGGTGTAGTTGCTCTTCAGGCGCAGCGCCCTGCTCAGCTGCGCGCCCAGCGAAGCCTCCAGGCCACGCGTGATGGCGTTGTCCACATTGATATTCGTGGTGGGCACGCGGCCCGAGCTGTTGAGCGGGCCGCAGCTGGGGCAGGCCACGCGGGTGATCTTGTCCTCGAACTCGTTGTCGAACACTGTCAGTCCTGCCGTGGTGCCCGCGCCGCTGTCGTAGAGCACGCCGATTTCCTTGGTCAGCGAAGTCTCTGGCTTCAGGTCGGGGTTGCCGTAGATATTGCCGCCACGGCTGCTCTGGCCCCAGTCACCCACGGTCTGGCGCAGCGACGGGGCGCGAAAGCCCGTGGAGACTCCGCCCTTGACCGTCCACTGCGCCGCCGGATTCCACACGCCATACAGACGCGGGCTGACCTGGCCGCCGGCCTGGCTGTCATGGTCGTAGCGCAGGCCGCCGGTCAGTGCGAAGTCCTTGTGCAGACGCCATTCGTCCTCGGCAAACACGGCCCACTGGCTGCGGTTGATGCTGGTGCGGCTGGCATTGGGCAAGGTGTTGGTGGTGGTGTCCTTCAGGTCCTGCTCGTTGTAGCCCACGCCCGTGGTCAGCAGATGGCTGGCCCCCAGCGGCGTCACCCAGCTGCTGTTGAACACCGTGTTCTTGATGGTCATGTCGCGCGACAGATTGCGCGTCTTCTCCTGCTGCAAATAGGTGTCAGAGGACGCCCAGCCCCAGCGGCCCTTGTGCTGCAGCGAGAAGTTGTCGCGCTCGAATTGGCGGTCGCTGAGCGCAGCCGTGGCCACCAGCGTCTTGCCCGGTGTCGAGGTGTAGTGCTGCTTGCCTGTGCCCAGCTCGGCAATGATGTCGTGATCCTTGTTGGGCGTCAGCGCCAGCTTGACGTTGAGCGCGCGGTTGTCGTGGTCGTTGTAGCCGTTGAGGATGTTGTCCTCGCCGCGCTTGTTGTAGTTGCCGTAGATGCTCAGGCCCAGCAGATCGGTCTGTATGGGGCCGGACAGATAGAAATTGCTCTGGTAGATATTGCCCGAGGACGAGCGCTCCTGCAGCGTGGCCTCGGTGCGGATGGAGCCCATCCACTGTTTGGCCACCTTGCGCGTGATGATGTTGATCACGCCGCCCATGGCGTCCGAGCCGTAGAGCGAGGACATGGGGCCGCGCACCACCTCGATGCGCTCTATCGCCTCCAGGGGCGGCACCCAGCTCTGGTCGGTTCCCGTGGAGCCGTTGGCCTGGGTTTCGCGCGTGTTGGTGCGCTTGCCGTCCACCAGGATCAGCGTGTAGTTCACGCCCATGCCGCGCAGGCTGATGTCGTTGGAATTGTTGTCCGAAGGCACCAGGTTCACGCCCGGCACGTCGCGCAGCGCATCATGCAGATTGTTGTAGCTGCCTTTTTCGAGTTCTTCGCGCGTGATGACCGAAATCGATGCCGGCGCATCCTTGATCTCCTGCTCGAAGCCCGAGGCCGTCACCACCACGGTCTCCAGAGATTTCTCCTGCGCCGCCGTCAGCCCGTGAGTCAACAGGCCGGCGGCCGCCAGCGCCATGCCCAGCATGGGGCGCAGCGACCGGCGGGCGGTGGACAAAGAACGGGAAGACGAAGAAACGCAGGCCGTGGCGAAGCCTGCAGCAGCGGCTGCATGAATTGGCATGATGAGTTTGGAAAAAGAGGCACATCGACCAGGCAAGGCTGCGCCCCATGGCCAGAGCCACGGACAGCAGGTGCCGGTCAGCGAAGCATTCGCGCTGTTGGAGTGATGAAGAAGGCAATCACGATCTGCGCATGAGATCGCCCCTGGCTACACCATGCAGCGGGGCATGGCGGCATGCGGCCATTCAATGGGCATGCCTGGCTGAGTCAAAGATTGCAGCAAGGTCTTCTTGTTGCGAATAATTCTCATTATAAACGTAACCAACAGGCCTTCCAAAGAATTTTTACTGTTAAGTACTTTGGCAAGACCTCAAACCAGCATCGCCCAGCAGCGGCATGCGCGGCCTGGTCGTGAACAGGCTTTAGCCCAACCAGGCCAGCAGGCTGCGCCACAGGGCCGCAGCATGCGAGATGAGAAACAGCAGCAAACCGATGGCCCCGCCCACCAGCGTGCCGTTGATGCGTATGTACTGCAGATCCTTGCCGATATGCGCCTCGATCAGCGTGGCCAGCTGCTCGGCATCCCAGCGCTGCACCGTGTCGGCAATATGTCTGGCGATGAACTGCGAGACATCGGGCGCCAGCGTCGTCGCCCAGCGCTTGAGGCGCTCGTTCATGGAGCTGCGCAGCGCCTCGTCATGCGCCAGCGCCTGCCCCAGCCAGCGCCCCATCACGGCGGCGCGCCGCGCCATGGCCGAGTTTTCGTCGGCCAGATCACGCTCCAGCCGGGCGCGCCAGCCGGCCCATAGCTCGCGCAGATAGACGGCCAACTTCTCGTCATGCAGCAGATAGTTGCGCAGCTTTTCCACACGCTCGGCGTAGGCCGGGTCGTGCTGCAGGCCGTCGATCAGGCGCTGTATGGAGCTGTCGAAGGCCTCGCGCAGACGGTGGCCGGGGTTCTGGGCCACGTCCTGCAGCAGGCTGTCGAGAGCGCCGGCAATCACGCTGGCGCCCTTGTCGCTGAGCCAGTCCGTGGGCAGCATTTTTTCCTTGATCGGGTGCTCGCGCTTGAGCCAGACGACGATGGTCTGCGCGATCATCACATGGGTCTGCTCCTGGCGCAGCACGCGGCTGATGCGCGCCAGCACATCGTCGAGCACCTCCTGGTGACGCCCGCCCGCCGTCAGCCCCGACAGCAGCGAAGCGGCTGCGCGCGACAGATCCACATGCTGCATCACGGCCTTGAGCGACTGGGTCAGAAACTTCTCGACCTGCTTGTCCTGCACCATCTCCAGCGCGGCCAGTGCCAGCCGCGCCACCTGCCTGCCCAGCAGCTGGCTGTTGGCGGCAGCCGTCAGCCAGTCGGCCAGCGCCTGGGCCGGGTTGTTGCGCTCGATCAGCGCCACCAGCGAAGGCGCATCGAGAAACTTGTCGCGCACGAAAGCGGCCAGGTTGCGCCCTATGCGGTCCTTGTTGCGCGGGATGATGGCCGTGTGCCGCCCCACCAGCGGCAGCGGAATATGGCGAAACAGCGCAGAGACCGCAAACCAGTCGGCCAGCGCTCCCACCATGGCGGCCTCGCAGATGGCCCGCAGACACACCAGCCACAGCGGCACGGCCTGGCCCTGCAGTCCCCAGCGCGAGCCCGCCAGCGCCGTGGCGATGAAGCCGGCCGTCACCAGCAGCAGCAAAATCAGCGGCAGCCGCTTGGCGCGCTGCAGGGACAGGCGTTGTTCTTCGGTGAGCATGGCGCAAGGATAGGCGAGTCGGGCCGGCTCGCCTATGCCTGGGGCCCCGATGGCAGCGCTTGGCCTGCGCTGCACCATTGCAGCGACAGACGGCAGGCTTTTGCAATTGCACCGAAAATAGCGCTCTTGTATTGCCTGACTCTCGAGAAATCATGACCGAAGCCACCCGCCCCGAACTGCCCGACCACCTGTCCGTCGACCCTCGCAGCCCCCACCATGTGGCCGCCGTGTTCGAGCACGATATCGGCATCCGCTTCAACGGCAAGGACCGCTTTGACGTCGAGGAATACTGCGTGAGCGAAGGCTGGGTCAAGGTGCCCGCCGGCAAGACCCTGGACCGCAAGGGCAAGCCCCTGCTGATCAAGCTCAAGGGCACGGTCGAAGCGTACTACCGTTGACCGCCTGAGGCGCTTTGCGCGCCTGGGCGGTGCCGCCCACCAGGCCCTTGCTCGATGTCTCTCACTGGGCGTTCGCCCAGTTCAAAGAGCAATGAGCCCAATCGCCGCCTCAATAAAGAGAGCTGCTTGCGCTTTATTTACATGGATTTCAAATGCTTCAAGCACTGAAACCTAGTAATAACATGCGCTAGCAGCTCTTTTTTTATGAGCATCCATTGGTTTGCAGATCACAGCGCTCAAAACCGGCGCGCCCAAAACGAGGGACACCGAGCAAGGGCCGCCCCGCAGTGACGGTGTCGTCCCCCTCCCCTAGCGCGCAGCGCGTAGAGAGAGGGGGAAGCGGTGGGGCCGCCTAGGCAAAACCGCTCAGGGGGTGCGATAACGTCAAGCCAGAGCTTCGGCCGGGCCGAAGAACTCGTAATGCACCTGGGCATCGGGCACGCCCAGCTCGCGCAGCGACTGCTTGACGCTGCGCATGAAGCCGCGCGGGCCCAGGAAGTAGACATCGGCATCGCGCGATGCGGGCAGCCACTGGGCCAGTCGGTCGGTGCTCAGCAGGCCCTGGGCATCCACCTCATCGCCCGCGTCCGCCTGGTCGTAGCAATAGCGGCGCGTGAGCTGCTCATGGCGGCTGGCCAGCGCATCGATCTTCTCGCGAAAGGCATGCACGCCGCGATCGCGCGCGCAGTGGATGAAGGTGATCTCGCGCCCCGTGGGCAGTGCGGCCTGCAGCATGGGCAGCGTGGGGGTGATGCCCACACCGCCGCTGATCAGCACCAGGGGCCTGGCGCCGGCCTGCAAGGTGAAGTGGCCGGCGGGCGGGAACAGCTCCAGCGTATCGCCCACTTGCAAATGGTCGTGCAGATGGTTGGAGACCTTGCCGCCGGCCTCGCGCTTGACGCTGATGCGATAGCTCTTGCCGTTGGCAGGCGCCGACAGCGAATAGTTGCGGCGCTGCTCCAGGCCGTCGACCACCACGCGCAGGCCGATGTACTGGCCGGGCTGATGGGCGATCACCGCGCCGCCGTCCGCAGGCTCCAGATAGAACGAGGTGATCTCGGCCGATTCGGCCTGCTTTTGCACCACCTTGAAGGCGCGCGCACCGCGCCAGCCGCCTTCGGCGGCAGCCGTCTGATCGTAGGCGCTGCGCTCGGCAACGATCAGGATATCGGCCAGCTGCTGATAGGCCGCAGCCCAGGCGGCGATCACCTCGTCCGTGGCGATCTCGGCGCCCAGCACCTCGCGAATGGCGCGCAGCAGGCAGGCGCCGACGATGGGGTAATGCTCGGCCTGCACCTGCAGCGCCACATGCTTGTTGATGATCTGGGCAGGCAGATTGCCCAGGTTCTCCAGGCGGTCGATGTTCTTGGCATACATCAGCACGCTGTGGGCTAGAGCGCGTGGCTGGGCACCGCTTTGCTGGTGCGCCTGGTTGAACAGCGGGCGCACCTCGGGGTATTCGCCCAGCATGGTCTGGTAGAAATGCGTGATCAGCGCCTCGCCGCCGGTTTCCAGCAGCGGCACGGTGGCCTTGACGATCTCGCGTTGACGTTCGGTAAGCATGCAAATCTCCTGGTTGCTGCCTTGCCAGCTGCAAGGCTTGAACGGATAAATGCAAACGGCATGCCAGCATCAAGACCATTGCAAAACAATGGCTTGCAAAAATATGAGTCAATATGACATTGCTCAATTGATGTCTTTTTGACACATAACGATGTCGTTATGACAACATCCCACATTCTCAACGCCGTCAGCCCGCTGATCGCCGATCTGGCCCAGGACCTGTCCGAGCGCGAACGTCTGCGCCGTCTGCTGGCCGCACTGCGCAACCTGCTGCCCGCCGATGCCGTGGCCTTGCTCAAGCTCGAAGGCGAATGGCTGCGCCCCATGGCGATCGACGGCCTGATGCCGGACACGCTGGGCCGGCGCTTTCGCCTGGGCGAGCATCCACGCTTTGCCCAGTTGCTGGCGGCCGGCCAGGCCATGCGCTTCGAGCCCGACAGTCCCCTGCCCGACCCCTATGACGGGCTGGTGGCGCACAAGGGCCAGGCCATCAGCGAGCTGCATGTGCATGACTGCATGGGCTGCGTGCTGCAACTGGGCGGCCTGCCCTGGGGTCTGCTGACGCTGGATGCACTGGAGCCGGGCCGGTTTGCCGACCCTGCGGCGCTGGCCATGCTGCAGGCCTTCAGCAATCTGGCTGCGGCCACCGTGGCCACGGCCGAGCGCGTGCACCAACTGTCCCAGCTCGCGCGCGGCGCCACCGGCGCTGCCACAGCGGCCGCGCCGCAGGAGCGCGCACTGCAGGGCGCAAGCCCCGTCATGCGTCAGCTGCAAAAAGACATTGCCCTGGTCGCCGCCAGCGATCTTTGCGTGCTCATCACCGGCGAGACCGGCACCGGCAAGGAACTGGTGGCGCAGGCCGTGCATGCGCAGTCGGGCCGTGCCGGCAAGCCCATGGTCAGCATCAACTGCGCGGCCCTGCCCGACAACCTGGTCGAGAGCGAGCTGTTCGGCCATGTGCGCGGGGCCTTCACGGGAGCGCTGAGCGAGCGCAGCGGCAAGTTCGAGCAGGCGCATCAGGGCACGCTGTTTCTCGACGAGGTCGGCGAGCTCTCGCTGCCCGTGCAGGCCAAGCTGCTGCGCGTGCTGCAAAGCGGCCAGCTGCAGCGCCTGGGCTCGGACCGGGAGCACCATGTGGATGTGCGCGTGATCGCCGCCACCAACCGCGACCTGGCTGCGGAAGTCCGCGCCGGGCGCATGCGCGCGGACTTCTATCACCGCCTCAATGTCTATCCGCTCAATGCGCCGCCGCTGCGCGAGCGCGACAGCGACGTGCTGCAGCTGGCGGGTTATTTCCTGGAGGAGAACCGCTCCAGACTCAGGCTCGGCGGCCTGCGCCTGGATGCTGCCGCACAGGCGGCCTTGCTCAATCGCAGCTGGAGCGGAAATGTGCGCGAGCTCGAGCACTGCATCAGCCGTGCCGTGCTCAGGGCCCTGAGCCGCCATGACGGCAGCGCCAGCCGCCCCGGCGCCAGGCTGCGCATCGTGACGCTGGGGCTGGCCGATCTCTGGGAGCGGAGCGAGGCGCCTGCCGCCGAACAGGCGGCAGCGTCCCTGGAGCCGGCCACCGCGGCGGCTGCCCCCGAGGGCGGCCTGCGCGCCGCCGTCAGCGCCTATGAACGCCAGCTGGTCAGCGCCAGCCTGGCCCGCCACCAGGGTAGCTGGGCCGCCGCAGCGCGCGAGCTGCAGCTCGATCGTGCCAATCTGCAGCGCCTGGCCAGGCGGCTTGAGATCGACAGGCCTTGATCAGCGACCCTGGATGCCCAGCAGCTCCACATCGAAGTTCAGCGTGGCATTGGGCGGCACGGCACGGCCCGCGCCGCGCGAGCCGTAGGCAATGGCTGGCGGGCAGGTGAACTTGGCCTTGCCGCCGACCTTCATCTTCTGCACGCCCTCGGTCCAGCAGGGGATCACGCCATCGAGCGGGAACTCGATGGGCTGCTTGCGGGCATAGGAGCTGTCGAACTCCTTGCCGGTATCGGGGAAGTAGCCTCGGTAATGCACCTTGACGGTATCCGTCGCCTTGGGACTGGGCCCGGTGCCTTCAACCTGGCTTTCATAGATCAGCCCGCTGGCGGTGGTGACCGGCGCAGCATGAACCACTGCGCCAGCACCCATGGCCCATACAAGACCGATCACGGAGATTGCTTTTTTCATATCGGATGCGCTGAATGAACAAAACCCGACTTTAGTACGAAGTCGGGTCGAAAAGATGTCACGGCAGCAATACTGCCGGCCACCTTGGCTCAGGTCCGGGCAATGCCGATATCGTCCAGCGCCTTGGACAGATGCGCCACGGAGCGATCCGAGTCATGCCATTTGTCCAGGCCGAACAGGCCGATGCGGAAGGTCTTGAAGTCCGGGCCTTCATCGCATTGCAGCGGCACGCCCGAGGCGGTCTGCAGGCCGACCTTGAGAAAGGCGCGGCCGCTCTGGATTTCCGCGTCCGTGGTGTAGCTCACGACCACGCCGGGAGCCTTGTAGCCCTCGGCGGCCACGCTGGGAAAGCCGCGCGACTGCAGCAGCTCGCGCACCTTGCGACCCAGCTCCATCTGCTCTTCGCGCACCTTGGCAAAGCCGTACTCGCGCGTCTCCAGCATCACGTCGCGCAGGCGCAGCAGCGCATCCGTGGGCATGGTGGTGTGATAGGCGTGCTGGCCTTTTTCATAGCCCTCGGCAATCTGCATCCACTTCTTCAGGTCGCAGGAGAAGCTGGAGCTTTGCGTGTGCTCTATGGCCTCGCGGGCGCGCGCCGAGAGCATGACCATGGCGCAGCAAGGCGAGCTGCTCCAGCCCTTTTGCGGTGCCGAGATCAGCACGTCCACGCCGGTTTTCTCCATATCGACCCACATGGCGCCGGAGGCCACGCAGTCCAGCACGAACAGCGCGCCGACCTCGTGCGCAGCGTCGGCGACGGTGCGCAGGTATTCGTCGGGCAGCATGATGCCGCTGGCCGTCTCCACATGCGGGGCAAACACCACCTTGGGGCGCTCCACGCGAATGGTCTCGGCCACATCGGCTGCCGGGCATGGGGCCCAGGGGTCCTGGCTGCCCTCGCCCTGCTTGCGCGCCTTGCAGACCACGGAGCCGCCGCCCAGGCCCGCATCGGCATCGAAGATCTGCGTCCAGCGGTAGCTGAACCAGCCGTTGCGCACGATCAGCACCCGCTCACGGTTGGCGAACTGGCGCGCCACGGCTTCCATGCCGAAGGTGCCGCTGCCGGGAATCAGCACGGCCGTGTGGGCGTGATAGACATCCTTGAGCATGCCCAGGATGTCCTGCATCACACCCACGAACTTCTTGGACATGTGGTTGAGCGCTCTATCGGTGTAGACCACCGAGAATTCAAGCAGGCCATCGGGATCGACGTCGGGCAAAAGTCCGGGCATGGGATATCTCCAATCGCAAATACTGGGCAGTCAAAAACACCCAGCAGCAGCCGTTGGGCCGCCGGGGCGCTGGTGCAGGACAATCAGCTTAGCATGAGCCGGAATATGGTTTTACGTATGCAGCTCATATCAAAAACATGAGCTGCAAGCGCTTTGTACGTCGAAGATTCCGACCGATAAAACGCTGCAGATGCGAAATCTCCATCCGCGTTTACCATGTGTCCACGAAGCGGCCTTCGCCCTCGCGCAGGCGCGCACCGGCCAGGCCGCGCACCAGCCAGGCGCGGGTCTCCGCAGGGTCGATGACGGCATCGACTTCCAGCGTGGCCGCCATGTGCATGGCCTCGCCATGCGCGTATTGCTGGGCCAGCAGCTTCTGAAACAGCGCCTCGCGCTCAGCCCCCTCGGGCAGGGCTTCGAGCTCCTTGCGAAAGCCCAGCCGCACCGCGCCCTCCAGGCCCATGGCGCCGAACTCGCCCGTGGGCCAGGCCACATTGAAGATGGGCGCATGAAAGCTGCCCGCCGTCATGCCCATGGCGCCCAGGCCATAGCCCTTGCGCAGCACCACGCTGAAGTATGGGACGCGCAGCTTGGCCGCCATGACGAACAGCCGGCTGACATGGCGCACCTGGGCGGTTTTCTCGATCTCCGGCCCCACCATGAAGCCGGGCGTGTCGACCAGGCTGACGATGGCGATGCCGTGGGCATTGCACAGCTGCATGAAGCGCGCCGCCTTGTCGGCCGCGTCGGCATCGATGGCGCCGCCCAGATGGCCCGGGTTGTTGGCCATCAGCCCCACGGGCCGGCCCTCGATGCGCGCCAGCGCCGTGTGGATGCCGGCGCCGAAGCCGACTCTCAGCATCAGCAGACTGCCCTCGTCCACCAGCCCGGCCATGGCGGCGCGGGTGTCGTAGGCGCGCAGACGGTTCTCGGGCACGACCTGGCGCAGCAGGCGCTGATCGGGCTCGGACCATTGGTCGATGCGCCCCTGGAAGAAGGACAGATAGTGCCTGGCCGCAGCCACGGCCTGGGCCTCGTCGTCGACCAGGATGTCGATCACGCCATTCGCATGCTGCACGCTGGCGGGGCCGACTTCCTCGGGCATGAAGACGCCCAGCCCGCCGCCCTCGATCATGGCCGGTCCGCCCATGCCGATATTGCTGCTGCGCGTGGCGATGATCACATCGCTGCAACCCAGCAACGCGGCATTGCCCGCAAAGCAGCGGCCATGGGTGATGCCCACCACGGGCACCTGACCCGATAGCGCCGCATAGGCCGCGAAGGTATGCACATGCAGGCCCGCGACCACGGGCGTATCGGTATCGCCGGGCCGGCCGCCACCGCCTTCGGCAAACAGCACCACGGGCAGCTTCTGCTGCAGCGCGATGCCCAGCATGCGGTCGGTCTTGGCGTGATTTCGCGCCCCCTGGGTGCCGGCCAGCACCGTGGCGTCATAGGACATGACCACGGCGCGCGAGCGCTCTGCGCCGAACTGCGCGGCATTGATGGAGCCCATGCCCGTGACCATGCCGTCGGCCGGCGTGTTGGCCACCAGATCGTCGATGCTGCGCCTGCGTGTCTGCGCGGCAATCGCCAGCGCCCCGTATTCGATGAAGCTGCCTGCATCGCAGAGATCGGCGATATTCTCGCGCGCGCTGCGGCTGCCCTGGGCATGGCGTCTGGCCATGGCGCCTGGCCGCGCCGCATCGAGCGTGAAGCCATGGCGATCCCTGACGCGCTGCAGATCGTCCCGGATATGGTCCGGGTCCTGCAACTGCGCCTGCACCTCGGCATGCGCCGCCTCGCCCTGTGCGGGCGCGAGCACCAGCAAGGCCTGGTCCTGCGCCACATAGCTGCCGGGCTCTGCCAGCAGTTGCAGGACATGGCCTGCGGCCTGGGCCAGCAGCACATGCTGCATCTTCATGGCTTCGAGAACGCCCAGCTCGGCGCCCTTGGCCACCGTCTCGCCCACGGCCACGGACCATTGCACGACCCTGGCTGGCATGGGGGCCAGCACAGCATTTTCAGGAGCTTGCTGCGCTTGATGCACATTGATTTCAGCATCAAAAGTATATGAATTCTTTGAATGACTTGCGATTGATGCTATCTTTACTGCAGCATCCACCAACTGCGGCAGGACCTCTTCGAGCCAGCGCGTGTGCACCGTCTGATCCAGCATCTCGGGCCGCAGGGCCAGGGCCTGCAGCAGCGGCAGATTGGTGGCCAGGCCCGCGATGCGGCAGTCGGCCAGCGCGCGCCGGGAGCGGCGCAGCACATCCTCGAAATGCGGCGCGTTGCTGTGCACGACAAGCTTTGCCAGCAGCGTGTCGTAGTGCGGCGACGGGCTGGCACCCTGCTGCGCGTGGCTGTCCAGGCGTATGCCCGGCCCTTGCGGCCACTGCAGCTCGCCAATGCGGCCGCTGCCGGGGCGGGAGTGGCCCTGGGCATCCAGGGTTTCGGCATTGATGCGCCACTGCATGGCATAGCCGCGCGGCCGGGGCGGGGCATTCACGTTCAGGCCCAGATCGGCGAAATGCTCGCCCGCCGCAATGCGGATCTGGGCCTGCACCAGGTCGACGCCGAAGACCTCTTCGGTAATCGTGTGCTCCACCTGCAGGCGCGGGTTGGCCTCGATGAACACATAGGGCATGGACTCGGACTGCAGATCGACCAAAAACTCGAACGTGCCCAGGCTTTCGTAGCGCAGCCTGGCCGCCATGCGCAGCGCATCCTCGGTGATGCGCTCGCGCAGCGGCTGTGTCAGGCTGGGGCTGGGCGCAATCTCCACCAGCTTCTGAAAGCGCCGCTGCAGCGTGCATTCGCGCTCGCCCAGCGCCATGGGCCATTCGCTGCCGTCACCCAGCAACTGAATCTCGATATGGCGCGCGCCGCTCATCAGCCGCTCGACATAGACCCCGTCCACGCCGAAGGCTGCCTGCGCCTCGCTGCGGCAGCGCTGGTAGGCGGCCGCCACATCGCCCTCCTCGGTGACCGCCCGCATGCCGCGCCCGCCGCCGCCGCCAATCGCCTTGATCATGATGCCGCTGGCCCCGTCGGCCTGCTGGCGCGCAAAGAACTGCTGGGCCTGCTCCAGCGTCACGGCCTCGGTGCTGCCGGGCATCAGGGGCACGCCGCATTGCTGCGCCAGCGCACGGGCCCTGGCCTTGTCGCCAAGCAGCGCCAGCTGCTCGGGCGTCGGGCCGATAAAGCGCAGCCCGGCTGCCGCGCAGGCGCGCGCAAAGTCCGCGTTCTCGCTCAGAAAGCCATAGCCCGGGTGCAGCGCGTCGCAACCGTGCTGCTGCGCGATACGCAGCAGATGCGCGCCATCGAGATAGGCTGCCGGGCCGCTGGCGCCCAGTGCCTGCGCCTCGTCTGCGGCCTGCACATGCGGGGCCTGTGCATCATCGGCGGCGTACACCGCCAGGCTGGCAATGCCCAGCTCCTGCAGCGCTCGGATGATGCGCAGGGCGATTTCACCGCGGTTGGCGATCAGGACTTTCTTGAACATAGGACTCTCGTTTGAATAGCTTCTAGCACTCACCAGCCAAGGGGTTCACCCACTTTTGGCGCAATGACTCAGGGAATGTCTCTGAGCAATCTGCGCAATACCTTGCCTGCGCCGGTGGCCGGCAAGGCATCGATGAAACGCACCTCGCGCGGAGCCTTGTAGCTGGCCATGTTTTCCTTGCTCCAGGCCAGCAGTCCGTCCGCCTCCAGGCTCTGCCCCGGCTTGCGCACGATGAAGGCGCGCACGACTTCGCCCTTCTGGGCGTCGGCAACACCGATCACGGCCGCCTGGGCGATGGCCGGATGCTTGATCAGAATGGTCTCCACCTCCTCGGGGAAGACGCTGTAGCCCGAGACCTTGATCATTTCCTTGAAGCGGCCGATGAAGGTCAGATAGCCGTCCGCATCGAACTTGCCCATGTCGCCGGTATGCACCCAGCCATCCTTGAGCGTCCTGGCCGTGGCCTCGGGCTTGTTCCAGTAGCCCTTGAAGTTGCCCGGGCCGCGAATGATGATCTCACCCACCTCGCCTGCCGCCAGCGGCGCGCCGGTCTCCGGATCTATCACCCGGATCTCGTTGCCCGGCGCGGGCTTGCCATGCGTGCCCCAGCGGATGGCATCGCCGGGCATGAAGGTATCCATGGTGTGGGTTTCGGACAGGCCGTAGGCCGCCTCGCTGGAGACGGCATTGGGTGCAAACCGGCGCCACTGCTGCGCCAGATCCTCGGTGTAGGTGATGCCGAAGCTGGTGACGGTGTTGCGGCGCAGCGCGCTGAAATCCATCTTCTCCACGTCGGGCACCTGCATCAGCGCCACATTCATGGGCGCGATGCTGTACCACCAGCTGACGCGATAGCGCTCCAGCGCCTGCGCCACGGCCAGCGGATCGAAGCGATGCAGCAGCACGCATGGCGCCCCCGAATGCACGGGCATGTTCACGCCCATGGACATGCCGGCGATGTGATAGAGCGGCGCCACGGCCAGCAGGACATCCTCGGCGCTGACCCCGGTCACCCGGGACGCACCGGCGGTCTTGTACGCGGCCGCGCCAAAACTCAGCATGGCGCCCTTGGGCAGGCCCGTGGTGCCCGAGGTATAGGTCATCAGCGCCACATCGTCCATGTCCACCTCGACATGGGAAGGCCTGGCAGCGCTGTGCATGAGATCCCAGAACGACGTCACATCGGCGGGCAGCTGCTGCACGGGGGCCTGCAGCTCGGCAGGCAGGGGCAGCGTGGGCACTGCCGGAAGCCAGTCGCCATAGCGCACGGCCAGCACATGCTGCAGCGCCGTGCTGCTGCGCACCTTGTCCACCACGGGCAGCAGCACATCGGCTGCGATGATGATCCGGGCCTGCAGATCGTTGAGCTGGTATTCGAGCTCGTGCTCCTTGTTCAGCGGCCCGCAGGGGCAGACGATGGCGCCGATCTTCTGCACCGCGTAATGCGCAACGATGTACTGCGGGCAGTTGTTCATGAACAGGGCGACGGGCTCGCCCCGCTTCACGCCCAGCTGCTGCAGGTGCGCGGCCACGGCATCGCTGGCCTCATCCACCTGGCGCCAGCTGATGTGCTGCCCGTACCAGATATAGGCATCGCGCTCGGGATGCTGGCGTGCGTTGCGGCGCAAGGCCTCATGCAGGGCAATGAGGATCTCGGATTCAGCCATGGTTGTCTCCTGGGTGTCTCGTGCACGACTTACGCAAATCAAACTCAGGAAAACGCCTTGTCTCAGGAAGACAGTCCTGATGAATCCTTGTCTGCGTAAGTCCTATCGTGAAAGCCGGGCAACGGCGCCACTTTGCGGGCGTTCTCAGGGATTGCCTTAGGGCAATCTGCTGCTCGGCGTCTTGTCAATGTATACCTGCCGGTAGAACAATGCTACCCATTGGTATAACGAATGCGACACGCGCAAACCCTCATGTCCGCCCCATCCAGAAAGACCGTCAGAAAGCCGGCGGCCCCCGTGGCGCCACGCGGCCGCCAGCGCCTGCCCACGGCCGGCTCCGACGAGAAGCGCGAGCGCATTCTCAAGGCCACCGAAGCCTTGTTCGATCGCTATGGCTATGCCAACACCACCATCGAGCAGATCGTGCAGGCGCTGGGCGTGACCAAGCCTTTCGTCTACTACTACTTCCGCAACAAGCAGGAAATCTTCGAGACCCTGTGCTGGGCTCCGACCGAGGCCTGCTTTACGGTGCTGGACTTTGCGGCCGACGACCCGCGCCCCGCGCATGAAAAAGCCATCGACGGCCTGCAGCGGCTGATCGCCGCGACCATTGCGCACTATCCGGCGGGCTTTTTCCCCTACCGCGAGCCGCAGGCCTTCAGCCCCGCCTATCTCAAGGCCTCGCGCAATGTGGCCCAGCAGTTCTACAGGCAGTTCTGCGCCCTGCTCGACGAAGGCCGCGCCAGCGGGCATTTCGATTTCCGCGACACCCGCATCACGGCCCAGGCGGCCTGCAGCCTGCCCGGCTTTCTCTACAACTGGTACCAGCCCGGCGGCAAGCTGGGCCCGGCCGAGATGGTGGTCGAACTGACCGATCTGGCCTCGCGCGTGCTGGGCCTGCGCAACCCTGCCCCTGTCCCTGCACCCGCCCCTGTCCCTGCGCCTCGCAAGCGCGCGAGCCGCACTGCGTCGCCGCCACAGCCACAGCCACAAGACACTTCGCCCCCCAGGCGCCGCAAGAGCGCTTCCTCCACCAGCCACAGCGCCAGTTGAGAGCCCCAGAGGCCAAGGCGCCATTCCAATTCCCTGGAGACAAAACCATGCCCGTTCGCTTCTCAGCCATTGCGCTGGCTGCCGGTCTTTGCGCCGGCAGCGTATCCGCCCAGACGGCAGAGCCGTTCAAGATCGCATTCATCGACCCGCTCTCCGGCCCGTTTGCCAATGTGGGAGAAGTCATGCGCAACCATGTGCTCTTTGCCGTCGATGACGTGAATGCCAAGGGCGGCCTCTACAACGGCGCGAAATTCCAGCTGCTGCAGTTCGACAGCAAGCTCTCGGCCCAGGAGAGCCAGAGCACGCTGCAGGCGGCCATTGACCAGGGGGCACGCGTGGTGGTGACGGGGGGATCGGGCTCCTCGGTGGTCACGGCGCTGGTACAGGCGGCATCGCGCTACAACCAGCGCAATCCGGGCAAGGAGGTGCTGATACTCAACCACAGCTCCATCGATCCCGAGCTGACCGGCAAGTCCTGCAGCTTCTGGCATTTCATGTTCGATGCCAACACCGCCATGCGCATGCAGGCCATTGCGAACTACATCAAGACCCAGCCCGAGATCGGCAAGGTCTTTCTGCTCAACCAGGACTATGCCCACGGCAAGCAATGGGCCAGCTTCGGTCGCAGCATGGTCGGCAAGGCAAGACCAGACGTACAGTTCGTGGGCGAGACCCTGCACCCCATGGGTCGCATCAAGGACTTTGCCCCCTACGTGGCCAAGATCAAGGAAGCCGGAACCGATTCGGTCATCACCGGCAACTGGGGCCAGGATCTGGCTCTGCTGCTCAAGTCCGCCGGAGACTCGGGCTACAACCTGCGCTACTTCAACCATAGCGCAGGCGGCTTTCCAGGCACCGTGACCTCCATTTCCCAGGCAAAGATAGGCCAGGTGACATGGGTCGCGGAATGGCATCCCGGCATGGCCGACCGCGCCCAGGCCGACGCCCGCGCCCGGGAGTACAAGGCCAGGATGAACCAGGACTTTCTGGCACCGCGCATGGACCTGGTGCCGCGCATGCTGGCCGCTGCCATGGCCAAGGCCCAGTCCACCGAGCCCGTGAAGATCGCCAGGGCCATGGAGGACATGTCCATGGACACCGTCTTCGGCCCCGTCAGGATGCGCGGCAAGGACCATCAGCTGCTGCTGCCCCAGGTCGTCAACACCATCGCCCCCGTGGACGGCAAGCTGGTCAAGACCGGCTGGGAAGGCACGAACTACGGCTTCAGAACCGATGCCGTCTATTCCGCCCAGCAGCTTGATCTACCGACCGACTGCCAGATGAAGCGACCTTGAGCCAGAGCGAACATCTGAAACTGGCGCGGCCCCAACAGGAGACAGCAAGCAAGGGCCGCCCCGCAGCGAGGCTGTCGTCTCCCTCCCTTAGCGCACAGCGCGTAGAGAGAGGGGGAAGCGGCGCAGCCGCTCAGGGGGTGTAGCTCCGCTTTCCAAAGATCCCGCTGCCCACGCGCACCATGGTGCTGCCCGCCGCCACGGCCGCCTCCAGATCGCCGGTCATGCCCATGGACAGCGTGTCGAAATGCTCCAGCCCCGCGAGAGCGCTGGACTTTATGGCGTGAAAGATGGACGCAGCCCTTTTGTGGACTTCGCACTGCGCTTCGAAATCAGAAGTGTCGTCAGGAATGCTCATGATGCCGCGCAGCTGCAGATTGGGCAGTTTCACCATGGCTTCGGCCAGCTCCAGGGCTTGCGCGGCCACGACGCCGGACTTGGTGCTGCCGCCATCCACATTGACCTGGATGCAGACATTGAGCGGTGCCATGCCCTGCGGACGCTGGGCCGAAAGGCGCTCGGCGATCTTGAGCCGGTCCACGGTCTGGGCCCAGTCGAAATTCTCGGCCACCAGCCGCGTCTTGTTGCTCTGGATGGGGCCTATGCAATGCCATTGCAGCGCCTCGCCGCCTGCCAGCTGCATGGCGCGCACTGCGGCCATTTTCTCCACGGCCTCCTGGATATAGTTCTCGCCAAAGCTGCGCTGGCCGGCCAGCACGGCCTCGCGCACCGCATCCGCGCCAAAGGTCTTGGAAACGGCCAGCAGCTGCACCGATGTCATGGGCCGGCTTGCACTGGCGCAAGCGGCTGCGATGCGGGCATGAATCTGCCCCAGATTGTTTTCAATCGTCGTCATAATTGGCGCCAGAGTATCAAACCAGAGAGG
This sequence comes from Comamonas sp. GW821-FHT11H03, assembly GCF_058807955.1. Lineage (NCBI taxonomy): Bacteria > Pseudomonadati > Pseudomonadota > Betaproteobacteria > Burkholderiales > Comamonadaceae > Comamonas > Comamonas sp. GW821-FHT11H03. Next base: position 810,302 of record NZ_JBXARF010000001.1, read on the forward strand.
GATCTCCGTGGATATCACGCAATTGCTGGCATTCAGTGTCAAGAACAAGGCTTCGGACTTGCATTTGTCGGCAGGCCTGCCCCCCATGATTCGCGTCCACGGCGATGTGCGTCGCATCAACATCGATCCGCTCGACCACAAGACCGTGCACGCCATGGTCTACGACATCATGAGCGATGCCCAGCGCAAGCAGTACGAAGAGTTTCTGGAAGTGGACTTTTCGTTCGAGATCGAAGGCCTGGCCCGTTTTCGTGTCAATGCCTTCAACCAGAACCGCGGCGCGGCGGCCGTGTTCCGTACCATTCCCAGCAAGATCCTGACGCTGGAGCAGCTCAACGCCCCCAAGATCTTTGGCGAGCTGGCCCTGAAGCCGCGCGGCCTGGTGCTGGTGACCGGCCCCACCGGCTCGGGCAAGTCCACCACGCTGGCGGCCATGGTCAACTACCTCAACGAGACCGAGTACGGCCATATCCTGACGGTGGAAGACCCCATCGAATTCGTGCACGAGTCCAAGAAATGCCTGATCAACCAGCGCGAAGTCGGCCCCATGACGCTGTCATTCGCGGCAGCGCTGAAGTCCGCGCTGCGTGAAGACCCGGACGCGATTCTGGTCGGCGAAATGCGCGACCTGGAAACCATCCGCCTGGCCATGACGGCGGCCGAAACCGGTCACCTGGTGTTCGGCACGCTGCACACCTCGTCGGCGGCCAAGACCATCGACCGTATCATCGACGTGTTCCCGGCCGAGGAAAAGGAAATGGTGCGCTCCATGCTCTCCGAGTCGCTGCAGGCCGTGATCTCGCAGACGCTGTGCAAGACCAAGGACGGCCAGGGCCGCGTGGCCGCGCACGAGATCATGCTGGGCACGCCCGCCATCCGCAACCTGATTCGCGAGGCCAAGGTGGCACAGATGTACTCCACCATCCAGACCAGCCAGAACATGGGCATGCAGACCCTGGACCAGAACCTGACCGATCTGGTGCGCCGCAACCTCATCAGCCCGGCCGAAGCGCGCAGCAAGGCCAAGATTCCCGAGAACTTTCCGGGATAAGGCTCCCCCTGAGCGGCGTTGCCGCTTCCCCCCAGGGGGACGACGCCCTCGCCGCGAGGCGGCTCTTGCTCGGCGTCTCTCACTTGGGCTCTGCCAATTTTGACGCTGCATCAAGGAACGATCATGGAACGCGGTCAGGCCAGTAAATTCATCAACGATCTGCTCAAGCTCATGGTCAGCCGCAACGGCAGCGACCTGTTCATCACGGCGGAGTTTCCGCCCGCCATCAAGATTGACGGCAAAGTCACCAAGGTCTCGCCCCAGCCGCTGAGCCCGCTGCATACGCTGGCCCTGGCACGCTCCATCATGAACGACAGGCAGGTGGCGGACTTCGAGCACACCAAGGAGTGCAACTTCGCCATCTCGCCGGCCGGCGTGGGTCGCTTCCGCGTCAATGCCTTCATGCAGCAGGGCAAGGTCGGCATGGTGCTGCGTACCATTCCCACCACCCTGCCCACGATTGACGGCCTGGGCGTGCCGCAGGTGCTCAAGGAAGTGACCATGACCAAGCGCGGCCTGTGCGTCCTGGTGGGCGCGACGGGCTCGGGCAAGTCCACCACGCTGGCTGCCATGGTGGACTGGCGCAACGAGAACTCCTTCGGCCACATCATCACGGTGGAAGACCCCGTGGAATTCGTGCATCCGCACAAGAACTGCGTAGTCACGCAACGCGAGGTGGGGCTGGATACGGACAGCTGGGAAGCGGCACTCAAGAACACGCTGCGCCAGGCTCCCGATGTGATTTTGATGGGCGAAATCCGCGACCGCGAAACCATGGAGCACGCGATTGCGTTCTCTGAAACCGGTCACCTGTGCCTGGCCACGCTGCACGCCAACAGTGCCAACCAGGCGCTGGACCGCATCGTCAACTTCTTCCCCGAAGAGCGTCGCCCGCAACTGCTGATGGACGTTTCGCTGAATCTGCGGGCCATCATTTCCCAGCGCCTGATCCCCAAGCAGGACAGCAAGGGCCGTGTAGCGGCCATCGAGGTGATGCTCAACTCGCCGCTGATCGCCGACCTGATCTTCAAGGGCGAGGTCGTCGAGATCAAGGAGATCATGAAGAAAAGCCGCAATATCGGCATGCAGACCTTTGACCAGGCGCTGTTCGACCTGTTCGAATCCAATCTCATCACCTACGAAGATGCGCTGCGCAATGCAGACTCGGTCAACGACCTGCGTCTGCAGATCAAGCTCAACAGCCAGCGCGCCCGGACTCTGGACCTGGCAGCCGGCACCGAGCATCTGACTATCGTTTAAGCCCTCAAAGGCGCTGGTACGCCCTTGCCCGGGACACTGCAGGGATGCGGTGCCACCCAGGCTCTTGCAAGCAGCCGCTACCATGCGCCGCGCCACCGGAGCCATGCACTGCGGCGCTACCATGATCGAACTATTCCGCACCAAGTCTTAGAGGATTTCATGAGCACAGCCACCATCGCCTCCCGCAGCTACGCTGCTTGCGCTTCCACTCCTGTGGCCTTTCTGGGCCTGGGTGTCATGGGCTCTCCCATGGCCGGGCACCTGGCTGCGGCTGGCCATCAGGTCACGGTCTACAACCGCACGGCGGCCAAGGCCGAGGCCTGGGCAGAGGAGTTCCCCGGCGGCAGCCATGCGGCCACACCCCGTGAAGCCGTCAAGGGCGCACGCATGGTCTTTTGCTGCGTGGGCAACGATGACGACCTGCGCTCGATTGCGCTGGGCGACGACGGTGCCTTTGCGGGCATGGAGCCTGGCGCCATCTTTGTCGATCACACCACGGCCTCGGCCCAGGTGGCACGCGAGCTGTATGCCGAAGCACGCAAACGCGGCCTGCACTTCATGGACGCCCCGGTATCGGGCGGTCAGGCCGGGGCGGTCAACGGCCAGCTCACCGTCATGTGCGGCGGCGATCAGGAGGTCTTCGATCAGGTGGCACCGGTGGCCGATGCCTTCTCGCGCGCCTTTACCTATATGGGCGCATGCGGCAACGGCCAGCTGACCAAGATGGTCAATCAGATCTGCATTGCGGGCCTGGTCCAGGGCCTGTCCGAAGCCATTGCCTTTGGTCTGCGTGCCGATCTGGATGTGGAGAAGGTCCTCGACGTGATCGGCAAGGGCGCGGCCCAGAGCTGGCAGATGGACAATCGCGGCAAGACCATGGCCGTGGGCAAGTTCGACTTCGGCTTTGCCGTGGACTGGATGCGCAAGGATCTGGGACTGGTGCTGGCCGAGGCCCAGCGCAATGGCGCACGCCTTCCCGTCACCGCGCTGGTAGACCAGTTCTATGCCGATGTACAGGCCATGGGGGGCAATCGCTGGGATACATCCAGCCTGATTCAGCGCTTGCGCTGAGCCGCTGCGCCATGAAAAAAGCCGGACTCGAGTCCGGCTTTTTTGTGCCCTCAGCTCGCCTCAGTTCATGCTGGAGCGATCCTCGACCACAGGGGCGGCCTTGGATGTTGCAGCAGCCAGCTCATCTTCGGAGATAACCTCAAACAGGCGCACAACCTTGCTCACATCGTTGACGCCACGGGCAATCTCGGCAGCCCGCTTGGATTCGCGCGGCGTGACTATGCCCATCAGATAGACCACGTTGTTCTCGGTCACGACCTTGATGGCCGAGGATGAAATGTCCTTGGCATTGACCAGACTGGCCTTGACCTTGGTCGTGATCAGAGAATCCTGGGAGCGCTGACCCAGAGTGGCCGTGAAAGGCGCGACCTCGATCTCGTTATAGACCTGGCGTACGGTGGATTGTTCGCGCACCAGTTTCTCGATGGTCGCCTTGTCCGTCGCATTGCCTGCCTGACCGGTCAGCAGCACTACACGGTTGTAGCTGGTGGCACTGACACGGGCCTTGTCGCCCATCACCTCGCTGATGCGATTGCCGGCACGCAGCTCGATGCCCTGGTCCTCAACCTGAGTGCCGGTGGTGCGCCTGTCCACTGCCGACATGCCCGCCACAGCGGCACCGCCACCCACCAGAGCCACGCAACCGCTCAAGGCACCGCCCAGAGCGGCAACGGTCAGGGCCGCACATGCAACACGGGTCCACTTCAACTTCATAAAGGCATCTCCTGGTCACCAAGCAGTTGAGAGTCCACACCGTCGGCGAGACAGTGCAGGATCAAGGTATGGGTTTCACGCACGCGCGCCGCACGGTCGTGGGGCACGCAGATCAGTACATCGGTCTCGCGCACGGCGGTGGCCAGATTGCCGCCGGTGCGGCCTGTCAAGACCACGGCCATCATGTCGCGCTCGTGGGCGGCTTCCAGGGCATCCAGCACGGCCGTGTCGTTGCCGGTCACCGACATGAGCAGCAGCAGATCGCCGGGCTGCCCCAGCGCCCGCACCTGACGTGCCAGGTACTGGCTGGCATTGCCGCCCGAGCCCGTGGCTCCCACGCTGCCCAGCAGGCCGCCATCGGAAGTCAGGGCCACGGCCGCCAGCTCGGGACGATCGCGCTCGAACCCTGTCACGCACAGGGAGGCAAATAACTGGGCATCGCTGGCCGAAACACCCGAACCGCAGGCCAACACCTTGCCGCCGCCCGTCACGCAGGCCAGCATGGCCTGTACGGCGGAAGCAATAGGTTGACTCAGCGCTTGGGCGGCCTGGTACTTCAGGTCGGCACTGTCGATGAAATGCTGTTGAATTCGTTGCTCTAGCATGGAGGCCCGATGATACCCGCCACCTGTTATCTCTTTGGTAGCAAACCGTTATTTGCGCATCAGTGTTGCGCACAACTATGACGCGGCGACTAAAGCGCCTCGAATGCCGCTTGGAGCCACTCGATGCGCATCTGGTTCCCGGAGCTGTCGACCAGCACCACATCAAAGCGGCACGGCGGCGCTGCCGCAAGCCTCATCAGATAGTGCCTGGCGGCCAGCACAATGCGTTGCTGCTTGAGGCGGCCGATGCTGGCGCCGGCACCGCCGAAGCGCTCGGTGTTGCGGCTGCGGACTTCCGCGAACACCAAAGACCCGTCGCGGTCACGCAGGATCAGGTCGATTTCGCCGCCACCACGGCTCGGCGTCCGATAATTGCGCTCGACAAGCTTAAGGCCCCGTGCCTGCAAATGGGCCAACGCAGCATCCTCGGCCTGTTGCCCGCGTGCGGTTGTGCTTTGCGCCGGCTTGGGCCGCTTTCCAAGGAAATCCATTGACTACCTCTTTCGCCTCTGCACTGACTGCCGCACATGACGCGGCCGCTTCCCAGCATTATCCGCAGGCAGCCCTGTATGTGGTGGCGACGCCGATTGGCAATCTGGCCGACATCAGCCTGCGCTCGCTGCATGTGCTGCAGATCGTGGACTGCATCGCCTGCGAAGACACGCGCCACACCCAGGGCATGCTGCGCAGCTACGGGCTGGAGCGCCCCGGCAACCAGTTGCTGGCCGTGCATCAGCACAACGAGGCAGAAGCCGCCCAGCAGGTGATCGAGCGCCTGCAGCAAGGCCAGCGCATCGCCTATGTCAGCGATGCAGGCACGCCCGGCGTCAGCGACCCGGGCGCGCGCCTGTGCGCGGCGCTGCAGGCCGTGGGGCTGCGCAGCATTCCGCTGCCCGGCGCCAGCAGCGTGACATCGGCCATCAGCGTGGCCGGTGCCGTCACGCCGGCACAGGGCGAAAGCGGTTTTGTGTTTGCCGGCTTCTTGCCCACCAAGAATGCCGAACGACTGGCCGCCGTGCAAAAACTGGCCGAACAGCCGCGTTGCACCGTTCTGCTGGAAGCCCCGCACCGCATCATCGAGCTGGCCCAGGCACTGGCCTTGCTGGGCGAGCGTCGCGTCACGCTGGCGCGCGAAATCACCAAGCAGTTTGAAGATATCGCGAGCATGCCGGCCCACAAGCTGGCAGCCTGGCTGCAGGCCTCGCCACAGCGAGTCAAGGGCGAGTTCGCCATCGTGCTGCACCCGGTGACGGTGCAACAGGAGTCAGGCGAGGCCGAGCGTGTGCTCAAGCTGCTGCTGGCCGAGTTGCCGACCAAGACGGCCGTGAAGCTGGCCGCCGAAATCACGGGAGCCAGTCGCAACACGCTCTACGACCGTGCGCTGGAGCTCAAGCGAGCCGCCGAAGAGGAATAAGCACGTCAACCGGGCGCGGTACAAACCGCAGACGCCTGGCAAGGGCCGCCTCGCAGCGCGGGTGTTATCCCCCACGGGAGAAGCCGCGGAGCGGCTCAGGGGGCTTCAAGCTCAGGCATAGGCCAGACCGGTTGCCACGCCACCAAACAGGTCGCCTTCGACCTGCGGCACATCCGGAAAAGCGACGCGCAGCGCATCGCGCAGGGTCCGCAGGGCCGACGAGCCGCCGGTCAGATAGATGGCGTCAGGTGCCGCCACGCCGGCCTGGCGTACACAGTCCTGCGCACATTCAACGACCTGCAGCAGCAAGGCCTGCAACTGCTCCTGCAGCACCTCCGGGGAGATGGCCGCTGGCAGGTCTTGCTCCAGCCAGTCCAGCGCTATGGCCGAGGCCGCATGACTTTGCGAAGCCGCAATCTTGGCCTGCTCCACCGCATCGGCCAGCCTGTGGCCTTCACGCCAATCCAGCACCTTCATCAGGCGCTGGTGCAGTTGCAGATCGCTGTAATCGCTCTTGAGACCGCGTGCCGAAGCCAGGGCCTTGGCCGTGTACAGCCACTGGATCAGATGCCAGGTGGAGAGATCGAAGAACACGCTGCTGGGTACCTCACGCCCGCTGGGGCCGATGTGCTTGTAGCCCAGCAGCGGCATGACCTGGGCCACATTGAGGCGATGGTCGAAATCCGTGCCCCCGATATGCACGCCGGTGGTGGCAAGAATGTCCTGAGTACGGTCTGCATGTCCGGCCTGTTGCGGGCCCAGACGCACCACCGTGAAGTCCGAGGTGCCACCGCCGATATCGACCACCAGCACCAGTTGCTCCTCGCTCAGGCGCTGTTCGTAGTCCAGTGCTGCCGCAATCGGCTCCAGCTGAAAGCTGACTTCGCCCAGGCCGGCGGCGCGCGCCGCAGCGGCCAGGGCGTCCTGCGCCTGACGGTCTCGCTGCGGGTGCTCGTCGACAAAATGCACGGGACGCCCCAGCACCACACGCTCGGGCAGACGTCCGTCCAGCGCCTGGCGCGCCTGATCGGCCACACGCTTGAGAAAGATCGCGATGATGTCCTGGTAGCTGACAAGCTGCTCGTGCACCGCGGTCTTTTCCAGCAACAGGCTGCTGCCCAGCAGGCTTTTGAGGGAGCGCATCAGACGCCCCTCCTCGCCGGCCAGATACTGTTGCATGGCATCGCGGCCGAAATGCGTGCTGTGCTCTTCGGTATTGAAGAACAGCGCCGTGGGCATGCCGGTGGCCGCCCCTTCCAGGGGCAGCAAAGCGGCGGTCTTGCCAGGCAGGCGATAGGCAGCGGCAGAGTTGGACGTTCCGAAATCGATGCCCAGAGTGGCAGGCGTGAGAGCTGTGGTCATGAAAGGCAGCGCTGCACCGCGCCGGCCCGCAAAGGCTGCCGCGGCCGCAACGAAAACGCCCACCGAAGTGGGCATGGGTGTCAGCGGGGGCGCTATTCTAGCGCCCCTGTTATTGGGCCTAGGCGGCGGCGGTTTCCACCTCGATCCCGGAATGCTGTTCCAGTTCAATGCGCACCCCGTGGGTAGCAACTTCGTCCAGTCCCCCTGCTGCTGCCTGCTGCGGCACTGACAGCACGACCGCATAAGGGCCTTCGCCGCGCGTGGCCAGTCTTTGGGCCAGGGGGCCCGCAGCCTGTATGGGTGCGGCCAGCACCAGCTCGGTGGCGCCCAGACCCAGCGACACCTGCTGCGTGCTGCCGTCGGCCGAGACCCGCAGCGGGCCGACGCTCACTGCATCGCCGAGCAATGCCCGCCAGCGCGCCAGGCTGGCCTGCAGGTCCTGCACCGCCACCTCCAGACGGGCCACGCCGGTCGCGCCATTGGGATGCACACGGGCCTGGCCTTCGGGCACGCGCAAGACACGCGGCGTCAGGTCACCGCACAGAAACGGCAGATCCTGGCTGTGGGCGCGTGCATTGCGCCAGCGCAGTTGCTCTCCATCGGGACGCAGACGTCCGCCCTCATAAGGGGCTTCATAGTCCAGGCCGCGCGCCTGGGCCGCCGCCACCACGGCGCCAGTCTCAGTGGGCAGCAGCGCGAAGTCGACCAGCCCTTCGCCGTGCTGATGCAGTTGCTGCCACCAGCGCTCCTCGGGCGCGGCAGCACGCCAGGCAATGAGTTCGAAATAAGCGCCGTCGGCAAAAACCACCAGGGCGTTGTGCGTGGAGCGGCCCGGGTGCTCGCCGCCGCGCAGCACATTGAAACCCAGGGACTGGTAGTCGGCAATCGTGCGTTCCAGGTCCTGGACCGCGATGACGATATGGTCGAGTGGCAAGCTCATGCAAAAGTCTTTCCAAAAGGTTCTCAGGCCGCCAGGCGCTCGGGCGCGCTGGAGTCGGTATGGCGCACCTCGGCGCGGATGGACTGGGGGTTGCGCAGCAGGTTCAGGATGGGGCAGGTTCTCTCCACGGCCTCGAACAGTGCATCGATCTCGGCGCGGCTGGCCGGCGAATCGATATGCACGGTATAGCCGATATCGTGCGGCCAGATCGGCGTCGCCTCGTGGCCGGGCTTGCCACCGCGCGGGTCGATGACGCCCGTGACCTCGACCTCCAGGCTCTCCAGCGGTACCTGACGCTCGGCCGCCTGGATCAGAAAGATATGGGTCACGCAGGTGCCCAGCACGCCCAGCTGCAGCTCGGGCGAGCTCGGCCCCAGGTTGTAGCCTGCGAAGTCGGGCGGGCTGTCGCTGATGACCTGGTGCTCGCGGATGCGCAGGCGGCGCACGCCGCTGCGCCCCTCGGCACGCACGCTGGCCTTGAGTCTGGCGGCCTGGGCCGTGCCCGCCGCAATGGCGGCGCTGCGTGCCAGCACGGCCGCGCGTTTTTCGGATAGATATTCGTTGAGATGACTCATGAGCGGGCTTTCGATGAAGGAATGCCTGGCCATTGTTGTGAGAGCGGCCTGCCGGACCAACAAAGGAATTCGCCTGCGCTTATGCGCTCAGCAAATATGCAGGCTCCCGCCGCTTAGTTGTTTTTCGAATAACGATGCTACTCAATATATGAACACGAATATTTGGCGTCGATAGCATGAGAGCCATGAATCCGGACAGCCGCTGCGGCAATGCGTCCGGAACCTGAGTTTTTAACGCCATGTGGCGACGAGGTATGAACGTGTTTTTCCCTTCGCAGACGGATCCGTCGATCAAACAGCCAGTGAACAAGTCGGCCAAACGCCAGACTCTATGGGCCGCAGTGGCAGTGCTGACGGGCAGCATGCTGCTGGCTGGCTGCTCCAGGCAATCCGGCACGGCCCAGGCCGATGCCTCGGCCAAGCCGGCTCAGGGCGGCACCCTGGTCTACCTGGAACAGCAGGCACATACCAATCTCTATCCGCCTGCCGGGGGCTTTTATCCCAACGGTGGCGTGCTCAACCAGATCACGGACAAGCTGACCTACCAGGACCCCGAAACACTGGAGATCCAGCCCTGGATCGCCGAGTCCTGGACCGTGAACGCCGATGCCACCGAGTACAGCTTCAAGCTGCGCTCCGGGGTGAGCTTCTCGGACGGATCACCGCTGGACGCAGCCGCCGTGGCGCGCAACTTCGACACCTACGGTCTGGGCAACAAGGCGCTCAAGCAGCCGGTTTCCGAGGTCATCAACAATTACGAGCGCAGCGAAGTCGTCGATCCGCTGACTGTGAAGTTCTTCTTCAAAAAGCCCTCACCGGGCTTTCTCCAGGGCACTTCGGTGATCGGCTCGGGCCTGGTCTCGCCGGCCACGCTGGATCGTCCATTCGAGGAGCTGGGCGACGCCACGCGCATCATCGGTTCGGGCCCCTTCGTGGTGGCCAGCGAGACCCTGGGCAAGGAGCTGGTACTCAAGGCGCGCCAGGACTACCGCTGGGGTCCGGCCAAGCTGGCCCACCAGGGCCGCGCACGCCTGGATGAAGTCAAGTTCATCGTCACCCCCGAGGACAGCGTGCGCATAGGTGCGCTGCTGGCCGGCCAGGCCGGCTTCATCCGCCAGGTCCAGGCCTATGACGAAAAGCGCGTGGAGCAGCAGAAGTTCACCATCTACGCACCATCCACGCGCGGTGTGAACAACAGCATCGCGATCCGCCCCGACAACGCCCTGGTGGCCGACCTCAAGGTGCGCCAGGCCCTGCTGCATGGCACCAATACCAAGGAGATTGTGGAGACCCTGTTCTCGCCGCGCTACCCTCAGGCACGTTCGGTGATCGCCTCCACGGCAGCCGGCTATGTGGACCTGTCGGCCAAGCTGGTCTTTGACGAGGCCAGGGCCAGGCAATTGCTCGACGAGGCCGGCTGGAGCCTGGGCGCCAACGGCCTGCGCCAGAAGAACGGCCAGGACTTCGTGCTCTCGACCTACGAATCCCTGCCCCAGCCGCAGAACAAGGAGACCTTGCAACTGGTGGCCCAGCAATGGGCCAGGCTGGGCATCAAGCTCAATGTGCTGGCCGGAGACTCGGGCAGCCGCACGGTGGACACGCTGGACCCCGACAAGACCGGCGTGCTGCCGGGCATGGTGGGCCGCGCCGATCCCGACGTGATCAAGAGCAATTACTACCCGAGCAATCGCAATGTGCTGCTGCAAAAAGGCGGTGTGAGCCAGAAGGTCAAGTCCTTCGAGGACAGCAAGCTCAACCACCTGTTCGATGCCATTGCGGCCGAGACCGATGCCAACCGGCGCCTGGCGCTGACCGGCGAGGTGCAGAACTATCTGATCGACCAGGCCTATGTGATCCCGATCTTCGAGGAGCCCCAGGCCTTCGCGGGTGCGACCTGGGTGCGTGAAGTGGGCTTCGAGGCCGTGGGCCGCCCCAGCTTCTACAGCACCTGGCTGGCCAAGCGCTGAGCGCGCACCGACAAAGGAGGCGCACCCATGTCACGCCGCTATCTGCTTGGCCGCATCGCACAGGCCGCCCTGGTGCTGTGGGCCGCTTTCACGGCTTCTTTCATCCTGCTGCAGCTGCTGCCGGGCGACGCCGTGCTGATCAAGTTCCTGAACCCCGAGCTGGGCCTGGGCCCGCAGGAGATCGCTGACATCCGCGCCGCCTATGGGGCCGATCAGCCCGTCTGGCAGCAATACCTGCACACCCTGGGGCAGTTCCTCACGGGCCATTTCGGCTACTCCTTGCAAGCCGGCGTGCCCGTAAGCCAGGGCCTGGCCACCAGTCTGCCGCCCACGCTGCGCCTGGCAGGCCTGGGCTTTTCCACGGCGGCGCTGCTGGCCATAGCGCTTGCGGCGGCGGCCAGCCTCGCGCCTCTGGCCTGGCTGCGCAATGCCCTGCAAGCCCTGCCCTCGGTCTTCGTCTCCGTGCCCGTTTTCTGGCTGGGCATCATGCTGATCCAGGTGCTGTCCTTCCGTCTGGGCTGGATTCCCGTCATCAATCCCGGCCCCTGGGAAGGCCTGGTCCTGCCCACGCTGACGCTGGCCGTCCCAATTTCGGCGCCGCTGGCCCAGATCCTGCTGCGCAATATCGACACCGTGCTGGCCCAGCCTTTTGTGGCCGTAGCCCGCGCCAAGGGTGCCTCTCGCGCCTGGGTGCTGCTGCACCATGTGGCGCGCAATGCCTTGCTGCCGGCCTTGACGATTGCCGGCGTGCTGTTCGGCGAGCTGCTGGCCGGTGCCGTGGTGACGGAGGCCGTGTTCGGCCTCAACGGCCTGGGCACGCTGACCCAGCAGGCCGTGGGCAACCAGGACACGGCCGTGCTCCAGGCGGTGGTCGTGGTCTCGGCCGCCGCCTTCGTGCTCATCAACCTCGCCGTGGACCTGCTCTACCCGCTGCTCGATCCTCGTTTGCGTCATTCTGTGGAGAACCGGGCATGAACACCGCCGTCTCGACCATCATTCCCAAGCCTCAGGCTTCCAGCGTCGCGTCCTCCGCAGCGCCCAGGCAAGCCCCCTCGCCGGCAGCGGCCGCCAAAAACCTTCGCCCCGTCCCCATCGATCTGCAAAGGCTCAGGCGCCTGTCGCCCACGCTGGCCCTGGCCTGGCTGGTGATTGCCGCGGCCGCACTGTGGGCACTGGTTCCGGGCTGGTTTGCACATCAGAATCCCGTCGTCGGCCAAGCCGGTCAGCAGTTGCTGGCGCCCGGCCTCGCGCACTGGCTGGGCACGGATGCGCTGGGGCGTGATCTCTGGGCCCGCGTGGTGCATGGCTCCGTGCACTCACTGTCTGGCGCTTTCCTGGCCGTGGCCGTGGGCCTGGTGGCGGGCACGCTGATCGGCCTGCTGGCCGGAGCCACGGGCGGCCGCGTCGATGACGCGCTGATGCGCCTGGTCGACGTGCTGCTGGCCGTGCCCTCGCTGCTGCTGTCGCTGACCATCATCATCTTGCTGGGCTTTGGCACCATCAATGCGGCCATCGCCGTGGGGGTGGCATCCGTGGCCGGCTTCGCGCGCCTGGTGCGCTCCGAAGTGGTTCGCGTGCGACGCTCTGACTATGTGGAGGCGGCCTTCGGCAGCGGCGGACGCTTTGCCGCCGTGCTGTGGCGCCATGTGCTGCCCAATTCGCTGACTTCGGTGGTGGCCCTGGCCGCACTGCAGTTCGGCTCGGCCATCCTGTCGATTTCCACGCTGGGCTTTCTGGGCTACGGAGCGCCACCGCCCACGCCCGAATGGGGCTTGCTGATCGCCGAAGGGCGCAACTACATCGCCACCGCATGGTGGATGACCACGGCACCGGGCCTGGTCGTGGTGGCCGTGGTGCTGGCAGCCAACCGCATCGGCACCTCATTCGCGCGGAGGCCGGCATGAGCGCCCTGCTGCAAGACCGCCCCACCACGACAATCCCTGCCGCTGCTGCCGCCCCACTGCTCGAAGTCCAGGACCTGATCATCGCCTACCGTGACCACGGCGGCCAGGAGCAGCGCGTGGTCCACGGCCTGTCGTTTTCGATAGCACCGGGCGAAGTCGTGGCACTGGTCGGCGAATCGGGTTCGGGCAAGACCACCACGGCCCAGGCCGTGATCGGCCTGCTGGCGGACAACGGGCGCCGCGAGCAAGGCAGCATCCGGCTGCAGGGCACCGATGTTTCGGACTGGAGCCCCGCGCGCTGGAACAGCATTCGCGGCCGCGTGCTCTGCCTGGTGCCCCAGGACCCGACCACCTCGCTCAATCCCGTGCGCACCGTGGGCGACCAGGTAGGCGAAATACTGCGCATTCACGGCCTGCGCGACCGCGCTGCCGTCGAGGCGCGCGTGATCGACCTGCTGACCCGCGTGGGCCTGTCCCAGCCCGCCCTGCGGGCGCGCCAGTATCCGCACGAGCTGTCGGGCGGCATGCGCCAGCGCGTGCTGATCGCCATCGCCATCGCGCTGCGACCTGCGCTGATCATCGCCGACGAACCCACCAGCGCCCTGGACGTCACGGTGCAGCGGCGCATCCTGGATCTGATCGACGAGCTGCGCCGCGAAACCGGCACTGCCGTGCTGCTGGTCACCCACGACCTGGGCGTGGCCGCAGACCGCGCTCATCGCCTCATCGTCATGCAGGGCGGTCGCATTCAGGAGCAAGGCCCGACACTGGAGCTTCTGCGCAATCCACAAAGCGCCTATACGCGCCGCTTGCTGTCCGACGCTCCCTCGCTCACGCCCGCGCCCCGTCGCACTGCGCCAGCGGCGGCGGCCGCTACCGAGGATTGGGCCATCGAGGTCGAGGACCTGGTACACGATTTCCATGCCCCCGGCCGCGGGCGCGACGTTTTCCGCGCCGTGGACGGCTTGTCGCTGCGCCTGCGCCGGGGCTCCACACATGCCATCGTCGGCGAGTCGGGCTCGGGCAAGACCACGACCATACGCGACATCGTGGGCCTGGGACGTCCCACATCGGGTCGCATCCGCATCGCCGGCACCGAACTCACGGGCCTGCGCGGCGAGGCCCTGCGCCAGTTGCGGCGCAAGGTCCAGCTGGTCTATCAGAACCCGTTCAGCTCGCTGGACCCGCGCCAGCGTGTCTTCGACATCATCGAGGAGCCGCTGCTCAACTTCGAGCCGCTACCGACTCAGGAGCGCCGCCAACGCGTGCTGGACATGCTGGAACGCGTGGGCCTGCCGGCCGCCGTGCTCGAACGGCGCCCGCATGCGCTCTCGGGCGGCCAGCGCCAGCGCGTGGCGATTGCACGCGCCCTGGTGCTGCAGCCCGAGGTGGTCGTTCTGGACGAAGCCGTCTCGGCATTGGACGTGACCGTGCAGGCCCAGATCCTGACCCTGCTCGCGCAGTTGCAGCAGGACCTGGGCCTGAGCTATCTCTTCATCTCGCACGACCTTGCCGTGGTGCGCCAGATCGCCGACACGGTGTCGGTGCTGCGCGCAGGCAAGGTGGTGGACGCGGGCAGCGTCGAGGACGTATTCCTGCGCCCCACCAGCGACTACACGCGCGAACTCATGGACGCCATTCCCGGCAAAAGGAGCATCGATTTTGTCCCTCACCCCGCCTGACAATCTTCACCAACCTCGCCTGGGCTTCTTCAGCCGCCTGCTTGATGAGGTACCGGCCGCCGAACGCTACCGCCTGGTCACCGAGCAGATCGCCCATGCCGAAGCCCAGGGCTTCGACTCGGCATGGATCGCCCAGCACCATTTCCACGAAAGCGAGGGCGGCCTGCCCTCACCCTTTGTCTTTCTCTCGCATGTGGCGGCCCGCACGCGGCGCATCCGCCTGGGCACGGGCGTGGTCACGCTGCCGCTGGAAAATGCGCTGCGCGTGGCCGAGGACGCCGCCGTGCTGGACCTGCTGTCGGGCGGCCGGCTCGAAGTGGGTCTGGGCACGGGCGGCACGGCAGAGTCCTTCGAGGCCTTCGGCGTCGCAGGCAGCGAGCGCGGCGCGGTCTTCGCACGCAACTTCGCCGTGCTGCGGGATGCCTGGGCCGGGCGCGAGCTGGCAGGCGGCGTGCGCCTGTACCCCGCAGCCCCGCAGTTGCTGGAGCGCGTCTGGCAAGCCACGTTCTCGGTCGAAGGCGGGGCACGCGCCGGCGCCAACGGGGACGGGTTGATGCTCTCGCGCACCCAGCCCAGACCCGAAGGCCGGCCTCAGGCAACGCTGTCCGAGATACAGAACCCCATCATCGATGCTTATCTCGCAGCCTTGCCCGCAGGTCGCGCACCGCGCATCCTGGCTTCGCGCACCCTGCTGGTATCCGACAAGCGCTCTCAGGCACTGCAATGGGCCGAGGCCGGGCTGCGCCGCTCGGCCCAGCGTCATGCAGCCCAGGCTTCATCCGCATCCACGCAATGGGCAACACGCGTCGATCCACAGGCGCCGCTGCAGCAGCTCATTGAAGCCTATGACGTGCATGTGGGCACTCCCGAGGAGGTGATCGCCTCGCTGCGCGCCGACACGGCGCTGGCGCAAGCCACCGACATCGTGTTCCAGGTCCACTCCATCGACCCGCCGCACCTGGCCATTCTGCGCTCCATCGAGCTGACTGCGTCCGTCGTGGCCCCGGCTCTTGGCTGGCGCCGCAGCGAGGCCCTCACAGGCGCTTCCCAACCCCTAGTCCGGACCCAACTGCTTCAAGCCGCATGATCATGAGCATCACCGCACAGACCCGCTTTCCCGAAGATGTGATCGACCATCTCGCCGATATCGCTGCCGGCAGCGCGCTGGATCAGGTCCGCCGCCACCGCAGCGAGGCTCGCTCCCAGGCCCAGCAAAGCTTTGCCGCGCTATTCACCCCCGCCGAGCCCGTTGCGGGAGCCGTCTCGCTGCGCGAGCGCCTGACGCTGGCCGCCTTCACGGCAGGCCTGCATGGCGAGCCACGCAGCACGGCCTTCTACACACTCGCCCTGGCGGCCGAGGATGCCGATCTGGCCGCTGCCGTGAGCTCGGAAGTGGTGCGCGGGCGCGCTGCCAGCCTGCAGGCCGGCAGCGGCCCGCACGGCCCCTACGGAATTTATCCGGCCGGCCCCTTGAGCCGCGAGGACCAGAGCGGCCCCAGCTACGCCGTGGATCCGGCTCATGCGACCTTGCTAGGCCCGCGCCTGAGCGCCGCACTGGCCCACGCCCATCTGCTGGCCTACCACCCACGCGATGCGAGTGCCCAGGCTTTGCTGGCGCTGCAGCAGGCCGGCTGGAGCGAGACCGATATCGTCATCCTCTCCCAGCTCGCCTCTTTCCTGTCCTTCCAGATCCGCCTCGTGGCGGGGCTGCGCGTGCTCGGCGCACGAGCTTCAGTCACCACTGCATCTTCCACCATCGACCTGCAAGCCCAGCCATGACCACGACGCACAACACCTCTGTCCAGAGCTTCACCCAGGAACAGCTCGACTGGCAGCCATGGATAGCTCCGCTGCAGGAGAGCGAGCTGAGCGAGCGCCACTATGCGGGACTGGTGGATGCGGCGCGCGCGCATTCAACCTATTTCCGGCTGCTGGCGCGCGACCCGGACACTCTGGGAGCACGCACACGCACCGACAAGGACATCTTCTACAACCCCGATGCCGGCCTGCCGCGTGCCGAGCGTGAACTGGCAGCAACTGCAACCTCACGCACCAACGGCTGCATCTACTGCGCTTCGGTACATGCGCGCTTTGCCACACATTTCTCGCATCGCACTGCCGATGTGCAGCGCCTGCTCGATGAAGGTCCGGGCACCGACCTGGGCCCTCGCTGGAATGCCATCGTTGCCGCCGCCGTGGCCTTGACGCAGACTCCGCCCGCATTGGAGTCCAGTCATATCGATGCGCTGCGTGCCGCCGGCCTGGACGACGCCGCCATCTCCGATGCGCTTCACGGCACGGCCTTCTTCAATTGGGCCAACCGACTCATGCTGTCCCTGGGCGAGCCCCTGCATACCGCCACCTGACGCCACAGCTCACCACAGCCCCAGCAGCTTCCACCAGGCAGCTCCGACGACAGCGAAGATCAGCAGCTCCAGCACGCACATGACAGCACCTACACGCCACCAGACACCCAGAGTCACATAGCCGCTGCCGAAGATGATGGGCGATGTTCCGGTCGCGTAGTGCGTCAGCGTCATCATGATGGCCGAGCCGGCCGTCATCATCAGCATGAAGGGGACGACGTAGTCGGCCGGGATCAGTTGCGCTCCCACGGTCAGAAAGGCCAGCATCATGGCGCTGATATGGGCAGTGGTGCTGGCAAACAGATAGTGCGAGAAGACGAAGACGCCCACCAGAATGGCGGCCACGGGCAGCCAGTCCAGGCCGCTGGCGACGATGGCATTTTTCAGGCCCTCGGCAAACCAGGCGACCACCCCGACTCTATTGAGCTGCTCGGCCAGCATCACCAGGGCACCGAACCAGATCAGGGTGTCCCAGGCGCTTTTCTCGGACAGCACATCATCCCAGTCGATGGTCCCCGTGATGATCAGGGTGAACAGACCCAGAAAAGCCACCACGGTCGGGTCCAGCGTGAAAGCCGGGCCGAACAGCATCTGCGGCACATTCGCCCACAGCAGCAGCATCATGCCGAAGGTCCCGAGCATCACCCGCTCCTTGCCCGACAGCGGTCCCATGCGGGCCATCTCGGCACGCGCGTACTCCACGGCATTGGGCGTGGCCTTGAGCTCGGGAGGCGACAGCAGATAGACCGCCAGCGGCATCAGCAGCAGGCACAGCAAGCCCGGCAGCAGCATGTACAGCGCCCAGCTTGTCCAGCTCAGATGCAGGGACTGACCCGTGGCCTTGGCCACCAGGTCCACGACCAGAGGATTGGGTGCCGTCGCGGTCAGGAACATGGCCGAAGTGATCGGATTGGAATGGTAGTTGACCAGCGCCAGATAGGTCCCGACCTTGCCCTGGGTTCCCTTGGCCGGGTCCGATTCGAAGGCGTTGGCAATGGACTTCATGATCGGATGCACGATACCGCCGCCGCGTGCCGTGTTGCTGGGCGTGAACGGGGCCAGCACCAGCTCACAGATCGCAAGTCCGTAACCTATGCCTATGGTGCGCTTGCCCATCAGCGCAATGAACAGCAATCCGATGCGGTTGCCGAGCCCCGTTTTCTTGAGGCCGCGCGAGATCAGAACAGCCACCACGATCAGCCAGATCAAGGGGTTCGCAAAGCTGCTCAGCGCATCCGTGATCGCCCCCTTGGAGGAACTGGAGGTCACCTGAGACAGCGACACGATGACAATCGCCATCAGAGCCATCACGCCTATGGGCATGACCTTGAGAATGATCGCCACGATGGTCGTCAGAAAGATGGCCACCAGCTGCCATGCCTTGGTATCCAGCCCAGCCGGCACCGGCGTCAGCAGCAGACCGATCAGCACCAGGGTGGCAATCAATGCAGGCACCAGCCGAAACGGCACGGCCGATTTGAGGTAGCGGAACATCGAGACGATTTTCTCGAACATACAAGTCCTTTTCTTTACCTGCAGCGCATCGAGACACCATACCTCAGCTCGGAGAAATCCAGGAGACACGGACAGGCATTGGTGGTCAGGTCGCAGACTGGCATCATGATGCAGTGCCGCACGGCCTCGACCCCAGGCCGACGTTCACCTTATCGACATTTGACAAGCATCAAGACTTGTAGAAGCAAAACCGACGGCCAGACCCGGGGTATGCCAGCATTCGAGTCTGTCCATGAATTGAGCAGGAGAGCCACCCTACATGCCAGCGAATCGATTCTTGCCCGATGAATGGGAAAACCGCCTTGAGGAAATAGACCTGGAGATCCTGCATCAGGCAGCTATCTGCAAGATCCGGCTGCTTGAGCACGGTGCCGTGGAACGCGTGCTGGCCAACGATGCCGGCATCTGCGGAGCCGCACATGAGACGGCATTCAAGACCTTGCGCGGCCTGCTCTATCTGCATTACACCGAGGTACTGCATATCAGCGAGGTGCTGAGCCCGGAGATCGCCCAGGTGATCGCCAACCGGGTACGCGAGCATCTGCGCCGTCGCTCAGGCACCCTGCCAGGGGTATGAAGAGCCGAGGCGGGCACAGCCTTATGGCCTATGGAGAAAATGGACAAAAAAAAGGTCACGACATTGTCGTGACCTTTTCAATTTGGTTGCGCGAGAAGGATTTGAACCTCCGACCTTTGGGTTATGAGCCCAACGAGCTACCAGACTGCTCCATCGCGCGGTATTTCCAAATTATAGCAGGCTTTGCAGCCTGCCATGGCTTATTCAGCTGCTGCAGCGGCTTCTTCAGCGCGCTCGACCAGTTCCACATAGGCCATGGGAGCGTTGTCGCCCACGCGGAAGCCCATCTTCAGGATACGTGTATAGCCGCCGGGACGCTGAGCGTTGCGGGGACCCAGCACGTTGAACAGCTTGGTCACGCTGTCGCGGTCGCGCAGACGGTCGAAAGCCAGACGGCGGTTAGCCACGGTGTCAACCTTGGCCAGAGTGATCATGGGCTCGATCACGCGACGCAGTTCCTTGGCCTTGGGGACCGTGGTCTTGATGGCTTCGTGCTCGATCAGCGAGTTCATCATGTTCTGCAGCATTGCCTTGCGGTGTGCAGAAGTGCGGTTCAGTTTGCGGAGGCCGTTGCCGTGACGCATGGTGCTTTTCCTTTGCTCCCCGTTTTTATCCGGAGATCTTTTTTAAATTAAATCAGGCAGCCGTATCAGGTACTGCCCGAGGCACTTGGACTTTGCCCGAACCAAAGCGGATCAAGCAAAGTCCTCTATTGTAGCGATTAACGCTTTTCCAGGCCAGCAGGTGGCCAGTTTTCGAGCTTCATGCCCAGCGTCAGACCACGGGAAGCCAGAACTTCCTTGATCTCGTTGAGCGACTTGCGACCCAGGTTGGGAGTCTTGAGCAGCTCGTTTTCGGTACGCTGGATGAGGTCGCCGATGTAGTAGATGTTCTCTGCCTTGAGGCAGTTGGCAGAACGCACGGTGAGCTCGAGCTCGTCCACGGGACGCAGCAGGATGGGATCGAACGATGTGGCAGCGCCGCGGCCACCGGCAGGAGCGTCGAACACGCTGGCGATATCGCCACCGTCGAGCTGGGCAAACACTGCCAGCTGCTCCACCAGGATCTTGGCGGATGCGCGCACTGCGTCTTCAGCGGTGATAGCACCGTTGGTTTCGATTTCCAGAACCAGCTTGTCCAGATCGGTACGCTGTTCCACACGTGCGGATTCGACAGCGTAGCTCACGCGCTTGACGGGCGAGAACGAAGCGTCGAGCACGATACGGCCGATCGACTTGGTCGATTCGTCACCGTAGCGGCGCACGTTGCCGGGCACATAGCCGCGGCCCTTTTCCACCTTGATCTGCATGTCCAGCTTGCCGCCTTGCGACAGATGGGCGATCACATGATCAGGGTTGACGATTTCTACGTCGTGGGGGGTCTGAATGTCACGTGCAGTGACAACACCTTCGCCATCCTTGCGCAGGCTCAGGGTGACTTCGTCACGATTGTGCAGCTTGAACACCACACCCTTGAGGTTCAGCAGGATGTTGGTCACATCTTCCTGGACACCGTCGATGGAGGAGTACTCATGCAGCACCCCAGCAATCGTCACTTCCGTCGCTGCGTAACCCACCATGGAGGAGAGCAGAACACGGCGCAGGGCATTGCCCAGCGTATGACCGTAGCCACGCTCAAACGGCTCCAGAACAACCTTGGCACGGTTGTGACCAAGTTGCTCGACATTGATTGTCTTGGGCTTCAGCAAATTCGTTTGCATGCAGACTTCCTCTCAATACCCTCGGCTCGTTACACCGGTAAGGCTGGTGAAGCACCCACGGCGCGATGCCTCGCGCCGTGGGGACGGTTTACAGAAATGTCGCTGCTAAAGATTAACGCGAGTACAACTCAACGATCAGGGATTCGTTGATGTCAGCTGCGAATTCATCGCGGTCAGGAGACTTCTTGAAAGTACCTTCTGCCTTGTCAGCAGACACTTCAACCCATGCGGGGAAGCCCACTTGAGCAGCCAGTTGCAGAGCCTCGACCACGCGAGCTTGCTTCTTGGACTTTTCACGCAGAGCAACCACGTCGCCTTCCTTCACGGAGAAAGAAGGAATGTTCACGGACTGGCCGTTCACAGTGATAGCCTTGTGCGACACCAGCTGACGTGCTTCGGCGCGAGTGGAGCCGAAGCCCATGCGGTACACGACGTTGTCCAGACGCGATTCCAGCAGCGACAGCAGGTTGGCACCAGTGTTGCCACGCTTGCGGTCAGCAGCTTCGAAGTAGCGGCGGAATTGCTTCTCCAGCACGCCGTACATGCGCTTGACCTTCTGCTTTTCGCGCAGTTGCAGACCGTAGTCGGAAGTGCGCTGACCGGAAGTGCGGCCATGCTGACCAGGCTTGGTGTCGAACTTTGCCTTGTCTGCGATGGAGCGACGTGCGCTCTTCAGGAACAGATCGGTGCCTTCGCGGCGGGAGAGTTTTGCCTTGGGGCCAATATAACGTGCCACTTGATTTCCTTTGTGTCATCTACCGTGCGCAAACACGGGAGCCGCCCTCGATGCAAAAGCACCTGGGCGGCGGTGGGCTTGATAAAAAATTAGATACGACGGCGCTTTTGAGGGCGGCAGCCGTTGTGGGGAACCGGAGTCACGTCCGAGATGGAAGTGATGCGGATACCCAGAGCACCCAGGGCGCGAACCGAGGATTCACGGCCAGGACCGGGACCCTTGATTTCGACTTCCAGGTTCTTGATGCCCTGTTCGATAGCAGCACGACCGGCCACTTCCGAAGCAACCTGAGCAGCAAAGGGAGTCGACTTACGCGAACCCTTGAAGCCCTGGCCACCCGACGAAGCCCACGACAGAGCGTTGCCTTGACGGTCGGTGATGGTGATGATCGTGTTGTTGAACGAAGCGTGCACGTGCGCGATACCGTCAGAAATATTCTTACGGACCTTCTTGCGAACGCGAGCAGCTGCGTTGTTTGCGGGAGACTTAGCCATAATGATCTTTCAATCTCTTATTTCTTCAGAGCCGCTGCACCCTTGCGCGGACCCTTGCGAGTACGAGCGTTCGTGCGGGTACGTTGACCGCGCATGGGCAGGCCGCGACGATGACGGAAACCGCGATAGCAACCGATGTCCATCAAACGCTTGATGTTCATGGTGGTTTCGCGACGCAGATCACCTTCCAGAGTCATGGGATTCAGGAAGTCACGGATCTTTTCCAGATCAGCGTCCGTCAGGTCCTTGACCTTCTTGGAATACTCGATACCGCATGCTTCGCAGATTTTGCGAGCTGTAGTGCGACCGATGCCAAAGATGGCTGTCAGGCCGATTTCAGCATGCTTGTGCGGCGGGATGTTAATGCCAGCAATACGTGCCATATTAGTCCTCTAATGCTTTCAATCAACCTTGGCGCTGCTTGTGGCGCTGGTCAGTGCAGATCACGCGCACAACACCTTTGCGGCGGATGATCTTGCAGTTACGGCAGATTTTTTTGACCGAAGCCGAAACTCTCATTCTTTTCTCCTAAAACGTTCCATCCACTATCGGCCTATCGACCGGGAAACAATGCCCGCGATAGATCGATGGGCGTCTACTAACTTTTGGCAGGCTGCCCCCTTGGGCAGCCTTGTCATCAAATACCAGCCTTAAAGTTCGCTTTTTTCAGGAGCGACTCGTATTGCTGCGACATCACGTAGTTCTGCACTTGCGCCATGAAGTCCATTGTCACGACCACGATGATCAGCAACGATGTACCACCGAAGTAGAACGGAACGTTGTACTTCAGGATCAGGAATTCGGGCAACAAGCAAACGAAGGTAATGTAGATCGCGCCAGCCAGGGTCAGGCGAACCAGAATCTTGTCAATGTAGCGGGCTGTCTGTTCGCCAGGACGAATCCCGGGGATGAAAGCGCCACTCTTCTTCAGGTTGTCGGCAGTTTCCCGGCTGTTGAAAACCAGGGCCGTATAGAAGAAGCAGAAGAAAATGATCGCGGCAGCATAAAGGATGACATAGATTGGCTGACCAGGGGTCAACGTGCTCGAAATATCCTTCAGCCAGCGCATGGATTCTCCTGCACTGAACCAATTCACCACCGTAGCAGGCAGCAAGATGATCGACGAAGCGAAGATGGGAGGAATCACACCTGCCATGTTCAGCTTCAGTGGCAAGTGCGAAGACTGACCACCGTACACCTTGTTGCCGACTTGTCGGCGTGCGTAATTCACCAAGATCTTGCGTTGACCTCGTTCGACATACACGACGAAATACGTCACGGCTGCCACAACGAGAACAATGAAGATTGCCGCCAGAATGCTCATGGCACCGGTGCGCACCAGCTCCAGCAGACCGCCGATAGAGCTCGGCAGGCCTGCGGCGATACCGCCAAAGATCAGTATCGAGATACCGTTGCCCAGACCACGTTCAGTGATCTGTTCACCGAGCCACATCAGGAACAGGGTACCGGCCGTGAGACTGACCACCGCAGTCATGCGGAAGCCAAAACCAGGGTTCAGAACCAAGCCTGCGGAGCTTTCCAGGGCAACAGCAATTCCCAAGGACTGAAACAGCGCCAGGCCCAGAGTGCCGTAGCGGGTGTACTGGGTAATCTTGCGACGACCCGCTTCACCTTCCTTTTTCATCTGCTCGAATGTCGGGACCACGTAGGTCATGAGCTGCATGATGATCGATGCCGAGATGTACGGCATGATCCCCAGTGCGAACACTGTGAAGCGCGAGAGCGCTCCACCCGAGAACATGTTGAACAGATTGAGAATGCCGCCCTGCTGGCCAGAGAACAGCTGCTGCAGCTGCGCTGGATCGATGCCCGGAACGGGGATATGTGCCCCGATGCGGTATACGACCAGCGCAAGCAACAGAAAAACCAGACGACGACGCAGGTCGCCGAATTTTCCAGTCTTTGCAATTTGAGCTGCGCTAGTAGCCACGGATGTCTTCTTTCAGAACTTTAATCAGGCGATGCTGCCACCGGCAGCTTCGATGGCAGCCTTGGCACCGGCGGTAGCGCCGATACCGTTGAGCTTGACAGCCTTAGTCAGTTCACCGCTCTTGATGATCTTCACCACCTTAGCGATAGAGCCAACCAGACCGGCTTGCTTCAGAGCAGCCAGATCGACTTCGGCCAGGCCGAGCTTATCCAGCTCGGACAGGGTCACTTCTGCATTGAACTTCAGCAGATGCGACTTGAAGCCACGCTTGGGCAGGCGACGCTGCAGAGGCATTTGACCGCCTTCGAAGCCCACCTTGTGGTAGCCACCCGAACGCGACTTCTGACCCTTGTGACCGCGACCGGCGGTCTTACCCAGACCAGAACCGATACCGCGACCCACGCGACGCTTGGCGTGCTTGGCGCCGTCTGCAGGCTTGATGCTATTGAGTTCCATCATCAATCCTTTCAGAGAACCTTCACCAAGTAGGCGATCTTGTTAATCATGCCGCGCACTTCAGGAGTGTCCTGCAGTTCGCTGACGCTGTTCAGCTTGCGCAGACCCAGGCCACGCACAGTCGCACGGTGCGACTCTTTGGTGCCGATGGGGCTACGAACCAGCTGAATCTTGACAGTTTGTTGTGTTGTCATGTGCTGGACTCCGATCAGGCGGTGAAGATGTCTTCGACCGACTTGCCGCGCTTTGCTGCCACGTTCGCAGGGGTCGTGGAGTTCTTCAAAGCGTCGAAAGTTGCGCGAACCATGTTGTAGGGGTTCGACGAACCGTGGCTCTTGGCCACGATGTCGGTGATACCCACCACTTCAAAAACAGCGCGCATAGGGCCGCCAGCAATGATGCCGGTACCCTTAGGAGCTGGGTGCAGCTCGACCTTGGCAGCGCCGTGATGGCCCTTCACCGAGTGGTGAATGGTGCCGCTCTTCAGTGCAACCTTCATCAGGTTGCGACGGCATTCTTCCATCGCTTTTTGCACGGCAGCAGGCACTTCCTTGGACTTGCCCTTACCCATGCCAACGCGACCGTCACCGTCGCCAACCACGGTCAGTGCAGCGAAGCCGAGAATACGACCACCCTTCACAACCTTGGTGACGCGGTTGACCGCGATCATTTTTTCGCGCAGACCGTCGTCACGACCTTCGTCTTGCACTTTGGGGGAAAATTTAGCCATTTGTATCCGCTCCGCTTAGAACTGCAGGCCCGCTTCGCGAGCGGCTTCTGCCAAAGCCTTCACGCGGCCGTGGTATGCAAAACCGGCGCGGTCGAAAGCCACTTTCTCAACGCCAGCAGCCTTAGCCTTCTCAGCAATGCGCTTGCCGATCAGCGTGGCGGCGGCCACGTTGCCACCCTTGCCAGCGGCGCCGAGCTGCGAACGCACTTCGACTTCTGCAGTGGAGGCCGAAGCCAGCACGGTAGTGCCGTCTTCCGAAACCACGGAGGCGTAGATATGGAGGTTGGTGCGGTTCACGCTCAGACGTGCAACGCCTTGCTGGGCAATGCGAATGCGAGTCTGACGGGCACGGCGCAGACGCTGCTCTTTCTTGTTCAACATCATGCAGCTCCTTACTTCTTCTTGGTCTCTTTGATCACGACCTTCTCATTCGCATAGCGAATGCCCTTGCCCTTGTAAGGCTCGGGAGGACGAACGGCACGGATCTCAGCAGCCAATTGACCGACCACTTGACGGTCAGCACCCTTGATCACGATTTCAGTCGGAGTGGGGGTAGCGACACTGATGCCGGCAGGCATCTCGAAGTTGACGGGGTGCGAGAAGCCCACTGCCAGGTTCAGCTTGGAACCTTGTGCAGCGGCCTTGTAGCCCACGCCAATCAGCGTCAGCTTCTTCTCGAAGCCTTCAGTCACGCCCTTGACCATGTTGTTGACCAGCTGGCGGATGGTACCGGCCAGAGCGTCAGCTTCACGGGAGTCGTTGGCGGGAGCAAAGGACAGCTTGCCGTCGTTGTTGCCGATGGTCACCAGGCCGTTCAAAGACAGCGACAGATCGCCGCCCTTGCCCTTGACCTTGATGGTTTCAGCGTTGATGGACACATCCACACCTGCGGGGATGGTCACAATAGCTTTTGCTACGCGAGACATTTCAGTATTTCTCCTTAATGTCCGTTAGGCCACATAGCACAGCACTTCACCGCCGATACCGGCAGCACGTGCTTTGCGATCAGTCATCACGCCCTTGGGAGTAGTGACGATGGCCACACCCAGGCCGTTCTGGACCTGAGGGATTGCGTGACGACCCTTGTACACGCGCAGGCCGGGACGGCTCACACGTTCGATACGTTCGATCACGGGGCGACCGGCGTAGTACTTCAGGGTAATTTCGAGTTCGGACTTGCCACCTTCGGACTTCACTTCGAAGCCGTCGATATAGCCTTCTTCCTTCAGCACTTGTGCGATGGCAACCTTGACCTTGGAGGAAGGAGCCGACACAGTGGCCTTGGAGACCATTTGTGCATTGCGGATGCGGGTCAGCAAGTCAGCGATGGGATCACTCATGCTCATGTTTAATCTCTCCTGCTTGCTTACCAGCTGGCCTTGGTGACACCGGGGATGTCGCCAGCAAAGGCCAATTCACGCACCTTAGCGCGACCCAGACCGAATTGGCGGAAGGTACCGCGAGGACGGCCAGTGATCTCGCAACGGTTACGCTGGCGAGTGGGGTTCGAGTTACGGGGCAGCTTCTGCAGACCCAGACGAGCGGCGTCGCGCTCTTCGTCGGAACGCTTCACGTCGCCGGCGATTGCCTTGAGTTCTGCATACTTGGCAGCATACTTGGCTGCCAGCTTTTCGCGCTTCAGTTCGCGCTGAATCATTGCTACTTTAGCCATGCGCCACCTCAGTTCTTGAAGGGGAATTTGAAAGCGGCGAGCAGTGCCTTGCACTCTTCGTCGTTCTTCGCTGTTGTCGTGATGCTGATGTTCAGACCACGCAGAGCGTCCACCTTGTCGTACTCGATTTCGGGGAAGATGATTTGTTCTTTGACGCCAACGTTGTAGTTGCCGCGACCGTCGAACGAACGACCCGAGATACCACGGAAGTCACGCACGCGGGGCAGAGCCACGGTCACGAAACGGTCCAGGAATTCGTACATCTGAACGCCACGCAGGGTCACCATGCAGCCGATAGCTTGGCCTTCGCGGATCTTGAAACCAGCGATAGCCTTCTTGGCCTTGGTCACCACAGGCTTCTGACCAGCAATCTTGGTCAGGTCAGCCACGGCGTTGTCCATCACCTTCTTGTCGGCCACGGCTTCGCTCACACCCATGTTCAGAGTGATCTTGGTCAGACGGGGCACTTCCATAGCGGAGGTGTAGCCGAACTTTTCTTTCAGTTCAGCCGCGATCTTTTCGCGATAGAGTTTTTGCAGTCGTGCCATGTGTTACTCCTTAGGCGGCGATTTCAGCGCCATTGGACTTGAACACGCGAACACGTGTGCCGTCGGCGTTCACCTTGATGCCCACGCGATCGGCCTTGCCGGTCGCTGCATTGAAGATAGCCACGTTGGATTGGTGGATAGGCATAGCCTTTTCCACGATACCGCCGGTGGTGCCCTTCATGGGGTTAGGCTTGGTGTGCTTCTTGACCAGGTTGATACCGTCCACGATTACGTGGGAGTCATCCTTGCGCAGAGAAACCACGCCACGCTTGCCCTTGTCACGGCCGGTCAGCACGATAACTTCGTCGCCCTTGCGAATCTTGTTCATGGTGCTATTCCTTTAGAGAACTTCAGGGGCCAGCGACACGATCTTCATGAACTTTTCGGTACGCAGTTCACGAGTCACGGGGCCAAAGATGCGGGTGCCGATAGGCTCCAGCTTGGCGTTCAGCAGCACGGCGGCATTGCCGTCGAACTTCACGAGCGAACCGTCTGCACGACGGATGCCCTTGGCGGTGCGCACAACCACAGCACTGTAGATCTCGCCTTTTTTGACGCGACCACGAGGAGCTGCTTCCTTGACGCTCACCTTGATGATGTCGCCAACACTTGCGTAGCGACGATGAGAACCGCCCAGCACCTTAATGCACTGAACAGACTTCGCGCCGGTGTTGTCGGCAACCTCTAACCGAGATTCTGTTTGGATCATTTCAATATTCCCAACTTGCTCCAGCAACGCTCGACAGCCCCAGAGTCTTCTCAAGGGCTGATCAAGCAGCCGGTCAGTCTTGGGCCCGTCGTCCACCTTCCGGACCATTCCGGAGGGCTTCCCGCTGGGCAGAAAGTTCCACGCTTTTAAACGTGAAGCAGGAGATTGTCGCAGGAAATCCCTTGTACGTCAAGCCCTTAGCCTGCAATACCCGCACTGATTTCACTGGCGCAAAGCCTGGCGGACAGGCCTCTCGCACTTGCAACTAAAACAATAGCGCGTAGCGCTTGCAATACATTGATTTCAAATAGAAAAGCATCTGAAATCAATAGATGGCAAGCGCATCAAGCTCACATTTTCAATAGGCCTGCGGAGCGCAGCCTGTTGCCCGCACGCCACGCCCCCACAGAGCGCACCACAGAGCGGCCGCGCAGAGCAGCCACACAGATCAGCTCTGAGCGGGCAGATATTGGCGAGTCAGGGCCAGGAAGTCGTTGAGATGCACATCCTGCCCCAGCTCCTCGGTCAGGATGGCGGCGACGCGGGGCGCAATCTCGGCCGCCTTGCGGGCATCGAGAAAGAGCAGCCGGCTGCGACGCGCCAGCATGTCCTCGACGGTGCGCGCGTACTCGAAGCGCGCGGCAAAGCGCACCATGGCCTCGGAAAGACCGTCCATCAGCCAGTTCTGCGCCCCCGGCAACGCCGCCACGGCGGCGGCATCCGTGCCGTAGGAGTGCAGGCCCTGGCTCTGGTTCATGCGGTGCGTGACTGCTGCTTCGGCCGGCGCACCGACCAGGGGCAGGTTCACGGTCACGCCGGCAGGGCGACTGGGCAGACGACCGATCTGGAAGCATTCGGCCAGCACATCCTCGGACATGGCCCGGTACGTCGTCCATTTGCCGCCGGTGACGGTCACCAGACCCGTCTTGCTGGACATCACCGTGTGCTCGCGGCTGATCTTCTTGGTGTTCTCGCCGTCATCGTCCTGCGGCTTGACCAGCGGGCGCAGACCCACCCACATGCTGCGCACATCGGCCAGCGTGGGCTGGCGATTCAGATACTTGCCGGCCTCGCCGAGAATGAAATCCAGTTCTTCGGGGAAAGGCAGGGGCTCGCGCGCCAGGTCATGACGCGGCGTGTCGGTGGTTCCCAGAATGACCTTGCCCAGCCACGGCACGGCAAACAGCACGCGGCCATCGGCCGTCTTGGGGATCAGCAGCGCGTGATCGGTGGGCAGAAACTCGCGGTCCACCACCACGTGCACGCCCTGGCTGGGCGCCACCATGGGCTTGACGGGCTTGCCCTGGGCCTCGGCATCCTGCTGACGGAACAGATCCACCCAGGGCCCCGTGGCATTGACCACGCACTTGGCGCGCACGGTGAAGTTGCGACCCGATTCCGCATCGCGGCAGATCAGTCCGGCAATCTGGTGGTTTTCATAGATCAGCTTTTCTGCCGGGCAGTAGTTGATCAGCAAAGCGCCCTTGGCCGCCGCAGTGCGCGCCAGCGCCAGCGCCAGACGCGCATCGTCAAACTGGCCATCCCAGTACTTGACGCCGCCCTTGAGACCTTTTTGCTGCACGGTCGGCAGGTATTTCACGGTCTTGGCGCTGGAGAGGAATTCGGTAGCCCCAAGGCCGGCCTTGCCGGCCAGCGCGTCGTACATCTTGAGGCCGATGCCGTAGAACGGCGTATCCAGCAGCTTGTACGAGGGCATCACAAAGGCCAGAGGCTGCGCCAGGTGCGGTGCGTTGTGCAACAGGGTCGTGCGCTCATGCAGTGCTTCGCGCACCAGGGAGATGTTGCCCTGCGCCAGATAGCGCACGCCGCCGTGTACCAGCTTGGTGGCACGCGAGGAGGTGCCCTTGGCGAAGTCCAGCGACTCCAGCAGCACGACCTTGAAGCCGCGTGCCGCCGCATCCACCGCCACGCCCAGCCCCGTGGCACCGCCGCCCACGATGGCCAGATCGAAGCTTTCGGTCTGCGCCAGGCGCTCCAGCAGTTGTGCACGCGTTGTAGCCAAGGGTTGAGTGGACTGGTTCATGGAACGACTTCTGCGGTGATCGCCACGCCGCCATCATCCAGCGATGAGACGCGCACAGCAAAGAACAAATTTCAGATCGAATATTTTCGCTCTTTTTCGCTTTTCGCGCATTACAACGCCAAAATATCGATTCGTTTTTGCGCGATTTAAGCCAAAACCGCCGCCCCGGCGCCGCTCCGGCCTGGCTGCCACATCGGCAACCAACGCGCTTGCACATACTCAATGCATGAACTGCATTCTTCTTGCCGTGCCAATTGTTACTGCTGCAACAACTCGCCACGATGACATATAACCGCAGCTTGCTGTCAGACTTCGGACTCGGCGCGGATTCATTTTTGTTTTTTACCGGGCAATTCCATAGAAAATCACCCTATTAGAGGTTCGTTTGGATTCGCTCACAATCCCTGCACTGCCCGCTGCGGCTGGCGCGCTCCCCTATAGAGCGCTTCGCCTGCAGCGCGTCCATGCGCCAATAGCACCTATATAACCAGTCACCAGTCATGAACAGCAATCCCCGCCAGTTGCAGCTTGTCGAAGAAGTCCGCGCCCGCCAATCCACCTCGGTAGAGCAACTGGCCGAAATCCTCGGGGTCACGCTGCAGACCGTGCGCCGCGACATCCAGAAGCTGGCCGATGCCGGCTTGCTGGTGCGCTTTCATGGCGGCGTGCGCGTGCCCAGCGCCACCGTGGAGAATCTGGCCCATACCCAGCGCCAGGTATTGCATGCCGAAGGCAAGATGCGCATTGCGCGTGCCATCGCCGAGGCCATTCCCAACGGCTGCTCGCTGATTCTCAACATCGGCACCACCACCGAAGCGGTGGCCCAGGCCCTGCTGCAGCACAAGGGGCTGCGCGTCATCACCAACAATCTCAATGTCGCCGCCATCCTCAGCAGCAATGCCGATTGCGAGGTCATCGTCGCGGGCGGCGTGGTGCGCACCCGCGACCGCGGCATCGTGGGCGAGGCTGCCGTGGACTTCATGCGCCAGTTCAAGGTGGACATTGCGGTGATCGGCATCTCGGCCATCGAGTCGGACGGCAGCCTGCGCGACTTCGACCTGCGCGAGGTCAAGGTGGCCCAGACCATCATCGGCCAGTCGCGCGAGGTCTGGCTGGCGGCCGACCACAGCAAGTTCAGCCGCCAGGCCATGGTGGAGCTGGCCCGACTGAACCAGATCGACCGCCTGTTCACCGACGTTGCGCCCTCCGCCCCCTTCGATGCCCTGTTGCGCGATGCCGAGGTGCAATGCACCATCGCCCAATGAACGCTGCCCCCTATCTGATCCGCCCCGCACTCCCCGAGGATGCAGCAGGCATTGCCGGGTTACTGCACGACATAGGCTGGTTCAAGGCCTATGAAACCCATTCTGCCGCCCAGAACACCGAGGCCGTGCAGTCTCTGCTGGACGAGCTGCAGAGCGGGCCGGAGCGCTCTCTGATGCTGGTGGCGCAAGACGGCCAGCACCGCATTCACGGCTACTGTGCCGTGCACTGGCTGCCGGTCGCCGTGCAGCAGGGCTGGGAGGCCTATGTAAGCGAGCTGTTTGTCGCCGAAGCGGCGCGCGGTGCCGGCCTGGGCCAGCAGCTGCTGGATGCGGTCACACAGGCTGCGCGCGAGCGCCGCTGCCTGCGCATCTGGCTGGTCAACAACCGCGAGCGTCCTTCCTATGTGCGCGGCTTTTATTCCAGCCAGGGCTGGAGCGAACAGGCCGAAATGGCGCGCTTTGTGCTCCCCCTCTGAATCACTGACAACCCATGACAACCTATCTGCTCGCCCTGGACCAGGGCACCTCCAGCTCCCGCTCCATCGTCTTCGACACGCAAGGCCGCATCGTGGCATCGGCCCAGCTGGAGCTGCCGCAGATCTATCCGCAACCGGGCTGGGTAGAGCATGACCCGCGCGAGATCTGGCGCACCCAGCTGAGCACCGCCAAAGAGGCGCTGGCCAAGGCGGGCCTCAAGGCGGCCGACATCCGCTCGGTGGGCATTACCAACCAGCGCGAAACCACCATCGTCTGGAACCGCAAGACCGGCGCCCCCATTCACCATGGGATCGTCTGGCAGGACCGCCGCGCCGAACCCACCTGCGTGCAGTTGCGCGAAGCCGGTCACAGCGACGCCATTCTGCGCAAAACCGGCCTGCGCATCGATGCCTACTTTTCGGGCACCAAGCTCAAGTGGCTGCTGGACAACGTGCCCGGCGCACGCGCCGCAGCGCAGGCCGGCGAGCTGGCCTTCGGCACGGTGGATTGCTGGCTGATCTGGCAGCTGACGGGCGGCAAGCGCCATGTCACCGATGTGAGCAACGCCAGCCGCACCATGCTCTTCAATGTGCACAGCAACCAGTGGGATGCCGATCTGCTGGCCCTGCTGGACATTCCTGCGTGTCTGATGCCCGAGGTGTTGCCTTCGGCCGCCGATTTCGGCCAGACGGCTGACGACGTGCTGGGCGGCTCCATCAACATCGGCGGCGTGGCCGGCGACCAGCAAAGCGCACTGTTCGGCCAGGCCTGTTTTGATGCAGGCATGGCCAAGAACACCTACGGCACGGGTTGCTTCATGCTCATGCACACGGGCGCCAGCTTCCAGACCTCGAGCAACGGCCTGCTGACCACATCGGCCGCCCAGGCAAGCCGCCAGCCCCAGTTTGCGCTGGAAGGCAGCGTCTTCGTCGGCGGAGCCGTGGTGCAGTGGCTGCGCGACGGCCTGCAGGCCATTGAGCACAGCGGCCAGGTGCAGCAACTGGCCGAAAGCGTGCCCGACAGCGGCGGCGTGATGCTGGTGCCGGCCTTTACCGGCCTGGGCGCCCCCTACTGGAAGCCTGACGCGCGCGGCACCATCACCGGACTGACGCGCGGCACGACGATGGCCCATATTGCGCGCGCGGCCCTGGAATCCATTGCCTACCAGAGTGCGGCCCTGCTCGGCGCCATGAGCCGCGACGCCGTGGCCACGGGCGGCACGCCGGTCAGCGAGCTGCGCGTGGACGGCGGAGCCTGCGTGAACAATCTGCTGATGCAGTTCCAGGCCGACCTGCTGGGCATTCCCGTGGTACGCCCGGCCTGCGTGGAAACCACGGCCCTGGGCGCGGCCTATCTGGCCGGCCTGTCCAGCGGCGTCTATCAGAGCACCGAGGAGCTGTCTGCCTTGTGGAAGGCCGAGCGCCGCTTCCTGCCCACGCTGGGCAAGGGCCGCGCCGACGAGCTGATGCAGCGCTGGGAACAGGCCGTGCGCCAGACCACGGCACAGTAAAGCGGCCCCTCCAGCACCCGGGCCAACAGGCTGGCGGGCCAGCAAAAGCCATCAAAAAAGGGATGCCACGGCATCCCTTTTCTCTTTTCTCGTCGGCAGCGACAGCCGCAGCGCTCAGTCTTCGTCGCCGAGCAACGCCTTGTGGATCACGGCTCCGATGACGGCCCCCACGATGGGCGCGAGCCAGAACAGCCACAGCTGCTCCAGCGCGATGGCCGGCCCGAACAGCGCCGGGCCGGTGCTGCGGGCGGGGTTGACCGAGGTATTGGTCACGGGGATGGAGATCAGGTGGATCAGCGTCAGGCACAGTCCGATGCTCATGCCCGCAAAGCCCACGGCAGCCTTCTTGGTGGTGGAGCCCAGAATCACCAGCAGAAACACGGCGGTCAGCACCACCTCGGTCACCAGAGCCGCCGCCATATTGAACTTGCCCGGCGAGTGATCGCCATAACCATTGGTGGCCAGATCGGTCACCTGGGCGCCGGCCTTGCCGCTGGCAATGAAGTACAGCGTGGCTGCCGCCACGATGGCGCCCAGGACCTGGGCAATGATGTAGCCGGGCAGCTCGGCAAAGCGAAAACGCCCCGCCACCGCCAGACCGACGGAGACCGCCGGGTTGAAGTGGCCGCCAGAGACGGGGCCGAAGGCGTAAGCGCCCGTCAGCACCGTCAGGCCGAAGGCAAAGGACACGCCCAGCAGGCCGATGCCCACTTCTGGAAAGGCCGCTGCCAGCACCGCGCTGCCACAACCGCCAAACGTCAACCAGAAAGTACCCAGGAACTCCGCCGACCATTTTTTGACATTGGATGCCATGATTGCCCCCTATTTCCGATGGCGTCGTCCGTGCCGCCCCGCGCGGCACAGAACCGCTGGCATCTTAGAAAGCGATCGACGAAAAATACAAGGCACAAATGTGAACAATCCACGACAGCTGCGGCTTTGGGGCCTCTCGTTGGTCTGCGCCAGCCTGGCTGCCTGCACGACGGCGTCGCTCGCACCGCACCGCATCTGCAGCACATCCCAGGCCCGGCCCTGGTCCCTGCTTGGGGAAATCCGCTGGCAGCATGACAAGCTGTTTGCCGGCACGGCTGTGGGCGGCCTGTCATCGATCGACTACGACGCGGGCAGCAATCTGTACTACCTGGTCAGCGACGACCGCTCCGCGCACGGGCCGGCGCGCTTTTACACGGCGCGCATCGAATACGACGCCAGCGGCCTGCATCAGGTCAGGCTGCACGATACGCGAGCGCTGCTCAGCCCCGCCCAGGCCCCCTATCCCAGTCTCCGCCAGCCCCTGCCCGGCATCGCGACGCCCGATGCGGAAGCCCTGCGCGTGCTGCCAGGAGGACAATCCCTGCTGTGGAGCAGCGAGGGCGACTTCGCGCGTGGCTTCGGCCCGCAACTGCTGCAATCAGGCACGGACGGGCGCTGGCAGCGCGAATGGCCGCTGCCGCCCGAGCTGCGCCTGCCGGCCAGCAAGTCAGAGGGGCCGCGCAGCAACTTCACGCTCGAAGCTCTGGCGCTGAGCCAGGATGGCCGCACGCTCTGGCTGGCCATGGAGGCGGCGCTCAGGCAAGACGGGCCCCTGCCCGCAGCCGGGCAAGCGGGCGGCCCGGTGCGCATCACCGCCTATGACATGGGCACGCAGCAGCCGATGCGCCAACTGGCCTACCAGCCCGATGCCCTGCCTGCCGACCTGTGGCTGCAACGCGGCGCCATCAACGGCGTCAGCGCCGTGCTGGCCGACGACGCCGAGCACCTGCTGGTGCTGGAGCGATTCTTTGCGCCGCCGCTGCGCTTCGGCGCCCGCATCTACCGCATCAGCACCCGTGCCGACGCAAGCAGCGATACGCTGGGCCAGACCCGGCTCCTGGCAGGCAACTACCGGCCTGCGGACAAGGAGTTGCTGCTGGACCTGGCCGATGCCAGCCTGGGCTCCGTGGACAACCTGGAGGGCATGAGCTGGGGGCCGCCACTGCCCGATGGCCGGCGCGTGCTGCTGCTGGTCAGCGACAACAACTTCAATCCCGCCGAAGTCACCCAGTTCGTCGCCTTGAGCGAAGAGCGCGGCCGCTGCGGCGCGGGTTTATAGTGCCGCTGTGCGCCTGGAATCCGAAGCCGGGCCTGCCCACTTGCTGCATTGCAAAGCGAATCGAACCATCATGAGCCAGACCGACCACTCGACCTCCGTCTTCCCTCCCATCGCCTTTATCGGCGGCGGCAATATGGCCAGCGCCATCATCGGCGGCCTGATCCGCCAGGGTGTTCCAGCCAGCAGCATCACCGTGGTCGAGCCTTTTGAAGCCACACGCGCCGCGATCAAGACCAGCTTCGGCATCGACGCCCTGCCCGCCGCCACCGAGGCCCTGCAAAGTGCCCAGCTGGTGGTCTGGGCCGTCAAGCCCCAGAGCTTCAAGGAAGCGGCCGCTCCCGTTGCCGCCCACACCCGCAATGCCCTGCACCTGAGCGTAGCTGCCGGCATCACCACCGACAGCATTGCGGCCTGGACCGGCACCCACCGCATCGTGCGCGCCATGCCCAATACCCCGGCCCTGGTGGGCAAGGGCATGACGGGCCTGTTCGCCCGCCCCGAGGTCGATGCCCAGGGCAAGGCCCTGATCGAGACCGTGATCGGCAGCACCGGCGAACTCACCTGGGTGGAGCAGGAAGCGCATCTGGATGCCGTGACCGCCCTCTCCGGCTCCGGCCCGGCCTATGTATTCCTATTCCTCGAAGCCATGACCCAGGCGGGTGTCGACATGGGCCTCAGCGCCGAGCAAAGCTACAAGCTGGCCGTGGCCACGTTTGCGGGCGGCTCGGAACTGGCCGCTCGCTCCAGCGAGAGCGCCGAAGTGCTGCGCCAGCGCGTGACCAGCAAGGGCGGCACCACCTATGCGGCCATCACCCATATGCAGGAGCAAAAGCTGCCCGAGCATTTCATCGAGGCCATGCGCAAGGCCCAGATCCGCGCACAGGAGCTGGCCGCCGAGTTCGGCAAATAAAGAAAACCGGCTTCGGCCGGTTTTTTGAGTCTTTCAGGCATGAATCTTTTGCCAGTCAAGCGATTCATGCTATGAAAACAGGTCTATTTCAACGCAAACCCTAGCGCCACGCCCGCAAAGATCGCAGCGCCAATCCAGTGGCTCTTGCTGAAGGCGACAAAACAGCCTTCGCGCGTGCGATCCTTGATCAGGCTGAAATGCCAGAAGATCTGGGCCGCCGCCACGCCCATGCCCAACCAGAAGGGCCAGCCCAGCCGATAAGGCGCCAGCACCCAGGCGATCAGACCCCAGCACAGGGCAAAGAACAGCATGATGGCCGTGACATCGAAACGACCCAGGGTGATGGCCGAGGTCTTCATGCCGATCTTGAGATCGTCATCGCGGTCCACCATGGCGTATTCGGTGTCATAGGCCAGCACCAGAAACATATTCGCCAGCCACAGCGTCCAGGCCGTGGCACTGACCTCACCGGTCACCGCCGCAAACGCGATCACGATGCCGAAATTGAAGGCAATGCCCAGAAAGGCCTGAGGCATGGCAAAAAAGCGCTTGGTGAACGGATAGAGAATCGTGAACAGCACGGCAGGCACCGACCAGGCCACGGCCTCCCAGCGGGTGGACAGCACCAGACCGAAGGCAACCAGCGTGAGCGCCAGGCCAACCAAGGCGGCCTCCCTGACCGAGATCTGGCCGCTGGTGATGGGGCGCTGGGTGGTGCGTTTCACATGCCTGTCGAAGTCGCGGTCGGCAATATCGTTGATGGTGCAGCCCGCGCTGCGCATCAGCACCGTGCCCAGCACAAAGACGATCAGCAGATGCCAGCCCGGAAAGCCCTGAGCGGCTACCCACAGCGCCACCAGCGTGGGCCAGACCAGCACCAGCCAGCCCGCGGGACGGTTGAAGCGGATCAGATCCAGATACAGCGACAGCTTGGAGCGCGGCGAAGCAGGAATGGAGGCGGACATGAGAGGGGTTCCGGAAGGCAGGAGATCACGACCGGGCTCCCAGGCCACGATCAGCGCAGCGGCAATTGTGCCTCGGCCTGGGGCGGCCCGATGGTGCCGCCCCCATGCTCGACACGGTCTGTCAACCAGAGCACCAGGGCCGTCCAGCTCAGCCCCAGGCACAGGCCCGCCAGCACATCGCTGGCATGGTGCACGGACAGCAGCACGCGGCTCAAGCCCGTGCTCAGGGCCAGCAGCGCGGCCGCCGCAAAGACCCCAGCCCGCCAGCGCGGCGGCAGGCGACGCGCGACCAGCCAGGCCAGCATGCCGAAAATCGCAGCCGTGCCCGCACTATGGCCGCTGGGAAAGCTGAAGCCGGCCTCATGCACCAGAGCGTCCAGCGGACGCTCGCGTCGCATGGCCGCCTTGATGAAGCGCACCCACAGTCCCGTGCCGGCCACGGCCACCACCCAGCCCAGCAGCTGCAGGCCCTGGCGCTGCCACAGCAGCCACAGGCCCACGGCCAGGCTCAGCAGCCCCATGACGCGCAAATCCCCGAGCATGGTCCAGCCACGCACCAGGGGCTGCAGACTGGGCGGCAGGCCTGCGCTCACCGCGCTCTGTAGCTTCAGGTCCAGGGCCATCAGCCCCTGAGTCGGCTGAAGGGGCTGGGACTGCTGCACGCAGACGATCAGCAGGGCCAGAACAGCGCCAGCCAACCCCGCCACCGCCAGCAGCCAGTTGCCGCCAGGCCTGAGATCCGCGCTGCGGTCCTGCCACAGCCACGCGGCCCGGCCCTGCGCACGCCAGCGCAGCATGCCGGCCGCGAGCAGCAGCAACAACACCAGCACCCAGATGGCATGGCGGTCCACCCACTGCGCCAGCAGGACCACGGAAGTCGC
The DNA here is from genome assembly GCF_058807955.1 of Comamonas sp. GW821-FHT11H03. Taxonomy (NCBI): domain Bacteria; kingdom Pseudomonadati; phylum Pseudomonadota; class Betaproteobacteria; order Burkholderiales; family Comamonadaceae; genus Comamonas; species Comamonas sp. GW821-FHT11H03. The sequence continues at coordinate 848,465 of NZ_JBXARF010000001.1, forward strand.
CGCAGAAAACACAGGCATTCCTTTCAGGAGCAAAAGCAAAAAAGCCCTGACGGGCCTCTGGAGGCTGGCCCGTCAGGGCTTGGGGAGTCCGCGCGAACGACGGCCTGGGTGCGCGCCTCACTCCTCGAGCAGGGAGCGCAGCATCCAGGCGGTCTGCTCGTGCACAGCCAGGCGCTGGGTCAGCAGATCGGCCGTGGGCTCGTCGCCGGCCTTGTCGGCACGGGGAAACAGCTGGCGGGCCGTGCGCGCCACGGCCTCGTGGCCTTGCACCAGGATGCGCACCATCTCCAGGGCCTTGGGCGGCTGCGCCGGTGCATCCGGCAGGCTGGTGAGCTTGCCGAACTGGGCATAGGAGCCGGGCGCATGGTGGCCCAGTGCGCGGATGCGCTCGGCCACGGGATCGACGGCATTCCATAGCTCGGTGTACTGCGCCATGAACATGGTGTGCAGCGTATTGAACATGGGCCCCGTGACATTCCAGTGGAAGTTGTGCGTGGTCAGGTACAGCGTATAGGTGTCGGCCAGCAGCGCCGACAGCCCCTTGGCAATGGCGGCGCGATCCTCGTCGCTGATGCCGATGTGGATGCCTGCGGGCACCTGCGGCGCGGCGTCCGACTTTTGTTTCTGCGATTTGTCCTTGCCTTGCTTGGTCATGCACTCACCTTTCGGGTTTAACGAATCCAGACTCCCGCCCTCTTCAAGCCGCTAAAGCCATGCTTACTGCGACAGACGCTGCACTCCCGGCAGCGGGCAGGCGTAGACGGCATTGCGCAGTGCGGCAATCGCCTCATAGCGCGTGAAGCTGCGTCGCCAGGCCAGCACCACACGGCGGGTGGGCGGCGCAATGCCGTCTTCCTCATGAATCGGAAGATAGCGAATATGAGGCTCATCGGCGCGGCGACGGCGCTCAGTGGGAGCCAGCGCATCCTCGGGAACGGACAGGCGCGGCACCAGGGTCACGCCCATGCCGGCGGCCACCATGTATTTGATGGTCTCCAACGAGGAGCCTTCGAACGTGCGGCGAATGCCTTCGGAGTTGCTGGCATAGCGCGCGAATTCGGGGCAGACCTCGAGCACATGGTCGCGGAAGCAGTGACCCGCGCCCAGCAGCAGCATGGTCTCGTTCTTGAGATCCGTGGTGGACAGGCTTTTCCTCTGCGCCAGCGGGTGGGCGCTGGGCACGGCGGCCATGAAGGGCTCGTCGTACAGCGGCGCCAGTGCCAGACCGGTATCCGGGAAGGGCTCGGCCATGATGGCGCAGTCGATCTCGCCCGTGCGCAACATCTCCAGCAGCTTGACGGTGAAGTTCTCCTGCAGCATCAGCGGCATCTGCGGCGTCATGTTGATGGAGTTGCGCACCAGATCGGGCAGCAGATAGGGGCCGATGGTGTAGATCACGCCCAGGGTCAGAACGCCGGACAGCGGGTCCTTGCCGCGCTTGGCGATTTCCTTGATCTCGTTGGCCTGCTCCAGCACGCTTTGCGCCTGGCGCACGATCTCCTCGCCCAGCGAGGTCACCGAGACTTCACCGGCACTGCGCTCGAAAATCTTGACATCCAGCTCCTCCTCCAGCTTCTTGATCGCCACGGACAGCGTAGGCTGGGACACATAGCAGGCTTCGGCGGCACGGCCAAAGTGCTTTTCCCGCGCAACGGCCACGATGTACTTCAATTCGGTAAGAGTCATAAAGAGTGGGTCATTGGGATCATCAACAACAGCATTGATTCATCCTGTTTTTGCATTCAATCACAAATTGCCAAGGCAAAAGATTACATATATTCCTGCAAAAACGTAACTTTTTACGTCTTCGAACGCATGATTCGGTATTTCAGGCCTTCAGATACTCGGCCTTTCCACCCAGCCAGCGGCTGACATGGCGTGCAGCCAGCGCAGGAAACTGCTCAAGCATAAGCGGTGCCAGCTCGCGTGCCCAGTCCAGCAGCAGCACATCCTGCTCCAGATCGGCAAAGCGCAACATGGGGGCGCCAGACTGCCGGGCGCCAAGAAACTCGCCCGGTCCGCGAATCTCCAGATCCCGCCTCGCTATCTCGAAGCCGTCATTGGTCTCGGCCATGGCACGCAGGCGCTCCTTGCCGGTATCGGACAAGCGCCCGTTGTCATTGACCGAATACAGCAGCACGCAGGCCGAAGCTGCGGCACCGCGCCCCACACGGCCGCGCAGCTGGTGCAGCTGCGAGAGGCCGAAGCGCTCCGAGTGTTCGATGACCATCAGCGAGGCATTGGGCACATCCACTCCCACCTCGATCACCGTGGTGGACACCAGCACGCCCATGACCCCGGCTGAAAACAGCTCCATCACGGCCTTTTTCTCGACCGTGGGCATGCGCGAGTGCAGCAGACCCACCATGACACCGGGCAGCATTTCGCTCAAATATTCATGGGTGGCCGTGGCATTCGACAGATCCAGCGCTTCGCTCTCCTCGATCAGCGGGCAGACCCAGTAGACCTGGCGCCCGCTGGCAACCTGGGCACCGATGCGCTCGATCACCTCCTCCTTGCGGCTGTCCGAGATCAGCTTGGTGACGATGGGCGTGCGCCCGGGCGGCAGCTCGTCGATGGTAGAGACATCAAGGTCGGCGTAATAGCTCATGGCCAGCGTGCGCGGAATCGGCGTGGCGCTCATCATCAGCAGATGCGGCTCCATGCCCGTGGCCGCCAGCTTTTGACGCAGCGCCAGACGCTGGGCCACGCCAAAGCGGTGCTGCTCGTCGATCACGGCCAGGGCCAGGTTCTTGAACTGCACCTGCTCCTGAATCACGGCATGGGTGCCCACGACCAGCGCCGCTTCGCCGCTCGCCACCAGCGCCAGCATCGCGGCGCGCTCCTTCTTTTTCTGGGCACCGGCCAGCCAGGCGACCTTTTTGCCCAGCGGCGCCAAAATCGGCTCCAGCCAGCCCACCAGCTTGCCAAAATGCTGCTCGGCCAGAATCTCGGTGGGCGCCATCAAGGCGCATTGCCAGCCGGCTTCGATACAGGCCACGGCAGACAAGGCCGCCACCACCGTCTTGCCCGAGCCCACATCGCCCTGCAGCAGCCGGTGCATGGGAATGCGGCGCTCCATATCGGCCCGAATTTCGCCCACCACGCGCTGCTGCGCCCCCGTCAGGCCAAACGGCAGCTGCGCGAGAAACTGCTGCGTCAAATCCGCCATGCCGGCCTGCGGCCTGAGCACGGGCGCGCGCAAGCGGGCACGCTCGCGCTTGGCTTCATACTGGGACAGCTGCTGAGCCAGCAGCTCTTCGGCCTTGAGCCTTTGCCAGGCCGGATGGGAATGGTCCTCCAGCGTGACGAGAGCCACATCGGGCGTTGGGAGGTGCAAAAAAGTGAGCGCATTGCGCAAGTCATATATGGGTTGAATCCCATCCTGACCATAGAACTGCGCAATGGGAGGTGACTGCCCCGGTGGCAGGGTCTCGGACAGGTCTGCGCGCAGCAGCGCCGAGGCGATGGCCCGCCGCAGATAGGCCTGCGGGAGGCTGGCCGTGGCGGGATAGACAGGCGTCAGCGCCGTGGGCAGCTCTCCGCCCGCCACCCGGAATGCGGGGTGCATCATCTGCCGCCCCCAGAAGCCGCCCTTGACCTCGCCGCGGATGCGCAGGCGCGCGCCGGGCGCCATGGTCTTTTGCTGCGACGGATAGAAACTGAAGAAGGTCAACAGACAAGTGCTGCTGCCATCATCCACGGTGACCTTGAGCATGCGCCGCGGGCGCAGTTGCACCTCGCTGTGCGTGACCGTGGCCTCGATCTGCACCGTTTCGCCATCGCGCGCGTTCTTCAGCGGCACGATGCGGGTTTCGTCCTCATAGCGCAGCGGCAGATGCAAAGCCAGATCGATATCGCGCGTCAGCCCCATCTTCTGCAAGGCCTGCTGCGCAGGGCTGACGGTCTTTTTAGCAGCGGCATCCAAATCCGTGCCTGCCTTTTTCTCACGAGCGGCAGCGCGCTTGACAGCAGACTTTGGCTCGGCAACAGGCTTTTTTGACACAGGCAACTGAGACTCCTTGACTACACTCCCCGCGACCAGGAAAGCAATGTATGTATATACAGCATATTCAGGTTTGCAAACAACTGCCTCCAGCGCAACAACGTCAAAATCGCTACCATCCTCAACTTGTTACTTTGTGTTTCCGTGGAAATTCATGTTGAAGCGAGTTGATGTCGAGCACCTTCGCCAGGGAATGTTTGTGCACGAGTTCTGCGGCTCTTGGATGGAGCATCCCTTTTTGCGTCCCCGCCTCCTGCTCGATCAGCCCAGGGACCTGGAGCGTCTGCTTGCCACCACCATCCGCCAGGTGTGGATAGACACCAGCAGGGGGGCCGACATTGCCCCCGACATCACGCCCGCAGAGGTCTCCGAGTCGCCAGTCGACGACGCTGTGCCGTGCTCACCGGCACGGCTGACCAGAACCAGCGTGGAGTTGCAGCAGGCCCATCAGATCATCGGGCAGGCACGTGATGTGCTCAAGACCATGTTCAACGACGTTCGCCTGGGCCGTCCGCTGGACCTGCCGGCCTCAAGCCTGCTGGTCGACGAGATGGCCGAGTCGATCAAGCGCAACCCCCATGCCCTGATCAGCCTGGCACGCCTGAAGACTGCGGACAACTACTCCTATATGCACAGCATCGCGGTGTGTGCCCTGATGATCGGGCTGGCGCACCGCATGGGCCTGGACGAACACCAGGTGCATCTGGCCGGTATCGCGGGCCTGCTGCACGACATCGGCAAGAGCAAAGTGCCTCTCGAGGTTCTCAACAAGCCTGGGCCGCTGGACGCCGAGGAATGGGTCATCATGAAATCCCACCCTCGCTGGGGCTACGAACTCCTGTTGCCTCAGGGGCTGGACGACACCGTTACCGACGCCTGTCTGCATCACCACGAAAAAGTCGACGGCACGGGCTACCCCGACGGGCTGAAGCAGGACGACATCAGTCTGATGGCGCGCATGACGGCCGTCTGCGACGTCTATGACGCCATCACCTCGGATCGCCCCTACAAGCAAGGCTGGCACCCGGCCATCGCGCTGCAGCGCATGGCGCAATGGGCGCCCCATCATTTCGACAAAGCCATCTTCGAGCAGTTTGTCCAGACAGTGGGCATCTACCCGCTGGGCTCGCTGGTGCGACTGCAGTCGCAGCATCTTGCCGTGGTGCTGGATGTCTCGCCAACCTGTTTGCTGACCCCGAAAGTGCGGCGCTTTTACTGCCTCAGCCAGCAGCGCCGCATAACGCCCGAGATTCTCGACCTGGCTTGTCCCCATGCCAACGACAGCATCGTCGGTCGCGAAGACCCTGCCGAATGGCCCTTCAGGAATCTCAACGAACTCTGGAACCCCGCCGCTGCTCAGCCCTGAAGCCGGCAGCCCTAATGGCGATTTGCGACAATCGCCCACTTGTTTGATTGAACTTGGAACGGGCCTCGTACGGCCCTCAAGCACCGCATGTCTTCCTGCACCCGTGAATTCACACTCAGCGATTTCGACTTCGACCTGCCCGAATCCCTGATTGCCCAGCATCCCACCGCCGTTCGCAGCGCCTCGCGCCTGCTTGATGGCCGCAGCCTCCCTGCCACCGACCGCATCTTCCGCGAACTGCCCGATCTGCTGCAGCCCGGCGACCTGCTGGTCTTCAACGACACCAAGGTCATCAAGGCACGTGTCTTCGGTGAAAAGGCCAGCGGCGGCAAGATCGAACTGCTGGTCGAGCGTGTGCTGCAGAACAACGAGGTCGTGGCCCATATGCGCGTGAGCAAGAAGCCCTTGCCCGGAGCCAAGATCCATCTTTGCGGCGGCCTCAAGAACGGCGGTTTCGAAGCCACGCTGCTGGGCCGCTGGCCGGACGAGAACGGGCCGCTGTTCCAGCTTTCCTTCAAGGGCAACCAGGGCGAGTCGCCCTATGAATTGCTGGAGCAGTTCGGCCACTTGCCGCTGCCGCCTTATATCGAGCGCCAGCAAAACGCCGACCATGACCCGGATGAAAAGGAAGACAGCGAGCGCTACCAGACCGTGTTCGCGGCCCACCCCGGCGCCGTGGCCGCACCGACCGCCGCCCTGCATTTCGACGAAACCGTGCTTGCCGCCCTGCAAGCCAAGGGCGTGGAGCGCGCCAGCGTCACCTTGCATGTAGGTGCCGGCACCTTCCAGCCCGTCAAGACCGAAAACCTTGCCGACCACATCATGCACAGCGAGTGGTATGACATTCCCCTGCCCACATTGGCCGCCATGGAGCGCTGCCGCCAGCGCGGCGGCCGCATCATTGCCGTGGGCACCACCACGGTGCGCACGCTGGAGTCCTGGGCCAAGTACGGCAATATCAGCGGAGACACCAGCATCTTCATCACCCCGGGGTTTCAATACCAGGTGGTCGACATGCTGATCACCAACTTCCATCTGCCCAAAAGCACGCTGATGATGCTGGTCAGCGCTTTTGCGGGCTATGAGCACATCATGGCCATGTACCAGCATGCGATTGCCCAGCATTACCGCTTCTTCAGCTATGGAGACTCCATGCTGCTGGAGCGCCAGCGCTGATCTGCAACACATTGGAGCCGCTGCGTCGGCTGCTGGCATAAGGAGTTACAGAAACACTGGGTCCAATCTTGTCTTGGTGGTAGATTTCATCGTTTTGTCAAAGTGCTTATTCATTTAGAAAAAATCAATGGAAGTTCAAACCTCACAAGATGAAGAGTTGGATCTGCTGGATCTATTGGTCACTCTCGCGGAAAACTGGAAGCATCGGTCTGGTGATCCCCAAGACCTATGAAAGCAGCTCATCGGTTCAGGTGGAGCGTACTGGCTCCAGCTTTACCGCCTCCATGGCCGCCAGCCTGGCCATGTCTGCAGACGTGCTGCACCAGATTGCCCCCGTTGCGGGACTGACCGAAGGTCAGACCAAGGAAGAGATCTATAAAAAGCTCAGCAAGCGCATCACCGTCAATGTCGGCAAGCAGGACAAGCTGCTGAATATTGCAACGCAGGCCAAATCGCCTGAAGCGGCTCAAAAGCTCAACCAGGCACTGCTGGACACCTTGTTTCCCCTGAGCAAGCCGCGCGGAATGGAAAAAAAGCAGCTGGAAGTGCAACTGACCTCCGAAAAGACGCGCCTGGAGGAGTCACTCAAGCTCGAGCATGACACTTCTGCCAATCTCTCCTCCGGCAAAAGTGTCACCGAAGCGACCAGCCGCCTCTACGGCGAGCTGCTGACCGCTAACAGCACTCGCCAAAAGGGGACTCTTGACATGGAGCGCCGCCTCGAAGGTCTGGACAATGACGATGTGATCCAGATGCCGACCCTGCCCGAGCTCTCCATCAAGCCCAATAAGTCCATGCTCGCCATGGGTGCGGCTGTGGGCACCGGCTTCATCCTGCTGCTTTTTGTGTTCATCCGGCAAGCGCTGCGCACCGCCAAGGAATCCTCGACCGAGCAGGCCGAAAAAATTGCGCGTATTCGTAACGCCATGCCCTGGTAAATCTTCATCGCCTCATCCAGCGCCCGCACCGAACAGTGCGGGCATTTTTATGGGCGTCGCGACCAGAGCCGACAACCTCATCCACCTAGAATTCAGCGACTCTCTTGTCGCAAATCGCTACGGACATGCTCTCCCGCTGGCTATCTCCCACACTTTCCCCGTCAGCGCAGTCTTCCATCCGCGGTGTTCTGCTCACCATATTCGCCTGTGCGCTTTTTGCGATTCTGGATAGCGCCACCAAATTCACGGGCACGCTGCTTCCGGTTCTCATGGTTCTGTGGCTGCGCTTCATGGCCCAGGCCATGGTCACCAGCGTGCTGGTTTTGCCTCGGCACGGCTTTTCGGCCCTGAGAACCCGGAACTTGAGGTTTCAGCTTCTGCGGGCAGTTTCAGGGCTTTTGACTACGGTTTGCGCCTTTTTCTGCATAAAGAACATGCCTTTGGCCAATTTCACAGCCATCTGGTCAGCAGCTCCGCTGTTTATCGTGGTCGCATCGGCACTCTTCTTCAAGGAACAGGTCAGCCTTGCCCGCTGGTCGCTGCTGGTGATCGGTCTGCTAGCCGTGATTGCCATCGTCCGACCGGAAAACGATGGACAGCCCTTGGGCCTGGCCGCCCTGTGGCCGGTGGGTCTGCTGGTATCGGGCACCACCTACCAGGTCCTCGGAAGTCGCCTCTCGCGCCTGGATTCACCTCCGACCACCCAGCTTTACTCGACCTGGCTGCCCTTGCTGCTGACCACTCCTGTCATAGGCTTTGTATGGCAGCCCATCGATCAGTGGCAGATCTACGCGGCGGCAACGGTGATGGGCCTTTGCAGCGGCATTGGCCACCTGATGCTGCTGCAGGCATACACCCACGCCACGCCCGCAACCGTGGCGCCTTTTCTCTACAGCCAGATCGGCTTTGCCATGCTGATGGGCTGGCTGTTTTTCGGACAGCTTCCCGACAGCACATCGCTGATCGGCATGGCGGTGGTGACGCTCAGCGGCCTGACGGGCGTCTGGCAGGGGATCCGGGAAAAGCGCTGAGACAGCCCAGTCCGGCCATCTCAATAGCCGTGTCTGAGCTTGAACTCCCTGGCCTTGCCGAAGTGTCCGTTACCGATAAAGGGCACGGGAGGCCTCAAAGCCGATAGCGGTGAAGGGTGGTTGCTCATCAGCACCAGATGGCCACGATCCTGAGGAATGAACACACGCTTGGACTGGGCGTGCGAGCCCCAGAGCATGAAGACCGTGGGCCGCCCCTGCTCGGCGACATGTCGGATGATGGCATCGGTCAGCTCTTCCCAGCCTTTTTTGGCATGGCTTGCGGCCTGCCCTTCTTCCACCGTCAGGCTGGTGTTGAGCAGCAGCACGCCACGCTGGGCCCAGCTCACCAGGCTGCCACCGGGCTGGGGAAAAGCAGGAAACGGCGTGCCCAGCTCGCGTTGCATTTCCTTGAAGATGTTCTGCAGCGATGGCGGCACACGCACCCCGGGGGCGACAGAAAATGCCAGGCCCTCGGCCTGCCCACGACCATGATAGGGGTCCTGCCCCAGGATCACGACCCGCACATCCTCGGGCGGTGTCAGCTCCAGAGCCCTCAAGGGAGCCGGGGGAAAGATCACGGCGCCGGCATCCAGTCTTTGCTGCAAAAACTGCAGCAGCTTCTGACCTGTGCTCCCTGCAAAGAAAGGCTCGACAACGGCTTGCCAGTCTGACGAGACAGGCCAGTCCTGTGGATCTGCACTCATCAACTGGGTAGGCGCAGCGGTGTTAGCACCCATGCTCTGGCTAGTGAAGTTCATGCGTGGATTCTCTCAACTTCCACGGCCCCCTCGAAGGATTTCCTCAAGGGTTCTCACCTATTTCGAGGCTCAAAATACCTGATTTCAGTGAGTGACACATTCTGACATTTTGCAAAGAATCGACTCCAACATAGCTGACCACTTGGCGGCTCAGGCTCACAAGGAGTTATTCATGCACACATCTTCTGCCACTCACTCACAAGCCTCTGCCGTGCAGGCCTTCTTTTCCTGCACCCGCCCTGCGTTCTCTTTGAGTCCACAGGGCTTCAAGTTTGCCGACTGGGAGTTGAGGCTGCGCTCGCGCAGCCTCATCAGCGCTGCCGGGCATGAGGTGGGGCTCACAAAGAGCGAGTTCGCACTGCTGCTGGCCCTGCTCAAACGTCCCAGGCAAATCATGAGCCGTGAGCAGATCATGGATCTGACGCAAGCCCAAGACGATGTTTTTGACCGTGCCATTGATGTGCAGATGCTGCGCTTGCGCCGCAAGGTCGAAGCATCGAGCCGCGCGCCCACGCTGCTCAAGACCAAGCGCGGTGCCGGTTATTTTCTGGATGCCGATGTGCAGGTTCTGCGCTGAACCTGCACCTGAGCCAGCCCTTTATTGAAACAGCTCGGCCAGGGCCTCGCCCGGCTCGCGGGCACGCATAAAGGCCTCTCCCACCAGGAAGGCGTCAATGCCGGCATCACGCATGGTCTTCACATCGTCGCGGCTCAGGATGCCGGACTCGGTCACCAGCAGGCGGTCGGCGGGCACATCCTTCTTGAGCGCAATCGTGGTCTGGATATCGACCTCGAAGCTGCGCAGATTGCGGTTGTTGATGCCCACCAGCGGCGTCTTGAGCTTGAGAGCGCGCTGCAGCTCCTCGGCGTCATGCACTTCCACCAGCACATCCATGTCCAGGCTGTGCGCAATCTGCTCCATCTCGGCCATCTGCGCATCGTCCAGACAGGCGGCGATCAAGAGCACGCAGTCAGCGCCCATCACCCGCGATTCGTAGATCTGATAGGGGTCGACCATGAAGTCCTTGCGCAGCACCGGCAGCAGCGTGCTCGCGCGGGCCTGCTTGAGGTAGTCGGGTTGCCCCTGGAAGAACTGACGATCGGTCAGCACCGACAGGCAGGCCGCACTGATCTTGCCGTCGCCCACCATATAGCTCTGGGCGATATCGGCAGGATCGAAGTCGGGGCGGATCACGCCCTTGCTGGGGCTGGCCTTCTTGACTTCGGCGATCACGCCGGCCTGTCCCTTGGCGATCTTGGCACGGATGGCTCCCACAAAATCGCGCGTGGAGACACGGCTTTGCGCATCGCGGCGCATCTCGGCAAACGGCACGGCCTTCTTGGCAGCAGCAACTTCCTGGACCTTGACGTCGCAGATTTTCTTGAGAATGTCAGACATGGTTTTCCTTGTTGGTGGCGGCATCCGCAGGGGCGCGCAAGACCTTCACGATGACGCGGTGCATGCCTATGCCCACCACGATGAACAGCAGGGAGATGCCCAGCACGATCCAGGTGCCGGCATCACTCCAGATGGGCGCGTCGAGCAGGCTCATGCCGCTGTCTGGCCGAGCTTTTGCGAATAGGCCACCAGCTCCTGGAGCTTGGCCAGTGCCGCGCCGCTGTCGACGGCCTTCTGCGCACGCTCCAGGCCCTCTTCGATCGAGCTGGCCACATTGGCGGCATACAGGGCAGCGCCGGAGTTCAGACAGACGATATCGCGTGCCGGGCCAGGCTCGCCCTGCAGCACGCCCATCAGCATGGCTTTGGACTCCTCGGGATTCTCGACCTTGAGCGAGCGCGTGCCCGCCATGCGCAGGCCGAAGTCCTCGGGATGGACTTCATACTCGCGCACCACGCCGTCCTTGAGCTCGCCGACCAGCGTGCCCGCACCCAGACTGATTTCGTCCAGGCCATCGCGGCCGTAGACGACCAGCGCATGCTCGGCGCCCAGGCGCTGCAGGGCACGCACCTGGATACCGACCAGGTCTTCGTGGAACACGCCCATCAGGATATTGGGGGCGGATGCCGGGTTGGTGAGCGGGCCCAGGATGTTGAAGATGGTGCGCACGCCCAGCTCCTTGCGCACGGGGGCCACGTTCTTCATGGCCGGATGATGGTTAGGCGCAAACATGAAACCGATGCCCACATCGCGTATGCAATCGGCGATCTGCGCGGCGTTGAGGTTGATGTTGACGCCCAGCGCCTCCATGGCATCGGCGCTGCCCGACTTGCTGCTGACGCTGCGCCCGCCATGCTTGCTGACCTTGCCGCCCGCCGCTGCAATCACAAAGGTCGAGCAGGTCGAGATGTTGAAGGTGTTGGCGCCGTCGCCGCCGGTGCCGACGATATCGACCAGATTCCTCTTGTCATGCACGTTCACCTTGTTGGAGAACTCGCGCATCACCTCGGCCGCAGCCGAGATCTCGCCAATGGTTTCCTTCTTCACGCGCAGGCCGGTGATGATGGAGGCCGTCATCACGGGCGAGAGCTCGCCGCGCATGATCATGCGCATCAGGTGCAGCATTTCGTCATGGAAGATTTCACGATGCTCGATGGTTCGCTGCAGCGCTTCCTGGGGAGTGATCATTGCAATATCTCTCTATGTTTTTAATAGCTGTCTTCGCTTATCAGCAATCGATTTCCTATTGTTTTCATTCTGAAATCAAGCAGTGACATGCGCTGACAGCTATCAATAAATCAACAGTTATTTCTGGTCGAGAAAGTTCTTCAGCATGGCATGACCATGCTCGGTCAGAATGCTCTCCGGGTGGAACTGCACACCCTCGATGGCCAGCTCGCGGTGGCGCACCCCCTGGATTTCACCATCTTCGCTGGTCGCCGTGATTTCAAGGCATTCGGGCAGCGTGCTTTGGTCTATGACCAGAGAGTGATAGCGGTTGACCGTGAACTGCCTGGGCAGGTCGGCAAACACGCCCTTCTGGTCGGTGCTGATCACGCTGGTCTTGCCATGCATCTGCTGGCCCGCCCGGATGATGTCGCCGCCAAAGGCCGCACCAATGCTCTGGTGACCCAGGCAGACGCCCAGAATCGGAAGCTTGCCCGCGAAATGCCGGATCGCCGCCACCGAGATGCCCGCCTCGTTGGGCGAGCAGGGCCCGGGCGAGATCACCAGCCGCTCGATGCCTTCGCGCGCGATCAGCGCCTCGACTTCGGCCACCGTGGTTTCGTCGTTGCGCACCACGATCACCTCTGCGCCCAGCTCGCCAAAGTACTGGACGATGTTGTAGGTAAAGCTGTCGTAGTTATCGACCATCAGCAGTTTCATGGTCTTACTCCCCTGATTTCTTGGGTTCACGCAGGCGCGCAAACTCCTGGTGCTCGTAGGCGATGCAGGCTTCCATCAGCGCGCGATAGACGGTCTCCATCACATCGGGCTGGCCGCCCTCCTGCGCCGTGCGCTCACGCACGCGGCTGACGATGGCCTCGATGCGCGCCTCATCGCGCACCTGGCCCATGTCACCCTTGATGCGCGCCGCCTGCTGCATATAGCCGATGCGCGTGACCAGCAGCGGCACCAGCACATCGTCGAGCGCATTCACATTGCGGCGTACATCTTCCATGGTGGTGCAGTGCTGCACCAGATCAATGGCTTGGCTCATTCCAGACCTTCCTCAACGAGTTCTGCAGCGCGCAGCAAGGCGCGGGCCTTGTGCTCGGTCTCTCTCCACTCCAGCTCGGGCACGGAGTCGGCCACCACGCCGGCAGCGGCCTGCACATAGAGCACGTTGTCCTTGATGACGCCGGTACGGATCGCGATCGCCAGATCCATGTCGCCGGCAAAGCTCAGATAGCCGCAGGCACCGCCATAGATGCCGCGCTTGCTGGGCTCGAGCCGGTCGATGACTTCCATGGCATGCACCTTGGGAGCGCCCGTCAGCGTGCCGGCGGGGAAGGTAGCCTTGAACACATCCATGTTCTCCATGCCGTCCTGCAAGATGCCTTCCACATTGCTCACGATATGCATGACATGGCTGTAGCGTTCCACGGCAAAGGCCTCGGTCACCTTGACGCTGCCGGTCCTGGCAATGCGGCCGATATCGTTGCGCGCCAGATCGATCAGCATCACATGCTCGGCACGCTCCTTGGGGTCGGCGATCAGCTCCTGCTCGGTGGCCTTGTCGGCCTCCACCGTATTGCCGCGCGGACGGGTGCCGGCCAGGGGGCGAATCGTAACCTTCTGGCCATCGGGCGTGCGCTCCTGGCGCACCAGAATCTCCGGGCTGGCTCCCACCACATGGAAATCTCCGAAATGGTAGAAGTACATATAGGGGCTGGGGTTGAGCGAGCGCAGCGCGCGGTACAGCGACAGCGGCGAGGCCGTGAAACGCTTGTGAATGCGCTGGCCTACCTGCACCTGCATGAAGTCGCCCGCCGCAATCAGCTCCTTGGCCTTTTGCACGGCGTCCAGATAGTCCTGCTTGTCGAAGCTGCGCTCTGCGGGATAGCTTTCGCCGGCACGAATCTGCGGCGCGCTGACGGAATAGCGCAGCTGGTCCTTGAGCTGGCGCAGGCGCTTCTTGGCACGTGTATAGGCCTCGGCCTCGCCGGGATTGGCATAGACGATGAGATAGAGCTTGCCCGAGAGGTTGTCGATGACGGCGACTTCCTCGCACTGCAGCAGCATGATGTCGGGCGTGCCCAGGCTGTCGGGCGGGCAGCTGTTTTCGAGCTTTTTCTCGATATAGCGCACGGCGTCATAGCCGAAATAGCCGGCCAGGCCGCCACAGAAGCGCGGCATGCCAGGTGTGACGGCCACCTTGAAGCGCTGCTGATAGGCCGCAATGAAGTCCAGCGGATTGCCGCCGGCCGTCTCCACCACCTTGCCATCGGTCACCACCTCGGTCCTGGCCTGGTCACCAAAGCCCGAGGCGCGCACAAAGCTGCGTGCCGGCAGGCCGATGAAGCTGTAGCGGCCGAAGCGCTCGCCGCCGACCACGGATTCCAGCAAGAAGCTGTACTTGCCGTCGCCATTGGCATGGGCCAGCTTGAGATAGAGGGACAGCGGGGTTTCGAGGTCGGCAAAGGCCTCGATCAACAGCGGGATGCGGTTATAGCCTTGGGCCGCAAGTGATTTGAATTCCAGTTCCGTGATCACGGCAGAAGCTCCGGGAGTCATGGCGCATGGTGCATCTGCACGGTTGGATTACAGGGCAGATGACGCGTTTGAAGAGAGGATGCGCCGGTTCATTCCAATTGGCCCGAAGTATGCAATACATGGGGCCGCGGGGTGCACGCCGGGCTCGTGCCGGGTGCTTCAGCAGTTCAGATGTGCAGGCTTACGCCAGGGCCAGGCTCCCCGGTCTCCACAACCTGCATTGAACGTGCGATGAATGAACATGATGCCGGACAGTGTAGCGCATGAACTGCGGAATTTTTCCGCAAACCAGATCCCCGGGGAAAGACCCATCTCAAAGCCCCATGCTGGGGACAGTCCTTATTGCGACGAAATCCGGCAGACACAAATATGCACGACCGTTCGCAATTCAAGGCCACCTGCAGAGCGGCCAGGAACAACCAACACGAGGAGACATTCATGCCCAGCCTACGTTGGCCACAGGCTTTGCTGCTGGCCGCTGCGCTCGCCAGCTTTGCCCCCCATGCTCAGGAGCGCCCGACTGAACCCGTCAAGTTGCATGGAGTGAACTACGCACCCAGCTTGCAGTTGCAGGGTCAGGCCCTGCAGCTCAACGGCGCAGGCACCCGCTACAAGGCCGTGTTCAAGGTCTATACCGCCGGCCTGTACCTGGAAAAGCCGGCGCGCAGCCTGCAGGAAATCGCCGCCCTGCCCGGGCCCAAGCGCATCAGCGTGACCATGCTGCGCGATATCGACTCGGCCGAGCTGGGCAAGCTGTTCTCACGCGGCATGGAAGACAATATGGAGCGGGCCGCCTTCTCCAAGCTGATTCCGGGGGTGATGCGCATGAGCGAGATCTTCACCCAGCACAAAAAGCTGCTTGCAGGCGAGAACTTCTCTGTGGACTGGCTGCCCGGCCAGGGCTCCATCGTGACCGTCAAGGGCCAGCCACAGGGCGAGGCCTTCAAGGAGCCCGAATTCTTCAACGCCCTGCTGGGCATCTGGCTGGGCCCCAAGCCCGCCGATCAGCAGCTCAAGAAGGCGCTGCTGGGCGAGGCACCCTGACTCACTTGAGCAGCTCGCGGTAATAGTTGGGCAGCGCAAACAGCGCGCCGTGTACCTGCTCGTTGTAGTACTGCAGATCCCGCACCTTGCGCTGCTTGAGGCGCTCGGCCAGTTGCGGCGCCTTCAGCTCCAGCGGATCGAGCTCATCGGAGGCCACGGCCAGTCCCCAGTAAGCGCCGTAAAGCGGAATATAGAGGCCGTAGCAACGCACCACGGCAAACTGCTGACGCAGGCTTCGCACCAGCTCGGCCACCTGCGCGCCGTGGAAGACGGGGCTGCCCAGATGCAGCACCAGCGCGCCGCCCGGTGCCAGCACACGCTTCATGCGTGCCAGCGAGGCCGGTGCATACAGGGCGCTGGCAGGCGTGTCAGGGTCGGTCAAATCCATGAGTGCCAGATCGAAGCGCTCATCGGTTGCCTCCATCAAGGCCAGACCGTCGCCTATGCGGACCTCAACACGGTCATCATCGAGCGCGCCGCGATGCACGGCTTGCAGATGCTGGCGCGAGAACTGCACCACGGCCTCGTCCAGCTCGGCCAGCACCACGCGCTCGATGCTCGGGTGCTTGAGCAGCTCCTCGGCGGCTCCGCCATCTCCTCCCCCCAGAATCAAGGCCTTGCGCGGCGCGGGGTGGGCCATGGCGGCCGGGTGCACCAGAGCCTCGTGATAGAAAAACTCCTCGCCCTCGGAGGTCATGAAGCAATCATCCAGACGCAGCACCTTGCCGAACTGCGGCGTCTGCAACAGCTCCAGCTTCTGATACGGGGTCTGCTGAGTCTGCAGCACTGCGGCGCGATAGCCAAAGCGGGCATGGGGCGTGAGCTGCTCCGTGGCCCAGCCGGATTCGGACATGGGTGCAGGGTCCACGCCATGGTCTGCCGGCTGCGCCATGCCGATGTCGCCGCGCATCAATTGCTGGCGCAGCACCTGCCCGGGAGCATAGGCCTGGATCACGCCGTCCATCAGGCGTCGAGCCTTTTCCGAGTTGTCCTCGGAAAAATTGCACACATAGACGTCGATGGTGACACTGTCCGTCTCGGGCCAGGTATGTATGGCCAGATGGGACTCCGCCAGCAGCACCGTACCCGTCACCCCCCCGGGCTGGCCTTCATAGGGCGGAAACTTCACCCAGGTGTCATCCACCAGGGTCAGGCCGCTGGCTGCAGTCTGGTCGCGGCAAAGCCCGGCGATGGCGTCAGCATCGAGCATGTAGCGCTCATGGCCTGTGCATTGGTAAAGGTCGGCAGTCAGGTGCAGTCCGTGCATGTGGTGCGAGTCCCCCTTTGTTCTCTGCCGACCGCACAGTGATGCAGGAGCCGGCATGGATTCAGACAAAGCGACTGACTCTAGCAAATATGCTTATTCGCACTCTTTCATGCCAGATATGCGAACAAAAACACCGCATCACGCAACAAGCTGCTCCAGTGAATCCAGATGCGCCCTGGCCTTGACAGTCGTGATGGGCTGGCCGTGGTTGTAGCCGTAGGTCATCAGCACCACGGGGCAGCCTGCGGCATGGGCGGCCTGGGCATCGTTGCTGGAGTCACCCACCATCAGCGTGCGCGCGGGCTCGCTGCCCAAAGCCTTGCAGGTCTCGACCAGCGGCATGGGGTCGGGCTTTTTGCGCGGGAAGGAGTCGCCACCGAACACGCAGTCGAAAAATCCGTCCAGTCCCTTGGCGGCCAGCAGGGGCTGGGCAAAGGACAAAGGCTTGTTGGTCAGGCAGGCCATGCGCAGCCCCAGGGACTGGAGTGCCTGCAGACCTTCGGCCACGCCCGGATAGACATCGGCAAACTGGCCGTTGATGGCCAGGTAATGGTGCTCGTAACGCTGCCAGGCCTGGGGATACAGGGCATCAATGTTCGGCGCCTCCACATGCGCCAGCACAGAGCGGATCAGATGCTCGCTGCCCTTGCCCACCATGTTCTCGATGATTTGCGGCGCTATGGCCGGCAATTGCAGATCGGCCAGCATGCGGTTGAGCGCCTCGGCAAAATCGCCCAATGTGTTGACCATGGTGCCGTCCAGGTCGACCATCACGGCATCAATTTCGAGGGCTTGGGCGGGTGCAGGCAGAGTCAGCTTCATACAACTATCAATTCAATAGCTGCATGCGCTTTTCAATATTGGGCCTGCAGCCAAAAATAAAAAATATCTACATTGACTGGTACAGGAATCCAACGGCAAAAAAGGCCAGTTGCAGACCAGGGCACCGAGCAAGAGCCGCCTCGCGGCGGGGCCGCCAAGGCGAAGGTGTCGCCCCTCTCCCATGGCGCGCAGCGCGTAGAGAAAGGGGGAAGGCGCGGGGCCGCCCAGGCAAAGCGCCTCAGGGGGAGTTACGCGAGGTTCTTGCGCATGGTGTCGATGACAGCCTTGTAATCGGGCTTGCCGAAGATGGCGCTGCCAGCCACAAAGGTGTCGGCACCGGCATCGGCCACGGCGCGGATATTGGCTTCCTTGATGCCGCCATCCACTTCCAGGCGGATGTCCTTGCCACAAGCATCGATCAACTTGCGGGCCTTTTCGATCTTGCGCAGCGTGCTGTCAATAAAGCTTTGACCACCAAAGCCTGGGTTCACGCTCATCAGCAGGATCAGATCGATGTCTTCGATCATCCAGTCCAGCACTTCCAGCGACGCTGCGGGATTGAACACCAGACCGGCCTTGCAGCCGTGGGCCTTGATGTTCTGCACGCTGCGATGCACATGCTGCGACGCATCGGGGTGAAAGCTGATGTAGTCTGCACCTGCCTTGGCAAAAGCCGTGGCGAGATCGTCCACAGGCTGCACCATCAGATGCACGTCGATGGGCACGGGCTTGCCATCGGGTGTGACCGAATGGGGCTTCAGGGCCTGACAGATCATGGGGCCGAAAGTCAGATTGGGAACGTAATGGTTGTCCATCACGTCAAAGTGGATCCAGTCGGCGCCGGCCGCAATGACATTACGCACTTCTTCACCCAGACGGGCGAAGTCGGCTGACAGGATGGAGGGGGCAATACGGTAGGTGGGGCTCATGGATTGCAATTGTCGCAGTTACCATTAGCTCATGCCAATGAATGAGTTTCTGGTTCAAGTCCAGCCCGCCTACCTGCCCGAGCAATCCGCCCCGGCCGCCGGCGTCTATGTGTTTTCCTACACCATTACCGTCACCAACACGGGTGAGGTGCCGGCGCAGCTGATTGCGCGGCACTGGATCATCACCAACGAGCTGGGCCATGTCGAAGAGGTCAAGGGCCTGGGCGTGGTGGGCCGACAGCCGCTGCTGCAGCCCGGTGAATCCTTCGAGTACAGCAGCGGCTGCCAGCTGCGCACGCCCACGGGCACCATGCGCGGCAGCTATCTCTGCGTGAATCACGAGGGCGAGACCTTCGAATGCGAGGTTCCGCTCTTCGTGCTGCAGATGAATGAGTCCGGGGACCCCATGCCCATGCCCGAGAAACGCGTTCTGCACTAAGGCAGCCACCCCACATTTGCATGAAGAAAAGCACTCTTGACCTGCCCGGCCTGCTGGCCTCCCTGGATCCCGGCGCAGGCCTTGCGCAACGCCATCTGTGGCTGATCCATCTGGCCGAATGGATACGCGCAGCCGAGCCCTCTGTCGAAGGCGCCGTGCAGCGCGTGAAACAGATCGTCGAGGCCTTCGAGGCCGACCCCGAAGCTCTGGCCCGACTGCGCCGCTGGAGCCAGACGCTGATGGAGACGGTGGACATCACCGCCCTGCTGGCCGATTTCGGCTTTGCCCCACGCACGGCCATGGCCAGCGAAGTGGCCGAGCGCCTGCGCTACAAGCTGCTGCCCAGCACGCCCGAGACCGAGGATGCCTCCGAGCTGTTCATGCTGGTCTTTCCCGAGCGTTTCGACGCCCGCTGGCTGCATGCGCTGGACAGCCAGCTCATGGCCCGCATCACCACCTTGCTGACCCCGCAGCAGCTCGAAGAAGGCGTGAGCTTCTGGGAGCGCAACCTGCTGGACGCCATCACCTATTGCGCGGGCCAGATTCTCTCCACCGGGTTTGCCCCCGAGCTGCGCCTGCGCATGAGCGAGCAGGCACGCGAGGAAAAGCCGTTTCATGCGCTGATCCACGATGTGGAAAACCTGCGCGTGGAGGTCATGCTGCCGCTGCGCACCACCGACAGGCGCGACGCCGCTGCAGCGCAGTTGCGCGAGCGGCTTGAGGCCTGCCGCGCCGCCGTGTCCTCGGTCTACTCCTACGTCGAGGCCGAAGGCATTTCCGTCGGCTTGATCTTCCGCCTGCGCCAGGTGCGTGCGCGCATTCTGCGCATTCGCCGCCTGCTCGATTGCCTGCTGGCAGAAGACCGTGCCTACGAGACGTCCGAGCTGCTCTCCAACCTCGTGGCCGTGGGCATAGAGCGGCGCAGCGTGCGCGCGCTGATGTCCACCAACTCATCGCTGCTGGCGGCCAAGGTGGCCGAGCGCAGCGCCGAAACCGGCGAGCACTACATCACCCGCGACGGCAGCGAATACCGCAAGATGGTGGCCAAGGCTGCAGGCGGCGGCTTGGTGATGGCCTTCACCACGCTGGCCAAGTTTGCGCTGTATGCGCTGGGCCTGTCCGTCTTCTGGTCGGGACTGGCTGCGGGCTTCAACTACGCCATCAGCTTTGTGCTGATCCAGATGCTGCACTTCACGGTGGCCACCAAGCAGCCGGCCATGACGGCGCCGGCCATGGCTGCCAAGCTCAAGGACATCCAAAGCGATGGATCCATCCAGGAGTTCGTCGATGAGGTCGCCCATCTGGTGCGCTCCCAGGTGGCGGCCATTCTGGGCAACGTGCTCATCGTCTTCCCCGGGGCGTTGCTGCTGTCGCTGGGCTATGCCTATCTTGTCGGTCATCAGGCGCTCAGCACCCCGCATGCGCGCCAGGTGCTGGACTCGCTGAGTCTGCTGGGGCCGTCCGTGCTCTTCGCCGCCTTTACCGGCGTGCTGCTGTTTGTCAGCAGCCTGATTGCCGGCGGTGCGGAAAACTGGTTTGTGCTGCGCAATATCGATTCGGTGATTCGCTACAACCCGCGCATCACACGCTTTCTGGGCACGGGCCGCGCGGATCGCTGGGCAAGCTTCTTGCGCAAGAATGTCTCCAGCCTGGCGTCCAATATCTCGCTGGGTTTCATGCTGGGCCTGGTGCCTGCATTTGCGGCCTTCTTCGGCCTGGGACTGGAAGTGCGCCACGTCACCCTGTCCACGGGCCAGATCGGCGTGGCCGTGGCATCGCTGGGCTGGGAAGTGCTGCATGACAATCTGCTGTGGTGGGCCGTGGCCATGCTGCCCTTCAATGCGGCGCTGAATGTGGGGGTGAGCTTCTACCTGGCGTTCCGTGTCGCCCTGCGTGCCCATAACGTCAGCGGTGTGGACCGTTCGCGCATCTACAAGGCCATACGCCAGCGTTTCTGGCGCAGGCCGCTGAGCTTTTTCTGGCCTTGACCTTTAACCGCCGCCAACCAGCGGCCCACCAGGCCGCAGCATCGCGGGCGGCCAGAGACCTTATGGGTGAATTCGATCTGATCCGCCGCTATTTCCAGCGCCCCGTGCGTCGCGCCGCCCTTGGCGTGGGCGACGACTGCGCGCTGCTGGCCCCGGCCCCCGGCATGCAACTGGCCATCTCCAGCGACATGCTGGTCGAGGGCCGCCACTTCTTTGCCGATGTGAACCCGCGCCTGCTGGGCCACAAGGCTCTGGCCGTCAACCTCAGCGATCTGGCAGCCAGCGGTGCCAGGCCTCTGGCGTTCACGCTGGCCCTGTCCCTGCCCGGTGCCGACGAAGACTGGATCAGCGAATTTGCGGCCGGCCTTCTGACCCTGGCCGATGCCCATGAATGCGAGCTGATCGGCGGCGACACCACGGGCGGCCCGCTCAATATCTGCATCACCGTGTTCGGCGAAGTCCCTGCCGGCCAGGCCTTGCTGCGCAGCGGCGCCAGGGCCGGCGATGAGATCTGGGTCAGCGGCACACTGGGCGATGCACGCCTGGCACTGGAGGCCATGCTGGGCCGCGTGCAATTGCCTGCCGAGCTGCTGCTGCAGGCGCGCCAGAGGCTGGAAGCACCCACGCCGCGCGTGGCCCTGGGCCTGGCGCTGCGCGGCCTGGCCAGCAGCGCGCTGGATGTCAGCGACGGCCTGCTCGGCGACCTCGGCCATATCCTGGAGCTGTCCAGCGTCGGAGCCACGGTAGACAGCCGCTGCACCACGCCGTTGATGGCTGCAGCTGCCTATCCGCAAAGCGGTGCTTGGCAGTTCGATTCAACGCTGCAGCAGCAATGCACGCTGGCCGGCGGCGACGACTACGAACTGTGTTTTACCGCCCCCACAGCGCGGCATGCCGACGTGCTGGCAGCAGGCGCTGCCAGCGGCACGCCGGTGCATCGCATAGGCCGTATCGATGCCGAGCCGGGCCTGCGCGTGATCGGTGCGGACGGTGCGCTGCTGCAACACCGCTGGAAGTCCTTCGACCACTTCGGCGGATGAACGCAAGGAACGCGGGCCGGACACACGATGCGCCCGCAAAGGGATAGGAAACCGCCTGGGTTAAGCTCAAACCCTTAGGACTTACGCAAACAGGAATAACAAGGGCCGGCCTGCTGAGGCAGTCGTCTTGCCTGAGCCCGTTTTGCACAAGTCATGTCCCTGTCCACTGCCCACAAGAGCCGCCAATGCGTTCAAGCCGTCTTCTGCCTGTGTCCATGGTCTGTGTCGCAACTGCTTTGCCCGGGCTCGCCCTGGCCGACGCCGGCAGCCTCAGTGTCTCGGGCAATCGCGCGCCCATCACCGAAGTCACGCTCTATCCCGGCATCGCCGCCGTACAGCGCGAGGCACGCATCGACGCCCAGACCCGCCTGCTCAGCTTTGAATGCCTGCCCGCCAGCGTGGATACGCAGAGCCTGCAGATCAGTGGTGACGAAGGCGTGCGCGTGGGTGAGATCAAGACCCTGATGCAGTCCAGGCAGGTGGCGGCCAAGGAATGCACCAGCCCGCTGGATCAGCAGATTCGCGCCCTCGAAGATCAGCTCGCGAACATCGAGGCCGAAGAAGGGGCAGCCCGGCTGGTGGGCGATTTTCTGCAGGGCATGAGCAAGCCCGGCGACGAAGCCAGAACCAGCCCCGCTCAGATCGCCGGCACCAGCCAGGCCCTGCGCCAGACCAGCCGCGACAACAGCCTGCGTGCTCACCAGATTCAGCGCCAGAAGCAGGATCTGCTGGCACAGCTTCAGCCCCTGCGCCAGGAGCGCGACCGCACGGGCTCCGAGCAGTCTCAGGTCATGAAAGTCAGCGTGCAGCTGGCCAGCCCGCGCGCGGCCAATGTGCGCCTGAGCTACCAGGTGCGCGGCCCCAGCTGGCAGCCCAGCTACCGCGCTCAGCTGAACACCGCCAGGCAGCAGGTGCAGCTGGAGCGTCAGGCCCTGGTCGTGCAGGCCAGTGGCGAGGACTGGAGCAATGTGCGCCTGCGTCTGTCCACCGGACAGCCCGGCCGCAACACCCAAGGTGTCATGCCGCGCCCCTGGACGGTGGATATCGCTCAGCCACTGCCCCCTGCCGCACCGGCACCGGCACCGGCACCGGCCCCCGTCGCCATGATGGCGCGCAGCGGAGCCAGGGCGATGCTCGAAGAGGCAGCGGCACCGGATTTGCCAGCACTCGATGTCTCCAGCATCAACACGGCCTACAGCACGCAATTCATCGTGCCGTACAAGATCAGCGTGCCCTCCAGCGCCGAGCGCATCACGCTGTCGCTAGGTCAGGAAAATCTGGCCACCAGCTTGCTGACCCGCACCGCGCCGGCCATGGAAGAGGCGGCCTATCTGATTGCCACGTTGCAGGCTCCGCCAGGCATCTGGCCGGCGGGCCCGGTAGCGCTGTTCCGGGACGAGGCGCTGGTTGGCAATGGCAGACTGGACTTTGGCAACGCCCAGGCACTGGCGCAAGGACTGTCTTTTGGTCGCGATGACAACGTCGTGGTGCGCCGCCTGCCTGCGCAAAGCCATACCGGCAGCGGCGGCTGGGCCAGCAGCAAAACCGAGCGCAGCATCGCACGCAACTACGCCGTGGAAAACCGCCACAACCAGCCCATCGCGCTGCAGGTGCTGGACTCGGCTCCTGTTTCGCGCAATGAGCAGATCAAGGTGCAGTCGCAGTACAGCCCGCAGCCTGCCACCACCCACTGGAATGCGCAAAACGGCATGGTTGCCTGGGAGCAGAATCTGGCCGCCCGCAGCACCGCCCAGTTCCAGGCCACGCACCAGATCCGCTTTCCCGAAAACCAGCCCATCTCCGGCCTGCAATAAGGCAGCGCGTATCATCACGCCATGACGGATGATCTATCAAATAGCGCCGCAGCGCATACAGATATTGCGCAGACAGCTATCAATAACAAAGCACGTAACGGCATGAGTGCGGCAGCAATCGCCCACCCCAGCGTGGGGTTCATGCTGCAGCATCCGGCCCATTTGATTGCTCTGGGCTTTGGCTCCGGCCTGCCCCGCGTCGCCCCCGGCACGGTGGGCAGCCTGTGGGCCTGGCTGGCCTATCTGGTGCTGGCACTGTGGCTGAGCCCGGCACAGATCGGCTGGCTGATTGCCGCCAGCATTCCCCTCGGCTGGTGGGCCTGCACCGTCACCGCAAGGCATATGCGCGTGGCCGACCCCGGCCATATCGTCTGGGACGAAGTGGTCGCCATGTGGATTGTTCTGTGGCTGTGCATGCCCATGGGCTTCTGGGGGCAGCTGGCCTGCTTTGCGCTGTTCCGCTTTTTCGATGCCGTCAAGCCCCAGCCCGTCAAATGGGCCGACCGCCTGTTCAAAGGCTTCGGCCCGCGCGGCGGCTGGGGAATCATGTGGGATGACCTGGTGGCCGCTTTCTGCACCCTGCTGGTGGTCGCCCTTTGGCGACATTTCTTCTGACTGCACACGCCATGGAGGAGACGATGAGCACACAAGCAAGCGGCATCGAAGAACTGGTTCGGCAACTGGCCGCCAGACTGAGCGACAAAGGCTGGATGCTGGCCACCGCCGAAAGCTGTACCGGCGGCATGATTGCCGCAGCCTGCACCGATCTCGCAGGCTCCAGCCAATGGTTCGAGCGTGGTTTCGTGACCTACTCCAACGAGGCCAAGACCGAGATGCTGGGTGTGCCTGCCGAGCTGATCGCCAGGCACGGAGCCGTCAGCGAGGAAGTCGTGCGCGCCATGGCCGAGGGCGCTCTCCGTCACTCGCGCGCCCAGGTCAGCATTGCCGTAACGGGGGTTGCGGGGCCGAGCGGAGGCTCTGCCGAAAAGCCTGTGGGCACGGTCTGGGTGGGCTGGGCAGTCCAGAACGCCATCCATAGCCAGTTGCTGCAGCTGAGCGGCAGCCGCAGCCGCAGCAGCATCCGCCTGGCCACCACCCGCCGCAGTGTTGAGCACCTGCTGTCCGCCATCACTCCACCAGCACCACATTGCGCCCAATGCAATTGAGCTGTGCGCCGATATCTGTCTGGGCCAGATTCAAGCCCAGCAGATTCAACACCAGGTTCAGCACGGCATCGAGCACCAAGGTCAACGGCGCAAGAACCACGGCCAGCAAAGCGCCAAGCAAGCCCAGCTGATCCGTCAATGACTGGATCAAGCTCTCCACCAGATTGCTCTGGTAGATGGTTGCCCATTTGGCCGGCTCGCTCAGGTTCGGAGGATTCTGATAGTCAAGCCTCTGGGTTTTCGAGAGCAGCGGTATCTTGACTTCTACGGGGATCGACAACTTGGGGATCAATGGCAGCGGAAGAATGTCGACCGCGCCTTTCAAGGCCACCGTTCCCACTCCCGTGACGCCATTCACGCTCATGCTTTTCTGAGGCGAGCACGTATGGTCGGTCAGCAAGGCGCTGCCTTGCGCCAGCTTGACATCCAGAGACAGACTGGCGGCGACCAGTGCCAGATTCAGCTTCAGCCCGGTCACCAGATCGATCTGGGATGTCTTGGCTTCAATCCTGTCTCTGACCGGATCACCGATCGCACTTTGCGGCGGCTCAATCACCTTCAGGTTCAATCCAACCTCGACCAGACCCAGATTGAGATTGACGCCCACCTTGGCCGCATTCTGGCTGTTGGCCAGTTGCGCAACCGTGGTCACCAAGTCCAGAACATTCACGTCCGTTCTCAGAGCCGCCGATCCGAGACCCGTGCCCAGCTTGAGAATATCCTGCAGCGCGATCTGAATATTGCCGACCCCCAGCGCCAATGCATTGAGCGCACTGACAGCCGCCAGACTGCCTTGCTGCGGCAAGGCATCCAGCATTGCCAACATGACCTTGTCCAGCGTGACCTTGGTCTTTACGACCTGATCGTAATCACCGACATTCAGACCGGCCCTGACGGCCAGGGCATCGAAAAAACTCAACAAGCTGATGTTCGCATTGGCGATGCCCTGCCATCCGGCAACGCCCAGATTGATCTTGCCTCCGAGCATCCCGCCGACGACCGCATCCAGAAGGGCTGACTTTTCCGTATCCAGTGTCAACAGGGTCGAACGCACGGATAGTCTGGCAATCCTGGCCGACTGCATTGCTGTGGCCTGGGCCGATATCTGGCGCCCTCTTTCGGCTCCGGCGGCAAAGACAAACAGGAACGGCACTGTCCTCTGAAAAGACACCCTGCATGCATTGATTTCGCTGGCTTTGCTGGCGCTGCCAAAGAAGGGGCTGGTGCTTTTGTCCCAACGCCCGGCCTGTGCAGTCACAAGCTCGGAGACCACGCTACCGTTGAGCGTCAGATTTCTCTCTGCATTGGCGCGACAAGAGCTCTGATCCAGAGCACCACTGGCACCTGCCAGAGCTGCCAAATCCGCAATCTTCTGCAACTCGCGCTTCTGCCAGAACACATTGCCGATATCGATGGTTGCCAGGCAGATCACGGCAATCATCAGCCAAATCGCACCCAGCATCGCCACGGAACCCGATTGGCGACGAATGCGATCACGGCACAGGCCTTTGGCAAAAGACTGCATGCACAGAGCCGCTGTGAGCGCTTAGCGACTACCGCCCGTTGAACTGCCCACCTGTGTTTCAGAGCTCTCCGGGATCTTGTGGGTAAAACTCTCCAGATAGCGCTGATAGGTGCGCTGGGCCACATCGCTTGTCACGGGATAGGCATTGCGCGATGCGTACTGACCGCTGGCCTGCAGCGCCAGCAGATAGCTGGTGGCCTCGCCCACACGATTGGTTGCCGGCGGTGTCAGGGACGCATTGCCGGGGGCCGGTGTCTGTGTCACCGCGGCCGGCGCAGTGGCTGCAGGCATCGCTGCCGCACTTCGGGGTGCACTCATATTGCTCACGCCCGTGCCGGAGCCGGTATTGCTGCCGGCCTGCGCCAAGGCGACCGAGGCCATGCCCAGTGCCATCAACGCCAAGGTGAATGTTCGGGCCCGCTGGGTGAATGCTGTCTGCGTATTCATGAGGACTCCTTGAAGGTTCAGGGCCAGGCACGCTCGGGCGCACCCTTCTTGGCAGAAGCAGCCGGCTTGCTGCCGGCATCTTCATCGGGCGTCTCGAAAAACAACCCGCCCGCCGCCGCGCGCTGGGGCAGCATGGCTTGCACGGCCTGCTTGCCACCGGATTCACCGCTCTGACGCACTGCGACAGGGTTTGCCGCAGCCATCACCACGGCAGCGTCTGGCACCGATCTTGTCGGGCGCACGGGCTGGCGCGAGATCACGGGCTGCGGTGCAGGCTCGGCTTGCAAAGCCGTTGCTGGCCGCGTCTGCTGCACTTTGGCGGGCATCGCCTCGGTAAGCAGAGGCTGTGCAGGCTTGGGCATCTCCTGCTTCGCGGACTGAGAAGCCGTGGCCACGACCGCCTCCAGCGGCGGTGCCGCTCTTGCTACTGATACAGGAGCTTGTTGCGCTTTATCTACATTGATTTCAGATTGTTTTATCTCTGAAATTCTTTCCAATGAAGCGGTAACTGCTACATTGACAGGAGCATCCATTGCCTGCACAGGCACAGGCGGCGCGTAGGCATAGGTTTGCGCAGCCGCCGGCATCAATGGGCTCGCGCCCTGGCCGGGGTGACGCGGTCGCCCTGCATCGAAGCTGCCTCCAGAGACCATCCACTGACCACCGCCGGACGCCCGCTCCACACTCTGCGCCACCATGGGTTGAGCCTGGGGCAGCGGCAACAGGGTCTGGGGCACATGGGAGCGAGACGACACAGACCCCGGTGCCTTGACTACCACTACCGGAGCCTGTGCGGCTTCAGGCTCCGGTGCGGGCTTTTTTGCGGCGGGCACCTCCTGCACTGCAGCAGGCTCTGGCGCTTCGGCGGATTTCCCGGAGCTGGCCACGGCCTCGGGGGCGGTCTTCACTTCCGGACGAGAGAGGTTGACGACCTTTCCGGTCGCAGCCTCAGCAGGCTTTGCGGCGGCCAGACTGGCAGCCCTCAGCCACTGCCCGGCCTGCTCCTTGACCAGTTGCTGGGTCTGTGCGTCCAGCTTGCGCTGGCGCATGAATTCCTCAGCCTGCGCGCTCTGGCCGCTGACCATCATGAACAGGCTCAGGTTGACGTTGGCCTGTGCGTCCTCGGGGTTGAGCTGCGCCGCCTGCATCAATGGAATGCGCGCTGCGTTCAGATCATGCGCACGCAGATAGGCATAGCCCAGATCGGTCAGCAGGCGCGAGTCCACGGGATTGCTCATGCGCGCCTGCTCCATCTGCTGAGCGGCACTGCGAAAGTCGCCCTGCTCGGCGGCCACACGGCCCAGGCCGTAGCGCGCGGCACCATCCTTGGCACTGCCCAGCAGGCTCTGGTAGATGGGGATGGCCGCACCGAGCTGGCCCACCTGACGCAATGCATCGGCGCGCAACAGCCGCGAGTCGCTGGAAGCGCCCCATTGCTTGTCCAATGCATCCAGGTGAGCGATGGAGGCATACCAGAGCGACTTGGACTGCATCTGCTTGACCAGAGAAAGGTAGGTGTCCTGCGTGTCGACCACCGCCTCCTTCTCCAGCGGCCTGTCTGCCGCAGCCTTGGCCGCAGGCGAGAGCATGGGCTGGTTCGGCCCCAGCAGATTGCCGAGGCTGGAGCAGCCCGACAGCAGGGCCATGGTTGCAGCCGCCAATGGCAGCATCAGATATCGGCTTTCTTTTTTCATTTTGTCATCCCTCCCAAAGCCCGAATCACGGCCAGGAACCCCGGCCCAGCGGTAATGATGATCAGGGCCGGAAGCAGCGTCACCACCATCACGCCAGTCATCTTGACCGAGATCTTTCCAATCATCTCTTTCATTTTGGCTTTGCGCTGCTCGCGCAGACGTTCGCCAAACACGCGCAGCGGCTCCTGCACGGCTCCGCCGTATCTGTCGATCTGGATCATCAGCGATGTCAGATTGGCCAGGTTGTCGTTCTGATAGACCTCGCTCATGCGCCCAAAGGAGCGCTCGCGCGTGCTGCCCCGGCTGTACTGCTGGCTGGCCAGCTGTATCTCTCGCGAAAGCACGGGCATGACATTGCCGAAGTCAGAGCCGATCACCTGCAGGGTCTGGTCCAGGCTCATGCCCGTGCCTTGCAGCAAGCCCAGCAAATCGACGAGCAATGGCAGCTCGCGGGCAACGCTGGCCCTGCGACTGCGCGCCACGCTGCGCAACACCCATTTGGGAAGCAGGAAACCGATGGTGAAAGCGGCAAACAGATACAGCAAAAATTGCTTGCTGCCCGAAAAAACAAAGGCAGCAAGCAGCGAAAGCAATACCGAAACAACGCAGCGTGCTATCAGGTATTGCAGCTGCGCGCGAGTCGATCCCCAGCCGCATTTGCTCAGCAAAATGCGGTCTTCCTGTGCAACCAGCGCCTTGCCAAATGATGTATTGAGCCAGTGCGCTGGCAGCTCGCCGTCGCCATTGAGCGAGCGCAGCAGATCTGCGGGCCTGGCAGGCAACGTCGTCTCTTTCGCCACAGCCGCACCGCTGCGGCTCAGCGCATCCTGCACGACCCGACTGCTACGTTCACGACGCTGATGCGCATAGGCAATCAAAGCCGCGCCGACCAGCGCCGCCAAGGCCAAAAATGCAACGCTCAACATCAGCAAAAGACGGGATGTCTCCATCAGTCGGCCCCCTCATTGAGCTTGGCCATGCGGTAGAGCAACACAACACCAAAGACCTGCAGAACCGCCGCCGCCCAGATGATGTTGCGGCCACCGGCGTCATTCCACATATTCAGGAAATAGCTCGCATTGAAGGAAATGATCAGACAACACACAGCCACCGGCAGCAGACTCAACACCCAGGCGGACATGCGCGTTTCAGCCGTCATGGCCGAGAGATCCTGCTCGGCCTGCTCGCGGTCACGCATGAAGTGGGCCACACGCTCCAGCAGCAAATCGACCCGGCCGCCATAACGCACGCTGATGCGCAGAATAGCTGCCAGCAGGTGCAGCTCGTCCAGCCTGGTCTGCCGCGCTACATGGGCCACCGCATTCTCCAGATCCATGCCCGCGCGGGCCAGACTGGCGGCTTTTTCCATGACCGACTGCAACGGGTCTTTGGTGCTGGCTGCTGCCATCTGGAACGCTGCCTGAACGGAGTTGCCAATGGTCACCAAGCGCACCGTGTTGTCGAGAAATCCGGGCAACTGCTGCGTGAGCCTGGTGCGGTACTTTTGTGCTCGCGTGTAAAGCAAAAAGAAGAAGCCAATTCCCAGCACCACCAGCGCTGCGCTACCGGCCAGCCAGCCAGCAGCAAGGCCAACGATCAGAAACGCCGCGACAATCAAGGCCAGACTGCCATAGAAAAGTCTGGCACTGGCCGTACCCAACAAAACGGCGGGAACCGGCCAGCCTGTTCCTTTCTCAGTGCCCAGCAAGGCATCCGCCACGGAGCCATCAAAAGCCGATGCCGCTGCATCCTTGGCGACAAACCCGGCGGCAGCGGCAGCACTTTTTTCCAGACTCTGCTCCAGATGCCTGGTCATCCGACGTGTCTTTTGCTGCCGGCCGACAAACATCCACAGCGCCATGGCGGCTGCAGCCATCAGCAGCGCCAGACTCAGGAGTAAAAACGCATGGCTAGCCATGGCGCAGTCCCGCATGGTTTGCGCCGTTACCTCCCGCGTGCTGCAGCACCGCGCGATAGCGCGCCAGCTTGGGCGTATGAGGCACCATGCCCAGCGTGGTCCAACGCTCCAGATCCTCGCCGTCGGGCTGGGGCAGCAGCTCGTGACGATAGAGCTCCTGCGTGGCAATCACGCTGTCGATGATGCCCGTGACTTCGGTGATCGATGTGATGCGCCGCTTGCCATTGGGCAGGCGGCTGATCTGCACGATGAAATCGAGTGCATTGGCAATCTGGCGGCGCAGGCTGACCTCGCTGCCCTGAAAGCCCGCAAAGCCCGCGAGCATCTCCATGCGGTGCAGGCACTCGCGAGGTGAGCTGGCATGGATGGTGGCCATGGAGCCGTCGTGACCGGTGTTCATGGCCTGCAGCATCTCCAGCACTTCCGCGCCACGCACCTCGCCCACCACAATGCGATCCGGGCGCATGCGCAGACTGTTGCGCAGCAGATCCCGAATGGAAACCACTCCGGCGCCTTCAAAGCCACCGGGACGGCTTTCCATGCGCACCACATGAGGGTGAGGCAGCGTCAGCTCGGCCGTATCCTCGATCGTCACCACCCGCTCATTGGCGGGGATAAAGCCCGCAATCGCATTGAGCATCGAGGTCTTGCCGCAACTGGTGCCGCCGCTGATGAGAATATTGCAGCGCTCGCGCACCGCCAGCTCCAGCAAGCGGGCCATGCCTTCATCCATGGTGCCGAAATCAACCAGATCCTGGACCCGCAGCGGATCATTGCGAAACTTGCGTATGGATACCGCCGGCCCGTCCAGCGACAACGGCTCAATCACCACATTGATACGGCCACCGTCCGGCAAGCGCGCATCGACCATGGGCGTGGACTCATCGAGGCGGCGCCCCAGCGGAGAGATGATGCGACGCACGATGCGCAGCACATGGGCGTTGTCGGTGAAGTGCAAGGCCTCCTGCTGCAAAATTCCCTTGCGCGAGACAAAGACGCGCTGGTAACCGTTGATCAGAATGTCTTCCACTTCCGGATCGGCCATCAGGTCATCCAGCGGCCCCAGCCCTGACAGTTCCTTGTTCAGGGCCTGTGCAATCCATTGCACCTCCTCGTCGTTGACGGGAAAGCGCTGCTGACGCACAAACTGCTCCAGCTCCTGGTGCACAAACTGGCGCACACGACTGCTTGACCATTTGGCAAACACCGCGCCAAGCTCCTCCACACGCGTCAGCAAATGCTCGTGAGCGACGTTCTTGATCAGCAGCAGCTGCTTGGAGTCCGAAAAATGGCTGCTCTTTTCGGCGAAAACAATGTCCATGCTCATTCGCCTCTCCTCAATCGCTTGGCCCATTGCCCCAGAACGCCCGGCGCTGGCGCCGCGACCTTGTCGGCTGCAACCGCTCCGCTCAGTAATGCTCTGGCCATGCTTCTGACACAACTCACATAGGGATCACCGCGCAGCGACTGCGACAACAGCTGACCGCAGCTGGCCGCATTCAGCAACACCGTGGATCGGTCCGGAACCACGTGCAGCAGCTCCAGACCAAGGCGCTGCGCAACCTCTTTGGCGGGCAGGCCGGCTTGTGCATTGAAGCGGTTGAGCACCAGCTTGAGCGTGCTGCGATTCACGCCCTTGGCATCAAGCTCCTTGAGCATCTGGGCCGTAGACACGATGCCTCCCAGCGACTGGTCACAAACCACCCAGCCCTGTCCGCTCTCGCGCAGCAAAGGTGCCAGAAAATCCGCCTGCGCCATGCCGCCCAGATCGATCACCTGCACCCCAAGCAAGCTCTTGAGCGTGTTGACTACGCCCGCTGCAGCCGCAGGGCTGACTTCGCGCAGCATGCCCAGATCGGAAGGCCAGGCCAGAGTCACAGCGCCTGTGGAGTGCTTTGCAAAGGCCGATTCGATCAATGTCGCGTCCAGGCGGCGCGTATTCTGAACCGCATCCACAAAGCTGAAGTCACCCGCGATGCCTAGATACAGCAAGCCATCGCGTGCAGGCAAGCCCAGATCCAGCAATGCCGCATGTGCGGATTCATCCTGCGGCAACTGACTTGCGCCAAACGGTCTGGCGACCTGCTTTCTGCTCTTGCTGCCTCGCACGTCATAGGCCTGCATTTCCTGGAACATCACGGCCAGATGCGTTGCCAGCGTAGTGACCCCCATCCCGACACGAGCACCCAGCAAAGGCAGGGAGAAACCTTTGGTTTCCGGCTCCAGCGCCACGGCCGCAGGCAGTTGACTGCGTGCATGCATCTGGTGCCTGACGGCTGCATTGGCCTCGCCTTCGGACGCATCCCAGTCAATGAATTCGGCCACACCGCAGCGCAGGGCCGCACGCATGGAAGCGGGCTCGGCAGCAGATCCAGCGCCCATGATCACCACACTGGGGAATGCGGCACGCATTTCGCCGACCAGGGCGATGGCAGCCTCCGTCATGGGAGCAGAGAAATCCACCACCACCACGCCAAGCCCGGGCACGGAGATCGCTGCGTGAAGCGCTGCCAGATCGCCAGCCACCGGTATCACTTCCGCATCGCTACCCAGGGCACTCGCCAGCCAGAAAGCGTGCGATGACGACTGCGTTACCAACACCACGCGTGCATTGACGTGCACAGACCCTGGCTGCGCCGTATTGAGCTGGGAGGAGTCCATGCGCATATTCATGTCTCTACTCTGGCACTCAGCGCGAGAAGCCCGGCGCCACGCTGGACGACAGACCTCCGGCCATCCATGGACCCCACACCGCAGGATCACGCTGCTCGGTGCGCCCGGGCAGCAGCGGCTCCACATTCACATCGCGAGCCAGCGGCTTGACCAGGCGCGGCGTCACCACAATCGCCAGCTCGCTTTCCTTTTGCTGAAACTCCTGACGCTTGAACAGCACACCCAGAATCGGGATGTCGCCCAGCAAAGGAACCTTGTCGGTGCCTGATGTGGTGTTGCGGCTGACCAGACCGCCAATCACAAAGCTTTCGCCGTCGCCCAGCTCCACCGTCGTATCGGCACGGCGCGTGGTGATCGAAGGGACGGTCGCACTGTTCAGAACAATGGTGTTGGCATAGTCCAGCTCGCTGGCTTCAGGCGCCACCTTGAGCACGATGCGATCGTTGGACAGCACCGTGGGAGAGACCGTCAAGCCGATGCCGTAGGGCTTGTACTGAATGGCCACCATACCCGTGCCTGCAGGCACGGGCACCGGCACTTCGCCGCCCGACAGAAAGTTGGCGCTCTGGCCGGACAAGGCCACCAGGGTCGGAGCCGCCAGCACCCGCGCCAGATTATTGCCTTCGAGCATGCCGATATTGACACCGATGCCGGCCTTGTCGAATTGCATCAGCAGGTTGAAGGCCTGAGTCAAAGGATTCGCTGCAGCGCCCGTTGTGGAACTCCCCCCGCTGATGCCATAGGAGCCACGTCCAAAAATGCCAAAGCTGAAGCCCGAGCTGTTGGGGGAAGTGCTGAACAGGTTCAGACCCACCTTCTTCATCTGGGTCTTGTTGAACTCGACCACCTTGACATCGACCTGCACCACATTGCTCTTGAGCTGGACGCTGGAGAGGTCGACGGTCTTGGCCTTGTCAGCCAACTGCGCGTTCGCCAGCTCGCCGGCAAACTGCTGCTCTATCAGACTGGAGGCCTTGGCCGTGCGCAGCTCCACCCGCTGCTGCACATTGAGCACATAGGTCTGGGCCTGCGCTTCACCGCGCGGCCAGACCATGAACGATGTACTGCCAGGCTTTAGCGGGCTCAGCAAGATCTTGGCGGCAGCCCCCTTGCCCGCACGCTTGATATGCACCGCCGCGATCGTGTCGTCACCGATGGCAATGCGTTCCACACCGCCAGTCAGATTCAGCTCATGCTGAGTGCCCATGACCAGCTTGATTTCCCTGGCTGCTGCTGCTTGCCGCGCTTGGCTTTCGCCTGCATTGGGCGCCTGCTGCGCAAGGGCCAAGCCGGTGACGGCGCTCAATGACAGGCCGCAGAGCAGATACAGCGGCTTCATTGACGGAGTGCGGGGCGAGATCATAGACGTCTTGTTATTCATAGCTCAGTACCGCACGGTTTGGGAATTGGCGCCACGCACGAATTCAACGGGCAGGGAAGGATCTGCGGATGCTGTACGTGTGCGCGACACGGCAGGCTTGGCGACACCGGCTGTCATCGGCTTGGCCGCACTCATGCGCGCGACAGAAGTGCCTGCAGAACCAGCCAGGCTGCTCATGGCCACACCAGCCTGCGCTGCGTCGGCACCTTCCAGCGCAGCGGCAGCAGAGCCCTTGGTCATGGCGACGGTCAATACGCCAGGCAGCGGAGCAAACTTCTCGCTATCCGGCTCGGTCATGTCCGTGGGATTGCGCAGTGCCAGCAGCAAGCTGCCATTGGAGCCCCCCAGCAGCAACTGATTGACCTCGGCCACCGGCACCGCAAGTACCGCAGTTCTGGCGTTGTCGGGAGCATTGGCCGGCTGCTTGCCCTCTGTTTTCTCCGCCGAGCTCAGAGCATCCACCGATGCCGCACCATAGGCCAGCACGCGCTTGCGCGAAAGCAGCAAACGCGCCTGACTCTGCTCGATTTCATTGCCATCACGGCGCAGAACAAAAAACACATCGACAAAGTCGCCTGGTCGTATACGGTTGCCTGCACCAATGCTTTCATCGACCTTGACAGCAACAGCGCGCTCCCCTTCTGCCACCTTCAGGGCCAGGCCCGTCACCATCTGCCCTTTGAGCACAGGAGCGCCCTTGGGGATGTCCACCGCGGGCACTGCCCCCACGGCAGCAGGCATATCGTCATAAGCACCATCAAGCGTGGAAGGAAGAGCGGAGAGTTGAAGATCCTCGGCTTTGAGCGCTTGCCCGGCAGGAATGGCTTGTGCCGCCACAACGACGCTCACGTTGGCGCTGGACTTGCTGTCGCTATTGCTGGCCTGAATTTGAGGGTCACTCGCTTGAGGAGTCTTGGCGAGCATCCAGCCATAGACACCCAAGGCCAACGCAATGGCCAGCAATACACCGACTGCGATCTTTGCGAGATTCACCATAACTTCCTCTCTTCATGCTCTGCCATCCATGGCAGGGCTTTATCGTTGTAGTCAGTCAATCAAGCTAATCTGAGCCACTGCCTTGCCTTGCAAAAGATTAGGCGTGGGCAAACTGAGTAAAGGACCGAGCAGCTTTGGGATCAGAGGCGCGACAGCGTAGTTGTAGTTCACCTGCATGGTGACGCAGTTCACCAAACTGGTATCACCAGAGGGAGTGAAACTCGCCGAACCCGTGCCGCATTGGCCAGAGGTTGCATAAACACCAGCAGCCGTACTAATTCCGGTACTGCACGATGCAGTCCCTAAGCCGGCTCCAATGTTTTTCAGCCAATCGGTCGCGACATTGGCAGTAGCGCATGCCGCAGTGAGCCGGGCCTGCAACTGTGCGGCCTTGGTCATGGTGCTGCCTGACGGTGCAGCCGGATAGCGCACTGCAGCTCTTGCGCCTTCCGCAGCAGCTAGCGTCAACGTTTGCTGCGCAACAAAAATCAGCCCATAGGTAACAACTGCGTAGAAAATCAGGAAGAAAATAGGAAAAAGGATTGCAAACTCAATGGCGGCAGCACCATTTTGGTTTCTTGTTTGCATATACCCTCCATTTCCCCTTTATTTATTGAACATCAAGACAATCACTGTTGCAACTGACATATATGTCACGTAAGGGATGAATCGATTATTTCTCACAAAAGTACTTTCACCCCAAACAAATGAACCAGACAAAAAATATACTATCTTGAACTTAGCAAAAATTCCATGTAATACAGCAAAAAAGCAACTGAGTGCCCAGATAGGCAGGAGCAACTCAAAACCGACCCATAAACCGATAACTGCAGCAAATTTCACATCACCGGCACCCATCATATTTTTTGAATAAAAAAACAAAAGAACCACAAATGCAGCGAAAAATCCTAACAAGGAATCACCAAGGCTGATGGAAACTGGATGCGCATCTTTAAATACTGACACCGAAGCCAATGCCAGCAATATTCCTAAGATGATCACCCAGTTCTCGCAACGCCTGTGCAAGGCATCGTAGACAGCCGCATAACACATCCAAAGCAAAAACAATATTCCCATGGATCATGTCTTTGGAATAGCCGTCAACTTATCCACAATCGCACCGAATATCAATACCAACTGTGATCCGATGTTGGTAACGGAAGCAATAATTCCGACTGCAATCAATCCAGCAATCAATCCGTACTCAATCGCTGTTGCAGCTTCTTCATCGATCCAGAATTTAATCAATTGATCCTTCATAATTTTCTCCTTGAGAAAGTGAAATATAAATTCTCATCGAAGATACTCATTCACTACCCAATCAGGTTTTTGGTATTGCGGTAAGCTTATTGACGACCGCATCAAACAATGCCTTTAACTGTGTCCCAATATTTGTGACAGAGGCAATGATTCCCACAGCAATCAGCCCTGCGATCAGGCCGTACTCAATCGCCGTTGCACCTTCTTCATCACGCCAGAATTTGATGATTTGGTCTTTCATGACTAGCTCCTTCAACAATCAGGTTTGTAGATCGCTGTGGCTGTTTTCGACCACCGCGGAACCCATCTTACGAAGCAAGAAACATCTTGAAATATTTGAAATAGCTATCGACAAATATGCGGCATAGCTCTCAACAATTTCAATCCTCGGGCAGCAAGCCCCTCAGCACCAAAAAATCCAATAAAAACAATCACTTCACAAACTGAAAGAGATCATCTGCAATTTTCCCGACGAATCCCTCACGTATGGCTTCCGGTTCAATCTACGCAATCTTCATTCATTTCCTACAGGCTATTGGATTTCATCCTACATTCAGTAATCGGGTTAACCCTTGTTCTTGAATGAAAAGCAAAAAGGCCTGTAGTTAACAGGCCTTTTTGAAACAAAAGAGATCGCTCAATACAGCGACTCGGAAATCACTGCAGGGCTTTAATCAGTTTGAGAGCAATGTCCTGCAGCGGTGGCTGCAGTTTTCTATAGCAGTCGAGCAAGCGCTGCTCATCGCTGGGTAGCGATGCGGTCTCGGAATGCAGACCGGCCATCAATTCCAGCGCCGTGGTCTGCAAGGCGACGGCCAGTCTTGCCAGCGTGTCATTTTTGAGAGTGCGAATGGCTCCCGACTCGATCTGCGAGATGGCGGATGCAGTGACATCTGCCATCTGCGCCAAGCGTCCCTGGCTCAAACCCAGCGCCTGTCGCCGGGCGCGTATGCGCTCACCTAAATGCGTCATCTATCCCACCCACTCACACGACACGGCAATGCCTGCGCAAATGCTACGCGGCCTTTATTGAGTTTGAGCCTCCCGACGACCGAGACGCCTTGGCACAGGGCTTGGCAACGCAGCGCCCCCTGACCCGGAGGCAGCACGCAAAGACCGCCCTGCGGCGGTGCTCCCGCCCCTTGGCGGGAAAGCGCTCAAAGCGCCTCAGGCGGTGGCTCTGGTCAGGCCCCGTGGCACTTCTTGAACTTCTTGCCGCTACCGCAGGGGCAGGGGTCATTGCGGCCGGGCTGCTCGCCCTTGACGATGGTTTCCTGGCGGGGGCCCATGCTCTTCCACAGGCGGTACAGGTCATACACGGCCCAGATGGCTTCGCCAAAGGCATCCACACGTTCCTGGCTGGTCGAGGCGGGGCCGGCTTCGTCGTACAGATTCAGAGCCGGCTCGTCGGTGTCGTCTTCGGTCAGGTTGACGATGAACTCCATGGCCGCATCCAGCAACTGGGCCGCGTCCTTGTCGCGGGGTGCCGCCCATTCGTCGGCCCAGTTCTCCACCACGAACATGAAGCCCAGCGCCCACACTTGCGAGAACGAGGGCACTTCTTCGTCAGCCAACTCGGCCTGCTCGGCTTCGGGCAGGATGGCGATGGCGCCACGCGTGTCCAGAGCTTCGGGCTGGAAGGCGGCGTCATCTGCCAGGGACTTGATGTCGGCATCGAGCTGCTCGCGCACTTCGGCCAGGCGCAGCTCGAACAGCTCCATGAAACGTGCCTGCTGAGCCTCGTCCTTGAAGACTTCCAGCTTGGGCAGGGGCTGGCCTTCGGCCACTTGCAGGGCTTCGCCATCGCCCAGCAACATGGGCATGTATTCGGCTGCGGCGATGGGGCGGCGCGTGCAGACCAGAGCGGTCAGGAAACCGTCACAGAATTCCCACTGGGGAATTTCTTCGCCGCGGGTGCGCAGCTCATCGAGCAGTGCATCGAGCTCTTCGAGCTGATCGTTGCTCAGTGCGCCCTCGGGCATGTCGACGAGGGCCGAGTCTTCTGCTGCGGAGTTAGGTGCTTGTTCTTGCATAGGGAAAGGCTTTTATGATGGCCCGGACCGTTTCATCACTATCGAAGTGCAGGGCCGGAAGATGGAGCTGGGGGCAGGATGCTCCCGTACAGGCTGGATTTTAGCGGGCCACCATCAACACACCCTGCCATGGGAGTATCTGCAGTGCATCGCTTCTTCAACAGTCTGCCTCTGCGCTATAGCGCGCTAATCATTTCGGTGGTCGTACTGGGCATCTCGCTCTACACGCTGACGACAGCAGGCAGGGGGCTTGGATGGTTGATTGCGTCGACCCTGCTGGTGCTGCTGGGCATCTGGGATCTGCTGCAAAAGCAGCATGCCATTCTGCGCAACTATCCCGTCATGGGACATTTGCGCTTCATCTTCGAATTCATCCGTCCCGAGATTCGCCAGTACTTCATCGAAGGCGACACCGAGGCCCAGCCTTTCTCGCGCGCCCAGCGCTCGCTGGTCTATCAGCGTGCCAAGGGCCAGGTCGACAACCGGCCGTTCGGCACCCAGCTCGACGTGAGTCAGCAGGGCTATGAGTGGGTCAACCACTCCCTGCAACCCACCAAGCTCAGCTCGCACGACTTCCGCCTGTGGATTGGAGGCACGCAGGAGCAACCCGCTGAAGGAGTGGATCCCTGCACCCGCCCCTATCACGCCAGCGTCTTCAACATCTCGGCCATGAGCTTTGGCGCGTTGTCGGGCAACGCCATCCAGGCGCTGAACCAGGGCGCGAAGATGGGCGGCTTCATCCACGACACGGGTGAAGGCTCGATCAGCCAGTACCACCGCATGCATGGCGGCGATCTGATCTGGGAGGTGGCTTCGGGCTACTTCGGCTGCCGCAATGCGGACGGCACGTTCAGCGAAGAGAAATTCATCGCCAATGCCACTGATCCGCAGGTCAAGATGATAGAGATCAAGCTCAGCCAGGGCGCCAAACCCGGCCATGGCGGCATGCTTCCCGGCGCCAAGGTCACTCCCGAAATTGCAGCAGCACGCGGTATACCCATTGGCGTGGACTGCATTTCGCCGTCCAGCCACAGTGCATTCTCCACCCCTGTGGAGCTGATGCAGTTCATCGCCAGGCTGCGCCGTCTTTCAGGCGGCAAGCCCACGGGCTTCAAGTTCTGTGTCGGTCATCCATGGGAATGGTTTGCCATGGTCAAGGCCATGCTGGAAACCAATATCACGCCCGACTTCATCGTCGTCGATGGTGCCGAAGGCGGCACGGGCGCTGCGCCGGTGGAGTTTGTCGACCATGTGGGCGTGCCGCTGCAGGAGGGCCTGCTGCTGGTGCACAACACGCTGCTGGGAGTGAACCTGCGCCAGCGCATCAAGATCGGCGCGGCCGGCAAGGTCATCACGGCCTTCGACATTGCCCGCATGATGGCCCTGGGTGCCGACTGGTGCAATTCGGGGCGCGGCTTCATGATGGCGCTGGGCTGCATCCAGGCCCAGAGCTGCCACACCGGCACCTGCCCCACGGGCGTCACCACGCAAGACGCCGTGCGCCAACAGGCGCTGGTCGTGCCCGACAAGGCCACGCGCGTGGCCAACTTCCACAAGAACACCTTGCATGCGCTGCAGGAGCTGGTTCAGGCCGCCGGCCTCAGGCATCCCAACGAGATCACGGCCCACCATATCGTGCGCCGGCTGGACGACACCCAGGTCAGCCTGCTGTCCAACCTGATGCTGCGCGTGGAGCCGGGCTGCCTGCTCAAGAGCCTGGAGCGCCAGCACAAGGTCTTCCAGAACTACTGGCCGCTGGCCACGGCACAGAGCTTTCAGCCGCTGCACGAGCCCGTGTTGCGCCCCTCTGCTGCGGGCAGTTCCGACAACGCGGCACAATCGCAGGCTTTTCCCCAGCGCAACGGCATCTGGACCTGAGAAGCCAGAGCCTCGCGCGCCTGACAGACCCCACGCCGTGCCATCTCAGGATATTTCCGCCCCAGAGCAGATGCCATCTGCGCAGACCGCCATCGATTACCAGGCATTCCTGCGCGAGCATCTGGACCAGCCTCATAGCATCATGCGCTATGAACTCGCGCATGAAACCCTGTGGGTCAAGCGCGCCAACAAGGGCAATCCGGCCCTCAACTACTGGCTGCTGAGCACGCTGGCCAAGCTGTTCCGGGCCGCCGTGCTGCAGCCCGTGCCCAACCCCGGCGGGCCCGAATCCCTGCAAACCGAAGTGCGCCGCCTGCGCAGCTTCATGGCCAAGGGCCTGCGCGTGCCGCAAGTGCTGGCCACGCACGAGCAGGCCTTTGTGATGCGCCATCTGGGCCGCCCGGGCGAAGAGGCGCCTTCCCTGAGCAATGCCATCGAAGACGCGATTGCCCAGGGTGCGCATGCCACGCTGCAGCTCTGGCAGAAAGGCCTGGAGGCCATCGAGCAGGCCCATGCCAGCGGCGAGGTACTGAGCCAGGCCGTGGCGCGCAATATGGTGGTCTGCGCCGACGGGGTCATAGGCTTCATCGACTTTGAAGACGACCCTGCTGCCCATTTGCCGCAAGCCGTCTGCATGGCGCGCGATGCGCTCAACTATGCCCAGTCCACGGCACTGTTCCTGCAGCAGGCAGGTGCGCTGGAGCAGGCCCGACAGGCCTGGCAGCAGTTTGTGCAGCAGCTTCCCGCCGAGGCCCGGCAGGTACTGGAGCGCACCGTCAACAAACTGAGCTGGGTGCGCTTTCTGCCCCGCAGCAAGAGCCTGGGGCGCGACACCCTGCGCGTGCTCGCAGCCCATGACTTGCTGGCACCTGCCCCGCTCTCCGCCTGAATGCCCTAAAAACAAGAGCTGCCAGTACTGTCGTCCTCCACTGGACTGGAAGCCTGAACGCCATGAAAAAAGCCCCGACCATCAGGTCGGGGCTTCTTGATTCAGGCGTGGGTGCGCTCAGGAGTGAGCGGACACCGCCTCGTTTTCTTCCTGGCCTGCCAGAGCCGCATCCAGCTTGTCGTGGTCCAGCGCGTTTTCCCATTTGGAAACCACCACGGTAGCGACGGCGTTACCGATGAAGTTGGTCAGCGAACGGCATTCGGACATGAAGCGGTCCACACCCAGAATCAGAGCCATGCCGGCCACGGGCACCTCGGGCACCACGGCCAGGGTCGCTGCCAGGGTGATGAAACCAGCCCCCGTCACACCCGCCGCGCCCTTGGACGACAGCATGGCAACCAGCAGCAAAGCGATCTGGTGGCCCAGGGTCAGATGGGTATCGGTCGCCTGGGCAATGAACAGCGCAGCCAGCGTCATGTAGATATTGGTGCCGTCCAGGTTGAAGGAGTAACCGGTAGGCACGACCAGACCGACGACGGACTTGCTGCAGCCGGCTTTTTCCATCTTGTGCATCAGCGAAGGCAGAGCCGATTCGGAAGACGATGTGCCCAGCACCAGCAGCAGCTCGTCCTTGAGGTACTTGATCAGCTTGAACACGGAGAAGCCGCAAAAGCGCGCCACCGCACCCAGGATCACCAGCACGAACAGGGCCGAGGTGATGTAGAAGGTCAGCACCAGCTCGGCCAGGTTGACCAGCGAGCCCAGACCGAACTTGCCGATCGTGAAGGCCATGGCGCCAAACGCGCCGATGGGAGCGAACTTCATCACGATGTTGACCAGCTTGAACACGGGCTTGGTCAGGGCTTCAAAGAAGTTCAGCACGGGCTTGCCAGCCTCGCCGACCATGGCCAGGGACACGCCGAACAGCACGGCCACCAGCAGCACCTGCAGGATGTTGTCGCCCACGAACGGACTGATCAGCGTCTTGGGGATGATGTCCATCACAAAGCCGGTCAGCGTCATCTCGTGCGACTTGGCCACATAGCCCTTGACTGCCGTCTGGTCCAGATCTGCGGGGTTGATATGCATGCCGGCACCGGGCTGCATCACATTGGCCACGATCAGGCCCACAACCAGCGCCAGCGTGGAGAAGGTCAGGAAATACGCCATGGCCTTGCCGAACACACGACCCACGGCGCTCAGGTGCGTCATGCTGGCGATGCCGGTGACGATGGTCAGGAAGATCACCGGCGCGATGATCATCTTGATGAGCTTGATGAAGGCATCGCCAAAGGGCTTCATGGCCTCGCCATAGGCGGGCTCGAAATGCCCCAGCAGCACGCCCACGATGATGGCGAACACCACCTGGAAGTAGAGCTGACGGTAGAACGGCAAGTGCTCGCGCGGAGCAGATTCGGTGGGCAGAGTGTGCACGCTGCATCTCCAAGATTGCAGGCGCACCACCGTGGTGCGCCGAATTGCTGCCGTTTGTACTCCCGCGCCCTTTTTGTGCCGATAACCCATTGGTATTAGGTCGGGATGCGCTCCTAGGGAGAGCATGCACCAACTTAGGGAAATCCCTAGGCGTCACAATCCGCACTGAACCTGCTCCAGAGCCACACTGGGCCCCTTGATCACCCCCACCTCGTCATGCGTCTTGCGCGAAACCTTGCCCGAAACCGACTGTTTCTGACCCTTGTCATCGTGCTCAGCGGCATGCTGCTGAGCATGTGGGCCGCCAGTCGCGTCGCGCTGCAGACCTCTTTGCACGATGAAAGCGAGAGCGTGCAGCGCCAGCTCACGCTCTATGCCCAA
The DNA here is from genome assembly GCF_058807955.1 of Comamonas sp. GW821-FHT11H03. Lineage (NCBI taxonomy): Bacteria > Pseudomonadati > Pseudomonadota > Betaproteobacteria > Burkholderiales > Comamonadaceae > Comamonas > Comamonas sp. GW821-FHT11H03. The sequence goes on from NZ_JBXARF010000001.1 coordinate 891,874, forward strand.
GCCATGGTGCAGCGCGTGGATCGCTACCGCACCCTGCCCGAAGTGCTGGCGCTCGATGCCGAACTCAAGAGCGCGCTCAGCCATCCACTCAGCGCCACCGAGGTGGACAGGCTCAACCACAAGCTGGAGCAGGCCAACGGCGCCAGCCAGGCCTCCACGCTGACTCTCATCGACAAAAGCGGCAAGGCCCTGGCCGCCAGCAACTGGCGCGACTCGCACAGCAATGTGGGCGAGGACTACAGCTTTCGCCCCTATGTGACCCAGGCGCTGAGCCAGGGCAGTGGCCGCTTCTATGGCATCGGCCTGACCACAGGACTGCCCGGCTACTTTCTCTCCCAGGCCATTCATGATGAAGACGGCTCGGTGCTTGGACTCATCGCCATCAAGATCCTGTTTCAGGAGCTGGAAGGCGAGTGGAGCCAGTCGCCCGACATTGTTTTCGCCACGGACGAGCATGGCGTGGTCTTTCTCTCCAACCGCGACGAATGGCGCTACCGCCTGCTGGAGCCGCTGTCCAGCAGTGACCAGCAGGTAGTGCGCGACACCCATCAATACGCGGGCCAGGCCCTGATCGCGCTGGGCTATCGCACCAGCCGGCAGCCTGCCGGCATCGGCATGCTGGCCCATTTCAGTCAGCCTCCGCTGGTCGACCCCATGCTCTGGCTGCGCATGGAACTCCCTGAAAGCCAATGGCAGTTGCACCTGCTGCACGACATCGTCCATAGCCAGACAGCCAGCCACTGGGCGGCAGTGGCCGCCGGCGGCCTGTGGCTGGCCGCATCGCTGCTGGTGCTCTATATCCGACAGCGCCAGCGCCTGGCAGCCCTGCGCCAGCGCAGCCGCAAGGAGCTGGAGACCGTTTTGCACCAGCATGCGCAGGAACTGCGCACCGCGCAGGACGGCATTGTCCAGGCCGCCAAGCAGGCCGACACCGGACTTTCGCGCAGCCTGCAGCACCTGCCGCAAGGCGTGGTGGTGGTGGACCCGCAGTTGCGCCTGGTGGCCTGGAACTCGCGCTATGTGGAGCTGTTCCGCTATCCGTCCGAGCTGATGCATGTGGGCCAGCCCATTGAGGCCCTGATACGCCACAACGCCAAGCGCGGCCTGCTGGGCAAGGGCGATGTGGAGCCTGCGATCCAGCGCCGGCTCCAGCATCTGCGCAGCGGCAGCCCCCATCTGCACGAGAGCGCCAAGGGCGACGGCACGGTGCTGGAGATTCGCGGCAACCCCCTGCCCGACGGCGGCTTTGTCACCAGCTATGCCGACATCACCAGCTACAAGAACACGGCACGCGAGCTGCGCAATCTGGCCGATACGCTGGAAAAGCGCATTGCCGATCGCACCCGAGACCTGGCCCAGGCCAAACAGGAGGCCGAGCGTGCCAACCGCTACAAGACCCGCTTTGTCGCCTCGGCCGTGCATGACCTGCTGCAGCCGCTGAATGCGGCGCGCATTTTCACCAGCCTGCTGCCCACCTATCTGCACGATGAGGCCGGCCGCCAACTGGCCCAGCGGGTGGACAAGGCGCTGGCCTCTCAGGACGCCATCCTCACCAGCCTGCTCGATATCTCGCGCATGGAATCGGGCCAGCTCGAAGTCCGCGTGCGTGACTTCGCGCTCAGCTCTTTGCTGGAAGTGGTGCACAACAATTTTGCGCTGCAGGCCGAAAGCGAGGGCCTGAGCCTGCACTGCATGCCCAGCCGGCTGATCGTGCGCAGCGACGAGGCCTTGCTGCGTCGCATACTGCAGAACTTCGTCTCCAACGCCATTCGCTACACGCGCAAGGGCCGTATCGTTGTGGGCTGTCGCCGCCAGGGCGACCAGGTGCGCATCGAGGTGCATGACCAGGGACCGGGCATTCCTCTGAGCCTGCAAAAGGAAATCTTCGAAGAGTTCCGCCGCCTCGACGAAGGCCATGCCGACGACCGCGGCACCGGCCTGGGCCTGGCCATTGTGGAGCGCCTGGGCAGATTGCTGGACCATGAGATCGGCCTGCGCTCCACCCTGGGCAAGGGCAGCGTCTTCTGGGTCAAGGTTCCACTGGGCCAGGCCGCAGCATTGACACCGGTCTCCAAGGAGCCTTCTCCCAGCGCTCGTGTGGACAGCCCGCTGCAAGGCCGCACCGTCTGGTATGTGGAGGACGATCCCGCCACCCGCGACGCCACCTGTGCCTTGCTCGAGCGCTGGGGCTGCGATGTGCCGCTGGCCGCCAATGCCCCCGAGGCCCTAGCCTATGCAGCGCCCGGCAATGCTCCGCAACTGGTGCTGCTCGATGTGCATCTGGGCCAGCTCTACGGCCCCGATGTCTATGCCCAGCTCTGCGAGCGCTGGGGCCGACAGCCTCCCGTCATCCTGCTGACCGGCGAAGGCGACAGCACACTGCGCCGTCAGGCGGCCGAACGCGGTTGGGGTTTTCTCGCCAAGCCGGTCAGACCGCCGGCGCTGCGGGCACTGATGAGCCAGACTTTTCTGCGCGGACGAGAAGGCGGCAGCGCCTGAAAACCAAAGTCATTTCCAGCTGCGGCGATTTCAGGGCATCGCACTCTCGCCATGAATTCAGAACCAGCGCCGATCTGCACGCCACGACTGCGCAAGCCCAGTGGCGGATTCTTCGCTATGCTGCAACAGCCTTTGCGGCTTTCAGGCACGCGGGCCGCTCAACCCTGACAGAGACAGCATGCACCATCATCCCGTTGAATCCGCCGTTCCGCCCGGCAGCCGCATCGCACAGCAATTGGCCGGCTCCAGCTTTCACGACTCCTGGAGCATCGTCTCGGACGCCACAGGCCTGTCTGCACTGGACCACTTCATTCTTGCCGCGCGCAAAACACCGCGCTGGATTGAAATCTGCATGCGTGCGCGCAATCTGATCGGCGGTCTGGCGGGGCTCAAGAACCTGGGCACCTTGTCGGCCCTGCAGCCCGGAAAACCAGCAGCCAGCTACGGCCTTGGCGACAGGGTCGGCATCTTCACGGTGTTCGAGAACACCTTTGACGAAGCCCTGATCGGCGACGACGACAAGCATCTGAAGGTCGTGCTCAGCATTCACCGCAAGAGCGACATCAGTTCCCCGGACGCCGTCATCACTATCACCACCGTCGTGCATGTCAAGAACGCACTGGGCCGCCTCTACATGCTGCCCGTCAAACCCATGCACAGGCTGATCGCGCCCGCCGTGCTGTCCTCCCTGGGAGGACGAACCCATGCCGCATGAGGGAACGCACCTCTGCATGCCTGCTCTTGCTTAGACGGTTGCAAAAGACATGCGCGACTACGACAGCCTGGCTCATCGACACTGCAGCCAAGACATGTGCGTGGAGCCGCCCATGTCACTCATTGCCAATCTGATTGGCTTTGTGCCTGCAGAGGAAGACTTGCACTATGCGCTGGGCTTTTATGCCGGAGGCAGCGGCATTGACGACCGCCTGGCTGTGCGCTGCCGCATCGATCTCGCTCATTGGCCCGATGTGGTCGGCAGACTGCGCCTGAAGTCCGTGCATGACGTATTGTGCGACGCCGGCTGGCTAGAGGATTTCCTCTGGCTGATCGATGCGCAAGATGTAGAAGGCCCGCTCCAGGCCCATTGCCATCGCTTCATCAATGCGGCGAGACAGGGTTTTCAGGACGAAGTCGATCATCGCTGGGAGATTTTTTTCTCCCACGGCAGCGATATCAACGCATGGTGTGCAGTCTGGCGTAGCCAGGAGCATCTGAACTATCTAAGCTTCGACCAGGGCTGACATGCCGATGGCAGCCCGTCTCAACACAGGGGGATCGCCAGATGCTGAAGTCCTATCGCGCCAGTTGCCATTGCAGCCGGGTTCAGATTGAAGTCAGCCTGGACCTGAGCCAGCCCAGCTATCGCTGCAACTGCTCCATCTGCAGACGCAGCCGGTTCTGGCCCGCCATCGCCAGCCCCGAAAATTTCCGCCTTATCACGGGCGAGAAGGAGCTCACCCTCTATGTGTTTGGCTCGCAGAAGAACCAGCATTTCTTCTGCAAGCGCTGCGGCATCCGCGTCTTTGGCGTGGGCCACAACACGCCGACAGGCCAGATGTACGGCATCAATATCGGTTGCCTGGAAGATATCTCGGAGCAGGAGCTGTCGCGAATTCCCGTCACCTATGTCGATGGCATGCACGATCGCTGGGACGCGACGCCGGAGTTTTTTGCGCACTTGTAGCCGTCGAACTGCGACGCAATCTATCAAAGCGGAGAGCCCGTGAGGCACCAGGGCGATCAAACCTCGTGATCGTTTTCCAGGCTCTTGACCAGCACAGCGGCCTGGGTGCGTGAATAGCATTCGAGCTTCTTGAGAATTGCCGTCACATGCACCTTGACGGTGTTTTCGGCCAGGCCCAGCTCGTGCGCGATCTGCTTGTTGAGCAGTCCGTCGGCAATGCACAGCAGCACGCGAAACTGCTGGGGCGTGAGCTGGGCCAGACGAGCGGCCAGGGCCGCATCGGCCTCCGAGCGCTCGGCCACCATGGAGGGGAAGCTGATATCCCCGCTCAGCACATCGTCAATCGCGGCACTCATATCGTCTGCAGCCGCAGACTTGGAGATAAAGCCTGCCGCCCCGAACTGCTGGGCGCGACGGATGATGCGAGGGTCGTCATTGGACGAGATGATGATCACCGGCACCTGCGCATATTCGCCGCGCAGATGCAGCAGGGACGAGAAGCCGCGCGCGCCGGGCATGGCCAGGTCCAGCAGCACCAGCTCGATCTCGGGATGCTCCTGCATCGCTGCGCCCAGGGTCTGAGCGCTGGCCGCCTCCACAATGCGGAATTGCGGAAAGCGGTCGTGCAGCACCTGGATCAACGCTGCGCGAAACAGCGGGTGATCGTCGGCAACGAGAAGAGTGGACTCGGACATGGCACGGAGTCTGCCACGGCTGGCACAGCGCCGCATCTGCAAAAACGCATATCCCGCAGTGCCCGGGCCTGTCCGTCACCCAGCCTGCGGCCCACCGAGTCCGGTTCTCAATCGAGCTTGATGTTGTTGGCCGTGATCACACGACCCCATTTGCTGCGCTCGGTGCTGACAAATTTCTCCATCTGCTCGGAGCTGCCGGGCATGGGCTCGACCCCCATGGCCGCCAGACGGGCCTTGGTGCGCGTGTCGGCCAACGCAAACTGCAGCGACTGGCTGAACTTCTTGACCACCTCGGCCGAGCTGCCCTTGGGCACGACGATGCCCTGCCAGGCATAGCCCTCGAAGCCCTTGAGGCCTTGCTCCTGCAAGGTGGCAACTTTGGGCAGCACATCGATGCGGGCCGGGCTGGCCACGCCTATGGCCTTGAGCTTTTTCTCGCCGAGGAAGGGAATGATGGTGGCGCTGTCGGCCCACATGGCGGGAATCTGGCCGCCGATCACATCCTGCACTGCGGGCGCGGCCCCGCGATAAGGAACATGGGTCATATTGCCCAGACCGGCTTCTTCGCGAAACAGCTCGCCAACCAGATGATGGGGGCTGCCCAGGCCGGCCGAGCCCCAGCTCACGCCGGTCTTCTGCTGCTTGGCCCAGGCGACAAACTCGGTCAGATTGCTGACCGGCACATCGTTGTTGACCACCAGCAGCATGGGAAAGCGCACCAGCATGCCCACGGGCTTGAAGTCTTTCTCGGCGTTGTAGTTGAGCTTGCGGAACAGAAAAGGATTGGCCGCCAGCGTGGCGAAGTCGGCCGTGAACATCAGGTTGCCAAAGTCATGCGAGCGCGCGCTGTATTCGGCTGCGATATTGGTTCCTGCGCCGGGCTTGTTGTTGATGACGATGGGGCGCTCCAGATTGCGGCCCATGGCCTCTGCAATCACGCGGGCCACCACGTCGGAGCCCCCGCCTGCGGCGTAGCCGATGACCCATTCCAGGGGCTTTTCCTGCGCCATGGCGGCCGGCCCTGCCGCCCAGGCCAGCGTCGAGCAGGCCAGTGCGGCCAGAAATTGTTTGCGTTGCATCATCCTTGTCTCCTTGATTCATGGCCCCTTGAATAGATTTTGGTGACGGGGCCTTTAGGGGATGGCGCAGCTGCCGCCAGGCTGGCGGCGTGCTGCATCTCAAACGGCAGCGTGTACCGGGGCAACCGGTGTCACGGCGCCGCGCTCGGCCGGGTCTGCGCCGGCAGGAGCGAATCCTGCGCTGGCGCGGGCCAGTTCGAGCGCATGCAGCAAGGTCTCTTGATGGCCAATGTGATTGGCCAGCAGCAGCACCAGGCGGGCATTGAGGGCATGGCTTTGCGCGGTTTCCAGGCCCTGATGCGTAGCGATCAGGGCTTCATAGAAATCGTCGCAGGCCTGCAGGTTCGGGTGGGTGGACAGCAGCATGGCAGTCTCCTAAAAAAGGGGGAATCTTCTGAGGGTGTTGCACTCCACCAGGGACAGCGAGCAAGAGCCCAGGCCGACCGCGCCGCGCCGCAGCGAGGCTGTCGTCCCCTCGCAAGGGGGAAGGCGTGCAGCGCCTCAGGTGGTGCCTTCATGTCAGCCGCCGGCACGCTGCAGCGCGGCACGCACGGCGGCTTCATCGGGACGGCGCCAGCGCGCGCAGACATGCTGGTCGGGGCGCAGCAGATAGCTGGTGCCCGGGCGCGCATCCAGGCGCTGCGCCGCCAGACCCTGCGCATCCAGCAGATCGGCCTGGTCGGCATGCACATCGCCCTCGGCGGCTATCGAGAGATTGAGCACGCCGCCAAGCTCTCGCGCCCAGGTCGGCGTGGGACCGAAATGCAGCAACGTGAAATCGCTGCCAAGTGCGCGCAGCAGCCAAGTTGTGGCAGCGTCGCCGGGACGTCGCATGGGCGCGTCGCTGAGTACAGCGCCAGGCAGTTGCGAACCCGCGAACTCCTCGCTGTCCGGTGTGTTGAGCGGCGAGTGATGCAGCGTGGCCGGCACCGACAGGCGCCCGCTGTTGACGATGCGGCGCGCAAACTCATGCTCGCGCGCCAGCTCCAGCGCCGCATCGCGAAACAGCCGGCTGATCTCGCTCTTGGGCGTGATGAAGTCGGTGGCGCGTGTGGAGTTGCGGATGTTCTCGTCGGCCGCGTATTCGCGCTCGGCGCCGTAGGTCGCGATCAGCGCAGCGCCGGCCTGGCCGCGCAGCACGCGGTCGAGCTTCCAGGCCAGGTTTTCGGCATCCTGCACGCCGCTGTTGGCACCGCGCGCGCCGAAGGGCGAGACGCCATGCGCGCTGTCGCCCGCGAAGACCACGCGGCCGTGGACGAAGCGGTCCATGCGCAGGCAGGCAAAGGTGTAGACGCTGGCCCATTCGAGCTCGAAGTGCGCGTCCTTGCCCAGCAGGGCGCGGATGCGCGGCAGGATGTTCTCGGGCTTTTTCTCCTCCTCGGGATCGGCCTCCCAGCCCAGCTGGAAGTCGATGCGCCAGACATCGTCGGGCTGGCGGTGCAGCAGCACGCTCTGGCCCGGATGAAACGGCGGATCGAACCAGAACCAGCGCTCGGTCGGAAAATCCGCATGCATCTTCACATCGGCAATCAGAAACCGGTCGCGGAAGATGCGGCCATGGCTTTCCTGGCCCAGCAAGCCGCGCAAGGGCGAGCGCGAGCCGTCGCAGGCCAGCACCCACTGGGCATCGATCCGGTACTCGCCCTCGGGCGTTTCCACGCTCACCAGGGCACCGTCGTCTCGCGGCACCAGCGCCGTGACTTTGTTGTGCCAGCGCAGGTCGATCAGCGGCAGCTGCAGGGCGCGCTCGACCAGATAGGCTTCGGCGTAGTACTGCTGCAGATTGATGAAGGCCGGGCGCTCGTGACCGGCTTCGGGCAGCAAGTCGAACTGGTAGAGCGACTGATCCCTGGCAAACACCTTGCCCAGATTCCAGGACACGCCCTTGTCCACCATGGGCTGGCCCACGCCCAGGCGGTCCCAGATCTCCAGCGTGCGTTTGGAAAAGCAGATGGCGCGCGAGCCTGTGGACAGCTTGCAGTCGTTGTCCAGCACCACCACCGGCTGGCCGCGCTGCGCCAGATCGATGGCCAGAGACAGGCCCACGGGCCCGGCGCCGACGACGACCACGGGGTGGCGAGCCGGCACATCGGCATCCTGGTCCGCATGCCGCCGATAGGGAATCTGGATGGACTGAATGTCGGCGGCGCTGCCGCGCAGGGCCTCAGGAGCAATGGCTGGGTTGGACATGGCGTTCATCGGTGCGCAAACCTTGAAAAGCGTGGATCTGTTCTTTGGGGCAAAAGTCACCCCTCCGGCTCTTTGCGGCCGGATTTAGACTGTGTTTTTTGATAGCTACTACCGCTTGTCAGTCAACGAATTCAATATCTTTTCCACTTGAATTCCTTGTACTCAAAGCGCAAGCAGCTCCTGTTTTTGAAAGATTTACCGTGGACCGCCGCACCTGCGCAGGAAACTGTCAGCCAGGCGGCCCGGGTGGCGACTAGCCTTCCAGCGCCAGCCACATCTCGCGGTCGCGCTCGGCGGTCCAGATGCGCGGGTCGGCATGGCCCGATGCCTCGTCATAGGCGCGCGTCACATCGAACGGCATGCAGTGGTTGAAGATCACCCAATGGCCGTATTTGGGCTGCAGCTTGGCAAAGGCTGCCTCGTAGACCTTGCGCAGGTCCTGGCGCGCATCGGCGCCGGCCTTGACCTCGGCCCACAGGTCGCTGATGAAATTGCGCGTGCCCGCCAGGCCGGCCTGCACTTCGGCCGCGTTCTGCAGTGCCGCACCGCGGCCGGGCACCAGCTTTTCGGGCTTCAGCGCGGCGATGGCATCCAGCGTCTGCGGCCAGTCCTGGAAGTAGGCATCGCCGGCATAGGGCGTGGCATCGAACTCGACCAGATCGCCGCTGAACAGCACCTTCTCCTGCGGCAGCCAGACCACGGTATCGCCCTTGGTGTGGCCACGGCCCAGTTGCAGGATCTGCACCTCGAGCTTGCCCAGCCACAGCGTCATCTTGCCGGTGAAGGTCATGGTCGGCCAGGTCATGCCCTCGGGCACGCTCTCGACGTTCTGGAACAGGCGCGGAAAGCGCCCGATCTCGCTGGCCTTGTCCTGCTCGCCGCGCTCGACGATGAGGTCGTAGGTGTCCTGGCTGGCAATGATGTGCTCGGCGCCGTAGGCCGAGGCACCCAGCACGCGCACCGCGTGGTAATGCGACAGCGTGACGTATTTGATGGGCTTGTCCGTGACCTCGCGAATGCGGCGGATCACGTCCTCGGCCATGACGGGCGTGGCCTGGGTGTCGATGACCATCACGGCATCCTCGCCAATGATGATGCCGGTGTTGGGGTCGCCCTCGGCCGTGTAGGCATAGGCATGTTCGGAGAGCTTGTCGAAGCTCACCTTCTTGACTTCAAGGTCGGCGGCGGAGGCAAAGGTCTTGGTGTTCATCGTTGCAATCTCTTTGTTTTAAACAAACGCATTCATCTTTATCGAATTCCTGAATGCTAGATATAAATTCAACATTGCACAATTGATTTGTCATAGTGAAAAACCCTGGAGGGTTTCCAGCCACCGTTCCCCGTCACAATGCCGTCATGCCTCACGCCAACACCTCTTCGACCGACGCCCGTTTATCGCTTGACACCTGTGACGACGAGCCCACGCGCGCACCGCGCGGCATACAGAGCGTGGAGGTCGGCGGCCAACTGCTCAAGGTGCTGGCGCGCACGGGCCGGCGCATGGCGCTCAAGGATCTGGCACGCGAGGCCGAGATGACGGCGGCCAAGGCCCACCCCTATCTGGTGAGCTTTTGCAAGCTGGGCCTGATGGAGCAAGATCGCGTCAGCGGCCATTACGGCCTGGGGCCGCTGGCCATTCAGATGGGGCTCATCAGCCTGCAGCAGGCCGACCCTGTGCGCATGGCGATTGCTGATTTGCCCGCCCTGGCGCAAGAGGTGGGCTACACCGTGTCGGTTTCCATGTGGAGCGGCCAGGGGCCGACCATCATCCGCGTCGAGGAAGGCCCGACCCATGTCTATGTGGCCATGCGCCACGGCACGCCGGCCTCCTTGCGCCATACCGCCACGGGCAAGATTTTTGCGGCTTTCGGCGACCCGGCCCGTATCGCACCGCTGCTGCAGGCCGAAGGCCACAGCCTGGACGAGCCGGCGTTTGCCAAGGAGCTGGACTCCATTCGCAGCAACCACCTGAGCGTGGTCGAGAACCAATTGCTCTCCGGCGTAAGCGCGCTGGCGGTGCCTGTGTTTGACGGCTTCGGCCACTTGGTGCTGGCGATTGCCGCCATCGGCCCTTCGGTCACGCTGACGCTGGACCCCGCCGGTCTGCCGGCCCGCAAGCTGCAGGCCCAGGCGCGCCAGCTGTCCCAGCGCCTCGGAGCCCCGGCTGCGCTGACCGGGGCCTGATCACAGACCTAGGTTCTGTAACCCAGCGAAGCGCTGATACTGCGCGCCTCCTGGCATACAGCCTGGGCAATGCGGCCCTGCGGATCGGGGTCGAAACCGCCGCTGGCCCCCAGCGCGCAGAGCACGGCCACCACATGGCCGTGGTAGTCAAACAAAGGGGCAGCAACGGCGCTGATGCCGGGCAGATTCAGGTCCCGGATCGCCGCACAGCCGGCTGCGCGAATCTCACTGCGCAGCTGCTCCAGAGGCTTGCTGGCATGCAGCAGGCGGCGATGCTCGGGGCTGGCTGCCTCCAGCTCACGCGCCAGCAGCGCCTGGACCTCTGGCTGCGGCTCCATGAAGGCAAAGAATGCCCGCCCCGTGGCCGACCACAGCATGGACATGACCGAGCCCACACGCACATTGACGGTAATGGGCAGGCTGGGCTCCTCGAAACGCACGATGGTGGGCCCCATATTGCCCATGACCGCGACAAAACTCGTGACCTGCAAGGACTCGCGCAGATGCTGCAAAGCGGGCTCGGACATGCGCACAGGATCGTTCTGGCGCATCGCAGCCAGGCCGATATGGATGGCCTCGCGTCCGAGCGCGTACTGGGTGCCGCCACGATCCTGCTCCACCAGACCTTCGGCCATGAGACTGGCCAGATAGCGATGCACCTTGGCCGGACTTTCATCGACGGCAGCTCCGATGGCCGTGAGACTGGCACGCCCGCCCAGCCCGGCCAGAGCCTTGAGCACGGCCAGACAGGTCTCTGCTGCCTGCACACGCTGGCGACGCTGATCCGGCTCTTGCCGGGCATTGTGCGACGCCACTGCTGCTGCTGGGCTGGCTGCTTGCCGCTTGGCCATAGCCAAGGTCTTCTTCTCGATTTTCATAGCTGGTTGCGCCTGTCTCGTAAGCCGTTGAAGACATTTTCACGCATGTCTCATGCTGGCTTTCGGGTAATCCCTTGAAGCATATTTACGCTATGCGTATAAAAATTACGCAAAACAATTTCCGTATTAAAGCGGAACCGCAGGCGGAGTGAAGCTTGGTTAACCCGCAGGCAAACAACACCACAGCCCAGGAGACACCCTCAATGAAAAAACGCCTCTTCACCGCCTCGGTTCTGGCCACCAGCATGCTCTGGCTGGCCGCAGCCCCTGGCGCCGCCGTGGCCCAGGACAAGTACCCGAGCAAGAGCGTGCGCTGGATCGTGCCCTACGCCGCAGGCGGCGGCTCGGACTTCCTGGCCCGCACCATAGGCCAGGCCTGGGGTGCCCAGGCCCATCAGCCCATCGTCGTGGACAACCGCCCGGGCGGCAATACGGCCATCGGCGCCTCGGAGACCGCGCGCGCACCGGCCGACGGCTATACCGTGCTGTCGGCCGACAACGGCACGCTGATCTTCAATCCCGTGCTCTACAAGAGCCTGAGCTACAACCCCGGCAAGGACCTCATGCCCGTCACGCTCATGGGTCGCTTTCCCATGATTTTGGTGGCCGGCCCCGCCGAGAAGGCCAAGACTGCCAAGGAGTTCATTGCCGCCGCCAAGGCCAGTGCCGAGGGCGTGAACTACGGCTCCGCCGGTGCGGGCAGCCCCCATCATCTGGCTATGGAACTGCTCAGGTCCGAGGCCGGCCTCAAGCTCGCCCATGCGCCCTATCGCGGTGCGGCTCCGGCGCTGGCAGATGTGGCGGGCGGTCAGATTCCCGTGATGATGGTGGACCTGGCTGCCGGCGCCGGCTTCATCAAGGGCGGCAAGGTGCGCCCCCTGGCCGTGGCCAATGCCACGCGTCTGCCCCAGCTGCCCGATGTACCCACCTTCGGCGAGCTGGGCCTGCCCAGCGTGCAGGCTGCGGCCCTGGTCGGCATGGTGGCCCCGGCCAAGACACCGGCCAATGTCGTCACGGCGCTGAACAAGCAGGTGGTCGCCGCCATCAACGAGCCTGCCGTCAAGCAAAAGCTCATCGACTTCGGCGTGGAGCCCGTGGGCAACACGCCCGAGCAGTTCCAGGCGCTGATCCACAGCGAAAGCGCACGCTGGCAAAAGCTGATCAAGGATCTGAACATCACGCTGGACTGAGACTGCCCCCTGAGTCGCTTCGCGCCTTCCCCCAATGGGGGACGACAGCCTCGCTGCCTCTCTTTAGCGAGCGCGCCAGTTTTGCAGACCAGGAACGACGTTCGTAGCGCAAGCTTTGCAAGCGCAGAGGCTGGCGGCAGGCCGCCTTTGCACGCCCTATGGATGGTTGCCCCGTCCACCTGCCACCCCATGAGATAGCCATGACCATTTCCACCCCCAGCCGTTGCCCCATCGATCACAGCCAGTTCGGCAAGCCCACCGGCCAGAGCGGCCCCACGGGCTGCCCCATCAGCCACGGGGCCGCCAGCTTCGATCCCTTTGCCGACGGCTACCAGCAGGACCCGCCCGAATATGTGCGCTGGGCACGCGAGCAGGAGCCGGTGTTCTACAGCCCGCAGCTGGGCTACTGGGTGGTCACGCGCTTTGACGACATCAAGGCCATCTTCCGCGACAACCTGACCTTCAGCCCCTCGATCGCACTGGAGAAGATCACGCCCACGGGCGACGAAGCCAACGCCGTGCTCGCCAGCTACGGCTTTGCGCTCAACCGTACCCTGGTCAATGAGGACGAGCCCGCCCACATGCCGCGCCGCCGCGCGCTGATGCAGCCCTTCACGCCCGAGGCACTCAAACACCATGAGCCCATGGTGCGCCAGTTGGCTCGCGAATATGTGGACCGCTTCATCGACGACGGCCGCGCCGATCTGGTCGATCAGATGCTGTGGGAGGTGCCGCTCACCGTGGCCATGCATTTCCTGGGCGTGCCTGCAGACGATATGGACACGCTGCGCCAGTACAGCATTGCCCACACCGTCAACACCTGGGGACGCCCCCGGGCCGAAGAGCAGGTGGCCGTGGCCCATGCCGTGGGCAATTTCTGGCAGCACGCAGGCCGGATTCTCGACAAGATGCGTGCCGATCCCGAGGCCGAGGGCTGGATGCAATACGGCATTCGCAAGCAAAAGGAGCTGCCCGAGGTCGTCACCGACTCCTATCTGCACTCGATGATGATGGCCGGCCTGGTCGCCGCGCACGAGACCACGGCCAACGCCACGGCCAATGCCGTCAAACTGCTGCTGCAGCACCCCAAGGTCTGGCAGGAGATCTGTGCCGATCCCTCGCTGATCCCCAACGCCGTGGAGGAATGCCTGCGCCACAACGGCTCGGTGGCCGCCTGGCGGCGTCTGGCCACCAAGGATGTGGTGATCGGCGGCCAGGCCATTGCGGCCGGCAGCAAGCTGCTCATCGTCACCTCCTCGGCCAACCACGACGAGCAGCACTTTGTCGATGCCGACCTGTTCGACATACACCGCGACAATGCCAGCGATCACCTGACCTTCGGCTATGGCTCCCACCAGTGCATGGGCAAGAATCTGGCGCGCATGGAAATGCAGATCTTCCTCGAGGAATTCACACGCCGCCTGCCCCATATGCAGCTGGCCGAGCAACGCTTCACCTATGTGCCCAACACCTCGTTCCGAGGCCCCGAACACCTGTGGGTGCAATGGGATGCAAGCCGCAACCCCGAGCGCGCCAACCCCGCCGTGCTGACCGAGCAGCAGCCCGTGCGCATCGGCGAATCCTCCCAAGGCGGCGTCAGCCGCAGCATGTTGGTGGAGAGCACCGAGCTGATTGCGCAGGACGTGCTGCGCGTGCGCCTCAAGGCGCCCGACGGGCGCGATCTGCCGCGCTGGACGCCGGGCTCGCATATCGATCTGCACTGCGGCGACACCGGCATCTCGCGCCAGTACTCGCTATGCGGCGATCCGCAGCAAGCGGATACCTACGAGATCGCCGTGCTGCGCGAGGAGCACAGCCGTGGCGGCTCGGCCTGGGTGCATGGCGTGCTGCAGGCCGGCATGAAGGTGCAGATGCGCGGCCCGCGCAACCACTTCAAGCTCGACGAAGGCGCGCAGCAGCTGATTCTTGTCGCCGGCGGCATCGGCATCACGCCGATTGCGGCCATGGCGGCTCGCGCCCAGGCCTTGGGCATTCCCTATGAAATCCACTACAGCTGCAGTCAGCGCGAGCGCATGGCGCTGTTGAATGCCTTGCAGGCAAGGCATGGCGAGCGTCTGCAGATCTATGTGGGCGCGCAGGGCCGGCGAGCCAACTACCAGACACTGCTGGCCGAGGTCAGGCCCGGCGCACAGATCTATGCCTGCGGTCCGCAGCGCATGCTCGACGGGCTGGCTGAGGCCAGCCATCACTGGCCCGAGGACAGCCTGCGCGTGGAGCATTTCTCCAGCACTCTGGGAGCCCTCGACCCGGACAAGGAGCACGGCTTTGAAGTCGAGCTGCGCGAATCCGGCATCACGCTGCAGGTGCGCAACGATGAAACCCTGCTCGATGCGCTGCGCAGCGCCAACATCGATATCGAGTGCGACTGCCGCGAAGGCCTGTGCGGCTCCTGCGAGGTGCCGGTGCTCGAAGGCGATATCGATCATCGCGACATGGTGCTGACCCGCGCCGAGCGCGCGGCCTGTACCAAGATGATGAGCTGCTGCTCGCGCGCCAGGACGCAGGAGTCCAAAATCGTTCTGGCGCTGTAGCGCCCCCGGCGGGTAGCCCCAGGCGGGTAGCCCCCGGCGGGCAGGCACCGCCTGGCTGCTGTGCCGAGGCCAAGCATGGCTTGTGCCTAGAATCACTGCCCATATGGGCCTGTTGCAAATACTGCTGATTCTTGTGTGGGCGCCGACTGCAGCGCTCATCGCCTTCGTGCTCACCAGCTGGCTAGGCCATGGCGCGCAAGCCATCTGGAACGCCGTGACTCGCGTTCAAGCCGACGAGCGCTCGACCTGGCCGCTGCTGCTGGGCGGCGTGGCGGCCCTGACTGGCATGGTGGGGGCCGTCATCACCTTTCCGAACCAGGCCGTCATGCGCCATGCGTTTGACAAGCTGCTGGGCTATGGCTCCACACGTGTGGAGATCACGCTGCGCCAGGACGATGCCGCCACGCGCCAGGCCCTGGTGCAGACGCTGCGCCCCTTCATGGAGATCGGCGGGCGCGAGATCCGCTACCGCGTCTCCACGCGCCACGGCAGCCATACCGAAACCGACGAAGTGCCCAGCTACTACCGCTTCGAGAACGGGCGCCTGGAGATCGCCACAGGCGGCATCGTCAGCAGCGACAGACTGTCCGTGATGCAGCCCGGCTTCAAGGCCCTGGCGCAATTTCCCACGGTCGCCGCCATCGACGCCAGCGTGGCGGCCACCGTGCGCCTGGGCAAGGCACGGATAGCCGTGGAGATGCTGCCGCGCACGGCAATGCTGGTCCACGGTGACGCCGCCAAGGATTTGCCAAGCCTGCTGCGCCCCGCCGCCCCGGCCCGTTGCCATCTGGAGGTGCAGGCGCTGTTCTCCACAGATGCCTTCAGGCTGCTGATGTTCGCGGGCCGGGTCTCGGGCGAGGTCCAGATCCATGCCGGCCCCGATACCGCCCTGCGCGACACGCAGTACCCACTGGTCGGCATGGGCCTGGTGCCGGGCAGCAACGGGCGCAGCGTCAAGGAGCTGGAGACCGATGCCACCCGCATCTATGGCGTGCTGAGGCTGTTGCCGCCGGGCTTGAATCCCGATGTCATGGACTGCGATACCGCCCTGGGACGCATGAGCGACCCGGCCCTGATGGCTGCCGCCATGCTGTCCACATTTCCCGGCCTGCAAGGACGGGTGAATGGCATAGAGACCACGCCTTCAGGCTCCTTCTCGCCCTGGCACAACCGCGGCTGGACGGCCGTGCCGCCTGGCACGCGCGCGCAAGGGGGAACACGCGCCGAGGCCGGCACGCGCAGTTGCTCTCAGGAGCAATACCGCCACACACGCGCCCGCCTGGCCATGGTCGAGGAGCGCTGCATGGAACGCGACCCGCAAGCCGGCAGTGCCGCCTGTGCCCGCGTGCGCGAGCGACTGGACTGGAGCCGGGCCGAGCTGGCCCGGTGCACCGGCCGATCGGTGCCTTGAAACCCGGCCCTGCCTCAGCGCCAGGCCTTTGGGGATGCCGGGATGCAGCAGTCGCAGATCGGACCGGAGCTGGCTCACATGGACCAGATTCTCGGAGTGCCGCCCTGCAGGCCCCAGAGTTCTTTTCTCCAGAAACCCCATACGGTTTTCCACAGCATCATCACAGGCTCAACCACAGGTGATGCACAGCGCAGAACCAGCATGTTTTCATTGGAAGCAGTGACCCCGCTCAACACCACCGGGGCGGCCTGTGCAAGCAGCTCCTGCGTGCCCTCCAGCAAGGCTTCGCGCTGATGGCGCGTCATGGCTGAGCCACTGGCAAAGATCAGACTGCCCAGGCAGCGATGCCCGGCCAGTCCCAGATCGCCATCGAGCAGCAGCGCATCCTGCGCGTTGACCACGCCGCGCTCCAGGAAACGGCCCGGCCACTCAATGTGCTGCTCGAAGATGCCGGACTCATAGGGCTGGGCGGCCAGTGGCAGACCCAGCGCCGTCACATCCCAGGTCAGCAGCTGCGCGTCTTCGGCAAGCTCGAACTCCAGATGGTTGACCGCATCGCAGGCGTTGTACGCGATTGCCTCCAGCGGCAGCCACTCCAGCCTCGCACCGGGGTCCAGGCGCAGCCGGGTGCGCTGCATGGCCTGCTTGCCGTTGCTTTTGTAAAAGCGCGTGGCGCCAGGCGTGGTGACCAGCGCATGCGCACCTTCTGCGACATGGACATCAATGTCCAGCACATCGCCGCCCACCAGACCGCCCGGCGGGTGCACCAGCACGTTGTGGCAGATGGCTGGCCCCTCGGGATACAGACTTTTGAGGATGCGCAGCGGACCATCGTGTGTGAAATGCACCGAGGTCTTGCCAGCCTGCAGGGAATAGTTCAGCGCCAGTTGCGCATGCCAGGTCATTGTCGTTCTTGCCTCTTCAAGCAGGCCTGCCGCTCAGGCCCGGGTAGCTCAGCTCTTTTGCTTACTAACTCATGAAAATTCATTCGTTGTTGCAAGGCTGCCGCACTTCTACAGTGCTTCAGCACGCCAGCGCGCAAAGCGCATGGCGGTTGATTTCAGGAGCTTTCATGTCGGCCAGTACCGTAACTCATTCCCGCCTGCCTCGCACTCTGGCCCCATGGCTGACATCGATGGCGGTGCTGTGCTGCACGCTGGCAACGGGCCCTGCTGCCGCGCAATCCGGCGGTGCAGCGGCCCCGACCTGGAAGCCCGGCAAGTCCACGGAATTCATTGTCCCCAGCGGTGCCGGCGCGGCGCTGGATCTGGCGGCCCGCAAGCTCACCGAGTTGCTGGCACGCGATGGGCATGCACCGCAGTTCGTGGTCAGCAACAAATCTGGCGCGCATGCGATCTCCGCGCTGGAGAGCCTGCACCGCCACCCTGGCGACGCCCACACGCTGATGACGCTGAGCACCAGCTACGGCAACAGTCTGGCGCAGAACGCCCTGCCCGCGCATCTGCAAAAAGGCACGCCGCTGGTGACCTTGCTGCGCGAGTTCACCACGGTGGTCGTGCGTGCGGATTCGCCGCTGCGCAATGCACAGGACCTGATCGCTCAGCTGCGCCAGGACCCCGAGAAATACTCCATCGGCATCGCCACCACGCTGGGCAATCACATCCATCTGGGCGTGGCCCAGCCCTTGCAGCAAGGCGGCGTGAACATCCAGAAGCTGCGCATCGTGCCCTACAAGTCCTCCGCCGAATCCATGGTGGCGCTGGCCGGCGGCCATCTCGATGTGGTCTCGGCCACCACGCCGAACCTGCTGCCCTATCTGCAGTCGGGCCGCGTGCGCGTGCTGGCGATTGCCGCCGACAAGCGGCTTGAAGGCGTGTTCGCCCAGTCGCCCACCTGGAAGGAGCAGGGCATCGACTATGTCAGCGACTCGTTTCAGGGCGTGATGACGGCACCCGGTGCCAGCACCGCGCAACAGGCCTACTGGGTGAACGCGCTGCGCAAGGTTTCCGAAACCCGGGAATGGAAGGAGTTTGTAGCGCTGAACCAATGGGAGCCGGTGTTTCTCGGTCCGCAGGACACGGCTCGCGCACTGCATGCCCAGGTCGAACGCAACCATGCGCTTCTCTCCGAGCTGGGTCTGCTGCCGGCCAGCACCTCCCGTATTGCCCAGGCGCGCTGAAGCACCGCTGCCACAAGGAACAAGCCCATGAACATGCCCCTGCCCCACGCTCCGCTGCAGCATCTGGACGAACGCCTGAGCTCTGCCAGCCACATCACTCCACATATCAGCATCGCGCCGCAATCGGCGCATATCGGCGCGCTGATCAGCGGCGTCAATCTGAAGCAGGCATTGAGCGCCGCCGAAGTGCACACCATTCGCTCGGCATTGCTGCGCTGGAAGGTGATCTTCTTTCGCGACCAGCACCTCAGCCACGCGCAGCAGATCGCCTTTTCGCGCCAGTTTGGCGAGCTGACGCCCGGCCACCCCGTCTTCGGTCATGTCGAAGGCTTTCCCGAGCTGTATTCGATTGCCAAGCACCGCAAGGCCAACCGCCACAGCGGCCAGGCCGAACAGCGCCCCTGGACCGGCTGGCATGCCGATGTGACGGCCGCCCACAACCCGCCTGCCGCGTCGATTCTGCGCGGCGTGACGATTCCGCCCTATGGCGGCGACACGCAATGGACCAATCTGGCAGCCGCCTACGAAGCGCTCTCCAAACCGCTGCAGGCCTTCTTGCAGGGCCTGCGCGGCGAGCACCGCTTCAGCGCACCGCAGGGAGCCACGGCATCGCAGGAATATCTGGATCTGGTGCGCGACAACACCCTGATCAGCGAACACCCGCTGGTCACCATTCATCCCGAGACCGGCGAGAAAGTGCTCTACATCAGTCCCGGCTTTCTCAAGTCCATCGTGGAACTCTCCACCCGCGAATCGCGCGTGCTGCTGGAGCTGCTCTGGGAGCATGCCGTGAGCAGCGAGTTCACCGTGCGCTTCAAGTGGGAGCCCGGTTCGCTGGCCTTCTGGGACAACCGCTCCACGGCCCATGTGGCACCACAGGATATTTTTGCGCTGGAGTTCGATCGCCAGCTCTACCGCACCACGCTGGTGGGCGAAGTCCCCCGGGGTGCCGACGGCCGCGCCAGCACTGCCATACAGGGCAATCCGGTGCTGGCCGCGCACGGCGCAGCGTATTGACGAAATGAGTTGTCCTGCAGGCATGGCCTGAGGCTTTGAGGTGCCGCTTGCGGCACCTTTTTTTCTTCGCCCGCTGTTCAAATCGCCACCAGCGAGCGCACATTCTTCTCCTGCATCTCGCTGCCCGGGCCCGATGCGATCACCTCGCCGCGCTCCATCACCACATAGTGATCGGCCAGCTCCTCGGCAAAGTCGTAGTACTGCTCGCACAGCAGGATGGCCATATCGCCGCGATTGGCCAGCATGCGGATCACGCGGCCGATGTCCTTGATGATGCTGGGCTGTATGCCCTCGGTGGGCTCATCCAGGATCAGGATCTTGGGCTGCGGCGCCAGCGCTCGCGCAATGGCCAGTTGCTGCTGCTGGCCACCCGAGAGATCGCCGCCACGGCGGTGCAGCATCTGCCCCAGCACGGGGAACAGCTCGTACAGCTCGCCCGGAATCCGGGTGCCTGCCGAGCAATAGGACAGGCCCATGCGCAGATTGTCTTCCACCGACAGGCGCGAGAAGATTTCGCGCCCCTGGGGCACATAGCCGATGCCGCTGCGCGCGCGCTCGTAGGGCGTCTTGCGCGCGATATCGCGGCCCTGCCATTCAATGCCGCCGCTTCTGATAGGCACCAGCCCCATCAGGCTTTTGAGCAAGGTGGTCTTGCCCACGCCGTTGCGGCCCAGCAGCACCGTAACCTTGCCGATCTCGGCCGTGAAATTCACGTCACGCAGAATGTGCGAGCCGCCGTAGTACTGATGCAGGTTCTGAACTTTAAGCATTTTTGACCTCTAACGCTTACACAACAAGCGCAAGCAGCTATCTTTTTTCAATAGCCTGCTTCGATAAACATGGCGCACAAAACCGGCGCGGCCCATCGGCGGACGCCGAGCAAAGGCCGCCCCGCAGCGACGGTGTCGCCCCCTCCAGCGAAGCGAGAGAGGGGGAAGGCGCGGGGCCGCCCAGACAAAGCGCCTCAGGGGGTCATCTCCCAAGGTACACCTCGATCACTCGCTCGTCGGCCTGCACCTGGGCCAACGTTCCCTCGGCCAGCACCGAGCCATCGCAAAGCACCGTGACCTTCTCGCTGATGGTGTCGATAAAGCTCATGTCGTGCTCCACCACCATCAGCGAATGCTTGCCCTTGAGCGTCAGAAACAGCTCGGCCGTACGCACCGTTTCCTCGTCGGTCATGCCGGCCACGGGCTCGTCGAGCAGCAGCAGCCTGGGCTCCTGCACCAGCAGCATGCCGATCTCCAGCCACTGCTTCTGACCGTGACTGAGCAGGCCGGCCTGGCGCGTGACGCTGGCCGCCAGATGAATGGTGTGCAGCACCTCGGCAATGCGGTCCTTGTGCGCGCCGCTGAGCTTGAACCGCATGGAGGAGGCAATGCCCTTGTGGGTCTTGAGCGCCAGCTCCAGGTTCTCGAACACGCTGAGCTGCTCGAACACCGTGGGCTTCTGGAACTTGCGGCCTATGCCCATGGCGGCGATCTCGGGCTCCTTGTAGCGCAGCAGGTCGATGGTGGAGCCGAAGAACACCGTGCCGCTGTCGGGCCGGGTCTTGCCGGTGATGATGTCCATCATCGTGGTCTTGCCCGCGCCGTTGGGGCCGATGATGCAGCGCAGTTCGCCGGGCGCGATATCGAGACTCAGACCGTTGATGGCCTTGAAGCCGTCGAAGCTCACATGCACGTCTTCGAGATAGAGAATTCGGCCGTGAGTCACATCCACTTCACCGGCAATCACGGGGCGCGCCAGACTGGCGTTGCGACCGCCGGATTCGGTGCGCAGCGCGGCTTCGCGCTGCTGGTAGGAGGCCAGGCGCTGCTCGCCTTCCTGCATCAGATCGGGGGTCATGCGCGGGCTCCTTTCAGCGGGTCGGCGACAGCGCGTTCGCTGGCTTTGCGGGCCAGGGCAGCAGCGGCTTGGTTCAGCTCGGATTGCGTCTGCGCATTGCGCTTCTCACGCCACTGGCGAAGCTGCTGCGGCAGGCGAATCAGGCCGCCCGGCATGAACAGCGTCACGACGATGAACAGCGCACCCAGCACATACAGCCAGTACTCGGGCGCGGCCACGGTGAGCCAGCTCTTGCCGCCGTTGACGGCAAACGCGCCGATGATGGGGCCGACCAGCGAGGCACGTCCGCCCACGGCCGTCCACACCGCCATTTCGATGGAATTGCCCACGCTCATCTCGCTGGGGTTGATGATGCCCACCTGGGGCACATACAGCGCGCCCGCCAGGCCGCACATCATGGCCGAGATGACCCAGATCGACAGCTTGTAGGGCAGCGGGTTGTAGCCACAGAACATGGTGCGCGATTCGGCATCGCGCACGGCCTGCAGCACGCGGCCATACTTGCTTCGTATCAGCCAGCGCGAGAACAGAAAGCAGCCCAGCAGCGCCAGCCCCGACAGCGCGAACAGCAGCACATGCATGGCTTGCGAGTTGACGGAAAACCCCAGCAGGGTCTTGAAGCCCGTGAAGCCGTTGTTGCCGCCAAAGCCGGTCTCGTTGCGGAAGAACAGCAGCATGGCGGCATAGGTCAGGGCCTGGGTGATGATGGAGAAATACACACCCTTGATGCGCGAGCGAAAGGCAAAGTAGCCGAACAGCCCGCCGATCAGGCCCGGCACCAGGAACACCAGCAACACGGTGGCGGCAAAGCTGCCCGACAGCGCCCAGTGCCAGGGCAGCTCCTTCCAGTCCAGAAACCCCATGAAGGCGGGCAAGGCATCGGGGCCTGCGGCCTCGCGCATCAGGTACATGCCCATCACATAGCCGCCCAGCGCGAAGAACAGGCCGTGGCCCAGGCTCAGGATGCCGGTATAGCCCCAGATCAGGTCAATCGCCAGCGCGCAGATCGCATAGCACATGAACTTGCCCAGCAGGCCCAGCATGTAGTCGGACAGGTGCAGCGAACTGTCCTCGGGGACCCACAGATTGAGTGCGGGAGCCACGGCGCAGACCATGGTCAGGGCCAGCAGAAATGCCGTCCAGCCCTTGGCGGATAGCAGCGGCGCGGGCTTGGGCAGTTCGATGGGTATGAATTGGGTTGTCATCTCAGTTTTCCCTCAAGTCGAGCAAGGCACATGGCCTGCGCAGCTGGCGCGGCCCAGGTACGAGACACCGAGCAAGGGCCGCCCCGCAGCGAGGGTGTCGTCCCCTGCCCGCAGCGCGCAGCAATGCGAGAGCGGGGGAGGTCGCGAAGCGACCCAGGGGGTGTTTCATGTTTCCGCACTGCGGCCCTTCAAGGCAAAGATGCCTTGCGGACGCTTTTGAATAAAGACCACGATGAACAGCAGCACGGCGATCTTGGCCAGCACGGCGCCGGTCCAGCCTTCCAGCAGCTTGCTGAGCACGCCCAGACCCAGAGCCGCGTAGACGGTGCCCGCCAGTTGCCCCACACCGCCCAGCACCACCACCAGGAAGCTGTCCACAATGTAGTTCTGCCCCAGATCCGGGCCCACATTGCCGATCTGGCTCAGGGCGCAGCCGGCAAGACCGGCGATACCGGAGCCCAGTGCAAACGCATAGGTGTCGGTGCGTGCCGTGTTGACGCCCACACAGGAAGCCATGGCGCGGTTCTGCGTCACGCCACGCACGAACAGGCCCAGCCGCGTTCTGGCGATCATGAAGGCCACGCCCGCCAGCACGGCGAACGCAAAGACGATGATGGCGATGCGGTTGTAGGGCAGCGTCAGATTGGGCAGCAGCGCAATCCCGCCGCTCATCCAGACGGGGTTTTCCACGCCCACGTTCTGCGCTCCGAAGAGGCTGCGCACGGTTTGCTGCAGCACCAGGCTGATGCCGAAGGTGGCCAGCAGGGTCTCCAGCGGGCGGCCGTAGAGGAAGCGGATCACGCCGCGCTCCAGCACCGCGCCCACCAGCGCCGAGGCCAGAAAAGCCACGGGAGCCGCCACCACCAGATACCAGCCAAACACGGCCTCGGGCAGCCAGCGCTGGAATGCGACCTGCACCAGATAGGTGGCATAGGCACCGATCATGATCAGCTCGCCGTGCGCCATGTTGATGACGCCCATCAGGCCGTAGGTGATGGCCAGACCCAGCGCCGCCAGCAACAGCACCGAGCCCAGGCTGATGCCGCTGAAAACGGCACCCAGCCTGTCCCCCCAGGCCAGGCCTTCGGCAATGCCGGCCAGCGCGGCCCTGATGGCTTTTTGCACGCCGGGATCGGACTCTTCGGACAGGCGCTGGTTCAACAGCAACTGCGTCTCCGGCGTCTGCTGGCGCGACAGTTGCTGCACCGCCTTCAGACGCTGCTGCACGTCGTCGCTGCCCAGCAGGCTGGCAGCCAGGCTGCGCTCCAGCAGGGCTCTGACCTGCCCGTCCTGTTCAGCGGCCAGCGCTTTTTCGATCAGCGGCAGGCGCGCTGCATCGGGTTCTGCGGCCAGCTTTTCTGCAGCCGAGCGGCGCTGCTGCACATCGCCGCTTTGCAGCGCCAGCGCCGCCAGCGCGGTGTCGATCACGCCGCGCATGTAATTGTTGTTGACGACTTCTTCGGCATCGGCGGGCAAGACCCGCTTGTCGCCCGTGACCGGGTCCGTGGCGGCATCTCCCGTCACCACAAACACCTTGCCGCCTGCCACGCGCACCTCGTCACCCGAGAGTGCCGCCAGATAGGCCGACAGACGCCCGCCATCGGCCTGCGCCGCCGGATCCACTACGGCCTGATTAATGGCCTGCGCACGTTGTTCGGCATCATCGGCTACAGCCATGGCATATGCCTGCTCTGCAGTCAGCGCATGACTGGAAAAGCTCAGTAAGGCACCGAGGCTGGCAACCACCGCCCATACCCATGGCTTGTGCGTGAATTTCATCGTATCGACCTAGCAATAGAAGCTCAGTTCATTGCGCTTAGAACAGACATGCTCTGTTTCAGTAACAGCAAGCAAGGGCCGCCCCGCAGCGAGGCTGTTGTCCCCCTCCCGCATTGCCAAGCAATGCGAGAGAGGGGGAAGGCGCGCAGCGCCTCAGGGGGCGTCTTTCTTCTTGTCGTTACCTTCGATATACGGGCTCCAGGGCTGGGCCTTGACCGGACCCTTGGTCTTCCAGACCACGCTGAACTGGCCGTCGGCCTTGATCTCGCCGACCATCACGGGCTTGTGCAGATGGTGATTCTTTTCGTCCATCTTCAGCGTGAAGCCACTGGGTGCGGCAAAGGTCTGGCCGGCCATGGCGGCAATCACCTTGTCGGTATCCGTGCTCTTGGCTTTCTCCACGGCCTGCTTCCACATGTGGATGCCGACCCAGGTGGCCTCCATCGGGTCGTTGGTCAGCGGCTTGTCCTTGTGGCCGGCGATGTTCTTGGCCTTGGCGTAATCGCCCCACTGCTTGATGAAGGCCGTGTTGGTCGGGTTCTTCACGCTCATGAAGTAGTTCCATGCCGCCAGGTGACCGACCAGAGGCTTGGTGTCCACGCCACGCAGCTCCTCCTCACCCACGCTGAAGGCCACGACCGGTACATCCTTGGCCTTGAGGCCGGCATTGCCCAGCTCCTTGTAGAAGGGCACGTTGGAGTCGCCATTGATGGTGGAGATCACCGCCGTCTTGCCGCCCGTGGAGAACTTCTTCACATCGGCCACGATGGTCTGGTAGTCGCTGTGGCCAAAGGGAGTGTAGGTTTCCATGATGTCGGAATCCTTGACACCCTTGGACTTGAGGAAGGCACGCAAAATCTTGTTGGTGGTGCGCGGGTACACATAGTCCGTGCCCAGCAGCACAAAGCGCTTGGCACCGCCGCCTTCCTTGCTCATCAGGTACTCGACAGCGGGAATCGCCTGCTGGTTGGGCGCGGCGCCGGTGTAGAAGACGTTCTTGGAGAGTTCCTCGCCCTCGTACTGCACGGGGTAGAACAGCAGGCCGTTGTTCTGCTCGAACACCGGCAGCACGGATTTGCGCGACACGCTGGTCCAGCAGCCGAAGACCACGGCCACCTTGTCCTGGGTGATCAGCTGCTTGGCCTTTTCGGCAAACAGCGGCCAGTTGGAGGCGGGATCCACCACCACGGGCTCCAGCTTCTTGCCCATCACGCCGCCCTTGGCATTGATGTCCTCGATGGCCATCAGCACCGTGTCCTTGAGCACGGTCTCGGAGATGGCCATGGTGCCCGAGAGGCTGTGCAACACTCCCACCTTGATGGTGTCTGCAGCCAGCACCTGAGAAGTCAATCCCAGGCCCAGAGCCATGGATGCAGCCAGTGTTGTGAGGGTTCCGCGACGATTCATTTCAGCACTCCCAGGAGGTTTTGTTCGGTCACATTGACCGCAAAACCTGAAGTGCAATTACCGTGCCAGCACCCTGGCCCGGGCACTGCGGCCATCGGCGCTGCTGCCTCTTTGGGGCCAGGCGCGGCCCGAATGCCTCTTCCTGCGCTCAGTACCGGCCGCCCGCGAGCACCATTGCAGTGCCGCATGCACCAGATACAGACCGCACCGGGCCGCAGGCACTATTGAAGTGCATGTCCGCCTCAGTCGGACTGAATGCAGGCCGGCAGCGCTGCGCTGCGGAGCTTTCCGGGATTGAGCAGATTCAGGGGATCGAGATCGGCCTTGGTCTGCAACAGCACGGGATCGAGCTGGTTGTTGGCCTTGCCGTCTTCCACCACATAGACATGCGGATTGTTGATCTGCACGCCATGCTTGCGATAGATGTCCATGATCGCGTTGAGCCGCTCGGCCGAGCTGAAACGCACCAGCTCCAGCCCGCTGCAGTTGAACTGTCCTTCCTTGGTGCGCAGAAACTCCAGATGGAACAGGACCTCGTCACCGAGCTCGCTGCGCAAGGCCTTGAGCTGCTCGCCAAAGCTTGCGGGGTTGTAGCCGGTCTGCAGATAGGTCAGCTCCCGGTCCAGCTTCAGCGCATGCAGGGTCGTATGGTTCCAGCAATACTCGACCAGTGATTTGTAGCCCGCAGCCGGCTGCGCAGACCAGCGCCCGCGCTCGCAGTAGCTGAGTGTGCCGCCGCTGCGCTCCAGCAATAGCTGCATGGCCTCCTCGGCTTCGGGTGCCACCAGCGCAATGACCGCGTGGCAGCCAGGGGGCAGATGCTCGGCCAGACTGGTGAAATAGGCCGGCACCGGAGCCGCCATCAGACTCAGTTCCTTCTTGCGGATGCCAGGCGCATTGCCCAGCTGCTGCGCAAAGCCCAGCGCCTCGTCAAAACCCGTGAACGTGGCAATGCATTCCGTCCAGTTCGTGGCATCTGCCAGCGCCACTTCGAGCTCGAGCACAATGCCGGTCGTGCCATAGGTATGGTGCAGACGCATGGCGTCGGCACCGCGCAGCTCCAGAATGCGCGGCTCGGCCTCCACCGTCATCACGCGCGCAGCCAGCACATTGCCCGCAGAGGCGAGCGGCCCATAGGTGATGGAGCCGGCGCCGCCGAAGCCTCCGCCAAACAGACCGCCCAGGGTGGCGCTGCGGTAGGTGGACGGCAGCCAGCGCAGCTCCTGCCCCTGCTCGCGCGCGCGCTGGTCGAAGTCCGCCAGGCGTATGCCGGCCTGTGCCCGGCCCACGCTGCCGCGTACCCAGCACAGGCTGTTATAGCCGCTCAGATCCAGGATCACGCCGCCATGAAGCGGCGTGCTCTGGCCGTAGTTGCCGGTGCCGCTGCCGCGCAGCGTGATGGGCACGCCCCGGCGCGCGCAATGGGCCACGATCTGGGCAATCTCGGCCTCGGTGCGCGGACGCACCGCAATGTCGCCGCGCTTGCCCTGCAGGGCCTGCTTCAGAACCGGGCTGAACCAGGAAAAATCCTGGGACAGGCGCGACACTTTCAGGGAGTCGGTGATCCAGTCCAGCGCAGGCAAGGCGCTGGCCAGCTGGCTGCTGTTCTCGGCAATCGGATTGGTGTTCATGGTCGTGGCGCAAAAATGCAAGGCATGAGTCGGCCCATATGCCGCGCAGTGCGGGCATGACGGGAGCAGAAATGAGCAAAGGGGTGAAGCGCTAGTCGCTACCGGATTCGCTGGCATGCCAGCCGCCCAGCGCCCGGCGTGTGCACCAGGCCATGAGCACGAACAGCGCCACGCCGGTCAGCGAAATCAGCAGCAGCGCAGCGAACATGCGTGGGATGTTGAGCTGAAAACCCGCTTGCAGGATCTGGTAGGCAAGACCCGCCCCCTGCCCGCCGGTACCGGCCACGAACTCGGCCACCACGGCACCTATCAAAGCCAGGCCGCTGGAGATGCGCAGCCCCCCGAAGAAATAGGGCAAGGCACTGGGAATGCGCAAGCGCATCAGCACCTGCAGGCGCGTGGCCCGGTTGAGCTTGAAGTAGGCCAGCAGATCCGGCTCCACACTGCGCAGGCCCAGCGTGGTGTTGCTGATGATGGGAAACAGCGCCACCAGCGCTGCACAGATCACCATGGACAGCACCGGGTCCTTGACCCAGATGATGATCAGCGGAGCCACGGCCACGATAGGCGTCACCTGCAGCAGCACGGCATAGGGAAACAAGGCCGTCTCGATCAGCTTGCTCTGCACGAATACAAAGCTGATCAGCACGCCCGCCACGGTGGCCAGCGCAAAGGCCAGCAAGGTGATCTTGACGGTGACCCACAGGGACAGGCCGAGTGCAGCCCAGTCCGTCATCAGGGTCTGCAGCATCAGCAGCGGCGAAGGCACCAGATAAGGCGGCAACTCCAGCCCGGTCACCAGGGCCTGCCAGAGCAGCAGCAGCACAAGGCCCACCAGCGCCGGCAAAAGCACGCGCTGCACCTTGGGCTGCAGCAGCCAGGGGGTGGCCGCCTTGGCGGACTTGACGGCAGCCACCGCACGCGCGCCGGTCGCGGCAGACCTGTTGTCGGCGGCCCTGGCCGCATCATCGGGAATGGAAGCGGGCAAGGCGCTCATGACAGACTCTCCTCCACCATGGCACTGGCGCGCAGCAGGCTCGATTGCAACTGCTGGGCATGGCGGGCGAACTCGGGGCCGAGCATGAAGTCGGCAGGCCGCGGATAAGGGGCATCGATGCGAAACTCCTCCACCACCCGCCCCGGCCTGGCCGCCATCATCACCACCCGGCTGGACAGAAAGACGGCCTCGTGGAGGGAGTGGGTGACAAAGATCACCGTCAGCTTCTTCTTGCTCCAAAGATCCAGCAACTCCGCGTCCAGCTTGTGGCGCGTGATCTCGTCGAGCGCGCCGAAGGGCTCGTCCATCAGCAGCAGATCGGGCTCGGTCACCAGGCCGCGGGCAATCGAGACCCGCATCTGCATGCCTCCGGACAGTTCGCGCGGCAGGGCTTTGGCAAAGCGTGCCAGGCCCACCAGTTGCAGGGCCTCCGTGACGCGCGCATCGGCCTCGGCGCGCGGCACGCCAGCCAGATCCAGCGGCAGCCGCACATTGGCATGCACGCTGGACCAGGGCATGAGCGTGGGCTGCTGAAAGACAAACGCCATCTTCTTGCCGCCGGCATGCAGCTGCGGCACCGGCTTGCGCCACAGCAGCAATCTGCCGTCGCTGGGCTCCAGCAGACCCGCCACCATCTTGAGCAAGGTGCTCTTGCCGCAGCCCGAGGGGCCGAGCAAGGTCACGAACTCACCCTCTTCGATGCGCAGATTGACGGGCAGCAACGCCTGCGTGCCGCCGGGATAGGTTTTCTCTGCAGACAACACCTCCACTGCGGGAATTGCTGCTGCGGGAATTTCAGAGCCGCTCATAGTCACCTTTCGCTGCCGCTGCCAGCCCATGCCATCAGGGCAGGACCTTGATGTTTTGAATCAGGCTCAGGTTGTAGGCATCGGCCTGCCTGACCTTGGCCGGATCGATCAGCTTGGCGCTGACCAGGAAGTCATAGCTGGCCTTGACCCGCGCATCGGTCATCACGCCGATGCCCAGCCTGGCGGCATCGCCGCCGGCGACCATATTCATTTCCTTGAGCTTGCCCACGCTGTAGGCCAGCTGTTCGTCGGTCATGTTGGGGTTGTCTTTCTTGATCAGGGCATTGGCCGGCGCGGGATCGGCCAGATAGCTCTTCCAGCCTTCCATGGAGGCGGTGACAAAAGCCTGCACCGCCTTGCTGCGCTCCTTGACCGTCTTGTCCATGCAGGAGATGGTCGTGGCATAGGCCGGGAAGCCCCGATCGCTGAACATCAGCGTGTTCGCCTTGACGCCAGCCTTCTGAATCGCAAAGGGCTCGGACGTCAGATAGCCTTGCTGCGCCGAATTCTTGTCCACCAGAAACGGCTGGATATTGAAGGTGTAGGGCCGGGTCTGGGAGTCGGTGAAACCATATTTGGCCTTGAGCCAGGGCCAGTAGCCGCGCTGCGCGGAGGCGGCGATCAGAATGGTCTTGCCCTTGAGGTCCTCGAACCGCTTCACGTCCTCATGGGCGATCAGCACCTGTGGATCCTTCTGGAACACCGCGGCCACCGTGGTCACGGGAACGCCGCCCTCGCGCATCTGCACCATCTGCAGATCGCTGGAGCCCATGACACAGTCGGCCTGACCGGCAGCCATCATCTGCGTGATATTGACCTGGGGGCCGCCCATCTTGATACTGACTTCCAGACCATGCTTTTTGTACAGCCCTGTGGCCACGGCCTGGTAGAAGCCACCATGCTCGGCCTGGGCATACCAGTTGGTCATGTAGACGAATTTTTCCTCGGCGTGGCCGAGGCCGCTCAGACCGCAGGCCAGCATGGCCGCGCAGGTCAGGGGTTTGAGGAGTTTGGCAGTCTTCATCGTGGCGGATCTCCGAAGGTTTGAAACAGGCAAGGCGAGAAAGGGCGTCAGGCCAGGGCAGGCTCCACATGCCCCTGATGCTGGGCTCGGCCCCAGGTGGCTTCGTCGCGGCTGGCCCATTGCAGCTCGTGCAGCTCGGCAATGGCGGCGGCCCAGCTTCGGGCCAGGGATTGCAGGATCTCCTGCCCCTGTTCGGCGGTGGCGGGGGTCGGATCACCGATCACGCCGCTGGGTCCGAAGTCCCGTGCGGTCCAGGCGCAGGCGGGACGGCCATCGGGCGACAGCAGGCTGGAGGGGAACACGGGCGGGTAGTTGATGACGGCCCGCTCCATGTGCACCGTCTGCGGTGCCAGCGCCAGCATCAGTGCGGTCTCGGCATGGCCTGCATGCATGGCCAGCTTTTTCTCCAGGTTCGACAGATATTGGCCCGCGACATGCGGCACGCGCCAGGTAAAGCTCGGCACCACGATGAAGTCGCCATGGCGCAGGCGCAGCTCGCGCGCCGCGATCTCCAGCACCTGGGGCTGGCCGCCGTGGCCGTTGACAAACAGCAGCTTGCGAAAGCCTGCGCGATACACCGACTCGCCGATTTCATTGATCGTGGCCAGCAGGGTTTCGCCGCTCAAGGTCACCGTGCCGGGAAAGTGCAGATGCTCCTCCGACTTGCCATAGACGATGGGGGCCATGGCGAATGCAGGCACGGCGGCGGGCAACTCCGCCATGGCGGCGCCGACCACGCCCGCCGCAATCGTTGCATCCACGGAGCAGGGCAGATGCGGACCATGCTGCTCCATGGCGCCCACAGGCAGCACGATCACGGTATTGGCCTTGTCCGGCAGGGCCGCAACCTCGGTCCAGCTCAGATAGGGCAGAAAGCGCTCGGCAGGGGTGTATCCGTGCAGCATGGGTTCTCCGGGGTGAGTGATGAATGGGTCAACGCAAGGGCAGATAGGCCGTGGCCTCCACCTCGATCAGAATGTCCGGCGTGGGCAGCATGCCCGCCACCTCGACCACCGTGGAAGCCGGTGATTCGCCGGGAAAAAACAGCTTGCGCACACGGCTGTACTGCGGGAACTGGTCCAGATTGCGGAAGTACTGCACCAGCTTGAAGACATCCGACATCTGGCCGCCGGCGGCCTCCACCGTCTGGCGGATGCGGTCCAGCACCCACCAGCTCTGCGCCAGGATGGGACCCTCCTTGATGTCGGTGCTGAACTCACCGGTACGCCCGATCAGCGCCGCCGCTTCAGCAGGAATGTCGGCATAGCCGCGCACGATGCGATTGGCGCCCGGGTCCACGGCGATCACGCCCGACAGGAACACCAGATCGCCCGCCCGCCGCCAGGCCGCATAACGTGCCAGGGGTTGGGCAATGCCTGTGGTTTCTGCGCTCATGCAACGCT
This sequence comes from Comamonas sp. GW821-FHT11H03, assembly GCF_058807955.1. NCBI lineage: Bacteria > Pseudomonadati > Pseudomonadota > Betaproteobacteria > Burkholderiales > Comamonadaceae > Comamonas > Comamonas sp. GW821-FHT11H03. The sequence goes on from NZ_JBXARF010000001.1 coordinate 923,496, forward strand.
CCGTTCAATGCAGGGTGTGAACCAGGCAGCCAGCGGCTCGCCGTTGCTGACGCGCCCCTCGCGCATCACCACGCGGCGCTGGCTGCGGGATGGAAAGCCGCTGACGCTGGACTGAGGAAGGATCACCAGATCGGCTGTCGCGCCAGGCTGCAGCGGCAGGCGGCCGACACCATGACCCAGCCAGTCGCGGCGACAGACGCTGTCGCTCCACTCGTCAAAGGCCGAAGTCAGCTGCGCTGCCGCCACGCCGGTGGTCAGCGCCTCCAGCGGATCGAAACTGCCCAGCGGACAGAAAGGGTCCTGCACGTTGTCGCTGGAGATCATCAGCGGTATGCCGCGCGCCCTGGCCTCCTTGAGCAGCGTCAGGCCTCGCTGGCGCGGCGTGACACCGGTTTGCGCGTCCTGCAGCAGCAGGTTCGTCACCGGCAGGCTGACCATGGTGATGGGAGTGCTGGCCACGGCATCCAGCGTGCGCAGCGCCTGCTCCAGCGGTTGCGCCGCCAGCGCGCAGGTATGGCCGCAGACCACACGTGCTTCGAAGCGCAGCTCCTTGAGCAGCGCGGCCGTGGTGGCCAGTCCCTGGGCTGCGGGGTTGAGTTCCTCATCCACATGCAGGTCCACGTCCAGGCCGTGCTGCTGCGCGGCCTCAAGCAGATTGCGCAAGGCCTGCGGACTCCAGTTGGTGGAATGGACAAAGCCGCCGAGCAAGGCCCCCGCGCCGCTGAGCGCCACCTGCTTGGCCAGGCGCATCGCCATGCCGCGCTCCTCATACAGATGCAGGGGAATCAGGCTGACGCGCTCGAGCAGCACGCGCCCGGCCCATTCCTGCGCCAGCTCGCGCAGCACTTCCCAGGCCACGGGCACCGAGTCCGGCTCCCACCAGTCGCAATGACTGCGTGCATGCGAAACGCCGGCTTCATAGGCCCATTGCAGGCCCTGGCCCGCACGGCGGCGCACATCGGCCGCCGTCCAGTTCTGCTTGTCCACCATCATGGCCTCTATCGCGGCCAGCAGGCCCGGCTTCACCGCTCCCATGCGCTCCAGTGTGAACGCCTTGTCCAGATGCAGATGCGCATCCACCATGGTCGGCAGCACCAGCGCTCCTTGCAGATCCCAGACCTGGGAGCCGAAGCTGCGCGGCAGGCCTGGAGTTTCTGCCCCGATGGCCGCAATGCGCCCGTTGGCGATCTCCAGGCGCGACAGCGGCATCTCGCTGCGCTGTCCCAGGGCCGCGAGCAACCAGCGCGGCAGCCGTGCATTGCAGAGTGTCAGATGTGAGGACATGGAGGCTCTCCTAGGCAAAGCGGCGCATGGCCCGGCCGACATGGGCCTTGAAGGACTGCAGCCGAGATGGCGTGGCCACGTTCATGTGGTAGCAGGCGTGATAGTCGATACGCGCCTTGCCGCCCGTGAGGATGCGCAGATAGCGCGTGATGCATTTGCGCGGTGGGTCGCCCATGAAAAGCGCGGTCCAGCGCGGACGCCCGTAAGTCACCACCGCCGCAATGCGCTTGAGATGGGTCAGCGCCGGTTTGACGTTCTGCGGATCGCTGATGTCGAAGGCCACCCCGGGCATCAGCACGCGGTCGAAGAACCCCTTGAGCATGGCCGGCAGGCCAAAGCACCAGGTCGGGAAGCAAAAGACCACGGCCTCGGCCCACAGCAGACGGTCCACATAGCGCTGCACCGGCAGCCGGTTGTGCGGCACCTCGTGATAGCCCAGGCGTTCCTCGCGGGACATCACGGGATTGAATCCTTCCGCGTACAGGTCGCAGTCATCGACCTCATGCCCTGCGCCGCGCAACTGCTGCACCACCTCGGCATGCAATGCGGCCTGATAGCTGGTTTCCACGGGATGGGAGAAGATCACAAGCACTCGCATGACGGCCCTTCAAAGATCCAGGGTCAGCGTCGCGCCGCGATTGCGTGCGCAGCACAAAGCCACATGCGTGCTGCGCTCCTCGGCGGTCAGGCAGCGGTCATGGTGTTCCGGATCGCCAGCCGTCCAGCGCGTGACGCAAGTGCCGCAAATGCCTTGCTCGCACACCGTCTCTATGGGCACACCGGCCAGTTGCAGCACATCGGTGATGCGCTCTGCGGGCTCCACCGGCAAGCGCAATCCCTGACGCAGCAATACCAGCTCAAAGCCTTGTTCTACGGGCGTTTCCAGAGTATCCGGGGCAGTGTTGGGCATGATTGACCATCCGATTTGATCGACTGGTCAAATCTAAGCAAGCGGTGTGCCAAAACACGCCAGGGAGCGCTACCGGCCTGCCGCCAGGGCCACCTGCACCAGGCTTGCGCAGACCGACTTCAAATTGGTGCCAGACCGCAGCTCAGCAGCACGGAAGTGGTGAGTTCCCGGGCGATATGCTCGCGATCCAGCGGCTGGTCGTCGGCGCACTCCAGCATGACCCTGGCCTGCACCGCATAGTCCGCATAGTGCTGGGTCATGCCCCAGATCTGCATCAGCAGCACGCGCGCATCGAGGCTGCGCATGCGGCCCTGCGCGATCCAGGCATTGATCAGATCCACCTTCTGCTCCGTGGATCTCAGCGCGACAGGCCAGTATTGATGCAGACGCAAGCCACCACCCAGCACCTCGTTGGTGAAGATGCGCGACAGGGCCGGATTGTCCAGCGCATAGTCCAGCTTGCGCCGCACATAGTTGCCGATGATCTGCGCCGGATCGTCCAGTGCCGGATCGAACGCAAATGCCGCCGACCAGGCCTCCAGCAAGGCATAGAGCAGCTCGTCGTACAAGGCCTGTTTGCTCTCGATGTAGTAATGCAACTGGGGCTTGGTCAGGCCCGCTCTTTCCGCGATCGCCTGGGTGGATGCCCCCTTGAAGCCATGGCTGCTGAACTCCGCAATCGCCGCCTCGCGGATGGCTTGCAGAATCTGCTCTCGGGTGCGGCGGACAACAGGCGTGGAATCGGTCATGGCAGCAGGCTGTGAAACGGATCTTGAACTGGCGGAATGCAGCTTCATCAATGCACGGCAAAGCGCAGCAGATACTCGTAGCTGTTCTCGGTGGTTTGGGGATCGCCCTGCACCGGCTGACGCAATATGGCCTGCAGCGTATTGCTGCCGACAGCAGGCGTCATGCTCGCCTGCCCCTGCGCGTCCGTCATCTTGGGAGAGCCACTCTCTCCCCAGGACAGCCTGACGCCGGGCTGCGGCTTGCCATGCAGCAACACCTGCAGCTTGAGCGGCTGACCGGCATGGGGAGACTGCCCCTGCAGCGGCACCACCTCGAACATCTGGCCCAGCGGCTTTTGCGTGACGACGCCCCACTGCACCACGGTCTTGTGGAACTTGCGCGCATGCACGCCGCGCACCGCACCGGGGTTCTTGTCCATGGGCAAAGGCAGCATCTCGCCCTCGGCCCTGGCACTGCTGAAATAGCCGTTGTCCAGCTCAACGGCTATCAGCGCAGCCTTGGCATCGGGCTTGACACGGATACCGCCCTGCACATTCTTTACATCGCTGGACACCTCGCGGCCGCGCAGGTCATAGGCATGCACGCGCTGCAGCTTGGCCGGGTCAAAGACTTCGGTCCTGCCTTCATGACCGCCAAACTGCATGACATAGCCGCCCTGGGCATCGGGCTCCAGCCAGACGTTATGGGCAGAGACCGGTTGGGCGCATAGCAGCCAGGCAGCGGCCGTGGTGCACAGAATGCGCGCGATGATGTTGTGACGTGTGCTGCAAACAGACATGGAGGCTCCGAAAAATCATAAGGAAAACTGCAGGCCCAGTTGCACGCTGCGCGGCGCGCCGGGCGCGACCAGACGCTGGCCGGCAATCATGGTGGTGGTACTGGCATAGCGGGTGTTGGCGGCATTGCGCAGCCACAGGCTCAGGTGGGCATTGCGCGCCAGGCTCGCCGGCAGGCGGTACTGCAGGCCCAGGTCCAGCCAGCGATAGCTGCCTGCCCATTCGGTATTGCCGGTATTGATGGGCGCGCGCCCCACATGGCGCAGCAAGCCATGCACGGTGACATCGCTGTGCGGCATCCAGCGCACATGCAGGGTGCTGGTGTACTCGGGCACGGCCACCACACGCCTGCCAAGCAGTGCGGCGTTCGCGTTCTGCGTGACTTCGGAGCGATTGCGGCCATAGGCCCATTCCACATGCCAGTGACGGCTGGGCAGCCAGTGCAGCTGCAGCTCGGCGCCCTTGCGCACGGTCGCGCCCAGGTTCTCATACTCGCCGGGGGCCGTGTTGCGTATTTCATGGCTGGAGCCGATGCGGTAGAGCGAGGCATCGATCAGCCACTGGGCCGATGGTTTCCACTCCACGCCCAGCTCGCTCTGGCGAAAGATATTGGCATGCAGATCGCTGTTGCGCAGCGCGTATTTGGCAAAGTCGCTGGGCAGCGCAAAGCCTTGCGACCAGCTGGCCCGCACGGCTGTCCGTGCATCGAGCTGCGCCAGTGCCCCCAGCTTGGGGCTGGCATGGCTGCGGCCCTGCATGCGATTGCACTCATCGCCACCGGCCTCTGCCCCCAGCAGGCGGCAGCGGCCGTCAAAGTGGTCCCAGCGCAAGGCCGCCGTGGTCTGCAACCAGGCCGTTGGCTGCCAGCCAGCCTGGCCGTAGAGCGCCGTGTTGTCGAGCCGCGTATTGCGATCATTCAATGCAGGGCCGGTGCGCCGGCGATCGAGCAATCCATCCCAGTAGCCATAGTCGGTGGACTCACGCACCTGCTCCAGACCCAGCATCCAGTTCAGCTCGCGCGCCGCAAGAAGGGACTTGCCGCTGAGATTCAGCCCTGCTCCCAGCACGCTGCGGTCGTAGCGCTCCTCGCGCTGCATCCAGGTGGCGCTGCGCGGGCGGGTGAACCAGCGCACAAAATCCTGCTGCGTGCCGTAGACAAAGCCCAGCAGCCGGGTCTCTGCATCCAGTGCGTACTGCGCATCCAGACGCAGCGTGCCAAAGTGCTTGTCGGCACCGTCGCCCACCACACGGCTGTCCTTGCCCTGAGGATTCTCTCGCCATTGCGCTTCGCTCAGATAGCCGGGCGAGTCGCCACGCGCCTCGTGCCAGCGGCCCGACAGCGAGATATCGAGTTTTTCGTGCACCTGGTGCTTCCAGGTGCCGCTGATGGTGCTGCGCTCATAACGAGAGGCAGGCCGCGCCCCGTCACCGCGCGAATGCTGGGCCGCCAGATTGAGCTGATCGCCCCCCTCCAGCCCGCGCCCGAGAGCGGCCTGGGCATCGAACATGCCGCGCGACCCCGCGCTGACATCCAGCTCCGTATAGCTGCCGCTGCGCCGCGTGCGCAGCTCCAGTAGTCCGGCGCGGTTGTAATTGCCCTGCAGCACCGACACGGGACCGCGATAGACATTGAGCTGATCCAGCTCCAGCGGCACCACCACATTGAGATCGAAATAGCCATCGGCATGCGACATGGCTTCGTTGAGCGGGATGCCGTCCAGTGTGGCCGCCACATCGCCGCCATGGCCTCCGCCGCCAAAGCCGCGCAACACCAGCGCATTGGCCACACCGCTGAGCTGGTAGTGATTGACATGCATTCCAGGCACCAGATTCCACAGCGACTCCACTTCCTGCCTGGGCTGCTCGCGAATCTCGTCGCGCCTGAACTCGGTGACGGAAAACGCGCGTTGCGCATCGTCCAGCGCCTGGCCTTTGACCTGGGCATTCACCCTCACCTCGGGCAATACCTTGTCGCCGTCCTTGGCTGTTTGCGCTTGCACGGCTGAAGCCATCCACAGCGTACCGCCCAAGGCCAGCACTCCGAGTCTTGCCGTGGTACCCAGGCACTGAGCGCCTCCCCTATTGAATGGTCTTTTGTACATGCACCAGAACAGCAAAGTTCGTGCCATGCAATGCACCGCTACGGCTCGACAATGCACCACAAAGCACCATCGCTGCCTCTTCGATACACCGTGGTGCACAACCGCATGCCGAAGGCACCAACAAGGTGCAGAACATCTGCAACGGCTTGCCTGCTGGCTGGCAACAAAGGCTTGCCTTTGGCATGGCACTTGCTACATAAAGGGGCATGACACTGACTCATCGCGTTCATTCAGCCCTGCCGGATGCGCGCGCCGACTGAGGGATTGAAGAAGATGGAACTGACACCGCGCGAAAAAGACAAGCTGCTGATCTTCACCGCGGCCCTGCTGGCCGAACGGCGCATGGCCCGCGGCCTCAAGCTCAACTACCCCGAGGCCGTGGCGTTGATCAGCGCCTTCGTGATGGAGGGCGCGCGCGATGGCAGGACCGTGGCCCAGCTCATGAGCGAAGGCCGTAGCGTGTTGACCCGCGCCGATGTGATGGAGGGCATCCCCGAGATGATTCCCGACATCCAGATCGAGGCCACCTTCCCCGATGGCACCAAGCTGGTCACCGTGCATGAGCCCATCGCCTGAAGCGGCATCCAGAGAATTCAAGCCTTTCAGCCATCAAACCCTTATCCATCAAGCGCAGACAGCTATGAAATTCAATAAGCTCCTTGCCACCACAACCGCTGCGGCGACTGCACTGCCCCTGTCCGCCCTCGCTCATATGGGCACCGATGCAGGCGGCCATCACCACTTTCTCGATAGCCTGGTTCATGCCTTTGCCCACCCGTTTACCGGAGCGGACCATCTGGCCGCCATGCTGGCCGTAGGCGCCTGGAGCGCGCTGACCCTGCCCGAGCTGCGCACGGCCTGGCGTGCACCAGCGGCCTTTGTGGCCCTGCTGGTGGCGGGCGCCGTGGCCGGCTTTGCCGGCCTGTGGGTGCCGGGCGTGGAGCCCATGATTGCCGCATCCGTGCTGGTGCTGGGCCTGCTGGTGCTGGTCCAGCAAAAAATGCCCTGGGCCGCCGCCGCCGCACTGGCTGCGGTGTTTGCCTTCTTCCACGGCGCAGCGCACGGCTTTGAGCTGGCCGGAGACAGCGGCCTGGCTGCCGTCGGCGCGCTGGTGGGCATTGCGCTGGGCTCGGCCTCACTGCATATCGCCGGCATGGTGCTCGGTCATGCCGTCATGCAGCGCCACCAATGGACTGCCAGGCTCGGCGGAGCTGCCACCGCCGCGCTCGGCGCTTTCATGCTGACGAAACTGGCGTGATATGCAACACCCCGGCACGGCGCAGCACAGGGCTCTAGCGCAAGGAGACGATAGATGATCCCCGGTGAACTGATTCTTGACGAGGGCAGCCATGCACTCAACCCCGGCCGCCGCACGCTCACGCTGGTGGTGAAAAATGCCAGCGACCGGCCGATTCAGGTCGGCTCGCACTACCACTTTGCCGAAACCAATGCCGGCCTGGATTTCGACCGCGCTGCCGCCCACGGCATGCGCCTGAATATTGCCAGCGGCATGGCCGTGCGCTTCGAGCCGGGCCAGCAGCGCACGGTGGAGCTGGTCGAGATCGGCGGTGACCGCCAGATCTATGGTTTTCGCGGTCTGCTCCAGGGTCCATTGCCCGCAGTTGCCAGGGACTGACCGGTCATGCTGATGCTGTTTGCTTCTGCTTTCGTGCTGGGCCTGGTGTTCAATGCTGCGCCCGGCGCGGTGTTTGCAGAGACCGTGCGCCAAGGTGTGCGCGGCGGCTATCGCCCTGCACTGGCGGTACAGCTGGGCTCCCTGGTGGGTGACGCGAGCTGGGCCTTGCTGGGCCTGGCCGGCATTGGTCTGGTCATGCAGATCGACGCCTTGCGCTGGCCGGTTGGCCTGGCGGGCGCCGCCTACCTGCTCTGGCTGTCCTGGGACAGCTGGCAGGCCGCGCGAACCGAACACCGGCTCGATGCCTCAACCACCGCCGCCGCCACGCAGAAACAGGCCCTGCGCCGCGGCATGGCCCTGTCGCTGAGCAACCCGCAGAACCTAGCCTACTGGGCAGCCATGGGCAGCGCCCTCGGGGCGGTGGGAGTGACCCAGCCCAGCGCTGGCGATTACGGGCTGTTCTTCGCGGGATTCATGACTTCATCCCTGCTCTGGTGCTTTGTCTGCGCAGCCTTGGTGGACCGGCTTTTCCGCCGCGCTGCCGCGCACTGGAGCCGTTTTACCTACCGCTGCTGCGCCGCACTGTTGCTGGCCCTGGCGCTGGGCACCTTGCGCGACCTGCTCGTCACAAGCCCCGCAGCCCTGCCACCGGCAGCCCAGCAGCAGTCCCTGCGCTGAATACCTGAATCGGAGATTCCTCAATGGCCACCATGGACCGACGAGCCTACGCAGAAACCTTTGGCCCCACCGTGGGCGACCGCCTGCGCCTGGCCGATACCGAACTCATCGTCGAGGTCGAAAAAGACTACACCCTGGCCGCTGGCGGCTATGGGGAGGAAGTGAAGTTCGGCGGCGGCAAGACCATCCGCGACGGCATGGCGCAAAGCCAGCGCACACGCGACGGGACGGGGACAGGGCCTGACGGAGGTGGCGCGGTCGATACCGTGCTGACCAACGCACTGATCCTGGACCACTGGGGCATCGTCAAGGCCGACATCGGCCTCAGGGACGGCCGCATCGCGGCCATAGGCAAGGCCGGCAACCCGGACACCCAGCCGGGTGTGAACATCATCATCGGCCCGGGCACGGAAATCATCTCCTGCGAAGGCCATATCGTCACCGCAGGCGGTATCGACACCCATATCCATTTCATTGCCCCGCAGCAGATCGAGGAAGCACTGACCAGCGGCGTGACCACCATGATCGGCGGCGGCACCGGCCCGGCCACCGGCACCTTCGCCACCACCTGCACGCCAGGCCCCTGGCATATGGAGCGCATGCTGCAGGCCGCCGACGCTTTCCCCATGAATCTGGGTTTTCTGGGCAAGGGCAATGCCAGCCTGCCTGGCGGCCTGCATGAGCAGATCAGTGCCGGCGCCATCGGCCTCAAGCTTCACGAGGACTGGGGCAGCACGCCGGCCGCCATCAGCAACTGCCTGGATGTGGCCGAAGACACCGACACCCAGGTCGCCATCCACACCGACACGCTCAACGAGTCCGGCTTTGTGGAGGACACCGTGGCCGCCTTCAAGGGCCGCACCATTCACACCTTCCACACCGAAGGTGCGGGTGGCGGCCACGCGCCCGACATTCTGAAAGTGGTGGGCGAGGCCAATGTGCTGCCCAGCTCCACCAACCCCACCCGCCCCTACACCATCAACACGCTGGACGAGCATGTGGACATGCTCATGGTCTGCCACCACCTGGACGCGGGCATTGCCGAAGACCTGGCCTTTGCCGAAAGCCGCATCCGCAAGGAAACGATTGCGGCCGAGGACATCCTGCACGACATCGGTGCCATCAGCATGTTCAGCTCCGACAGCCAGGCCATGGGCCGCGTGGGCGAAGTCATTCTGCGTACCTGGCAGACCGCGCACAAGATGAAGCTGCAGCGCGGCCCCCTGAGCGGCGACGGCGCGCGCAACGACAACTTCCGCATCAAGCGCTATATCGCCAAATACACCATCAATCCCGCGATTGCCCATGGCATCAGCCACGAGGTGGGCAGCATCGAGGTGGGCAAGTGGGCCGATATCGTGATCTGGAAGCCCGCCTTCTTTGGCGTCAAGCCTTTTTGCATACTCAAGGGCGGCAGCATCGCCATGGCGGCCATGGGCGATCCGAACGCCTCCATTCCCACGCCTCAGCCCGTGCATTACCGCCCCATGTTTGCAAGCTTTGGCGGTGCGGTTGCCAGAACTTCTCTGACCTTTGTCTCCCAGGCAGGACTTGCCGCCGGCATCGGCCAGCGCTTCGGGCTGCACAAGACCCTGTCGGCAGTCAAGGGCATACGCAAGGTGAAGAAGCAGCACATGATCCACAACGATCTGGCGCCGCATATGGAGGTGGACGCCCAAACCTATGCCGTGCGCGCCAATGGCGATCTGCTGACCTGCGAGCCCGCGGTCAGCCTGCCCATGGCACAGCGCTACTTCCTGTTCTGAGCGGTGTTGAGCTGAAACTCCGTATCCGGATGCTGCACGCCCTTGCCCTCAAACCAGGCCAGCCAGTCGCTGACGGCGAGCTGCGGCGCAGCGCTCACGGTGGCGGGCAAGGCCTCGTACACCAGCACCGTGATGGACTGCTGAGAGCCCTGGATCAGCATCACGGGCAGCGTCAGAATGCGCTTGGCGTATTCGCCCAGGTCTTCGGGCCAAAGGCCTTCGATGCGATCCATGGCCCGCTCCAGTGCTGCGTCCATGGGGTAGACCTCGGCCAGCACGGTCTGCGAGCCTTGCAGCCTCAGGCCCGGGTACCAGCCCAGGTCATGCAAAGTGCCGGTCAGCAGGGTCCTGCCAACACAGGCGATGCCCGGCTGGAGCCTGGCAATATCGTTGATGCCACCGGCACGCAAAGTGCCATACACCGCCACATAGGCTGCGCCACAGCCCTGCCAGTCAGCAGGCGCATCATGCAAAGAGGTCGGGGCTGCCATTTCTGCCGAAGTTTCCAAAATAGTGGTCATCTTGCTCGAACCATCAAAATCACTGAGATGCGCAGCACATGCAACATGCGCGCCAACCGGGTTCGGGCCTTTTATTTCATTGTGAATTCACCATGCTGACTGCCAACAAGCTGCTGCTCCAAGGCCAGGGCCTTTCCACCGTCATCCTCAAACGCGCAGCGTCCGTGGAACTGGACTGGGATGTGCGTCAGAAAAGCCGCTTTGCCGCCACCGACAGCCAGGGTCGCGAGCTGGCCGTCTTTTTGCCGCGCGGCCAGGCCGTGCGCGGCGGCGATGTGCTGGTGGCCGAAGACGGCAGCCTGATCCGCGTGCTGGCCGCACCGCAAAAAGTGCTGCACATCACTGCCTGCGCCGAGCATGGCACGCCGTTTGACCTGATGCGCGCGGCCTACCATCTGGGCAACCGCCATGTGCCGATCGAGCTGCAGCCCGACCATTTGAAGATCGAACCCGACCATGTGCTGGCCGATATGCTGCGCAGCATGCATATGACGGTCGTCGAGACCGATTTGCCCTTTGAACCCGAAGGAGGCGCCTATGGCGGCCATGTGACCAATGACGGCCACAGCCACCATCATCATGGCCATGGACACTCGCATGACCACGCCCACTGAGCCACTGCTGGCTCTTGGCGCGCAGAGCTTTCTGCAGCTGATGTGGCTGGCCTCGCCGGCGCTGCCCATCGGCGGTTTTTCCTATTCTGAAGGGCTAGAAGCGGCCATCAATGCAGCGCTGGTGACAACGGAAACAGAGGCCGCCGGCTGGCTGGTGCAGCAGCTGCACCTGACCCAGTCGCGCGGAGACATGGCCGTGATTGCGCAGGCCATGCAGGCCTGGAAAAGCGCGGATCTGGCGCGCATTGCCAGCCTCAACCAGTGGGTAAGAGTCACGCGCGAAACCAGCGAGTTGCGCCTGCAGACCGAGCAGATGGGCCGCTCGCTGACCGAGTGGCTGAAAAACCGCTACGCCGATGACACAACCCTGCTCGCCCCCATCCGCTGGCTGGCCGCGCAGGATGCCAGCTACCCCATCGCCTTCTCGTTTGCGGCGCAATGCACCGGCGCCACGCCGCGCGATGCACTGCTGGCCTATGCCTTTGGCTGGGCAGAGAACATGGTTCAGGCCGCCATCAAGGCCGTCCCCCTGGGCCAGAGCGCCGGCCAGCGCATTCTGGCGCGACTGACTGCCGAGATTCCCGCCGCCGTCGAATACGCACTGGCATTGCCGGACAGCGCAAGACAGGCTTTTTCGCCCATGCTGGCCATTCTCTCGGCCCAGCATGAACACCAGTATTCTCGACTTTTCCGTAGCTGAACCTTCATCCGCCATGTCTGCATTGTTTGCCGCCACACCCCAGCCACCGTACTACGCCGCCATCTTCACCTCCCTGCGCACCCAGGCGGACCAGGGCTATGGCGAGATGGCCGAGCGCATGGTGGAGCTGGCCGGCCAGCAAGCAGGCTATCTGGGCGCTGAAAGCACCCGCGATGCCCAGGGCTTCGGCATCACCGTGTCTTACTGGGAAAGCGAGGAAGCCATCCGTCAATGGAAGCACAACGCCGAGCACCAGATCGCCCAGGAAAAAGGCCACACCACCTGGTACCAGCATTTCGAGCTGCGCATTGCCAAGGTGGAGCGTGTCTACGGCAAGGCCCGCTGATCGCAACCCTCTCATTCACTAAAGAACTCACCATGTCGACCGCACTGCACCATATCCCCAACCGCACCAAGAAGCTGCCGCCGCTGCGCGTGGGCATAGGCGGGCCCGTGGGCTCGGGCAAGACCACGATTCTGGAGATGCTCTGCAAGGCCATGCGCGGCAAATGGGACCTTGTCGCCATCACCAACGACATCTACACCAAGGAGGACCAGCGCCTACTGACCATCAGCGGCGCCCTGCCCGCCGAGCGCATCATGGGTGTGGAAACCGGCGGCTGCCCGCACACGGCGATTCGCGAGGACGCCTCCATCAACCTGGAGGCCATTGACCGCATGCTCAAGGACTTCCCCGATGCCGACATCGTCTTCATCGAATCGGGCGGCGACAACCTGGCTGCCACCTTCAGTCCCGAGCTGTCGGATCTGACCATCTACGTGATCGACGTGGCGGCAGGCGAGAAAATTCCGCGCAAGGGAGGCCCCGGCATCACCAAGAGCGATCTCTTCGTCATCAACAAGACCGACCTGGCCCCCCATGTGGGCGCCAATCTGGACATCATGCGCAGCGACACCATCAAGCAGCGCACCTCGCCCAAAGGGCTCAAGCCTTTTGTGATGACCAACCTCAAGACACTGGAAGGTCTGGACGAGGTAGTGGCCTTCATCGAGAAGCAAGGCCTGCTGACGGCCTGATCGCCTCTTTCGGGACGAAAAAAAGCCGCCTTGAGCGGCGGCTGTTTCTCGAACCAGTGCGTGATTACTGGTTGGCCAGATCCAGATGGAACTCGCGAGCTTCTTGGATGAATTCGATCAGGGAGTTGATAGCTTGGCGCATGATGAGCTTTCTATGAAATCAAGAGATGCACTTCAAGCGATGGACAGTATGCATCTCATGTACTGTCATTCGCGGGTTTTACCTTAAGGGTTAACCCTTGGTGCTAAGTATAAACCACTAGCCCCATTTTTGCAAAGCCCATCCTGCGCAAAGAACGTCAGGCTCGTCAGTGCACTGCCCTGAAGTGCTCGCTCACGCAGTTGCAAGGCCTGTGCAGATCAACGTTTGCGAGATTCCTGCATCAAAATTGCCGCAGAACGCTGTACTTTTCACCAGTACGTCACCGAATTTGCCCTCCGACTGCTACGCTATGGCCTGTTGACAATATTTGTGGCGGGATCACAACTCCCGCAGGTGGAAAGTGGAAATGGCGCGAGATTGTGGTTTGAAGCAGATGGACGGACTCTCGTCCCATCGAGTGAATGCCGACATCCAGCCCGGCCGATATGCAGCGCCCGCCTTCCGCGGCAAGGGAGTGCGCGCATGAGCTCCACACTGGCCGGCCCCGGCACGACCGACTCCTGGCATATCACCACCATGAACCCCGCAGAAGCCCCCTGGCATCTGCTGCTGCTGGCCGACCCCTCACGCGAGCGCGTCAAGCGCTATCTGCCCGGCTCCACCTGCTTCGCAGCGCGCCAGACGGAACAGTTCACGCCCAGCGGCCTCGGCGCCCTGATTGGCGTATGCGTGCTGATCCCCGAGGGCGACGGCCTTCGCCGGTGGGAGCTGATGAACGTGGCCGTGTCCACGGCCTGGCAGAGCAAGGGCATAGGTTCTGCCCTGCTGCAGCGCGCCATCCGTGAGATGCGCGAACGCGGCGTGCAACAACTGGAAGTGGGAACTGGCAGCTTTGGCGACCAGTTGCTGTTCTATCAACGCCTGGGGTTTCGCGTCACCGATATCGAGCGCGACTTCTTTTTGCAGAACTACACCACCCCACTGTGGGAGCGCGGCGTACAGCACAAGGACATGCTCAAGCTGACGCTGGAGCTTTGAAGACAGGGGCGGCCCCGCCCAATGTCCACAAGGACTACCCTTTGAAAAGCACAAGAGGCGCCTTGGCGCCTCTTGTTCATCTCGCTTCGTTTGCCCGGCGTCAGGCCGCCTTGAGGCGACGCGCACGCACGGCGGCTGCCAGTTGCTCCAGCACCGGAGTGGTCTGCTCCATGCTGATGCAGGCATCGGTGAGCGAGACCCCGTACTGCAGCTCATGCCCTTCGACAATGTCCTGACGGCCTTCGCGAATATGGCTTTCGATCATCACGCCGGTGATGCGTGTGTCGCCCCCGGCAATCTGCTGGGCCACATCCGCTGATACATCGATCTGGCGGCGATGTTGCTTGCTGCTGTTGGCATGCGAGAAGTCGATCATCACCTGCGGATGCAGGCCCGCTTTTTCCAGCACTTCGCATGCTGCCTGAACATGGGCCGCGTCGTAGTTGGGAGCCTTGCCGCCGCGCAAGATGATGTGGCAGTCCTGATTGCCGCGTGTCTCGAAGATCGCACTCTGGCCCATCTTGGTCATGCCCATGAAAGCATGAGAGGACTGGGCGGCCAAAATGGCATCGCTGGCCACCTTCACGCCGCCGTCGGTGCCGTTCTTGAAGCCCACGGGGCAGCTCAGACCGCTGGCCAGCTGGCGATGGCTCTGGCTCTCCGTGGTGCGCGCGCCAATCGCGCCCCAGCTGACCAGGTCGCTGATGAACTGCGGCGACAGCAGGTCCAGGAATTCGGTGCCGGCCGGCAGGCCCAGCGCCAGCACATCGAGCAGCAGGCGGCGCGCCAGCTCCAGCCCTTCGTTGACGGCAAAGCTGCCGTCGCGGTACGGGTCATTGATATAGCCCTTCCAGCCCACGGTGGTGCGCGGCTTCTCGAAGTAGACCCGCATCACGATCAGCAGATCGTCCTTGAGCGCATCGGCCTGGACCTTGAGCTGGCGCGCGTAATCCATGGCCTGGTCGTGGTCGTGAATGGAGCAAGGCCCGACCACCACCACCAGCCGGTCATCCTGGCCATGCAGCACGCGCGAGATGGCGGCACGGCTGGATTCGACCAGTTGCTGCGCCTCTTCGGTCACGGGCAGCCACTCTTCCAGCAGTGCCGGGGTCAGCAGCGGGCGCACGATCTTGATGCGTGTGTCGTCAATGCGGGTCTTGTCCAGCGTGGTCAGTTTGGGCTGGGCCTTGCGGGCCGAAGCTGCGCTGGGATGCAGGGGCGTCGTGGAGGATGTCATCCCGTTATTGTCGCGCCATGCGCTTTAACCCGCGCGCTCGCCCCCTTCGGCGGCTGCGGTAAGCGGCCTGCAGCCGCCAGCCAGGCAAGGCTGGACGGCGCCCCGCCCCGGTAGACTGGCGACCCCTAGAAGACCGGACGCCAACGCCCATGGAACTGCTGTTCACCATCACCCCGGCCCACACCGACTGCCGGCTGCAGGCCGCGCTGCAACGCGAGATGCAGCAGCACGCGCAACAACAGGCCGCCCTGCAGGCCCGGATATTGGGCTGGCAGGAGCGCTGGCTCGCCCCGCTGGTGTTCTGCCTGGGCCTGGGCGGCGGCCTGCTGGCCATCGCTCGGCCGGGCCAGCCGCTGAGCCCCGAAAAAATCATCGCCATGCTGGTCTCGACCGTGCTGTGCATCCTGCTGTGGAAGCGCTACTCAGCGCGCCTGCTCGGCGCGTTGCGTCAGCACCAAGCCATGCGCCTGGCGCCGCTGCAGGGCCTGCTCCGGAAGATGGTGCGCGCAGGCCTACGGGCCCGCCTGCGGCGCATGGAGGGCGGCTACCGCCTGCAGCTGGACGATCAGGGCTTCACGCTGATCCACGACCGGGGTGCGCGAGAGCGGCTCGAATGGGCGCAGATCGCGCGCCTGCAGGCCACGCCCGACTTCTACAAGGTGGCCAGCGCCCGGCTCGCGGCCGAGGGCAAGGCCTACCATATCCCCCGCCACAGCGATGCCATGGACCCGGTCGCCTACCGGCAGGGATTGGCACTGTGGCTGAGCAAATGCCCGATGGAGCCGGAGACCCCAGCCGCCCTGGAGCGCTGATTCAGCGCGTACGGGCGGTGCTTTATTCCCCGGCCGAAAGCTTCATCAGCACCAGGCCGCTGACGATCAGGACCGCCGCTCCCACGCGCATGGCGCTGAGCTGCTCGCCCAGCACCGTGACGCCCACCAGGAATGCACCCACAGCACCGATACCGGTCCAGATCGTATATGCCGTGCCCAGGGGCAGCGAGCGCATGGCCACCGACAGCAGGCCGAAGCTGGCGATCATCGCCACGATGGTGATGGCGCTGTATTTGAGGTTGGTGAAACCATGGGACTGCTTCATGGTGAAGGCCCAGACCACTTCCAGAACGCCGGCCACCAGCAGATAAACCCAAGCCATAGAGAACCTCTTTGAAGATTGAATGGCCAGGCCGTCCCGGCAGGAATTCAGGCCATGCATGGCATCGCCCGGCAAGGTCGTCCCTGCGGCATGAATCCTAATCCGCACGGGCAAATCCGGGCCAGCCATGGGTGGTTCGGCCGCCACAATCATGGTCCGGTTTCTCGTCCGATTCGACGATGTCGCAACGCCGGTCACGCCGCACAGTGACTCGTCCATCCAACGAGAAAATCTGAACAATGAACCGACTGCAAGACCGCGTAGCCCTGATCACGGGCGCAGGTGCCGGCATTGGCAAAGGCGTGGCACGCCGCTTTGCGGCGGAAGGCGCCAGCCTGTGGCTGGCCGATATCAATGCCGAAACCTGTGCCAGGGCCGCCGCAGAAATCCGCGCCGAATTTGGCGTTCAGGTTGCTCATGCCGTGGCCGACGTGAGCGAGCACGCCGCCGTGCAGAGCATGGTCGATGCTGCCCTGGCGCGGTTAGGCCACATCGACATCCTCGTCAACAATGCCTGGGGCCGCCGCCCCGCCAGCGCGCCCGGCTTTGCCAGGGTCGAAACGCTCAGCGACCTCGATTCCGACTGGGCCTGGCGCATCGGTGCGCAATCGGCGCTCTGGGCCATGCAGGCAGTGTTCCCCGGCATGCGGGAGCGGCGCTGGGGCAGGGTCATCAATATGTGCTCGCTCAACGGCGTCAACGCCCACCCTTATTCGGTGGACTACAACATGGCCAAGGAAGCTCTGCGCACGCTCACCCGCTCTGCCGCACGCGAATGGGCGGCCTTTGGCATCTGCTGCAACGCCCTGTGCCCCGGCGCGGCCACCGAAGCCTATCAAAAATTTGCGGTGAGCCAGCCCGAGAACGCCGCCGACATGCTGCGCCTGAACCCCATGGGCCATATGGGCGATCCCGAGCGGGACATTGGCGGCGCGGCCCTATTCCTGGCCAGCGAAGACTGTCGCTATGTCACGGGCAACACGCTGTTTGTCGATGGCGGCAGTCATATCAACGGCGTGCCCTGGTTGCCCAGAGCGAAGTGATGCATGGCCATGGCACACTCGACGCCTTGAGCTGCCCATGCCCCTCGCCACCATGCTTTGCGGATTGAATCACCTCACGCTTGCCGTAACGGACCTGCAGCGCAGCGTGGACTTCTACGTGCGCGTGCTGGGCTTTCGTCCACGCGCGCAGTGGGATATGGGTGCCTATCTAGGACTTGGCGATCTGTGGCTGTGCCTGTCCTCAGACGAACAGCGAAGTCAGGCCAGCACCTCTGACTACACCCACTACGCATTCACGATTGCCCAGCGGGACTTCGCGCACTTTGTGGAGCATGCCAGGTCATGCGGTGTCCGGCAGTGGAAGAGCAACCACAGCGAAGGCGATTCCTTCTACTTTCTGGACCCGGATGGCCACCAGCTCGAAGCCCATGTGGGTTCGCTGGAAAGCCGCCTGGCGCAATGCCGCTTGCGGCCTTACGCAGGCATGCAGTTTTTCGACTGAATCGGCGGCCAGGCAACGACGGCAAGAAAAGGTGCAAGAGCCTGCTTGATACAGCCGCGCTCCAAGAAGCGCCGCCAGTCGACGCAGGGGAGCACGCCTGGCTGCGCCACGCTAGGCGGCCAGCCGCTCCTCTTCTTCCATCACCACCACATTGCCAACCGTCGCGCCATAGTGCGTTGCCACGCGCTTGCGCTGCTTGAGCACGGCCCTGTCCTTGCTGACCAGCAAGGCCTTGTGCTGGCTGGCCAGATCGAGGAAATGCTGGTCGTCGGGATCGGTGCAGGTAAAGCGGATCTTGGGGGCAGCGGACACATATTCGACGGCTGCGTCAAAAGCGGCCATCACGCCTTCGGGCGTCTTGCCGTAGTAGCTGACGCGCGGCGCAATCTGGCTGTAGTGCAGCACGCGCCCCAACTCGATGCGCTGGGCTTCGTCGGCAATCCAGCGTACCTCGCCACGGGCGACCAGCTCGCGGATGGCGGGGATATCCGGGTCGTCAAAGATCAGCATGTCCAGCACCACATTGGTGTCCAGAATCATGGGGCGCGGCAAAGGGCCGTCGTAGCCGGCGTTGCAGGCCGGCCAGCGCAGGGGGGCGATCTTCATTCAGGCCGGCCTTCCGGCTTGCCGCTCTGCTGAGCATCGTCCGCAGGCTTGCGTGGCTTGACCGCGCCCTTGATCATGTCGAAGCAGAACAGACGGCACTCGATAGGGCCGTTCCACATGGGCGTGCGGCGCGACTCCTTGAGGCGCATCTTGCTGGGCAGCTTGAGGTCGGGCGTCAGCATCCAGGCGCTCCAGCCGCTGTAGTTCTTTTTCCAATGGCTGGCCAGCTGACTAAAGAATTCGCCGCCGTCCTCGGTCTGCGCGGTTTCACGGCCTGCGCGTTCGACCTGGCCCATGCGCTCGGCCGCATTGCGGCCTGCGCTGCCGGCGGCCGCAATACGCTCGCCATAGGGCGGGTTCAGCAGCATCATGCCCGGCTGCTCGCTGGGCGGCATGCGCTGCAAGGCATCACCGCCGCGCAGGCTGACCGTGTCGGACACACCCGCACGCTCGGCATTGCGCTGGGCAAAGTCCACCATGCGGAAGGCGATGTCCGAGCCGTAAATGCCCACCGGTGATTCAGGCAGGATCTGGCTCTCGGCCTCATCCAGCATGGCTTCCCATACATGGCGCTGAAAAGGCACGAGCTTCTCGAACGCAAAGCGACGCAGAATGCCGGCCGGAATCTTGCGCGCGATCTGCGCGGCCTCGATCACCAGGGTACCGCTGCCGCAGCAGGGGTCGTACAGCGGCTGGGGGTTGTCGCCATGCGGGTTCCAGCCCGAGGCAGCAATCATGGCCGCGGCCAGGGTTTCCTTGAGCGGGGCATCGCCCTTGTCCTCGCGCCAGCCGCGCTTGAACAGCGCCTCGCCCGAGGTGTCGATATAGAGGGTGGCGCCGTCGGTCGTCAGGTGCAGGTGCACGCGCACATCGGGGTGATGGGTCTCCACGCTGGGGCGCACGCCGTTGCGCTTGGCGCGAAAACGGTCGGCAATCGCGTCCTTGACCTTGAGCGCCGCAAAGTTCAGGCTGGTCAGCGGGCTGTGCTGGGCCGTGACTTCGATCTTGAAGGTTTCCTTGGGGCTAAACCAGATCTCCCAGGCCACCTCGCTGGCGGCTCGGTACAGATCGTTCTCGCTGCGGTACATGGTGTGCGACAGCTCGATCAGCACGCGCTGAGCCAGACGGCTGTGCAGATTGAGCAGCATGGCATCGCGCCACATGCCGCGCAGCATGACGCCGCCCCGGCCCACGAGCAGATCCTGCCCGCTGGCGCCGGTGATGGCGTGGACCTCGTCGGCCAGAAAGCCCTCGACGCCGGCGGCGCAGGGCAGAAACAAATGCAGTTGGTTCATAGAAATCAGTGCGCGCCAGCAGTGGCGCAGGCGCCGGACGCTCACGGGAGCCTGTTGTGCGCTTTACAGGGCATAAGCATACGCGCTAGGCCTTTTCCGGTGCCCGCGCACGACAAGCGTTGCTCTACAGATACACGCAGGGCCCGAGGCATGATGCCAGGCCAAGGAGCGATGACGACATGGAAGAAATCAGCTGGAACGACTTTATGAAGGTGGAACTGCGCGTGGGCCGCGTGCTGCAGGCCGAGGTCTTTGCCGAGGCCCGCAAACCCGCCTACAAGCTGCTGGTGGACCTGGGTCCCGAGCTGGGCCAGCGCAAGTCCAGCGCGCAGATCACCGCCCACTACCAGCCCGAGGAGCTGATAGGACGGCTGGTGGTGGCCGTGGTCAACTTTCCGAAGAAGCAGATTGGGCCTTTGATGAGCGAATGTCTTGTGACCGGCTTTCACGACGCCACGGGAGCCGTGGCCCTGTGCGTGCCCGACAAGGAGGTGCCGCTGGGCACACGTCTGCTGTGATCGGCATATTCAGAGGCAAAATGGCAGCCGGCCATTCTCCCGCCTACGGATACTGCTATGAATATCAGCTTCAACCCGCTGGTGCGCGTGCGCACCGTCACCGCCTTTGTCAACCTGAGCGCTGATGAGGCGCAGTGGCAGGCGGGCCTGACACAGGCCAAGCAGCAATGCGATGCCGTGGCCGATGCCATCGAGGCCCGGGGCTATCAGGTGCAGTCCATCCGCATCGTGAGCAACCCGTTTGGCGAATATCTGGACGTCCGCGGCATAGACGGCGCCCTCGCCGGCCTGCAGCGCATTGCCGAAACGCTCAAGGCCATCAACACCGGCAAACGCCGCATCCGCTTTGCCGTGGGCGAAGCGCGCAATGCGCAGGAAGTGGCCCTGCTGCCGCAGCTGATTGCCGCCTATGGCGACCTGTGCAACGCCTGCGTGAATATCGATCTGGATGAACATGGCTTTGTGCAGACCGGCTTGCTGGCCCAAAGCGTGCAGGCAATTCAGCAAATCGCGCGCACCACGCCGCGCGGCGAAGGCAATTTCAACTTCACGGTCAACTTCAACTGCGCGCCCGGCATTCCCTATTTCCCGGCCAGCTACCACCGCGGCCAGCACCACGGCGCCCTGGTGCTGGGTCTGGAAACGCCAGACCTCATGGTGGCTGAACTGCAGCAGCTGCAGCACCAGCGCCTGCAGCTCGATCACGCGGCATGGTTCAGGCTCGCATTCGAGCGCCTGAGCCAGACCCTGAACGAGCATGCCACCACCATCCAGCGCTGCGCCGACGGTGTGACGCTGGCCGAGGGCTGGCATATCGCGGGCATGGACACCTCGGCTGCGCCTTCGAAGTCCTGCGCCTCCATGGTCGATGTCTACCAACTGCTGGGCGTGCCCCATTTCGGCGCCAGCGGCACGGTGGAGGCCTCGGCCCTGCTGACGCGAGTCTTCAAATCGGTCAGCGGCGTCACGCAAATCGGCTTCAGCGGCCTGATGCTGGCAGTCACCGAGGACGAGGGCCTGGCCCAGGCCAGCCTCGATGAGGAGTTTGATATCCGCGCCCTGCTGACCTACAGCAGCGTCTGCGGCATCGGCCTCGATACCGTGCCCGTGCCGGGCGACAGCAGCGCCGAGCAGATCGCCGCCGTCATGCGCGACACGGGCACCATGGCTTTTCGCCTCAACAAGCCGCTGACGGTACGCCTGTTCCCCGTGCCGGGGCTCAAAGCGGGCGACACCACGGCCTTCGAGAGCGCGGATCTGTGCAACTGCGCCGTACTGGCTCTGCCTTGAGCATCTGACAAGCGGGCAGCTGCGCTTGACCATCAAGCGCCTGCAGCTATTGCTTTTGATATTCCCCTACCCCGGTTCTGTTTGACCTGCCCCCATGGTGACCGCCGGGGTGCCCCCGGTAAAATTGGTCCTTATGGCAAAAATTATCGTTCTGGCACTGGTGCTGCTTTTCTTTGGCTGCGGGCTGTACATGCATCTGCGCGGCAAGGTGCGCCACAAGGTGCTGCGCCAGCTGTTTGACCACTCCACGTTCACGGCGCCGTTCAACGTCTTCATGCTGATGTTCAGCAAGGTGCCGCGCACGCCCTATCTGCCCACCAGCACCTTTCCCGAACTGGCACCGCTGCAGGCCAACTGGCGTGAAATCCGCGAGGAAGCCGTCAATCTGCAAAAGAACATGCAGATCAAGGCCGCCGCCAACAACGACGACGCAGGCTTCAACTCCTTCTTCAAGACCGGCTGGAAGCGCTTCTACCTCAAGTGGTACGGCGACGCCCACCCTTCGGCCATGGAGCTGTGCCCCAGGACCACGGCCCTGGTGAAGTCGATTCCCAGCGTCAAGGCCGCCATGTTTGCCGAGCTGCCGCCCGGCGCCAAGCTCAATCTGCACCGCGACCCCTATGCGGGCTCGCTGCGCTATCACCTGGCCGTGCTGGCCCCCAACGACGACCGCTGCATGATCGAGGTCGACGGCCAGCCCTATAGCTGGCGTGAAGGCGAAGGCGTGATCTTCGACGAGACCTTTATGCACTGGGCCGAGAACCGCAGCGAGGGCAACCGCATCGTGCTGTTCTGCGACGTGGAACGCCCCATGACCAATGGCTTTGCCCAGTGGCTCAATCACTGGCTGGGCAAGAACGTGGTGGCCGCCGCCAGCTCGCCCAACAACGAGGGCGATCCGCGCGGCATGATCAGCAAGATGTTCAAGATTTCCTTCTATGCCGGCAAGTACCGCCGTGCCTTCCGCGACTGGAATCCGACCTTCTACAAGGTCCTCAAGTTCGGGCTGATGATTGGCGTGCTGGTCTGGTTTGTCTGGTGGTTGGTTTCTTGATAACCCCCTGAGGCGCTTTGCGCCTTCCCCCTTTCTCTTCGGAAGGGGACGACATCTTCGCTGCAGGGCGGCCTTTGCTTGCTGTCCCTCACTTGGGTCTTGCTTCATCAAGACATATGGCTCTAAACAAAAAGCCGCTGAATACATCAGCGGCTTTTTTGTGGCTGAGGCGCCCTACAGCGCCTTGCGCAGCGTGGTGGTGGGAATTTTCAGCTGCTCGCGGTACTTGGCCACCGTGCGGCGCGCGCACTCGATGCCCTGCTCCTTGAGCATATCGGCTAGTTTTGCATCCGATAGCGGCTTTTTGGCATCTTCGGCATCGACAAACTGCTTGATCAGCGCACGCACGGCCGTGCTGGAGGCACTGCCGCCGGTTTCCGTACCCAGGCCCGAGCCGAAGAAATACTTGAGCTCGAAGGTGCCTTGGGGCGTGGCCATGTACTTGGCCGTGGTCACGCGGCTGATGGTGGACTCGTGCAGGCCCAGCGTGTCGGCGATATCGCGCAGCACCAGCGGCCGCATGGCCAGCTCGCCATGCACAAAGAAGTTCTTCTGCCGCTCCACGATGGCTTCGGAAACACGCAAGATGGTGTCGAAGCGCTGCTGGATGTTCTTGATGAACCAGCGCGCCTCCTGCAGCTGCTGCTGCAGCGCCGCATGACCGTCGCTGTTCTTGTGGCGACGAAGCACGCTGGCATAGATGTCGTGCACGCGCAGACGCGGCATGACATCGGGGTTGAGCTGCACGGAAAAGTCCGCTCGGCCCGAGCCTGCCCGCACCGGGCGCACGATGACATCGGGTATCACGATATGGCGCTCCACGTCGACAAAGCGGCGCCCCGGACGCGGCTCCAGCCTGGCGATCAGGGCCATGGCTTCGCGCAGTTGCTCCTCGCGTGCGCCACACAGGCTGGTGAGCTTGCGCAGATCGCGCCGCGCCAGCAGGTCCATGGGCTGCGCGCAGATGGATTGCGCCAGCAGCAACCGGTTCATATGCGCCTCGGTCGTGCCCTCGTCCTCGGCGTTGCGGATCAGGTCGCGCAGCTGCAGCTGCAGGCACTCGGCCAGATCACGCGCCCCCACGCCCACGGGCTCCAGGCTTTGCAGCAGCTTCAGAGCAATGACAAAGTGCTGCTCCAGCTCCTCGCGCTCTTCCAGGTCGTCGCCGGCCAGGCTCTGCGCCAGCTCCTGCAGGGAATCCTCGAGATAGCCGTCCTCGCTGAGCGACTCGATGAGAAAGCGCAGTGCCGCCATGTCCGCCGCGCCCAGATGCAGGCTCAGCGCCTGACGATGGAGAAAGTCGGTCAGGCTCTGGTGCTCGCACGCCAGATCGATGGCATCGGTTTCGTCATCGCCGTCGCGGTTGCGCGTGGAGCTGCTGGCCGAGGGCGCATCCCACTCGCTGCTCGATTCGCCGCCCCACTCCCCGTCCTGGCCGTCCATGCCGTCGGCCTCCCAGTTCAGCGTTTCAGGGGTTTCGGGGGTTGACGCTTCCGCTACCGTTTCAGTAGCTGGTTGCGCCTGCAATGACTCCTTTTCAGCATGAATACTATCTGAAGTGCTGTATTCACCGGCGCTAGCAGCTACATCTACAGGAGCATCTCCTGCGGCTTCGGCCTCATCGCCTGCACGTTCAAGAAAAGGGTTGTCGACCAGCATCTGCTCGACTTCCTGCGCCAGCTCCAGAGTGGAGAGCTGCAGCAGCTGAATGGATTGCTGCAGCTGCGGCGTAAGCGACAAATGCTGCGAAACGCGTAGCGAGAGACCTGGCTTCATCGAGGCGCGGCTCCCAGACAATCATTGCCAACGCGCACAGTGCCATGGGTTTGCCGCCGGGCCGCCCCAAGGCAAACCTCGGCGCAGCCGGTCAGGGTCCCTTCCGGGGGCAGCGACCAGACAAAGTGGGGGAGCGTAGGGGTCATCACATTCTGAAATGTTCGCCCAGATAGACGCGGCGCACATCGGCGTTCTCCACGATCTCCTCGGGCGTGCCTTCGGCCAGCACATGGCCGTCGCTGATGATGAAGGCGTGGTCACAGATGCCCAGCGTCTCGCGCACATTGTGGTCGGTAATCAGCACGCCGATGCCGCGCTCCTTGAGGAAGCCGATGATGCGCTGGATCTCGATCACCGCAATCGGGTCGATGCCGGCAAACGGCTCGTCAAGCAGAATGAAGCGCGGTTGCGTGGCCAGGGCCCGGGCAATTTCCACGCGACGGCGTTCACCGCCGGACAGGGCCAGCGCGGGCGACTGGCGCAGATGCTCGACGCGCAGCTCCTGCAGCAGGCCGGTGAGGCGCTTTTCGATCTCGCCCTGCGTCAGCGCCTTGCCCTGCTCGTCCTTTTGCAGCTCCAGCACGGCGCGCACATTGTCTTCCACGCTGAGCTTGCGAAAGATGGAGGCTTCCTGGGGCAGATAGGACAGGCCCAGGCGCGAACGCTGGTGAATCGGCATGCCGCCCACCGGCTGACCGTCGATGAAGATCTCGCCGCCGTCGCTGCGCACCAGGCCCACGATCATGTAGAACGATGTGGTCTTGCCCGCACCGTTGGGGCCGAGCAAACCGACCACCTCGCCTTTTTGCACGGACAGGGACACATCCTTGACCACCTTGCGGCTGCCGTAGGACTTGGCCAGATGCTTGGCCTCCAGGCGGCTGTCGGACTCGCCGCTGCGGCTGCTGGAGAAAGTCGGCTCGCTCATTTCTTCTCGTCAGCTTTCTCGCCGCCCAGCGTCATGCTCTGGCGCAGCTGCGTGGCAGGTGTTGCAGGCTTGGGCTGGGCTCCCGGCGTTCCGTCCTTGGGCGCCATGATGGCGCGCACACGACCGCCCTGCCCCACGGAAGAGCTGGGCAGGCCACCGCTGGTCTTCTGACCATCGACCGTGTAGACGTCTGTGATGTTGTTGTAGATGATGATGGAGCCCGTGACCTGATCACTGAGCTGACCGCCACGGTAGCGGCGCATCTCGCCACGACGGATGAACTTGACGATATCGGCCTTGCCGTCGTACTCGATGACTTCGCCTTCGCCCTCGATGAACTCCTCGGGCTGACCGGCCACCGTATCGCGCTTCTGACGGAAGAAGGCTCGCTTGCCGGCCTCGGCCTTGACCACGCCGTACTGATAGCCCTCGGCGTCCTGCCGCACATCGAGCTGAGCACCGCGCAGCACGATGGTGCCCTTGGTCATCACCACATTGCCGGTGAAGACACTGGTCTGCTGCAGCTCGTCGTGGCGCAGCGCATCCGCCTCGATATTCATGGGCTTGGCGCTGTCGGCTTTTTCGGCATAAGCAATGCCGGTCGCTGCTGCCAGGGCGCAGGCCAGCGCAAGAGGTAGGAGTGTTTTTTTCATGGAAGGCACGTTTCTTGCATCCATTGTAGTCATTCCCTTTTTGCAACTTGCGTAAAAAACACCCATAAAAAAGCCCGCACGACGGCGGGCTCGTTGGGCGTCAAACGTCACTGGCGTCTGCTGCCTGATCTCAGGCCTTGCGACTGGAGGCGACCAGCGCATTGACCACGCGCAGCACATTCTCCATATTGCCGGCCTTGGTGCCGTCCGTGTAGTAGCGGCCGGCCACGCCCATGGCGGGCACGCCTTCGACGTCATATTCGTTTTGCAGCTGAGCGGCCTTGCGCGCCTGATTGGCCACAGTGAAGGAGTTGTAGACCTCCTTGAACTTGGCCAGATCCACGCCCTGCTTGCCGACCCAGTCAAAGATGGCGTCATCGTTCTTGAGCAGGTTGCGATCCACGTGAATGGTACGGAACACCTTGGCGTGCAGCTGGGGCAGCAGGTTCATGCCCTCCAGGGCGTAGTACAGCTTTTGCTGGGGCACGAAAGAGGCATTGAAAGCCACGGGCACGCGGCGCACCACCACATCGGCAGGCTGGCCCTTTGCCCAGGCTTCGAACTGGGATTCGAAGACATTGCAATGCGGGCAGCTGTACCAGAAGAACTCGACCACCTCGACCTTGCCGGCCGGCGCGCTCACGCTGGCGGGCTTGCCGAGCTTGATGTAGTCCTTGCCTTCTTTGGGCGCAGCGCCCTGGGCCCAGCTGGAGGAGGCACCCAGACTCAGGGCACCGGCAGCAGCTGCCGAGGCAGCCAGAGAGAATTCGCGACGTTTCATCTAAACAAACTCCTGTATCAGGTCTGCAGTATCAGAGCCAACAGGCCCAAAAAAGTTCAGCTTTGTCAAAACTACCAATGGCACGAGCCTGAAATCTCAAGCAAGGGCCTTGTTATCTGGCCGCGCGCACCAGGGTCGAGTCCACGCCCGCGCCATCGAGCTTGCCCTTGAGCTGCTCGGCGTCGTCACGCTTGCTGAACGGCCCCACGCGCACGCGGAAAACGGTGATGCCGTTCTGCTCACGCTCGCTGATGCGAGATTCCCAGCCCAGCATGGCCAGCTTGGCACGCTGCGCTTCCGCTTCGCTCTGGCCGCGGAAAGCACCGGCCTGCACAAAGTAGTTGAATGCAGAGTCCGAAGAGGATGCAGTCTGCGCGGCCGCCTTTTCCTTGTCTGCACGCGACTTTTCAGCCTTGTCGGCGGCGGCGGAGCGCTCCTTGACCAGATCACCCAGCGGATCACCCGATGCAGGCTTGGCAGGCTTCTCCGGCGTAGAGGGCGGCGGCGGCGTGGTGACTCCGCCAGTTGCAGTAGGTTGTACCGCAGGCGTGGGCGGCGACACCGTCACGTCGCTCGGAGGAACTGGTGGTGTCACTGGGGGCGGTGCAGGCTGGCGGCTCTGCAGAGGTGCGTTGGGGTCCCAGTTCTTGTTGCGCTCGGCCTCAGCCGCATCGCGCTGAGTGTTGTTTCCACCCTTGTTGAGGAAGGGCACCGGCACCTTGGTCACATAGATGGCCACGGCCAAAGCCGCAGCCAGACCGATGACCATGCCAAAGATAAGCCCCAGGATGGTTCCACCGCGTTGCTGGTTCTTCATATCAGTCGCTTAACGCTTTCTGCTTCAGTTATTCCATTCTCAGATCCATCGCCCCCTGACAGGCAGGCCGGCAGGGCGAGCGATGGA
This sequence comes from Comamonas sp. GW821-FHT11H03, assembly GCF_058807955.1. Lineage (NCBI taxonomy): Bacteria > Pseudomonadati > Pseudomonadota > Betaproteobacteria > Burkholderiales > Comamonadaceae > Comamonas > Comamonas sp. GW821-FHT11H03. Next base: position 951,115 of record NZ_JBXARF010000001.1, read on the forward strand.
CAGGAAACTGGGATTACATGCGCTCGGGTGCGCTCACACCCAGCACCGCCAGACCATTGTGCAACACCTGGGCTGTGGCAGCGACCAGGGCCAGACGTGCGAGCTTGACCTTTTCGTCATCCACCAAAATACGCTCTGCGTCGTAGTAGCTGTGATAGCTGGAGGCCAGATCGCGCAGGTAGAAGGTCACGTCGTGCGGCGCGTTGCCTTCGGCAGCAGCGGTCAGCATCTCCGGGTACTTGGCCAGCAGCAGCATCAGGGCCTGGGCCTGCGGGCCTTCCAGAGCGGACAGGTCGACATCCTTGAGCGTCGCCAGCCCTGCACCACCGGCCTCCTGCCAGGCGCGCAGCACGGACTGGATCCGCGCATGGGCGTACTGCACGTAGTACACGGGGTTGTCGTTGTTCTGGGCCACGGCCAGATCCACATCGAAGGTGTACTCGGTGTCGGGCTTGCGCGAGAGCAGGAAGAAGCGCACGGCGTCTTTGCTGGTCCACTCGATCAGGTCGCGCAGCGTGACGTAGGAGCCGGCGCGCTTGCTGATCTTGACCTCTTCGCCGTTGCGCACCACGCGCACCATGGTGTGCAGCACGTAGTCGGGGTAGCCCTCGGGGATGCCCACATCGGCAGCCTGCAGGCCGGCACGCACGCGGGCAATGGTGCCGTGGTGGTCGGTACCCTGAATGTTCACCACCTTGGTGAAGCCACGCTTGAACTTCTGGATGTGATAAGCCACATCGGGGACAAAGTAGGTGTAGCCGCCGTCGGTCTTGCGCATCACGCGGTCTTTGTCGTCGCCGTAGTCGGTGGACCTGAGCCACAGCGCGCCGTCCTGCTCATAGGTCTTGCCGTTGGCGATCAGGCGGTTCACGGTCGCTTCGACATGGCCGTTTTCGTACAGGCTGGACTCGAGGTAGTACTCGTCGAACTTGAGGTTGAACGCCTGCAGGTCCTTGTCCTGCTCGTTGCGCAGATAGGCCACGGCGAACTGGCGGATATTGTCGTAATCCTCGACATCGCCATTGGCGGTGAACTCGCGGTCATCGGCTTTGATGGTTTCCTTGTTCAGGAAGGCCTTGGCGATGTCGGCAATGTAGTCGCCGTTGTAGAAATTCTTGGCCAGCGGGTTGTCGCTGTCGGTGGGCCAGCATTCGTCACCGGGCTTGAAGCCCTTGGCGCGCAGCTGGGTGCTCTTTGTCAGGGTGTCGATCTGCACGCCCGCGTCGTTGTAATAGAACTCGCGGTGAACCTTCCAGCCCTGGGTGGAATAGAGGTTGCTGATGGCATCGCCGATCGCCGCCTGGCGGCCATGACCCACATGCAGAGGGCCTGTGGGGTTGGCAGAGACGAACTCGACCAGGATGTTCTCGCCGCGATCGGCCTGGTAGCCGAACTTCTGGGCCTGCGCCAGCACTTCGCGCACCACCTCCTGCTTCGCAGCAGGCTTGAGGCGGATGTTGAGAAAGCCCGGGCCCGCGATTTCAATCGCATCCACCCACTGCTGGAAGGCGGCGGTGCCCTCCAGCGCGGCCTTGAGCTGCTCGCCCAGGGCGCGCGGGTTGGCCTTCAGAGGCTTGGCCAGTTGCATGGCCGCTGTGCAGGCGAAATCGCCATGGGCTGCCACTTTGGGGTTTTCAAACGCAGCGCGTGCGCCGGCGCCGGGCGAGAGTGTTTCGAGCTCAGCAGCCAGGGCTGCGAGCAATTCCTGTTTGACGGAGAGCATCGCAGGATTTTACGTGCCGGATTCAAGTCCTGCCGAATCGCTGGCGCCACACCCTTGTTCCAGGGCCGGTTCACAGGCTGCGGGGGTATATCCGCATGTATCGCCGGCCGTACACAGCCCTTGCGCAAATGGCAATCGTTCTCGCCTCAAACCAGAATGCAGACCTTGCCCACGTTCAGCGGCGAGCTCAGTCGCGGCTGGGGCCTGTTTGCCGGCTACACCTTCAACCGCAACACCTACGAGCGCGACATCAACAACCAGGGCCTGGACTTCAATACCTACACGTCCAAGCACATGCTGCGCCTCTGGAGCACCTACCAGTTGCCCGGCGCCTGGGCGTGCCGTCTGGAGCAGCTATGTGCGCAACCAGATCAACAGGCAGTGGCAGGCCTCGTTGAACTTCAACAATATGTTCGACAAGCGCTACTGCACCTCGATCGGCAACCTGGTCAACAGCAGCCACTATGGCGATCCGCGCAATGTGATGCTGACGCTGCGCGGCACGTTCTGAATGCCGCAGACATGAAAAAGGCCGCTTTGCAGGGTCTGGCGCAGACTACATGCCGCGCGCCCAGAAGATCGCAACCACGGCAATCACCGGCACCACATGGCCCTGCCACATCACCCATTTGCGCGTCTGCCTGACCTCCTCGGGCGCCGGCAGCTGGCCGCTCGCATCCAGCGTCTTCTTCCAGCGGCGGAAGGTCAGCGTGGGCTTGAGCGAGAGCAAAAAGGCGATGACAAACAGCGTCATCTTGAGGTGGAACAGCGGCGAGGCCGTATAGGCCCCCATGCCCTTGACGCCCCAGAGCAGTCGCGCAATACCTGTCAGCAGCAGGACGACGGCGGCAATGCCGTAAATCATGTCCAGCCTGGCCAGACGCTGCACCACGGCGGCATTCATCCACTCCACACGGCACAAGGCGGCCTGGCTGGTCAGAAACACCACCAGGGTCAGAATCGCCAGCAGATGGGCGCTGGCAAGAACAGCTTCAAAGGTCATGGCTTCACAGTAGAAAAAAGGACGGATTCAGCGGCCCACATGAGGCCACGGCGACCGATCCATTGTCTACCGTTTCAAGCCCGCTCAGATATCCACGCCAAGACGAAAGAAGTCCGGCTGGTTGTAGTGGTGCTTGAGGTAGTCGATCCACATACGCACGCGCAGCGGCATGTGCTTGCGCTGGGGGAAGACCACGAAGATACCGTTGGGAGGTGCGGCAAACTCTTCCAGCACGGGCACGAGGCGACCCGCGGCGATCTCGGCCTCCACCTCCCAGGTGCTGCGCCAGGCAATGCCCCAGCCCCCCAGGCACCAGTCGTGCAGCACCTGACCATCGGAGCAGTCCAGGGGGCCGCCCGGCTTGAAGTGCACGACCTCGCTGGTGCCGCTTTCGGGATGCGGGATGCGGAAGGCCCAGCCCCGCGTTTGCGAGGCGTCGGACGACAGCGTCAGGCAGTCATGCTGGGTCAGCTCGCTGGGATGCTTGGGCGTGCCGCGGCGCTCCAGATAGCCAGGTGTGGCCACGCACAGGCGACGGTTGTCGGCAATGCGCACGCTGACCAGGGCCGAGTCCGGCAGATCCCCCACGCGCACCGCGCAATCGAAGCCCTCGCCCGCCAGATCGACCACGCGGTCGCTGAGGTTCAGCGAAATGGTGACATCGGGATGCAGGTCTCGAAAACGCGGCACCAGCGGCGCTACATGGCGGCGCCCGAAACCGGCGGGAGCCGTAATGCGCAGATGGCCCGTGGCCTTGACACCGCCGGCCGACACGCTGGCCTCGGCATTGCACACATCGGAGAGCAGGCGCTGGCAATCCTCAAGGAAGGCGCTGCCTTCGTGGGTCAGCGAGATGCGGCGCGTGGTGCGCACCATGAGCTTGACGCCCAGATGCTCTTCCAAAGCGTCCAGACGGCGCCCCATGATGGCGGGCGCCACACCTTCGGCCTTGGCGGCAGCCGTCAAGCTGCCCCTGGTCGCTACCGATACAAAAGACTCAAATGCCTTGAGTTTGTCCATGACCGCTGCTCCTGTCTGGTCCGTGTTGTCTCCTGCTGCGGTAGCGTGCACTGTTAATACAAGAGCACATACCGCACAAGCAGTCTTGATTTCTCAAATGTTTTTATCGAAAGTTCTTTAAACAAGAGCGCTGACTGCTATCACTATAAAAGTCATCAATCAGTGCCGCATGCCTGTCTCGCATGTGACTTTATTGCGATATATCTTACTCAGAAGTCACAAGTTGTCAGCGAATCTCTGATGTTTATATACGTTTATATCAAAATTTACCGTTTTCCCTGAGGCAGGAATATCGCTTATTCGCCAGCGCCATGAGCTGGTGGGCAGAGCCAGGCGTTAAACCTATGATTTGCAAAACACATTTACCCATCCGCTGCCGCCTGCCGTCATGAGCTTTTCACCCGTTTCTGCCGCCCATCTGGTCGATCTGCTGGGCCGCTCCGGCCGGGGCTGTGCACTCTGGAATGCCCAAGGGCTGCTGCTCATGGCCACTCCCGCCTGGTGCCAATGGCTGGATGTGCCCAAGGACGCAAACCCCATCGGCCAGCCGCTGCAGGCTCTGCTGCCTGCCCAGATCTGGCAAGTCCACGGCCAGCGCTTTACCGCCGCAGCCCGGGGCTTGCACCAGGAATATGACGACATAAGGCCTGGTGGCTCCGGTTCGCAGCACCACCGCCGCATACAGCTCATGCCCGGCGCAGCCGATGACCAGGGCCGGCACGAGGTGCTGATGCAGCTCAGCGACATCGGACGCGAATATGCACGTGGCGAAGTCATTGAACGCCAGCGCGAGCAGTTGCAGACCTTGCACGAGCAACTGCGCACCAGCCGCCAGGACGCGGGCGAGCTCGACAGGCTACGTACCCTGCTGGACTGGCGCACGGCCATGCTGAGCGAACACAACGAGATGCTGCAGTTGCTGTCGCACGAAATCCGCCAGCCGCTGAACAATGCCTCGGCTGCCATGCAGGCCACGCTCAAGGCCATCGAAGATCTGCATCTGGCCGATGCCGCACCCGCCGCCAGGGCCTTGCTGCGCGCCGAGCATGTGCTGCAGCAGGTGATAGGCACACTGGACAACACCCTGGCTGCCGGCACGATTTTGGCCGCAGGCGGCAAGGCCGGTGCCTCCAGCGAGACCGATCTGCCAACGCTGATCAAGCTGGTGCTGCACGATATTGCGGCCGACCTGCGCCCGCGCATCGATGTGCAATGGCTGACCACGGCACGCACCGTACAGCTGCATCCGGCGCTGATGCGGCTGACGCTTCGCAATCTGCTCAACAACGCCCTGGCCTATGCGCCCGCAGATACCCGGGTGCAGTTGCGCATCTCCGAGTCCGACGAGCCGCTGGCGCTGATTCTGGAAGTCATGGACCAGGGCCCCGGCATTGCCGAGGAACTGCTCCCGCATCTGTTCGAAAAAGGCTTGCGCGGCCACCACAGCCATAGCCGCCCGGGTGCAGGCCTGGGCCTGTTCATCGTGCATTCGGTCTTGCAGTTGCACCAAGGTACAGTACAAGCTCTGCCGCACCGCCCGCATGGCACGATCATGCGCCTGGTCATTCCCCAAGGTCTTGCCGAATGAGGTCCGCCGCCCATGCTGCCTGCCACTCTTGCCCTGGTCGACGACGACACCGAGTACTGCGAATTTCTGGCCCAGCATCTGCGCAGCCAGGGCGTGGAAGTCGCGGCATACAGCGACAGCAGCGACCTGCTGGCCGACGACGCACCCTATCGCTTTGATTTCTATGTCCTGGACCTGATGCTGCCGGGGGTTGCCGGCACCGAGCTGCTGCGCATCATCCGCAAGCGCAGCCAGGCGGGCGTGCTGATTGTCTCGGGGCGCCTGGGACCCGAAGTGTTTGCCGAGGTCATCAACGCCGGTGCAGATATGTATCTGACCAAGCCCGTGAGCTTCGAGCAGGTGGAGCTGGCGGTACGCGCCGTGCACCGGCGCATCATGACGACGGCCCGGACGGCCACGGCCTGGAAGCTGGACAGCCGCCGCAGCCTGCTGACCGCCCCCGACGGCCAGAGCGTGGAGCTGGGCGCCACCGACCTGATGCTGATGGAGTGCTTTTTGCAGGCCCAGGGCGAAACCGTCAGCCGCGACCATATCCGCAGCCTGCTGACCCATACCAGCGCAGCCGAGTCCGACAACAACCTGCACGCCACCATCTACCGCCTGCGCCGCCGCATCGAAAAGGCAACGCCCGTGGCCGTGCCACTGCAGTCCCAACAGAAAGTGGGCTACCAGTTCCGAGCCCCGTTGATCGCGGCCTGATCAGTGCGGCGCGGCGCGGAAAACAAGAACCGATCCCCTGTCCCTTTGCGCCTCTTCAGGCCGGCTGAATCACATGACGAACTTGGACTCCACATCCGAGGCCTTGCGCCTGGCCAGGGCCAGGTTGGCACGGCTGTTGTCCAGCACGTAGTAGATGAAGATGCCGTTGATCTTCTCGGCAGGGCGCAGGATGTGATACTGCTTGCCCAGAGTGATCAGAATGTCTTCGATGCTGTCGTTCAGACCCAGGGACTTCATGGTCTTCATCTTGGCGCGCACCACTTCGGTATTGCCGGCAGCGGCCAGCTCCAGGTCCACGCCGGAACCTATGCTGCCCAGCAGCATGCCGCTGTTGTAATCCACCACTGCCGCGCACATGGCGCCATCCAGGGTCATCAGATCTTGCAGGCTTTCGTTCAGATTCGCCATCAGGAGCTCCTTGGTAAAGATGGGCTGGCCGATATCGGAAGATGCTCAATTTGTTTCAAGATTAACAAATCATTTCTGAGCGCGGATATCGACTTATGACAGACAAAGCCTCGTCATTTGATTGCATGTACTCACTCCTACATCAAGGATCAGGCACGCGAGAACACCGTCCAATCTGCCGCAAGCTCAGGCCTGGCAAGCGATTGAAGCTATTGCTTCGGGAAAGAGCTCGCCCCGCCTCTTCCAGTCTCTGCAAGCCATTGCTGAGCCGGTCACCGCCGAAGCCGCCGCGCCTACCGGTCAGAACTGACGAACTCTGGCGCCTTTGGTGCGTAAAACGCATAAAGTCCAGCAACTCCATATAAAAACATCATGAGTTCTGAACTATTTAGGCTATTTATGTACTCAAAAAATTCAAATACAGTCTCCACACATGCTGCCCGTGATGGGCAACGACTCCTGAATCCAGAGACATCACAACCAGAGGTTTCCAATGACTGATCGCACCCAAGTCCACGGCCTGCAAGTCGCCACCGAGCTGTACAACTTTGTGAACACGCAAGTGCTGCCTGGCACGGGCGTGGACCAGGACACCTACTGGAAGGGCTTCGACGCCATCGTGGCCGATCTGGCGCCCAAGAACGCAGCCCTGCTGGCCGAGCGCGATCGCCTGCAGACGCAGCTCGATACCTGGCACAAGGCCAACCCCGGCCCCATCACTGACATGGTGGCCTACCGCAAGTTTCTGACGACCATCGGCTATCTGGTCGAGTCCCCCAAGGGCGCCAAGGCAACGACCGAGAACGTGGATGCCGAGCTGGCCATCCAGGCCGGCCCCCAGCTGGTCGTGCCCATCCTGAACGCCCGCTACGCGCTGAACGCCGCCAACGCCCGCTGGGGTTCGCTGTACGACGCGCTGTATGGCACGGACGCCATCAGCGAAGAAGGCGGCGCTGAAAAGGGCAAGGGCTACAACCCCGTGCGCGGCGCCAAGGTCATCGAGTTCGCACGCAACTTCCTGGATCAGGCCGTGCCCCTGGCTTCCGGCTCGCACAAGGACTCCACCGGCTACGCCGTCGAAGGCGGCAAGCTGGTCGTGTCACTGAAAGACGGCAGCAAGACCGGTCTGAAGGATGAAGCCAAGTTCATCGGCTACCAGGGCGATGCTGCGGCTCCCACATCGGTGCTGCTCAAGAACAACGGCATTCACATCGACATCATCGTCAACAAGTCCACCCCCATTGGCGGCACCGATGCTGCCGGCGTGGCCGATGTGGTGGTCGAAGCCGCTTTGTCCACCATTCTGGATCTGGAAGACTCCGTGGCCGCCGTGGATGCCGAAGACAAGGTCAACGGCTACGCCAACTGGCTGGGCATTCTGAAAGGCACGCTGACCGAGTCCTTTGAAAAGGGCGGCAAGACCGTGACCCGTGGCCTGAACCCCGACCGCGAATACACCGGCGCCGACGGCAAGAGCGTGAAGCTGCACGGCCGCTCGCTGATGTTCGTGCGCAACGTGGGTCACCTGATGACCAACCCCGCCGTACTGTGGGGCCCCGAGCACAAGGAAATCCCCGAAGGCATCATGGACGCGCTGGTGACCACCGCCATCGCCATCCATGACCTCAAGGGCAACGGTGCCAACGGCATTAAAAACAGCCGCACCGGCTCCGTCTACATCGTCAAGCCCAAGATGCACGGCCCCGCCGAAGCCGCTTTTGCCAACGAGCTGTTCGGCCGCGTGGAGCAGGTTCTGGGCCTGCCCGAAAACACCGTCAAGCTGGGCATCATGGACGAAGAGCGCCGCACCAGCGTGAACCTGAAGGCCGCGATTGCAGCCGCCCCGGCCCGCGTTGCCTTCATCAACACCGGCTTCCTGGACCGCACCGGCGATGAAATGCACACCGCCATGTATGCCGGCCCCATGGTCCGCAAGGCCGACATGAAGACCTGCGCCTGGCTGCCCGCGTATGAAAAAAACAATGTGCTGGTCGGCCTGAACATGGGCCTGCGCGGCCGCGCCCAGATCGGCAAGGGCATGTGGGCCATGCCCGACCTGATGAAGGCCATGCTGGAGCAGAAGATTGCCCAGCCCAAGGCCGGTGCCAACACCGCCTGGGTGCCCTCGCCCACTGGCGCCACCCTGCACGCCCTGCACTATCACCAGATCAATGTGGCCGACGTGCAAAAGGGTCTGGAAAGCCCCAACGCCGACGCCGAGTGCGACGAGCTGCTGAACGCCATCCTGCAAGTGCCCGTGTCCACCAACCCCAACTGGAGCGATGCGGAAAAGCAGCAGGAAGTGGACAACAACGTGCAAGGCATCCTGGGCTATGTGGTGCGCTGGATCGACCAGGGCGTGGGCTGCTCCAAGGTGCCCGACATCCACAACGTGGGCCTGATGGAAGACCGCGCCACGCTGCGCATCTCCAGCCAGCACATCGCCAACTGGCTGCAGCACGGCATCGTCACCGAAGCCATGGTGCGCGACAGCTATGCCCGCATGGCCAAGATCGTGGACGAGCAGAACGCCGGCGACGCCGCCTACAAGAGCCTGGCGGCCAACCCCGATGGCGCGGCTTACCAGGCCGCTCTGGATCTGGTGTTCAAGGGCAAGGAACAGCCTTCCGGCTACACCGAGCCTCTGCTGCACGCCTGGCGCCTGAAGGTCAAGGCCGGCGCCTGATGGCCAGGCAAGGCCGCTCCTGAATAAGGAGTGGCTTTCGCTTGATATCAAAGGATATGAAAGGTATTTATATCTGAATCCATTGATTCAAAAGCGCAAGCAGCTATCGAAAATGCACTCCATGTCAGTACATCGAGTGCATTTTTCTTGACCTCGCCACTCGCAGTGCGTTATCGCTTCTACACTGCGGCCATGCCCACCGATCCCCTCATAGACGCCAGCCGCTGCCCTCTGTGCGGCCAGCCCAACCAGTGCGCCATCAGCGCCGGCCTGCCGCCGCACAGCTGCTGGTGCATGCAGACCCCGGTTTCCCAGGACGCGCTGCAGAGGCTGCCCACAGACGCACGCGGCAAGGCCTGCATCTGCCCCGCCTGTGCGCGGCCGCTCGACAACGATTCCCCCCCTGCCTGATCCTGCGCTCACCGCCTTGCAGCTCGGGCATTCCACCACAGTCAGGAGACCTTGATGCCCACCTATCGCATTGAACTGTTTGAAGGCCGCAGCGTTGAACAAAAGCGCAAGCTGGCCGAAGAAATCACCCGCGTGACCACCGAGGTGCTGGGCAGCGCCCCCGAGTCCGTGGACATCATCATCACCGACGTGCCGCGCCACAACTGGGCCACCGGCGGCAAGCTCTGGTCGGAGCAAAGCTGAGCGGCCCGCACGCAGCCAGGACCGTCCCGGGACGGCTCTTGAGCCGCCCGGCCTTATGATGGGCCTCTTTTCCCAACCCAAGCCAGCAAGGAAACCTGCACATGCCCACCTACCATGTCGAAATGATGGAAGGCCGTACCGTCGAACAAAAGCGCAAGCTGGTCGAAGAAATCACCCGCGTCAGCGTTGAAGTGCTGGGTGGCTCGCCCGAATCGGTGGACATCATCATCACCGACATCAAGCGCCACGACTGGGCCACCGGCGGCAAGCTCTGGCTGGACCGCGAATAGGCCATCGCCGCCCTCTTGCGCAAAGCAGCTTCGGCTGCTTTTTTCATGCCGGCCCGAGAACGGTTGACGATCTCTGCCATACAGCACCATCATTGACCAGATCATCCATAGATTCTTGGGCTATAAAGCTTTTTTGCCTGAAAGATATGACAACGCCATGTGCCAGCTGCTTGGAATGAACTGCAACACGCCCACCGATGTGCGCTTTAGCTTCTCAGGCTTCACGCAGCGCGCGGGCAACACCGGCGACCACACCGACGGCTGGGGCATCGCCTTCTTCGAAGACAAGGGCCTGCGCCACTTCGTCGATCACGAACGCGCTGTCGACTCCCAGATCGCCAAGCTCATCCGCGAATACCCGATCAAGAGCACCAACGTCATCGCCCATATCCGCAAGGCCACCCAGGGCGTGGTCAGCCTGCAGAACTGCCACCCCTTCGTGCGCGAGCTCTGGGGACGCAACTGGGTCTTCGCGCACAACGGCGACCTCAAGAACTTCGCCCCCAAGCTGCATGCCCACTTCCAGCCCATTGGCAACACGGACAGTGAGCAGGCCTTCTGCTGGATCATGCAGGAGCTATGGAAGTCCCATGCGGGCGTGCCCAGCATCGAAGAGCTGACCCACACCCTGCGCGAGCTGGCCGCGAAGATCGCACCGCACGGCACGTTCAACTTCCTGCTCTCCAACGGCGAAGCGCTCTGGGCCCATGCCACGACCCACCTCTGCTACATCGAGCGTAGACATCCCTTCACCCAGGCGCAGCTGTCCGACGAAGATCTCAGCGTGGATTTCTCCCGCGAAACCACCCCCCAGGACAAGGTGGCCATCATCGTCACCGCCCCTCTGACACAGAACGAGCAGTGGATCCCTTTCCAGAACGGGGAGCTGCGCGTGTTTGTGCATGGCCAGGCGGCGCCTTATTGAAGTGCGTCAGACCGGCATTGCAAAATAAAAAGAGAGCGCCTAGCGCTCTCTTTTTATGGGTTTCCGGTATTTTTACAGCTGTAATCCTTTGACAGCCTGCGGCAAACGCTCCCTATTTCGAAGCGCCCAATAAAAAACCCCGTAATCTTTCGACTACGGGGTTTTCACTGTAAGAGCCTGACGATGACCTACTTTCACACGGGAACCCGCACTATCATCGGCGCAAAGTCGTTTCACTGTCCTGTTCGGGATGGGAAGGAGTGGTACCAACTTGCTATGGTCATCAGGCATAAACTTTTTGTCAGATTGACGGCGCCTTGATTAACTTCTTAATCTCGTTCACCTTCAGTCCAACGAATTCATAGAGTCTTCAATCAGCTTTTCGATTGCGCCTTTTCGGCATAACTAGAACTTGCGTTCTGTCTTTATTTTTTCCAGGCTTACCCAAAGTTATAGGGTCA